>JBHLOI010000018.1:0-57156 GCA_048940645.1 Promethearchaeota archaeon | reverse complement strand
CCAACGAATATCACTGGAAATGCGATTAAAAAAACTAAAAATAAGTCATAAGGAAATACATTTTCAATGAAATAAAATGGGATTCTAGATATTGATAACACAGTTCCAATAGCTCCAAAATTTTCAATGAAATTCTCTTTATAGTGTCCAGTTTTTTCTAATAATGCTACATTAAGAGGACCAGCTGCACTTATTAAACCAGTTAGTAGTCCATATGAGAATCCACCAATAAATATAATCGGAGATGTTGAGTTTATTTGCTTTTCTATATCATGTTTGATCGGATTTCTAATATATTGAATGAGTTTTATTGAAGAATAAATAAAAATGAAAATTCCAAAAATTAACTCAATCCATTCTGTTCGAATATTTAAAATTAAGTATGTTCCTAGAATTGTAGCAGGTACTCCTAAAGATAAGAATCGAAGGAAATATCCCTTATCTAAAAATTCTCTATATTTAATAAAGTTAATTAGAGCCGGAAAAGTTCCCCAAAGATTCACTAGAATTACTGCTGCTTTTACTCCAATTATTGGAGTAATGATAGGAATTAATATCAGGGCATCTCCAAACCCTATGATGCCATAAACCATACTCGAAAAAAAAATTGGAATTAAAATTAGATAAATACTCATCTTATAAGAGTTCAAAATTTTTTTTAAGTAAAAGCTTTTAGAATAACATTTTACTTTCAAGTCTAAAACAGAAAACTTTTTATAATTAAAAGAAGAATATTGACACATTCTTCGAAATTGAATAAAAATTTAAATTTTATACTATATATAAGATAGTATGGAATAAATACTATAATACACGTTATAAAAATGTGAATTTAATGTCTTATGCGATTGAAACTAGAGATTTAAAAAAGTATTTTGGTGACATACATGCTGTTGATGGAATTGATTTAAAAGTACCTAAAGGTGCTCTTTTTGGTGTTCTTGGACCAAATGGTGCAGGAAAAACAACAACTATCAGGATGTTATCTACAATTTTACATCCAACAAGTGGAGATGCTGAAATTTTAGGATTCGACGTAAAAAAAGAGGCAAGTGAGATTAAAAGAAGGATTGGTTTATGTCCTCAAGAACTTGTGGTTTATCCACGCCTAACAGCAAGAGAGAATATTCATTTAATTGCCCAAATGCATGGGATGGCAAAGAAAGATTATAAAGAAAGAACTGATGATTTGTTAGGAAAAATGAATCTGTTGGATCGTGCAAACTCTTTAGTTAAAGGATTCTCAGGTGGAATGAAACGGCGAATAAATGTATTAATGGCAGTTATCCATGAACCAGAGTTATTATTTTTTGATGAACCCACAGCGGGGCTTGATCCTCAGTCGCGACGAGTAGTATGGGATTTTATCCGCGATTTTCAAGAGAGAGAATGTACTATAATATTAACCACACATAATATGGAAGAAGCAGATGATCTTTCGGATGAACTTGTAATTATTGATTATGGAAAAATAATTGCCCAGGGTACTCCAGACGAATTGAAAGGAAAACTGGGAGAAGGAGATATACTAGAATTTAGGATCAAGGAAATAGAGCAAAGAGAGGGAATTATTGAGCGCGTAAAAACATTAGATTTTGTAAGATGGGGCAAACCAGTTGGAAAACACAGGATAGTTCTAAATGCTCTTGACGGATTAAGACGTGTCTCAGAAATTATGGATGTTGTTAAAATTAAAATGGAAGATATTTCTGTTCGTAAAAATACTTTAGAGGATGTTTTTATTGATTTAACAGGTAGGAGGTTGAGAGATTAATGGAATTAAAAATGGAACCTAAAGTTACCAAACAGCTTTGGTATTTAACTATAAAAAACTTCAAATCAATGATTCGTGAGCTAAGTCAGTTAATTTGGATTTTCGGTTACCCTTTAGTTTTTATTCTCTTACTTAGGTATGCATATGGTTTAGAGACTTATAATTTATTTGCACCAGGTGTTATAATCTTAGCTCCTATTGTACTAATTTCACAACTAGCAGGCCATTTTGCTGATGAAAAAGAATCAGGAACACTACAACGCTTAATTACTACGCCTGTATCTCGTCAAACAATATTATTATCAGGATTGTTTTCCCAATTGATAGTTGCAGCAATACAAATTGTAATTATGCTTCTTTTGACCTTATTATTCGGAGCATATTTCCATCCTAATGCAAATATTTTTTTGCTATTCTTTATTCCGTTTTTAGTTGCATTTACATCTCTTGGATTTGGTTTACTCCTTGCATCCTTTGTAAAAACTGCTGGCTCTGCAGGTGGTCTTGCTTGGTTTATCATTTTACCACTCCAATTTTTAGGGGGATTACTTACAGCTCCAGTTCTAGGTTTTATACCTACATCTTTAGCAGCAGAAGCAATGGGAGCTGTAATGATATATGGAAGCACAGCATTTGATCCAGTTGGATTAAATTTAATATGGGTTACTATATGGGGAATAGGGCTAATTATTCTCGGTATTCTTCTATTTCAGCGAAAAACAGCAATTCTTTAACTTAATTTTCTTTTTTTTCTTAATCATTAGTATTACACTAAATCTTTAACCTCATTTTTTTTTATTCGATAATAGTTTTTCATATTTTAAAGCTATAAATATTGATATTTAATCTCACAATAAAAATTGTTATAGGCTTCTCTTCTTGTAAGTAAAAATGCCGACCCTATTAGAAAAGATTAGAGTACTAGGAGCTGCAGGAAAATATGATATATGCGCATCAAGTGGCTGTATTTCAAATTCAAATATTCTAAATAAAAAGCAAAAAACAAATCAAGGGAAAAATCAAGAAAGAAGTTCTAACAAAATAAAGACCAAATCTTATTTTGGTTCTACTCTTTCAAGCGGTATATGTCACAGTTTCACCCCAGATGGTAGATGTATCTCTCTTTTTAAAGTTTTATTTTCCAATGCTTGTATATTTAACTGCAAATATTGTTTTAATAAGGCTAATAGGATGAAAATCAGCCTTTCTCCAGAGGAGTATGCTAGAGCCTTTATGCATCTATATTTAGGAAATTATGTAGAGGGGATGTTTCTCTCATCTGGAATAACCAAAAATGCAGATGTAACAATGGAAAAAATGCTTCAAGCAGTTATTCTTTTAAGAGAAAAACATAATTTTCGAGGATATATTCATTTTAAATGTCTTCCTGGAGCATCAAGGGAGATAATTCAGAGAGCTGCTCAGTACGTTGATAGAATGAGTATAAATCTTGAATCGCCTACAGAAAGCCATTTATCAGAAATTGCAGATCAAAAATCATTGAAAACTGACATATTACGTAGGCAAGAATGGATTCGAGATGTGTCAGAAAAAAATTTCAATGATTGGGAAAAGGTTGATAAAATACAATCATTTGATACGCAGCTAGATAATAAAAGATCTAATCAAATCTGTGAAGTGAATTATAATAGGGCAAAACAATTACCTGCTGGACAAACTACGCAATTTGTTGTTGGTGCTGCTGACGAAACAGACTGGGACATTCTTAATAGGCTTAATTGGGAATATAAGTCTATCAAACTGCGTAGAGGTTATTTTTCAGCATTTTACCCCATAATTGGAACGCCTTTAGAAAAGAAACCAGCTACTCCTTTGTTAAGAGAGCACCGTCTTTACCAAACAGATTGGTTGATGAGAATTTACAAGATTCCCTTGAAAGAAATCAAAGATATTCTGACAGATGATCATTATTTACCACGAACGGATCCCAAAATAAAATTGGCAAAAAATTATTTTGATGGAATAAAACCTAATGACATTAATAATTTACCATATTCAGAGCTTCTTAGAATCCCAGGGATTGGTATAACATCTGCCAGAAGAATTATGAAATTAAGAAATGAAGGAATCAAGATAACTAAGAAAATTCAATTAAAAAATATAGGGATCGTACTTAAAAGAGCAGAACCTTATATTAAATTTGGAAATGGTTACCAATCAACCCTTAAAACATTTATCGTATAATTGATTGAATTAAAAAACTCATAAGGTAAATTGAAAAATGTTTAGTATGAATAGAACCAAGATTATTAATTTATTGAAAAGACACAAAAATTTTCTGATTAAACCGCAAAGAGAAAGAGAGAAAATAATTCGGGGATTAATGAGAGATTCTAAAGCAGTAATTGAAACTACATTGACAACGCAAGCTAGGAATTATTATAAGATGGCTCGTGCTGTTTCCAAAGAAATACACTATAATAAGATGTTTACACGGTTCAGAATAGAAGAAAACATGGTCCTTACAGGTTATATTCAACCAATACATTCAGTGGAAGATTTAATTTTAGAATTCTTTTATAACAGATTTCCTAAATACACAATAATCTTATTTTCAGGCAAAAAAAATAAAACTTACATGATTACACCAAAGCAAATCAGTGATGATCTAAAGAAATTAAAGATAATAAAGTACACTATTAAAAAGGATTACCTCATAGGGAGCTCTAACCTGAAACTAAAAAAAGTCATTTCAATAATCTCCCCCTTATTAGCAAAATATAACAGTATTAAACCCCTTTTAGATAATGAGCTTGATTCCAAAGAATTATTTAAGTCTTTTTATGAATCCCAATTCATCAAATCAAGAGAAAATCTAAAACTTTTTAACCAAAATATGCCAAGAAAATATCAAGAAAAGAAAGATATGGAAATCGAACGAAACTTTCATACAAAAACAATAGACAAGTTTATTAAGAAATCTTGAGAAATATATCTAGTTATTCATTTAGTATGTCATCAAGTTTTTTTTGGATATAACGATGCTTTTTACCAAATACCAATTTCTTATTTTTTTCAATAAACTTCCAACTAAATCCCTTTATTTTACTTAAAGGACCTTGAATTCCTTTAGGGTTACCTGTTCTTGTATAAGTTATCTCAGTATGCTTAATTGCTTTAAATACCTTATGAGGCGTCTTATATTGTTCAATTAACGATTTTGCTTTTTTAGGACCGATATCTACAAGACCCTCGATAATAAAAGTTCTTCTTTCTTCAATGCTCATTCCTTTAGGTGCT
The DNA here is from genome assembly GCA_048940645.1 of Promethearchaeota archaeon. Lineage (GTDB taxonomy): Archaea > Asgardarchaeota > Lokiarchaeia > Sigyniarchaeales > SOKP01 > SOKP01. Next base: position 52,121 of record JBHLOI010000018.1, on the reverse strand, counting down.
TTTCTTGCTAATATTATAGCCCCGTCCTTAATTTGTTCTCTATAAGCTACACGTTCGACCACAATAGCAGTGTCTTCTATATTCCTCGTAGGAATTACAGCAATTCCTAGTTTATATGATGTAAACGCAAGAGCACCATAAATTGAGGATATCTTCATTCCAACATTTTCAAATACATTGTCATTTAAACCTTCTAGAATTAAAATTGGTGTATTATAAGTTTCCTGCAACCTCATTATTTGCTCAAATAGACGATTATCCATGATTGAAGACACAAAATCAAAACCTTCCTTTCTTTCTATTGCCACTTCCTCAGAAACGACAATATCAGCAATGTCTAACTGCTTATTTTCATAAGTGATTCGATCTTTCTTACTATCCAAGATTTTACTTAGTTTTTGTTCTCTAGTATCTACAATAATGTGCGGTATTTTCTTTTGCTCCATATTTTTATCAAATCAGAGAAATTAATTCCTTTTAAGTTTATTACTATTATATTGGTATTTAAAAGAAAAATAGTTTTACCATATTATTTATTTATTATCATAAGGTTAATTAGTCCTGATATTTGTTTTCAATCTTTAGTTCTTTTTTAGAATTTTTCAATAAAAATACTTTGATTTTATTAAAACTAAATAGTTTATTATTGATAATTATGAAAATCAAAATACTTAATCCTGCAATCTCTGTAATATAAGTAAAGGGGTCATATATCAGTTTATATAACCAAAATCCGAATGGATCTTCTATATATATAAAATCATAAGGAATAAATGGAAATAATATAGGTATATCAGGTAAATCTAATAATAAATGGAAAAGAGTTCCAACGAAATAAGAAATCGAGATTATCTTACTCCTCTTTGTAATTAAAAAAACAAATAAAGAACTCACCACAGAAAATAGGATTGTATGAGAATAGCTTCTTCCAGAACTAATACTTAAAAACATTAGAGCCTTATCAATTAAATCAGGTATTAGAGACCCGATTATTAAAGCAAAGCGATTAAATTGAAACTTTTTTTTAATTTGGGGTAATTCAAAAATCAATAATGGTATTGCTACGTGAAATATTGGAAATATTATAATCCCCTCAGCATTAAAAACCGTAAAGGAATCTAAAAAACAAAATTATCTCTGGTAAATAAAATAATATTATGCAAATGATAATGAATTCTATAGCAATTTTAATAGCTCTTTTAACCAAATGATTGTATGAAACAATCTTCTGTTCTTTCATTTAAACACACTTTTATACTAAATTTCTAAAACTTGTATTCTTTTAAAACTTCTTCCACAGTGTAATTATGATGTACAATTTTTGCAATTGCACTAACTAATTTTGTAGGATCATCTGCTTGAAAGACATTTCTTCCGAAAGCTACTCCAGTTCCCCCAGCTTGAATCGAATCATAAACAACTTGTAATAAATCAACGATTGTATCCATTTTTGGACCGCCAGCAATAATTACTGGAATATGAACGCTTTTTACAATGTATTTAAAGGAATCAATATCTCCAGTGTAATTTGTTTTAACTATATCTGCTCCTAATTCTGCTCCTGCCCTCACCGCAATATTCACTACCTCTGGGTTATTCTCATCGCTTATTTTTTTACCTCTTGGATACATCATAGCGATTAGAGGTATTCCCCACTCTCCTGAAGATTCCACAACTTTTTGAGCATCTTGAAGCATTTCTGGTTCTTCATTAGCACCGATATTTATATGAATTGAGACAGCATCAGCACCCATTTTTATTGCTCTCTCTACAGAACAAACTAATACTTTTCGATTTGGATCTGGAGCCAGATTAGTAGCTCCAGATAAGTGAACAATTAAACCAATATCTTTACCATAACGTCTATGACCTGCTCCAATCATACCAGAATGCATTAAAACTGCATTTGCGCCTCCTAAAGCAACTTTATTTACCATATCTGCTAAATTTTCTAAACCTCTAATTGTGCCCAAAGTTAATCCATGATCCATTGGAATTATAATCGTTCTATTCGTTTTTCTACTTATAATTCGTTCAATTCTAATATTTTTTCCAACATTCACTTTACTTTTAAAATCCTCTTTTATTCTCAGATTTATTCGTAATAAATGAGAGTTAAAATTTAAAATTATACTTCTTTTTTATGGAAACAATCTAACCTTGGTGATTAACCTTGATTTTAAGAAAAACATTTGTTATCACTAATTATTCATCTATTAGACCATACTTTTTAAGTCCTTCCCTCATATCAGCTTGAAAAGGTCCTGGAGTTCCTTCTAAGAAAGCTTCGATCATATCCACGTGTTCTACTTGTTGTGAAGATCTTTTTTTGGCTTTTTCCTCTGCGAGAGATGAAATTGCAACCCGTGCTATTGGTTGAAATTGAGGAGGTGTTAACTCTATTAATTTATTAAAAAGGATCTCAGTTTCAGAATCCCATATTAAACCTATTTTTTCCTTTTCTTTAGGTTTAGTTGATGTGACTCCAAATTCACGACTGGATACAATATCATCAATATAGTTCTTTAAAGATTCTACATATCTAGTAGATTCCTCTTTTTCTAGTATCACAGCCTTTTTTGCCCATTTTTCACAATAGTTACATTCATTACACATTGCTATGCAATCTTGTTTTTTAAAAAAATCTATAAAGCCATCTAATTTGGTATTGTCTATATACAATTTTGACTTAAACTCTTTCCCAAGAGTTTTAGTTAATTTTAGATTAGGATCTTTTTGTTCTAGACCTCCAAATGACATTGAGAACCCTTGAATAATATCAATTAGATTTCCATCATATTTTTGTGAAGAGAATGCTTTTACTGCTCTAATAATCCATTCTGTTGACATCCGCCGACCAGCGATTTTAAAATTATTGATCCCTATAGCTTCATAATGAGATAAATCTTCTGGACGAATCCACCTTGCTTTAAGTACTTCGGTTGGATTTGAAAATTTTATAACACTACAATTTAAGATACATGTATCAATATAATTACGCTCAAATTGTTGATGAGATTGGGATGCATGTCCTAAGATATTATAATGATAATATCTAAAGGGGCATTGATATAAACAACCATCAGTTAAAAGTAAAACGATTTTACATTTTACTGCTTTCTTTATTTTTTCTAAAGTTTTAAAATCTCGGTTAATCATTACATCTGGAGTTATTTCATTTGCTCCCATCATTTCATAAAATTTTGCGCGGTTCACGCTATTGACGTGTGCAATGGTCGAAACTCGAATTTTTAGTTTTGGAAATTGTTTATTGATTAGCTGTATTAAAAATGGATTGGTTACTATCACGTTATCAGTTCCTATATCACTAATCCATTGAAGATATTTAAGCAGTTCTTTATGGTAATGTGTATCATATTCCATATTGTTCATACATGGAGCATTTAATAAATAAGAGAATTCCATTTTTTTCTCATGAATTCTCTTAATATATTCTGCTATTTTTTCTTCAGAAATTTTTGTTAGTAAAAAAGATGGGCGGCCTCCTCCTACGATAGTATGATCTGCAACACCATATACATCAGTTACAGGGTATTCTGTTAATTTATCTATAAGCTCGAAATCCCAATTTGTAGCTACACAAAACTGAACTTTTTTCACCTTTTTATTATTTATTAATAACTTTAAAATAAAAAAAACAAATTAATTTAATTTTTATCATCTACTCATCATTTTACTGCTTCAGCGTGAGCTTTTGCGTTCAGTGGTAATAAAGGTGCACAAGCCATAAGTTTAGAAACGTCACCTTCTACAACATAAGTACCCTCCATAGTAGCTTTAATAGGATCGGACTCCCCTGAATTTACTTTTTTGATAGTTTCAAAATCCGTTTTATGGATGATTTTCGGAGCATCAGGTCCTGAGTATTCACCCATTCCCCAATCCATTCGATCCTTTTCGATTAATTGCCAATAACTCATCTCAAGGTCATCAGTTATTATATATTGAAAAACCAATGGTGCTATTGGCTCTAACATCGGTTTCAAATCTGGTAACTCATTATAGGCTTTCATAAAACGCGTAAGATACGCTGCCCATTCTTCTTTTGTATTCATTTTTTTTACCTCCATTCTATTTTCTCATTTTTAATAATTACTTGATTACATAGTTTTACCATAAGATAAGATTTCTTTATCACTTATAGGAATCAATTCCTGCTCTAGAACCCATTAATAGAAAATCTACCATAGTTCCATTATAATCATTTTCAATCTTATAGTAAAACCCTTTTGGTGTGAAAGTTACTCCGTAAATAAACTTATGAATTTCACTTTGGAACAGTGAATTTTCAACGAATTCTTCTATTAACGGATGGAAGTGCACTGGAACTTCCTTTTTATCATGACAAGTCATACCAAAGCAGATACGCTCGATCTTTTCTGAATCCCAGCTAAAAGTATAATTGAGATGTACTGCATCGCAACATTTTTCCATAATCTCTTCAGATGCTAAAGTAAAACCTAAATCTTTTACAAGTGCTTTACAATCTGCAATTTTGTTTTTAGAGGGATCTTTAAGCATGAAATAAATATTTGTCGAATTCTTAAAGAAATCAAAAGCAAAAAGACTAAATATTGTCAATCCATGTTTTTTAAAGTAGTCCTCGTATTTTTTCATACTTTTAGGGACATAATTCATTGAAAAAAGCGGATCTATAGGCCCTGGCACTATAAAAGGCCATATCTTAGATAATCCAAATCTAGAATCCAAATCAATACCATAACCCATAATATTAAAAGTATCAAATGCTTCTAATATCATTTTATGAATTGGATGCCCGTTCTTTTTAATTAATCCTTTTCTTATTGCAGTTTTATAAGGATCTGGATTATGGGGGATCATCATTTCAACATATCTTGCAGAAATATCCCTCTCTTCAATGGGTTTGGTAGTTGTTCTAATCGAAATAGAAGATCCGGAAAAAAAATCCTTGTAAGAATTTAATGTCTTCCAAATAGCTTCTCTATTACATTTTACACCTGTAATCTCACCAAGCTTAAAAATATCATTAACTAATTGATTAAGATCGTTTTCAAGTTTAAAATCAGAATTTACTTTAGGCATATATAAGTCATAATTAACCCCCAAAGCTTTTAAATCCTCAATCATCGTTGGTTGAAAAGCTGGTGGTGTGACTTCAAACATTGCCACAACAAGATCTATCTCAGCCACCCGTTTTCCATTTCGCTCCTCACATTTTTGCTCAGCTGCTTTAAAAAGTTCTGGCTTAATTACAGGTCTCACCATTTCTGGAATTCTTAAGACCATATCTTCATAAAGCTTTTTAACTTCTTGTTGCCAATCCATCTTATTAATACCTTTTTTTTTAATTTTGATATTTTGCAAATTGAATATTACTTAATTCAGCAAACCCGTCTGGATTGTTGAACCCAAGTCCAGGCATCATCCATCTTGGATTTGCTTCACCATACTCTCTTACTATTTGATAAAGATCTACTTCTTTGATTTTTGGAGAGATATAAAATTTGGGTTTAAGTAACTTTTCTCCCTTCAAAATAGTTCCTTCTTCTTCTGCAATTCGCTGAAGAGGAGTGTGAGGATAAATTCTCATACCTATAAAAACGATTACATCTCCATCTCCTTGCCATAAATTTCCTCTATAACTCTCTATAGTTTCTAACTGGTCTAATGAAGCTCGAACTGTTTCAAGTGTTTCCCCTGGACCTCCAACAATAATATGGATTAATTGTTCAATTTCAAGATCAATACACTTTTTAGAAGTAAGGATCGCCTCATCTGGGGATCGATTTTTATTCATATTTTTTAGCATTTCCTCTGATAATGACTCAATACCAGTTGCGAAATGTATAGCACCACTTTCTTTCATCAGTGGCATTAAATCAAGAAATTTCTCACTTGGAACGTAATTTGCTCCCCAATTGACATGTATTTTATGATTAATAATCTCTTGGCATGTTTCTTTTAAATGATCATAATTTAAATTGACAATACTATCTACAATAAACACATTTTTAATTCCATAATTATTTACTATTAAATCGAGCTCTTCCGTAACATTTTCTGGAGATCTATAACGTACATTGGTTCCTTCAATAAATCTATAGCTACAATAAATGCAATTCATAGGGCAGCCCCTTTTAGTTTGAATATTTCCCCAAATTGGACCAGATTTATTCAATGGATCTATAAGATACGAATCATTATCCATAATATCCCGTATTGGAAAAGGAAGTTCATCTAAATTTTCAACTCGCCATGGTGGATTTTGATGGTATTCGCCTTTATTGTCCAAAAAACAAATACCCCTTTCAATATTTCTGGGGTCTTCATTATTTCTAATTCTTTTTAGTATCTCAGCAAATACGTATTCTCCATCGCCAACAACACCCAAATCGTGATTTAAATCCCTCAAAATTTCTTCAGAAAAAATAGAAAAACCAGCCCCACCTAAAATTATTGGAATATCTGGTTCTACAAGTCGTTTAATATATTGAATAATATTTTTAACTGGTAGATAAAAGAAAAGATTACCAGGGTATGTAGTTGAATCAATATTACGAATTGAAATGCCAATTACTTGTGGATTGAAATCATATATTGCTTTTGAAACATCTTGTTTATAATCATTACTTAAGGTTAAATCAAGCAACTTTACATCATGTCCTTGATTAATTAAATAGGAACCCAAATATGCTTCTCCTAATGGCGGAACCATAACATGTACTATCTCCCTACTCCCAGAAATTATTAACACTCGCATTATTCTCACGTTTATTCTTAAGAGAAACCTATTATTGTTCGAAAAATTCTATCTCTTTCTTTTGAACAAAATCAACTTGATGTTCATGATCATTTTCATGCCAGCAAAAAGGAAATGAACCAAAAAAATCCCCTGTGATATATTCTGCAGTCACACGACATCCACCACCACAATACTTAAGATGATGGCATGTCGCGCATTTCCCTTTAATTTTTTTTCTATCGCGAATATCTTTGTATAGTTGAGAATTAAGCACATTTTCAAAATTATTCTTTAATGCGTTTCCAAGCGTCAATGTAGTGGGATACCCTGCAGGGTATATTGTACCATCTATGCCAATACCCATCATCGTCCTACAAGCTAAACACCCTACACCCCATTCGATTGCCGCTATTTCCTTATCGTCTTTAGGTTGTTCCATAAAGGGTACCATATCATAAATTTCATAAGCAGGTAATATCCCTGCCTCACCTTTTTTTATCGTTTCAACGGCATGTTTGTATTTAAATTCATACATTTTTTTGTATTCTTCCGTATTAAGGCCTATTTCATCCCAAAACTCAGCAGCTCGATTTTGTTTGACCACACATCTAAAATATGGTTGTGAACCCCATTTTTCTGATAATTCTTTAAGTTCTTCCAACTCATCAATATTTTGTTTCATGACAGTGATTGATGAACACACAAAAATTCCACTTTTTAAACAGAGATCTATAGCTTTTTTAGCATAATCTAAGGAATTCGGGAACCCACGAATTTGATCGTTTTTCTTTGGGTCTGCACTGTCAAAACTTACGAATATATGACTAATATTGTTTTCCTTACACATTTTAACGAACGGTTCGTCAAATCTCACACCGTTGGTAATAAGAGCATGAATGTAATCTTTTTCTTTGCAAAATTTCATGATTTCACCTATATCTTTACGCAAAGTAGGTTCTCCCCCAAACCACACGAAACATGCATGTCTTCCTTGTTTTCTCAATCCAGTTTCAACATTTTCGATTATCTGGCACCATTGTTCTGTAGTTAGTTCTGTACGTGGCACGAGATCGTCAGCAGCACAGTGTATACATTTTTGGTTGCATTTATCCGTAAGATACATAGCAAAATGAATATTTCCGGGATGAAATCCTCTTTCTAATTTTTCCCAAGAGACTTTAAGTCGATCTTTTATATCTTTAAGTTCAATATATCGCTCAACATCAATTCCTAACGTTGTCAGATCTTCAACCATTACAGATTTAAATGCTTCAGGGATAATATCAAAAATCCCCATGATTACATCCGCATCATTAATGTAAGCGCCATTTCGTTCAAGGCACCTTTTTTCTGCCGCTTCTACTATTAACGGTTCAACAGAAGGCCTAAATCCCTGAGGCATTTGTTCTACTATTCTATCGAATAGAATTTGAGTCTCTTTTTCCCACTCCATAAAGCTTCACTTTTAAATACATCATTCATGTTCATGATTATTATCATGCCAGCAGAAAGGGAATGGAGCCAAAAAGTCACCTGTTTCATTTTCAGCATGAACCCTACAACCTCCCCCGCATAATTCTAGATGATGACAAGTAGCACACTTACCTTTTATTTTTCTGTCCCTGATTGATTTAAACATTTCCGATTCCATAATCTCCTCAAAGGGTTGCTCTAATACATTACCCAGAATCAATGTAGATGGATAATCACAGGGGAAGAAATCTCCATTAACATCAATACCCGAAACTGAGCGACATGCTTGACAACCCACTCCCCACTCTAATGCAGTTCGCTCCTCATCATTAAGAGGACATTCCATGAAAGGTACCATGTCATAAGTATAGAATTTATTGAGAGATGAAGCTTCTCCTTTTCTAATAGCATGAACGACTTGCTTGTATTTGAATTCATAAAACTTTATATATTCATCATGATCTAACCCAATTTCATCCCAGTTTATTTCAGCAGTTCTCTGTTTTATAATTGCCCTAAAATATGGTATAACTCCCATAGATTCTAATCTCTCTTTTATTTTTTCAATTTCATCAAGATTCTCTTTTTGAACCGTTTCCGTACATATAACAAAATGACCATACTTTAAAGCTAATTTAATAGCATTTTCAGCCGCCTCATATGCATTTGATACACCCCTTATCTTTGCAGCTCTTTGTGGATAAACACTATCATAGCTAATAAAGACGTGACTCATCTTGGCATCAGCGCATATTCTCGCAAGTTCTTCATCGAATAGCATACCATTTGTAGAAATTGCTTGGTAATAGCCTTTTTCACCACAATATTTAATCAAATCTTTAAGATCTTTACGAAGGGTAGGTTCTCCACCAAACCAAATATAACAACCTCTGCGACCCTGATTTCTTAAAGTTTGTTCAATATTTTCAATAATCCGAATCCATTGATCTGTTGATAATTCTGGACGATTTTCCATAACCTCAGCAGCACAATGAATACATTTTTGGTTGCATCGATCAGTTAGATACATAGTAAAATGATAAACACCAGGTAAAAATGCTCCACCAATTTCATCCCAAGTACGAGCATATTCTTTCCTAATTTCTGATAATTTTACATATCTATCTGATTCTATTCCTATTTTTTTCAAATCCGCAACTACTGTTGGTTTAAATGCTTCAGGTGTTATCTCAAATAGTGCGGATAACAAATCATCCCTACTTACAAATCCAGAATTCCTAAGGCGTGCTGCTCTTTCAGCAGCTTCAAGCAACATAGGTTTGACTGATGCACGAAATGCTTCAGGAACTTGTTCAGTAATCAATCCATATAGTTCTTTTATATCTTTATTCCATTCCATATTATTCACTTTTTCTTGAAATAATTAACTTAGGATTTAACATAGATTTAATTTTGAATTTTAAATGCATAATTAATAATTCCTCTCCTCTTATACTTTCATTAAAAATAGTTGGAAAATTACAAATAAGGAGGGGATTTATATTCTTAAGATAAGGATTTTTTAATTTAAAAAGAGTAAATAAAGAAGAAACACGGTTTTTGTTATAATAATAAGATATAAATTTGGATTTCGTATAGAATCTCTTATCATTCTTAAATTTTCTATCTTGTTCAAGAGCATGCAAGTAATAGAATAGTAGGTCTTTCTGATAAATATTGAAAGTTTTTACAAAATCTTTATTAAAACAATTATTTAAAAAAAGTAAATTAACCTCTAATCCAAACAAATCATCTTGTTCTTGAGATGATAAAAAAAGTTCTTCCTCTGTTGTGAGCCAATTTAAGGTTAAACTAATTTCTGAAAATTGTTCAATAGAGAATTTCTTTTTGAAAAAATGGTATATACTACTTTCAATAAAACCAAGTAAATTAACCATTATGATAATATCAATCAATTGACCGAGAGTTAATCCAATTAATTGACCTTTTTCAGGTAATAAATTGATATTAGGTATAATAGGAACGAAAAAAGAAGAACCAGAATTAATATAAGCCTCCATTAAAGGTAGTGCTTTTGGGATAAATCTTAAAAGAATAAAAATGAAAGCAATTGGTAAACATGAAAAAATGAAGAATAATATGCTAAATGATCTTATATTTTTAGGTTTTTTTTTACAATAATGCATATTCATATAATTTCAATTAGTCAATATCGAATAAATTTTCTTTAATAGTAAAACTAAACACAACCATCAATTAAAAATTTAATTAAATGCAATGAGGTTTTACAAATAAGTAAAAGCATTAAGTGTTATTTATTTCTTCTGCCTTCCACTTCAGGTTGTTTTGAGCCAGTAGTTAACAGCATGTTTACAGTACTTAAAAATGAAAGTGTATTTATTATCCGTATTGAAGAAGCAGAAAAGGCTTTTGAGTCATAATTTATCACACTGTAAAAGTATGATATTTTAGATCTTTTAAAAACTTCAGCAATCTCGGGAAAAGATTTGTATTTTAATTTTACTGCATAATCTTCTGGCGATTCATGCGCAGGTGACCCAGGAAAAATGTGATATAATTCATTCATGATTGTAATCGGTTTGGATTTAGTCGTTCCATATTTTAATGCACACTTCATCATAAAAAGAAAATCTTTCAAAACATCAAGGCGGGTTTGAAACGGAAAACCGAGCGTTAACCATATTCTCAATGTCCTCCTAAAGAGATTCGCATTCCTTATTAAATCGTTAATTTGAGCTCTTGAAAATTTAAAGGTTGGATCACATTTTTCAGTTATTTTGGAATGAACTTTTTCAGACATAGTTCGAGGAGAGACGCTTATTGAAGAAAATCTTCTAGGAAAAGTGTCATGAAACATTTTCCACATCTTTTTAGGAAATGGTAAACGCCATATTTCCAAGTCTGCACCTATATCAAGCTTCTCTTTTTTAATTAACCCAAATAAATTTTCCCAATATTTTAAATTAGCAGGATAACTGCCATGTCCAAAAAAAACACTTTGAATTCTATAATTGTCTTTTATTTTGTTAATATCTTCTATTACTTTTTCAGGGCTTCTTAGAATCACTTCATTACGTCCTGCGAACTTTTGTTGAGCTCTCTGACCTCCTCCACAAAATGGGCAATTAAATGGACAACCCCTTCCAATGGAAAGATTAAAAGATATGCCCATAAGTTTTCTACTACATTCAAAATAAGATTTTGCATTTTCTAGGAGTGATACATTTGTAAAATTTAAATCATCTAATGTTTTTGCAGTATACGATAGAGAATTGATTTTTATATGTTTAGAAGAATCACGATAAGTTAAATTTGGAACGGAATCTAAAGAATGATTTTTAACAATACTCTGAACATATTTTAGTAGGGGGATTTCACCTTCTCCTCTAATTACACCATCAATTTCATTATAATATTTTAATATTTGATGATGGTAATATGAAGCAGTATTACCTCCAAAGATCACTTTAGAATTAGGATTTATCTCTTTTATGATTCTGGCAACTTCTATAGCGCCATAGGCGTTATGTATCCAATGTAAATCTATTCCACATACATCAATATCAGTATTTTTGAGAAAATTAGTTATAATCCAATTATGGTTTAGATATTGTTCTAAAGGATAATTTATAATTTTAACCCCAAAACCCTCTCTTTCAAGAATATCAGCAATAGCAAAAACACCCATCGGAATAAAGATATATCGACCACGCCTGAATTTAGCGTTTTTACCAAAATTTGGCTGTACGCTTCTAGGTGGATGAATTAGAATTACATTGTAGTTTTTCAAGAGAAATACCAAAAATTTGAATAAAATGAATATTAAATAAATTAAGCTTATTGGAATTATTTAATAGTGATTAATAACTTAAAACTAACTACTCTTTTTGAATTTATTTACTTTTATTACAATTTTGGAAAAAATTGAATAAGAATCTCAAGGGATTGGATTTGAGATAAAAAGATTACCAAGGTCTTCTAAGAGTAGTTGGCCTACTCATGGTAGATTTCTCAGGATAATCCAGGTTATAATGAATTCCTCGACTCTCTTTTCTTGAAATAGCACTTACTATTATCAATTTTGCTACTGTAGCTAAATTTCTTAATTCAACAAGATTTTTTTCAATTTTAAAATCCCAATAATATTGGTTTATTTCATCAAGCAAAAGGTTAATTCTCTTCTTTGCTCTTTGAAGCCTTAAATCGGTTCTAACAATTCCAACATAATTCCACATAAATCTTCTGATTTCATCCCAATTTTGGGATATAATAACTGCTTCGGTTGAGGGTACTGCACTACCTGGCTCCCATTCTTTAAATTCTCTTATCTTTAAATCTCCCAATTTATTTGCAAGGGTATTTGCACATTCATGGGCACAAACTAAACCTTCTAATAGAGAATTACTAGCTAATCGATTTGCACCATGTAATCCTGTACAAGTAGATTCTCCAATTACATATAAGTTTTTCACTTTGGTAGATCCATCAATTTTTGTTAATACACCTCCACAACAATAATGCGCTGCTGGAACAACAGGAATCGGTTCATTAGTTATATCTATGTTAAAATTTTGACAGGCTTCATAAACTCCTGGAAAGTGACTTCTAATAAAAGCTGAACTCCTATATGAGGCTATATCTAGATATACATAATCATCTCCTGATTTTTTAAGTTCAGCATCAATTGCTCTAGACACAATATCCCGTGGAGCTAATTCTTTAGCGGGATGATATTCTTGCATGAACTGATGTCCGTTTATGTCTTTAAGAATAGCTCCCTCTCCTCTCATGGCTTCGGTGATTAAAATTGATTTTGCATATGGATGGTATAAGCATGTTGGATGAAATTGATAAAATTCCATATTTGCAATTATAGCTCCTGCTCGGTAAGCCATAGCAATCCCATCTCCTGACGCCACGTCTGGATTTGTAGTATAAAGATAAATTTTCCCCGCTCCGCCAGTCGCCAACACAGTTATTTTAGCTGCTATATTATGGATCTCATCATTTTCTTGATCTAAAACATAAGCTCCATCACACCTAAAATTAGCTGAAAATAAATTAATTGCACACCAATATTCCTTTATTTGAATATTAGGGTGTTTTTTCACTTCTTCAATCAGTTTCTTTTCTACATTTTGGCCTGTTAAATCATTGACGTGTAAGATTCTTCTTTCAGAATGACCCCCTTCTTTTCCCAGATCGTATTCACCATTCTCACCCCGGTTAAACTCAACTCCTAAATCAATTAACTCTTTTATCCTTTCTGGGGCTTGCGTTATAATTTTTTTAACAACCAGTTCATTGCATAATCCATCTCCTGCAATTAAGGTATCTTTAATATGGTTTTCAAAACTATCATTTCCATTCCACACACAAGCAATACCTCCTTGAGCATAAAATGTATTAGATTCTCTGAGGTTCTCCTTAGTAATTAAAAGTATATCTTGATCTGGTATTAATTTCGCTAGTTTAATTGCCAATGATAATCCGGAGATACCTCCTCCGACTAATAAAATATCTGTCTTAATTTTCAAAAAATTCCTACAATCCCCAATTATTTGAATGAATTTATTTTTTCATATTAATATTTAAATTAATATCCTAAATACAAATGAGAATTAATAATTTATTCTTAAAGTGATATCTTTTTTAATATTTCTACTTTTTATTGCGTAGGGTATATGTATTATAAAATATATAATATTTTTAAAATAAACGGAGATATTAAGTAAAATAACTTTTGATGAGGACTAAATTGACTAAAATCCATAACGTGCTTTTCTTATGCTCTGGAAACACTTGCCGTAGTCCTTTTGCTGAATATTTAGCAAAATGGCTAAAAAGAACTAAATATAAAGATGAATTGAAAGGAATTCAGTTTGATTCTGCTGGCCTTTATCATTATTATGAGGAACCTCAAGAGGGAACACTGAAATATCTTAATTCAAAAGGAATTAATATAAGCGATTTTAAGGCAAAAGATGTTGATGATGTTTTAATTGAAAATCAAGACCTTATATTAGGATTTGAAAGAAAATGGCATATTAACAAATTAAAAAGAAAATTTAAGCACATTGCGAATTTGAATAATAAAGTTTTTCTTTTAATGGAATTTGCAGGTGAAACTGAAAATTTAGAAATTAAAGATCCTTTTTATTTGGATGAGATAGAATATAACAAAGTATTACAAAGAATAGAAGAAGGAGTAATCAAAGTAATTGAAAAAATTATAAAAATGAATAATTCCGAGGAAGAGGAATAAAAATTTGATTTTATTCTGTGAGAAATGCATATTTCTGAGTAAAATTCTTCTTAATTAAATATTTGGTCGATTCGAAGGGTGTCATATTACCAACAAATTGTTTAAGATCTTCATCAAACTTATCTTCAAAATCCTTTGAAAAATTATCGAGTTTACGAGTTAAAACAGGCAGATCCATTGATGAAATTAAAGTAGCAACGTGATTCTTTCCATAACTGAAATATAGATAATCATCATCTTTTTCTATTCTCCTCAATTTCTTTTTACTATGAGTAATTTCGGATAAAATTGATAAAACCCCTGTTAAGGCACTTGATACTAAATCCTCATCCATACATTCATCTTCTTTAGCATATAGTTTCTGATCTTTTGATTCAAAATTATAACTATAGAAACACACACCTGTATTGTTAAAAACATAAAGGATCTTTATCGTCGATGCCCAATTTCTCTCCTTTGAGACTAGAAATTCTTTCATTGACATCATCCACACTAATAAAATAACTAAAGCAAATGAATTTATTAAACTTGAAAAATTTGGTATAAAAAGATCCACGCCGGGTAGATCACTTATCCATCTTGTAAAAACAAAGCCAATAATTATACCTAAAAACATAAGCCCCATAAATAAACCATTAATTCTTCCCCTAAACTTCAAATTTCCTCTTTCTATTGAGAAATCTCCAGATATTGTAAAAATTGCTAATAATAATGGAGTAATGGAAAATGCGTAATGTATTCCAAGAAATATCCTTTTCGGGATTCCGAAAATATATTCACTACCTATAAAAGATCCCGACGATATTAGAAAAAAAGACAATAATAATATTCCTAAAACAATTGAGATTTTTCTACCTACATTATCTAAAAACCAACCAGCAGCAATTAAATAAAAAAAAGATGCTATACAAAATACTAATAAGTCCATATCATATCCGTGAGTTGCTAATAGATTGCCTAAAATAAAACTTAAGATTGTAAAGCTTGAGGAATAACGAAAGAAATGCTTTTCAAAGATTATTTTGAAATATTTTTTTTTAGATCTTAACCTTTCTTCTGTTTCAAGATATTTATATTTCTTAGATAAAATCCATATTAAGATTAACATAACACCCTCTAAAATATAAAGATAGTTGTATAATGGCTCGAAAAGTACGAAAAATGCTCCCGTGGTTCCAATAACAAAACTAATGATTATTAAAAAGGCAGTAACACGACCTCGATTTAATATATTGGTTTCATGGACCAAAATTGTGAACCATAATACAATTAGCAGAGGCAAAGTAAGGAGGATAATGAATAAACCAGTGTAATACACAATAAGCTCACTGAAGACCGTTAAAAACAATCCTATTATGGTTAAGAATAAAATATAATTAAATGAAGCGGTTCTATTCTTTATAAAATCTACTACTCTTCCAGATACTAAAAAGCTAATACTAATTATGAATAAAATAATAAATACTTCTAAATTAATTGCTGCTTGATACTCTACTATAAAGGCGTATTTGAAGAGCAATGCTTCTGTTATTATAGCGAGAGAACTAAAAGAAAGAAGTAAATATAGAAAACTAATTTTTGGAAGAGCAATATCTGCAAAAACAACTTTACTAATCTTACTTTTAAATTTAAATGTTGACATCCTTGAGATTTAGCAATAATTGAATATAATATGTTTTTAGATATCCATTAATTTAATATTTATGTAAGAAATATTAAAAAAACTTTAATTCCATTTTATTTCACGATTACTCATGGCTAACATTAAAAATATACTCTTTGTCTGTGCTGGAAATTTTTAATTTGTAAAACACAAAAAAACCATAAACACGGCAAGGAGTCCGGTAGCAGAGTATTTAGCTAAATATTATGCTAAAAAATATGATATTAATTTATATGTTGATTCTTGTGGCTTTTTTAACGCTTTTTTCTATATGCAACCAGAATCTAAAGAATATTTAGATCTAAAAGGGATAAAATCTTCAGATTTTAGGCCTAAGATTCTAAATAGAACTCTATTAGAAAAACAAGATTTAATAATAACAATGGAACAATCTCAAGCAAACGATATCATCAGAAATTATCCCCAAATTAGCGACATTGATAAAAAAACTCTTACATTGAAAGAATTTAATGAGAATAAAGGCGATTTAGACATTATTGACCCTTATTACACGAGTTATGCTATTTATAAGAAAGTTCTTAAAACTATAGACACCAATATTGAAAAAATGATAAAAAAAATAATAGAAATGAATAAATCAGGGTTTTAAGCAAAAAACCAGCACTATATATTTTTTTTAACAAATTAGTAAAAACACTCATTTTTGGTGTTTGAACAATATAAAAATACTAAAAAAATATAAATATCACTTGTTTAGTTAGATATTTAATGAATAAACTAATCTTTAATGATACAACTATAGAGATCGCCGTAAATGATATAGTTAACGCAGAATGCGATGCTATAGTTATTCCTACTAATAGTCGGCTCTTACCTTCTGGAACAATAAGATGCAGAGTATTACGAAAAGCAGGATCACAAGTACAAGTTGAATGTAATCGAATAATGCAAAAAATATCAAATATTCCTATGGGAGAGGTAGTTATAACATCTGGAGGAGATCTTACTTCAAAATTTATATTACATATTCGATCTGGTCATGATAAAAAGAAATTAATTTTAGCAATTTGGAATTCATTAAAATTAGCTGATCAAAAAGAAAACATAAAGTCAATCTGTTTTCCTCCGCTTTCTTTAGAGGTTATTGGTTTCAATGCTCAAACTTGTGCTGAACTTATCCTCAAAACTATTAAAAAATATATTTTTGAGAGGAATGTAAACATTAGGAATATTTCAATTTATCTTGAAACACTGCCAGATTATAAAGAATTTGAGAAGATATTAGAAAACTTGAATAAGTAATACCTTTTCTAATTAAACTTTTTTCTTAAAATAATTTTTACTTGATAAAATTTTTAACTCCGAGATCAACCAACAAACTTCTTCATAAGTAGAGGATGATCTAAAAATTATTTCTGTCTTATTTTTAATTTCGCTTTCAGGTGGTTTTTCTGCTCCCTTCGTTATAGATAATTGAAGCTTAGCAAGATCTCTACATAGAGATTTATAATCTTTATTTTTTTGAGCGAGTTCATAAGCCGCTAAATTAATCTCAGCAATTAGATCTGGTTCCAATCCTGCTTCAATAAGTTCTTTAGTATCATCTATTTCTAATTCTAATTCAGGACGAGTTTTAACGGTTCCAGTTTTGATTTGGCCTTCTTTTAAAGCATCCATAATTGCTAAAAATCCTCCAAACTCACTATTTTGTTGAATTATCTGAATTTTAGCAGTATCATCTCTTGATTTGTTCAATAATTGTGCCCTTTTCAAACTTAGGTCCTTTTTCTTTTTAGATGCTTTGTTTCCTTGCCATAAATAAATTATTTTTTCCTCATCAATGAGATATACCCTACTACTATCATTAAAATTAACTATGGAAGTCTTTCTCAATGCGCCATTTTCAGCAACATTATATAAGAGCATAGATACCACTAATAGTAAATCTATTTTCCTTTTTAGATTCTTTAATAATATAGTAGAACTAATCAAATTTAATTTTAAAGAAAAAAAAGAGATCATTTACATTTTTCTGGATTTAACTGACAAAATCTTAGAGACGATACTAAATCATCTTTACCAATCAAACCTAAAATAAAATCGTCTCCATGTTCTTTTACTATAAGTAATTGCGGTTTAGTCTCCATTTGTATAAATTTCTTCATAACTTGTTTTCCTGAATCATCATCATAAATAGAAGGAAAATCCTTCAATTTTCTCATCCTATATCCTACAATAATTTCTGATCTTTGTTCAAAGGGAACTTTTTTAATGTCATCAATATGTATAATTCCAATAATTAAGGAGTTTTTTATTACCGGAAAATAATCTTTTTTATACAGCATAAAATATTGACTAACTGCTTCTGATAAAGTTAAATCGAAAGGTATTTCTAATCTTGGTAAACTAATCATATCTTTAGCATTCAAGTGTGAAAGAGATTCTTCATTTAAAACCTGAAGATACGATTGTCTTGTTTGATTATTTAGGAATGTTCCAATAAGAATTAACCATATCCCGTTTAGTCCGAATAATAGGAATTGTATAAAACCATAAATCATAAGTCCATAAGCAAAAAAACTCCCAACTCTTGAGGCAGTTTTCGTAGCAGAAACTAAATTTTTACTTTTAGCCCACAGGGTTGCTCTTAAGATTCTACCACCATCAACTGGAAACGCAGGCAATAGATTAAATAGCCCTAACCCTAAATTAGAAATTCCAGAGTAAAATAAAGTTATAGCTACTCCTAAAGGCAAAATAAGTGGAAAAATATACAAGAATACTAATAATAAACCTCCAATTATTAAGCTAGAGAGTGGTCCAACGATAGAAATGATTATTTCACTTTTAGGAGTTCTAGGTTCTTCTTCTATCTTTGATGCTCCTCCAAATAAATATAGTTCAATCTCTTTAACTTTCAATCCATATCTTTGGGCTACAATAGAATGAGCCAATTCATGAACTAATATTGATATTAATATGATTAATCCATTAATTATTCCAACCAATAGTAAATCGATCAAAGACACGGTAGGAACTAACGTAGCATAAAAATTTGCGGCATAAAATCCCACTAAACCAATTATCAATAATGTACTTATATGTAATTTGATTTCTATTCCATAAACTTTACCGATTTTTATATTTAACACCCCAAAAATAAATAATTTTTTTTATAAAATTTTAAAATAATTACAATAAACCCCAGTAACTCTTTCTATTATAAACCTACAAAATAAGATATAAAATACTATGTATTATCACTCGAAATTAAATGGGTTATTTTTATTATAAATAAAAGTTAGATCTCCCCTTGATCTTTTAAATAAAAAGCTCAAAATTTGAATAATTTAATGAAAATAATATAATTACTAAAGAAAAAGATCATCACGTTAACTTTTCAGATAAATAAAATGTTAAAAGTTATAAAAAAAATAAGATTTAATTACTTATTAAAATCTTAATCTTAAATTATATTAAAGAAGATTGAAACTGAAAATGGACGTTAAAAATGTTTTAGTTTTAGGAGCCGGTTTAATGGGGCATGGAATTGCTCAAGTTGCTTTAATGGCAGGCTATAATGTTACTCTAGTAGATATAAAAGATGAATTCGTCGATAAAGGCGTTACTAAAATAGAAGCAGGATTAAAAAAATTAGAATCAAAAAATGCTTTAGGAGAGGGCGTAACAGCATCCGATGTTATGTTAAGATTAAAGAAATCAATTGATCTTGCCTCTGCTGTTAAGGATATTGATATTGTAATAGAAGCTGTTATAGAAAAAATGGATATCAAAAAGCAGGTGTGTAAAACAACTATGGATAATGGCCCTTCTCACATTATTTTTGCTTCAAATACATCTACTATGAGCATCACAGAAATAGCTAAAGATTCTGGTGCTCCAGATCGAGTATGTGGTATGCATTTTTTCAATCCAGTTCCTTTAATGCGATGTATTGAAGTAATAAAAGGAGCAGATACTTCTGATGAAACATTTAATATTGCTATGGATCTTGCTGGCAAATTACCATGTTTGAGGGGTCAAAGATATATTGCTCCAGTATTAAAAGATCGACCAGGATTTATTGTGAATCGAATGAATGCTCCAGTTATTATCTATTTGCACTGGGCTTTTGATGAAGCTGATAAACGAGGTATCCCTTGGGAACGTTTAGATGCTGATGCGGGTGGTAAAATGCCAATGCCACCTTGCGTTTTGACAGATTTTACTGGTATAGACACAAACTTTCATATTATGAATTATTATAAAGAAACTCTTTCCCCTGATTTTGAACCTGGAAAGGTTATAAAAGAATTATATGAAAAAGGAGATTTAGGTCCAAAAACCGGAAAGGGATTTTACGATTGGAGCCAAGGAAGAGATGCAATTATGGAGAAAATTAAAAAAGCCGAACCAGCAGGTATATTTGATTTAAATACAATCTTTGCTATCATGTTAAATGAAGGTTGTCGTATCTTAGATGAAGGTATATCAAGTGGTTTCAAAGTTATTGATGATGCAAACATGGCAGGTATGAACGCTCCAGGTCCTTTTGGTGCTGGAAAAAAGAATTATGAGCAGTGGGCTAAAGTTTTAGACGACTTAGCAAATAAAACTGGCAAAGAGTATTTTCGACCTATTGATTTGATGAAATCTGGAGAATTTCTTAAAATGAGAAAGTAATTTTCTTAATTCTTTAATTTTTTTTATAATTTTTTATCAATATAATTTATCTCATAGTTAACATCTTTTTGCTTTTTAATATTTTTTTAGAATTACTAAAATTTGAAAGTTTTTAATTTTAAAAATTATTTAACTATTTGTTTTAAATTAGAATATAATTAGATTAAAATAAGAAAAAATCGGATTAAAAAAAGGTTATTAAAATGACGGAAGAAGCGAAATTTGAGCATATAAAAATTGATTGGCCAACATTGAAAGATGATGAAGGAAATATAATTCGAAAAGGAACAATCGACGGAAATTATGCCGTAATTTCGATTAATAGGCCTGATAGACTAAATGCTTTAACTGAACAAACTGTTGCTGAAATCTCTAGAGCTCTTAGGATTCTGCAACTCGACCTGTCAGTCAGAGCTGTGGTTTTAAGAGGTACAAAGGACTTTACTAAAAAACCTGCTTTTTCTGCGGGCGCAGACCTCGCAGCTATGGTGGATCCAAGATTAAAAATGAATGTTCCTATGCATATGAGTATGGCAATGAGAACGAGACATCGAGATTATGATGAGATGGAGCAATTTTCTAAGCCTTTAATTGCTGCTGTTGATGGTTTTGCTTTGGGTGGAGGACTTGAATTAGTTCTAGCCTGTGATGTTGTTATTGCAAGTGATAGAGCAATTTTTGGGACACCAGAAATCCATCGTGGAATTTTTCCTGCTAATGGAGGAATAACTAGACTAGCTGCTAGAATTGGACTTAATAGGGCCTTGCGTGTAGCTTATTTTGGAGAACAATTTGATTCAAAAACAATGCTAGATTGGGGTTTGGTAAGTTGGATGGCACCTGCAGGTGAAGAATTTGAAAAATTAGTTCATGAAAAAGCAAAATGGTTGGGTGATGCTCCAACAACTGCGTTATTTATTATAAAGAAGTGTGTCAAATTTGGGACCCGATATCCACAATTAGGTCTGATAATGGAACAACTGGGATTTGGAATCAATAGTGCAAGTTTTGATTCTAAAGAAGGTGTTGCAGCATTCAATAGGAGAGTTAGATGTCCTGTGTGCAACGGTAAGGGAAAAATGGAAGATGGAAGCACCTGTGAAAATTGTGGAGGAAGAAAAAGAATAAAGGACACTCCACACTTTAAAGGTCTTTAATTATTCTTTTTTAATTTTTTTTTCTTTAAAAAATAATGTGGCATGATATTAATATTGTAGAAGAAATTAATAATGGAAATCTTTTCCTGAGAAAAATATCTAAAGAAGACACTCGCTTTTTTTATGAGAGTTTAAAGGATCAGAATATAACTGATTATCTGTCTTTAGGTCCTTTAAGATCATTAGATCATTCAAAAAGTTTGATTAAAAATTATCTAAGGTATTGGGATAAATACATCCAATTCAATTATATAATAGAACTTAGAGAAGGTTCCAAACCTCTCAAGATTGGCTCTATCAGTTTATGGAGCCTAAGTTGGCAGCATAAGAGAGCCGAAGTTGGGGTATGGCTTATTCCAAGCTATTGGAAAAAAGGAATTGGTAAAAGTACTCTAGAGCTGATAAAAAATATAGCATTTTTTCATCTTAAACTTAATCGCCTTGAAGCACATATCGCTTTAAAAAATATAAGGTCAATAAATGCTTTTAGAAACTCTGGGTTTAGAGAGGAAGGAATTTTGAAAGAATATCTAAATTTGAATGGTAATTATCATGATGCGATTATATTAGCATGTTTAAAGGAAGTTTGACAATAAAGACCTTATCCCCTTGGATTTTAATACTTCTTCAAGTTCAGTTGAAAATGATTTAAAAATATTTATATTTCCATTAAAATCAACTAGATAACGTCTAAACTTAGCTGTAAACCGTTCAAAAATTTCCCGCGCCAATCGATCTATAGATTTTTTCCTATTATTTTTATCATCCACCTTCACGATCAAATGGCATAGTTTTTCTGGATGAGTATAAAAATAAAATTCACTTTTATTTAATTTTAAAGTGACTAAACTTTCGCTAAAACGATATTTTGTAAATCGACAAATTTGATCAAAATAACTAGCGATTAAGCGGTAATCATATTTCTCATTGAAATTGCCATCTAATGTATGATTAAACAATGGAATTCCTGTATTAGATAAAATAATGATTTCTTGGATCAATTTTATCCATTGGATATTTAATAATTTCTTAAATATAGTATAGATCTTGGACAAAATTTAAAATAGTTATTAATCCACTAATAGAGGAGATGAGTAAGAAATTACCTTGTTTTTGTAAAATTTAGTAATTTTTCTCTAATTTCTTTAAATTTATTTAGTGCTAATGAAAAATCTCCCTTATCTAATGCGTTTAATGCATCTTTATTAATAGAAATAAGGTTTCCTCTGAGGTTTTCAAACTTATCATATGCTTGTATTTTGGATTCAATATCTGCAATATATTTAGAATATTTATCCACATAATTTAATTTTCCAATGAATCTCGATATTTTTATTATTTGTTTACAATTATTTATAGCGTCATTAAATAAGAATTTTTTAATATTTGCTTCGATTAAATTCTCTAGGTTCTCAATATCCTTTATAAGTTTATTATACTTTTGTTCCGCATCAAGGATTGATCTCTCTTTAATTTTTAACTCTTTTTTATAATCAGTAAATGGTTTCACTTCAATTAATTGGTTTAAAGATCTAATTAATTTTTTAGCTTGATCAAATTTATACTCATCTGTTAATTTTGTAATTTCTTCCATCGACTTTTCAACTTCCTCTCGAAAATCAAAACTAGTTTTAAGTTCATGAAACATAGCCTCCATAGTCCCCCATCGTTCTAATAAAGCAATATTCTTAAGATTTTTTAAAAGGGGTTTTGCTTTTTGGAGAGTTTCCCTTGCTAATAATACATTATTAGTGCTCAAATAACTTTCTAATTGTATTTCCAGCGGTTCTAATTGGGTTTTCAAGTTATTTTGCTCAGTAGAATATTTATTCCAAATTTTCTGTTCTTCTTCAAATAATTCTTTTATTGATAGATTTGGACTCAAATCAATTATTTTATCATATTTTTGTTTAAATTTTTCAACTACTTCATGGGCTTCCTCAATTCTTCCATTATTAGATAACTTATCAAATTTAATTTTCAAATCTTCAAAATCGTCAACGATAAAAGATTTTTGGTCTTCTTTTTCAATAGTTTGATATAGATTGGTTATGAATTTTTCTTGCTCCCTTATTATAGAATTCAATTCAACTTTTTTTGCTAGGTTAATAATTTCTTTTGCGGTTTTTATAGCTTCATCATATTTGCCCATAATGTAATGATTGTTTGCAATTACCTTTAATTCGTCAATCTCTGAAATAATAATGATCTTTTTTTTCCTATCTTCCAATTTTTCTGGCTCCAAACTCATTAAAAACACGAGTATAAAAATTTATTCAATAAATTGCTCTAATTTATCAATAATTTCGTTATAATTATCAATAGCTTCCAATAAATTACGTTTATTAAGAAAGTTAAGTGCAACATCACTTAATTCTTCAATTTCTTTCTTTTTAATTTCCTTTATTTTTATATAATTATTTTTTAATGAATCCCACTTATTTGTTATCTCTTTATCAATTATTTTATCTGTTAACCTTTTACTTTCTTCTAAAATTCTTTCTGCTTGACTTAATTTGTTAAATGATAGTAAATTCTCTATTTCTCTTTCTAACTCATCAATTTTAGCTTTTAGTAATTGCTGTTCTTGCCTTAGATTATAAAGCATATTTTCATCCTTTAATAGCAAGTCATGGGCTACTGATATTGAAAGTAAATTATAATCACGTTCATACTTTTTTCGGAACTCCATTACTATTTTATGAGCTTCTTTATATTTTTCAGCTTTATTTAAATTATCAAATATTTGCATTTTAATTTTACATTCACTTTCAATTTGTAGTAGTACCTCTTTAGCTTTCGCCTTAGACTTTGCCTCTTCAATAAAATTGAGGAGATTTATTTCAAGAGACTTATCATCAATTTCTTTAGCTAAATCCACAATTTTTTGAGCAAAAATAATTGATTTTTCATATTTTTCTGAAATGAAATTTTTATCTGCTTCATCTTTTAATCGATTAATTCCAGATAATACAGGGAGTAATTTTGTTTCTAATTCATTAAGATACTCCCGATAAGTCTTTTCTGAAATTTCAATAGCTTCAAAAAATGCTAAAGGTTCAGAACCAAATTCTACGGTGATATTACGTAATATTTTTAAATTAGGATAATCTTTTAAAAATGTTTCTCGAATCGAAGGTATATGCCTTTTTAACGACTGGGAAGCTTTTTTACTAATCCAAATATACATGCGTCTTTGATTTAAAAGATAAAAAGTCAAAATATCAAATAATGTGAAACTTGTTAATATATCTTCTTGTAGAACCTCTTCTAAATTTCCTGAATACGTTAATTTAAATACTTTAATATTGTCAATCAATTATAATAGCACTTGAATGGATATAGTTTTTAAAATATTAGATTTAGTATAAATTTAGTTAGTTTCCAATAAAATTATTTCTTCTTCTAAAAAATTGTTAATAAAAATAAATTTAAAAATAATTATATTATTTTTTTTCCATATTGATTTTATCATTTGATAATTTTAGCGTTTGTTTGTCAATTTTTCCTAAAATTTTCTCTCTTAATATTTTCCCATTTAGTGGGGTGCCTTTTAGAAATCTTGATGTTTTTTTCAATTCTACTTGATACTTATTTTTAAAAGCTTTATCACGCTCTAGTATTGGCGAACTTGGGGGTATTTCTTTGTTTAGGGAGCCTCGATACTTACGAACTTTTCTTACTGGCTTAGGATACTTCAAAACTTTTTGATAATATATTATATAAGTTGTCAGTACGGCAGCAGCAAGCACGGCAATAGCAAATAAAATTTGAAATAAATAAGATTCTTCTACTGGAATGAATACATCATAAGTAATTAGAAGTATTACATTATCAATCGAAAGAGTTATATTATCTGATAGAATAAACTCGTCTGCTAAGTATGCTTGAATTGAAACATTGATTCCTTGATCAATTGGGATCAAATCTGTCACATCAAAACCTAAGGCACTAGCACTTTGTGAAGCTATTGTAGCTCTGCTTAATTTAATAGTTTCAGAATATTCAACATCATTAATAGAAAACTTTATTTCTGAATTAGGAGATAATGAAGTTGGCCATAGGGGATTAATAAGATAATCAAAATTAAATACTGCATTTGTGACTTCTACTCTATAACCATTTGCTTCAATTTGGTCTCCTAAATATTCCCATGATATTGATGAAAATTGGTCAATTTTTTTCTCATAGGAAATTGATAAATTGAAATTCTTAATAATTAAACTCTGCCAATTATCTTGGTCACCAGGATGTCCAGAATCTTCACACCATATATATATTCCTAGGGTAATAGAAAAGTTCTGGTGATCATATTCTAAAACTTGTTCCAAGAAAAATATTAAGGTTTCTTCATTAATTGGCACAATTAGGGTATCATTTAATTCAGTAATTTCTGGTGGTCCATCTTTACCTAAATCATCAGTTTGATATTCTGCTGAAGTAAATTCTCTGTTATTTTCTGGGTCAGATATTAAAACAAAATACCTAGCAAAATCACCCGTTGCAATTTGAACAGTCGTACTGCCATTTATCGTGTCACCAGGACGATCTATACCTCCTCCAAGGGCAAGATCATATACAGGAGTAGCTTGAGCACTCCCATTAATCCACGCTTTTAAAGAAGCAGACGTAATATAATAATCGGACATGTTGATACCCATCGAAAAATTCTTCATCCACTGCACTCTTACTGATTGTGGTTGATTATCTGGCCAATTATAATAGGCATACCACCCTCTACTATCCATTCCATAGCCACCACCACCAATAACATCAGGTAATGCTACCCCATCATCATTTTCTATTCGAACCCAACCACTACTTAGCCCATTTTCATAAAATTCTTGGCTTCCCGAATCTCCTATCACTCTATAATTAGCATAACCATTACTAATATCTGCATTTAAATCTGATGAATCACCATGTAATATCTGGCTCCAATTTTCATCTGTATTAAATTGAGAATTTTGTATCCAATCAACCACTCTTGTTTCACGCGTATATTGATCTGATGGGCTAGATTGCGATATAACAAGATAATTTTCTTGATTTTTAATTTTAGGATTAAAAGGCTCCGCATTTACCAGTAATGGGAAGAAAAAGAAGCCTAATAGAATGAAAAGTATTAAAATAAGTTGTTTACTCTTAATTTTTGAATCTTTCTTAATATCCATGCTTTTTACGTTTTGTTTGGCACCTAAAACTCTCGATATTGTTTTTACTTCGTCTTTATATTGTTCTTGAAATGCTCTATTGCGTTTGACTATTTGAACATCTGGGGGACTTTCTTTATTCAATGATTTCCTGAACTTTCGCAATTTTCTAATTGATTTAGGAAATCGTAATACTCTACGATAATAGATATAATAGAATGATAATAAACTTGATGCTACTATAGCTACTGCCAACAGTATCTGATATAATAGGTTTAATTGGGCTTCAAAGAATAAATCATATGAGAGATTTAAAAAAACATTATCAATAGTTATGGTGTAGTTTTCATTTAGTTGAAATTCGTCAGCAAGAAACAATTGTATAGAGATATTAATTTCCTCGTAAGCAGGGATTAATCGTGTAATGTCAAAACCATTTTGTTTGGCTGAACTAAATGTTGTTTTAGCATTACTTAATTTTATTGTCTCAGTATGAACCAAATCATTAACAACGATTCTTAGTTCAGAATTAGGCGATAAATTTGTAATCCAGTTTTTATCAATTTTGAAATTAAAAAATAATTTTGCATTTGTCACCCTTACAACTCCACCTTTATTGTCAATTTGATTTCCAAGGTATTTCCATGAAGCTGAAGTTAATTGATCGATTCTTTTTACATAACTAATGGTTAAATTACAGGATTTAATGTAAGCTTCTGTAAATTCATCAAGGTCCGTTGAGCAATTATCTTCGCAGTTAAATTCTATTCCAAGGATAATTATAAAATTTTGGTAATCACCGGTCTCTAATACTTGATTCAAATAAAAAATAAGATCCTCGACATTATCGGCTTCAAAAATTGTATCATTCAAATAATCATAACTATCAGGAGTTAAACTACCATCTTGACCTAAATTGGTAGTTTTATATTCAATAGTTTTGTAATTAACACTCTTGTCTAAATTTGAAAGCCTAACATAGAATTTGATATAATCTCCCTCTGTAAAAAAAGTAAAAGAAGGATCTGAAAAATCATCACCAGCAACTTCAATACCTTCCCAGTGCCAAACGTCTCCTCCCCCAATTCCTTCATAAGCTTTCGCTGTAGCATTAATTAACACCCTAAGGGATGCGTTAGTAATAATATAATCTGACATGTTATATGGCGTCGTGATAACTTTTTCCCAATGGACACTGGTTTTTTGATAAGCGTTTGTAGTTGCTAAATTATGCTCAGCCCATAAGTGAGAAGCAAAACATCCCGATTTATTAATTTTATGACCTTGGGTGGGGTATACAGGAATATCAGGATTGATGGCATTATACCAATTTTGAGAGCTTGAAGAGTTTGGAGTCCCTGAAATCAATTTTGTTGTATGAGTATCTCCGATTACATGAAAATTAGCATAACCCCCACTAATATCTGCATCCACATCAGTGACATCCCCACCATATTCAGAAATCCATCCTACAGTATTATTGAAATCATAATTATCAATCCACTGCTTCTGATGTGATTCAGTAAACCATTGTCCTAAAAGTCCTCCGTCGCTTGAAAAGAGAATTTTATCTTGAATATAATTTTGATGGTTAATCTGATAAGTGGAATATATTGATAAGCCAAGAATCGTGAACGCAAGAACTATAATCGTAGAGAGATAAATCTTTTTTTTGTTATTGCGCTTTTTTAAAATCATAAAATTATTTTCCTCTTGATAGAGTAAATTGAATTTAGTTTTTAAGCTATTATTAATTAAATAAAAAACTATTAACAATTATTAACTATATTGATATTAATAATTTTTAGTTTTAGTTTTATAGTTTACTTAATAAAATGTAAAAATTTCAGATTTAAAAAGGAAAAGAATTTTTATTTTTTTATGGTTTTCCAGCTTCTTTTCTAAAAAGTCTTTCTTTCCCAATCTTTCCATCAAGAGATGGAGCTTTTAAAAATTTTGATGTTTTATCCATTTCTTTATGAAAATTACCTTTAAAAGCTGCTTCACGAGAAATAATTTTAACATCAGGAGCTTTTTCACTTGGTAAAGCTTTTCTATGCTTGCGCAGCTTACGTATGGGTACTGGAAATCTCCAAACTTTAATATATGCGATTAATAATCCAGATATCACAGTAGCAGCTATAGCAGCAATAATGAATAATCCAGCAAAAAACCAAGGTTCTTGTCCTGTTTCTGGAATGAATACATTATAAATAACCATCATATGAATATCCGTAATTGAGATAGTATAATTTTGATTTAGAGGAAATTCATCTCCTAAAAATAATTGAATAGTCAGCGAAATATTTATGTCCTTCAAAATTAAATAAGTAATATCAAAACCCCCATCTTTAGCTTCAATAAAAGATAAAGATGCAGTACTCAATTTAACTGATTCTAAGAGAGAATTATTATTTATAAGAATTTTTAGTCTAGAATTGGGAGATAATGCTGTAGGCCAAGCTTGATTAATTTTGTATTTAAATCTTAGATTTGCATCGATTATACTGACATTTTGCCCTCTAATTTTATCTCCTATATAATTCCAAGAAGCCTTTGTGGCTTGATCTATTTTTTTTTGATAAGTAAATGCAAGATTACAGGATTTTATATATAGATAATTCCAATAATCTTGATCGCTAAACCAATTGTCTTCACACCAGATTCTTATTCCTAAAGTAATTGTAAAATTATGATTATCACTAGCTAAAACAGATGTAAGATAGGAACATAAATCTTCTTCTGAAGCAGAAGTTAAAAGAGTATCCGTCATAAGATCGGGATTAGAAGCAGCATCTTTTCCTAAATATACAGTTTGGTTAAATGCAACTTCATAAACTTTCTTTTTAGATAAATCTGAAAATAAAACATAAAATCTAACGTAATCCCATGTATAATTTTGCGTATTACCATTACCAGTGGCATCACCAGGAGTTTCTATATTTGTATTAGCACTTGCATTCACAACTGCTGCAATTGATGCAGAAGTAATTATATAATCTGACATATCAACAGTCATACTCACATTTCTTTCCCAATGAACACTTGGTGATTGATCAGCACCATTATCTGACCATTGATGGTTAGCATAACACCCTTGTGGAGTAATTGCAACATTATCGGGATATGCAGGAAATTCTGGATTATGAACTTGTGTCCAATCTGAGCTAAGAGGAATGCCAGATATTTCTGAAAAGACGAATTCTTCGCCGATAAGCTTGAAATATCCTTCACCAGGAGAATAGCTGGTTAATACATCTGAAGTATCTCCTGATACTTGATCATACCAGGGCTCTATAGGATCTGAAAAATCAGGGTTTTCTATTATTTCTTTAGTTCTTTGTTCGATCCTAGAAGAACGAATATTTTGGTCCTCAATTCCAATTGGAGCTAAATTATGAAAGTAATTATAACTTATAGCAGATACTCCAAACAATATAAATATAATCAAAATATAGAAAGTTTTTCTGCCTTTTTTCATTCTTAGCTCCCTCCTCCCTTCGTTTTTATAGATTCATTTTTTGTAATCTTCTCAATTGTTGGGCTAGCTTTGCCTAATTCTTCTTTATAACTAATTTTCACAAATTTTGAACTTTTATTTAATTCTTTTTTATATAGCTTGTCAAAGGAGGTCTCAGAATCCGTGATCGAGGTACTTGGAGGTTCTGATTTATTAAGAGTTCTCCTATATTTCCTAACTTTTCTCACTGGTAGGGGAAATTTAAATATTTTTTGATATAAGATGAGATATGTTCCTAATGCTGTGCCTACTATTAAGGCTAATATTAGTAAAAGCCGAAATATTTCAGGTTCACTCAGAGTTTCCTCAAAAATAGTAATATATGAAATTTCAAGGTAAACCTCATCAATCGAAATTGTTATAGACTTATTAAATAGAAATTCATCAGCTAAGTAGAGTTGAATTGAAAGAGATATATTTATATCTTTTAATATAAGATATGTAATGTCAAATCCTTCTAACTTGGCTTCTTGAAAACTAGTTGTTGCTAAATTTAAATTGATTGCTTCGGAATGTGAGTTATTGTTTAATAATATTCTCAATTCAGAATTTGGGGAGAGTGCATTAGGCCAAGTTTCATTAACTTTATATTTAAAGTTAAGATTCGCTCCAGTAATATATACGTTATCACCACTAATTTGATTTCCTATCTGATTCCATGAAATAGCAGTAAATTGATCAATTTTTTTTTGATATGTGAAGGTTAAATTGCATGATTTAATTCTTAAAGGGTCCCAGCGATCTCGATCAAAATCCCAATTATCAACACATTTAATTCTTATACCAAGAGTTATCTTAAAATGAGAACTATCACGATCAAAAAGGGAGCTCAAATAAATTATTAATGTTTCTTCTAAGACCTTATCCATAAATGAATCTGTGATATTGTCATAAGCACCTGCTGAATCTTTTCCTAAGTCTATAGATTGATACCACGCTATTTCATGTATTTCAGTATTTTCTAAGTCAGAGATTAATACATAAAATCTTACTGAATCGTAATCTCTAGTATATCCACTACCTGAATCTACTGTATCTCCAGGAACGTCTACTCCATAAAAGGAATTTGGTTGATAACCTGCACCACCGGGAGAGGCTGTTACTGATGCATTATAGACTGCTGAAATAGAAGCCGAGGTTATTACGTAATCTGACATATCGACAGGCATGGTAATGTTTCTCTCCCAATTTATACTAGGACTTTGAACAGGATCATCAGGATCAATCCAGGTATGATTTGCCCAACAACCATATTGATCAATTCCATAGTTATCTGGTAAAGCAGGGAAAAGAGGATTAGTAGTGTTTAACCATTGTTCCTCAAGTGGAGTGCCAGATATTTCTGAAAAAGTTCTTTGATCCCCAATAACTTCAAAATTTGCTTGACCTGGTGTATAAGAAGCATCAACATCAGTATTATCTCCTGTTATCGTTGGAAACCATGGATCAACAGTATCAGTAAAATTAGGATTATCAAGCCACAACCCTCCTCCAAGTATTAACGAAGAAGATTTTATCTGGTTATCATTCTCAATGTAAAATATCATTCGGTTTGAATTTAGAAGGAAAATAGTAGAACTTAAAATAATCAATGATGAAATAGTGAAAAGATAGAAATAGGTTTTTTTCTTATTAATTAATTTAATCATGAAACTCACCTTTAAAAATTCAATATTTTAATTATAAAACATCATATAGTTTAAATATTTTTAAATAAGCTAATAAAGTAAATTTAATATTTAATTTAATTGTCAAAATATTTTTCTTATTTATAGAATATAACATATCCACTTCCAATTATAAATTATTTATAATCCTCGTGTTATTCCTTGACAAAATAATGAATTTTAAATATTCTACTAGGTTAAATTTAATTTAATACATTACTTAAGAAATAATTATAAGAAAACAAAATTTAAAAAAATAAAAAATCTAAGAGTGCGACATCGATATGATTCAAGGAATATTGACTTTTAATTTTTTATTAAACCAAAATGAAATGACTGGTGAAATTAATCCAGAATTTAGCCCGATGCAATTAGTTTTTCAAAATAATCAGTTTAATGAAAATAATTATTTTGAATTAATTATTGAAAATGATATCTTCGCTACATTTTATCAACACACAACTGGACTTTTCGGAACAAAGTATGGTTTCAGTAATTTTTATGAAGGTAAATTGAAAGAGACACCTTATCAAGTGGTATCTTATTTCAAGCAACTACCTGATGGTACTCAATATCTTACTATATCTATTTTCGAATTAGATGATGAGATTGAGCTTTTTGAGGATATACTTAAAGATATGGCAAAAAGATTAGATACGATTTTTGAAAAATTAGCAAAAGCAACAAATACTAAACAGTTAGATCTGATTTCCAATGTAAATATTCGTTTGATGAATGAATTAAAATACACTATTTTTCAAATTGAACGATTGAGTCAATTAGATAGACTTCAAAAAGTTGCATTGATATATAATAGCGATGTTAGATTAAAAATGTTAGAAAATTTAAGAGAAAGACCAATTTCCAAGGATGAAATGAAAAAAATTGTAGAAAAAATGAAACCCACAGCAAATATTGATATTCTTCTTCGCCCCTTTGTTGAATTAAACTTAGTAAGACGAGATTGGATTAAGGGTGAGAAAGATAAAAAAACTGGAGTGATAAAGAATCAAGGAGAATATCTCTTTTTAATAAAAGACATAATGTTTTCGCGTGTACCAAACGAAAGTTTATTAAAGCATTTTAAAGATACAAATAATGATTTAATAGAACCCTTTAAACAAAAGGCAACCGATTATTTTTCTCACTATGATCCTTATATAGAAGATATTGAAGAAACAAAAAAATTAGCTTCAATTTTATTGAATCCAGATGTTTATGATTTTTTTGTATTGATGCGTTCAAATCATTATCCATTGGATAAAATCCCTAAAATTTTCAGTGAGTTTGCTGTTACTGAGATCCTGCTAGATAATTTGAAAAAGCTTAACGTAATTACTGAGATTAAAGATGAGAATAAGAGGAGTTGGATTTTATTATTAACTGATATTAAACCTTTGACAATATTCCCCGAATATTTACTTCCTAAAATTAGAGCTGCATATAGACAAGAGGATTCAGATGGAAAAATAACCTATGAAGTTGCAAAAAAGGCTTTGGATTTATTAGAAGTATCTTATCCAGAGAAAGTTACATTTTAATTAAAGTAAAGAGATGATGTAAAAAATGTATTTATTCAAAGATAAAGAAGTGCTTGAAATCCCCTATTCTTGTAAGGTATGTCTAAAAGAAATAAAATTCAAAATCACAGCCGAAGAATATAAGGCTGTAGTTAAATTTCCTATTAAAAAAGAAAATTTACATGGAGACCCTCCTCATAAATTAATTATTTATCTAAATCAATACCTAGAAGTAGAAAATTTTGAAGTTAAGGATGTTCTAAAAATAGAAGAGGTAACCTATTCGGAAGAATTAACTAGACAGGTTTTAGGTGAACTGGGCTTAAATAACGAGGAAATTGAATTATACTTCCGGACTACAGGAAGAGAAGCAGTTTCTATTGGTGAAATGGCTCTTTTAATTAATAAACCTAAAGATTATTGCCAAGGAATTGCGAAAAAATTTGTAGAAAAAGGATTATTCAAGGAAATCGTAGGAGCAAAACCTCATTACACCGCTTTACCTCCATATGCAGCATTAATTAGTCAATTACAAAAATTTCATAAATATATCTCAGATATAAAAGCAAGTATTCCCGCCCAATTAAATAAATCGTTTACCACTATTGAAACTACACCATCTAAAGTAGTTCCACCAGATTCTACAAAATTAATGAAGGAACTTAAAGATACAATGCTATCTCAAATACGTTCTCAGAAAAAAGAATTTGATGAGACTATGGCAGTTATGGATCAAATACGTGGTATAACTGAAGATATTTCAAAATTGGAAGGAACAACTACAAGTGTTGTGGGAGATCAATTAGGTGATGTATCAAAAAAGTTCGAGGATATTAATCAAAAAACAAACCAGATTATTAAAGGGCAAATCTCAGAATTAAAGAATGAATTTGATAACATAAAATCAACAGTATCTTCAAATTTACAAAAACTTCGATTAGGAGTTATTCAACAAACTGTTGATCAAGTTCTTGAAAAAATAATAGATGCTAGATTAAAAGAAATAACTGATGCTGTTAATGTCCAACTCAGTGTTAGTCAAATGGCTTTTTCAGATGAGTTAAAAAAAGCGACTACAGGGATAGATCCAGAGGTTATTGCTAAGTTAAAGGATTCTTTACAAAGCACCATCAAAAGTGTTGATGGACTTGCTTCAAAAGTGGAGGAAGATAAGGAGAAAATTTATACTGATATTGCAGAAAACTTTAATAAAGCAGTAAAAGCTGCTGAAGAAAAGATTGAAGGAATATCTGGAGGGGTTATTGAATCCTTTGGTGACATGAGGGATGTATTTTCAAATCAAATCGTTTCAACTTTAAATAGTACTTTGGATGATATATTACAGAAATTGGAAGTATCTGAAAGAGTGACCAGTGAATTCTGGAACCAAGCGAAGAAAGGGACTGGTTTTACCATGAAAGATATTTGGTTCATTAGGTCTCCTGAAAGTGCTAAAGCTCATATCAATGATGAAATTTCTAAAGCCAAAATGCGAATATTAATTGTTGCTCCTCAGTTAACAGATATTGATATAGAAGCAATTAAAAGTCGTCCTTCTCATATTAACTTCAGAATAGCTACCAGTATTAATCCAACAAATCCAACACATCAGTCAATTATTGAGCAGTTTGATAGTATGGATAATGTAGACTATAGACATAGAGCCTTGCAAAATCTTTGGGGTATTAATAAAGATTATGAGGAAGTGGTTGTATGTGTACTTTCGAAAACCGAGATTAGAGGAGATATTGTAACTGAAATTGCTGGAATAGGCAGTATTATTGAGGAACACATTAAAATATTTGTCCCGATACTCGAGGAAGCCTGGCTTGGCTCCAGAAAAGAAATAATCCATGATGTGAAACGTCAAATCTTAGAGCCAAAACCAGTTGAAGAAATAAAGCCTATTGCCCAAAAACCGAGAGTGCCTGAAGAACCCTTAAAAGAAGTCCCTGCTCCAAGTGTTGAAGCAAAATCTCTACTTTCAAAACAATTTGATTTAGTTTCTGATGGTCTTGATAAGATGACGGGTCTTGAAATCTCTAAAGCTTTAGAGAAATTTCAAACTGAATACATCAATAAAGAGGGCTATAATAGTGTTCTAAAAAATATAAATAATACTAGCAATGACCTAAAAGCTAAAACCTACGTACTTAGTCAACCTGAGAAAGAAGATTTAAAAATGAAAATGCAATTCTGGAAACAAAAATTAAATCTCTAAATATTTATTTTTTATCAATATTCAAATCTTTAAATTTTATTTTAGGACTTTTAATCTAAAACAGAATAGTTCATATTAAATATATAATTTCCTTTTTTATGGTACAAGAACTAATTACTGTGGATTCAGGTAAAATCAATGACTATATTCATCATATAGACGCAAAAGCCTATGGGCAATCACGTAGACTTTCGGTATACCTAGCTGAATTTGATGATTGTTCAATCCTGTTTGATTGTGGTTCATCTCTAGATGTAAAAAAGTTAATAAGATATTTTAAAAAAAACCAGATTCGCTTAGACTCGTTTAAGTATCTTGTTCCATCTCATCATCATTTTGATCATGCGGGAGGAATGCATCTTCTATATGATATATTGAAAAATCATAACCCAGATATTAAAATTTTAACAAATCAGAAGACTAAAGAATTACTTAATGACTATAAACCTCATTTAAATAGAGCAAGGCGGACTTATAGTGATCTAGTTGGTATTATGAGCCCTATTGATGATTATGCCTTTGAAATTATAGAACCTAGTGCTAAATTTTATTCTGATCCTAATAAGCTTGAAGTGACTAATAGATTCTTGAAGAATGGAGAAGAAATCAGATTATGTATATTAAAAACACCAGGACATGTTCCTGATCATCAAACACCTCTCTTTATTAAAGATGGCGAAATTGATTTCATTTATTTAGGAGAAGCATCAGGAACAATTTATAACACATCAAAATTATTAACTATGCCAGTCTCGATGCCTATATTCTATAATCACGCAGAATATATGCAAACATTGAATAATCTTAAGAATATTGTTCCATTAAAGGCTGGTTTTGGACATTTTGGAGTGATTAATGGTAAAGAGAATGTAAAAAAAATGATATTGGAACATGAAGTATTTATGACATTTTTTAAAGAAAGCATAATCAAATTTTATAACGAGAAATCAGAAACAAAATATATTTTAAAGAAGGTTATGCCATTACTAACTCCTAGAACAGATTTACCTTTTGAGGATACTTCTATTTTTAATGGAGTTGCATTAGCAATCGTGTATGGCATGATGATATCATTAGGTTTTCGTTCTATTCCCGAAGAGGAAAAGAGATTCTTTAAACTTTATTCTTAGTTTCTCATTTTAAATAATTTTTCTCTTTCATCCCGAAAATTTATTATTTTTAATGTTATACAATCTCTTAATGGGCAGTGATTTCGAATATTTTGATATTTGCATCATTGGTGGAAGTATCGCGGGAAATTATTTATGTTATTTATTAACTAATACAAACTTAAAAATATCAGTTATCGAGGAGCATCAACAAATTGGTTTACCATTTCAATGTGCAGGAATTGTCTCCCAAAAACTAACAAAAATAACACAAATTCCCAAAGAAATAATTTTAAATCGAGTTAAAGTAGCTAAGATTATTGCGCCCTCAGGAAGGTATATTAAACTTTCTGGAGATGAGCATCCTTTCATCATTGATCGAGTGGGTTTAGATAACTACTTTTATGATAAGATTAAGGACCATCCTAATATTGTCTATTTTCTAGGAGAAAAATTCAAAA
Source organism: Promethearchaeota archaeon (assembly GCA_048940645.1). Lineage (GTDB taxonomy): Archaea > Asgardarchaeota > Lokiarchaeia > Sigyniarchaeales > SOKP01 > SOKP01. Next base: position 14,541 of record JBHLOI010000018.1, on the reverse strand, counting down.
CTTTCAAATATATTAATAAAAGTAGCAAAAAACATGTAATAATTGAAACTTCTAAGAGAGTTATTAAAGCAAAAATGTTAATCGGGTGTGATGGACCGTTGTCTTTGGTTGGAAAACACCTAAATATACAAAATGAAATCCTTTATGCCATGCAAGTCCGTGTTAAAGGAAATTTTGATGAAAATGAAGCGGCTTTATATTTTAACAAAAAATGGAAAGAGCTTTTTGGTTGGATTGTACCTGAAGGAAATAAAGTTTATCGAGTAGGCCTAGCGACATCACCACCTATTAAAAGAAAATTAGTTTACTTCTTAAAAAAAATAGGGGTTAAAATTGAACAAAAAATCGACCAACAAGGAGGTATCATTCCTTTCGGTTTAATGAATAAATTAGCTTTTAATAATATTCTATTACTTGGAGATGCAGCAGGCCAAGTAAAAGCCACTACTGGTGGAGGAATTATTATGCTGTTAACAGCAGCAAAATTAGCTTCAAATTGTATAAAAATGTGTTTTAAAGAAAATGATTTCTCAAAAAGTTTTATTAAAAAGAATTATGAAACGCCTTGCCAATTCTCAATAGGTAAAGAATTAAAGACGCATTACTTAATTCGGCTTATTTTAGAGCGGTTTTCTAATAAAGATTTTGAAACTTTTTTTAAAGTAGTTAAAACACATCATATAGAAAATTTGATATCTATATATGGTGATATGGACTTTCCAACAAAAATGTTAATTGAGATGATTAAAAACCCAGTGGTATTAAAGTTTTTATTTCAGTATGTAATTAAAAATCCTTTTATATTTTTTAAATCTATAAGATTACTGATATGAAAAATTTCTTTACCTTTTTAATTCTTTTGATGAAGAAGTATATCCTTATTATTGAATAAATTGAACTTAATACTAATAATAAATTAGAAAAATACTATAAAAAAAATATAATAACACATAGAGGGAAAAAAAATCATGTCTAAAGAAGTTCTAGACTTTATAAAAAACAGTTTAGGGTATACAGATAAGGAGATGGAGCTGTGGTTGGAAAATCCTAGAAATAAAGAAGCTCTTTTGAAAGTACCAGCTTTATTGCAAAAGACTATTATAATTAAAGTTGTAGAATCACATGGATGTAGCAGTTTACATAAAATTGGTGATAAATTTTATTTTGATGGCCCAGGAAATCTTCTTACTAAATTAAATCCTAAGCGAATTTGTATTTATGCATTGAGCGAGATGGAAAGGTTAATCTTTGCAGCTCAAGAATTATTTTATGCTGGTATCGATCCTAATGAAATGAGAATTAAAAGAGTTGGTTGTTTTGATATAGGATTAAAATGTGGAGGATGGGGCAAAATAATACTTGAACTTAAATTTGAAGACAAGAAAAAAGTTATTAAAGAAATGATAACTAAAAAGGCTTAATTGGTTTATTTAATAAATAAATTTTACAAATATGTAATGATTTTATGGAATGTAGAGAAAGAGTTCTTGCTACTTTAAATTTAGAAGAACCAGATCGAGTACCATCTCATACGATCTATATTGATGCGAATAATGTTGATAATATTCTTGGGAAACCTCAAATATCAGATTTTGATACATTAGAACAAATAAAACGCGAAAATCCAGAGAATTGGAGAGAAGAAATGAGTAATTTACTTGAAAGTGTAGAAACTTCTGTTTTTTCTCGGTGTGTTGAAGCTGCGATCAACGTTGGACTTGATTGTATGCAAGTTGGTATAATCCCCCTAGAATTTGTGGAGGTTCCTGATGATAAAAGAGATCTTATGAAAGACATATTTGGACGTGTATGGGAAGCAAAAAATAATGAAGGTAATTTCAATCCCTATTATTTATATGGCACTATGAATTCACTTGACAAATGGAAAGAAACTAAAGAAAACATTCAAGGCCCAATGACAGAAAAATATACTAAAATGGTGAAAAAATTTTATCGCCGAATAAATAAAAAACACAAGGATAAAATATTTGTGATTGTAACAAATGATTTAGCAGGCGTATTTGAAAGCGCCTCTCAAGGCATGGGTATGCCATATTACTCTAGAATGATTCATAAAAATCCAAAATTTATTAAAGAAGTTCATGAAATCATAGCTGAATTTACCGCAGAATGCTATAAAAGCTATATGGAGGTAGGTGCAGAAGTCTTCGTTGAATCAGGAGACTTAGCCTATCATACAGGTCCTATGATGAACCCAAAAAAGTTTAATGAATTACTTTTACCAGCATACAAGACAATAACTGATGCTGTTCATGAGCGAGGAGGAAAAATAGTTCTTCATACAGACGGGCAGATTACTCCCCTATTAGATTTTATAATTGGTTGTGGATTTGATGGCTTACACAGTCTTGAACCTACTGCTAATGTTGATTTAGCATTAGTTAAAAAGAAAGTAGGGGATAAATTATGCTTATTGGGTAATATAGATGTTGCTCATGTATTAACTTATGGAACCAAACAGGAAGTGTATGATGCAGTTAAATATGCTATTAAAACAGCTGGTCCAGGAGGAGGCTTTATTGTGAGTGCCGCAAATATGCATCCGGCTATTAAAGTCCCAAATTTACGCTGGATGGTTAAAGCAACAAAAGAATTTGGAAAATATCCCCTTTCTTTCTAAAAAAAACTTAAAAAAAGTTTTATATTGTTTTATGTTCTACTACTTCTCAAAATAAATAAAAATATAAAAATGTCAATATCAAAAATAAATTAACTAAATTAAATTAAAAACAAAGAGTAAAAATGAGTGAAGAAAAATTTAGCTCAAGGGAAAAAATATCTACAAAAACAACCATCTTTTATAGTTTTGCTGGAATAGCAGACACAATGTCATATCAAATGTTTACATTTTATATATTTAACTTCTATTATACGGTAATAATAGGTGATATACTTTTAGTTTCATTAGGCTACGTATTGTGGTCTGTTTGGAATGCGTTAAATGATCCGCTTTTAGGTGCTTTATCAGATCGATCAACATCAAAATGGGGAAGAAGAAGACCCTACGTAATTGGAGGAATTATTCCAACCTGTATAATTATAATTCTTTTATGGACAGCACCTATTACAGGTTCAACAGTGATTCAATTCCTTTATTTTATAATTATAATAAATCTTTTTGATACTTTCTATACAGCATATTCTTTAAATCAAACAAGCTTATTTCCAGAAATGTATCAGGATTTAGGTGAGAGAACAAAAGCTAATAATTTTGTTCAAATTTTTAACATCATAGGATTATTATTCGCTGCTTTATTACCTGGCTTTTTTATTGAAGAATTAATACCTTATACAACCAATCCCCTAATAAGATCAAATATTCAGAAACAATTTATTGGAACTTCACTTATTATGGCAGCTATAGCAGCTATTTTTGCCTCTATTTTTATTATATTTGGATTAAAGGAAAGAAAAGAATACTCTAAGGATCCTGAAAAAGCACCATCATTCTTTAAATCTGTAAAACTTACATTTAAAAATAAAGCTTTTAAATGGTATGTTTTGACAAATTTTGCACAGTGGTTTGTTTTTGGATTGTTCCCCATAATCAATCCATATTTCCTAGGATATGTTATAGGTGAAGAGGATGCTTTAATGCAACAATTATTATTAGCTATAATTTTTATCTCCGCAATAATATTTATGATTATATGGCGAAATTTCTTTGCTAAAAAAGGTGCAAAAAAGGCCCATATGACAGCGTTAGCAACTTTAATAATTACTTTAATCCCTACATTATTCATTTGGGAAATTATAGGAGCCATAATAACATATATTTTAATTGGATTTGGTTTTGCTGGTATCATGTTTGGACGAGATGTTGTAATGAGTGCTATTATCGACTATGATGAAATTGAGACAGGAATAAGACGCGAAGGTGCATATTATGGAGTAAATGCTTTAATAATTCGTTTTTCTACAGTTGCAGTAGCTTTATCACTAGCTATTGTTTTTCCTACTGTGGGATGGGCAACTTATGATCCAGCAACAGTCACTAATCTAACACTTTTAGGAATTAGAATTTTAATTTGTGTTTTTCCTGCTGTTGCTCTTGCTTTAGGGATATTAACCTTAAGAAAATTCCCCATTACAAAAGAAAAGTATGAAGAAATCAAAGAAAAACTGGTAAAAATCCATGAAGATAAATTAAAACAAGTTTCTGAATAATTAAAGTAAATAATTAAATTTTTATTTTTTCCTTAAAATAATCTAAACCAATTGTATTAAGGAGGAATCATAGAGAAAAAGGCAATCTCATTAAATAGAATGTACCATAAAACCATAAATACAAATACTATAATTGAAGAGACAAGTCCAAAACCTTTTACACCCTTAGGTATCCCTAAATCCTCATTTTTCCTCTGAACTATCGCTCTTATCATAGCAACAAGATAAATTAAAGTAACAACTAAAGAAATAATCCATAAGAATAAAGTAAATAAAGGAATTGTATATACAGGTCTCCCGTCCATTGTGAATGAATTTAACCATTGCCAATAGGTTACAATTAAATAAGTAGGAATTGAGCTATAAATAGCTGCGGTTAAAAGGAATACTAGGCTCCATAAAAAACCTTTAGCTGAGGACATGATAATCAATTTTTTTTTATTTATTATTTTCCGATCTCTCTCTATTTTATTTAATATATTTACTATAATTTATAAGATTTTTATCTATAAATTTGATACTTTTATCTTTATAACCTAAAACAAGGTTTTTTTTATCAATTGAAGATGTCCTAATTTTTTATTAATATAAGGTTTTTATCTTTCAAAAAATTTTAAAATCAAAATAAGTACATGAATCTAATTAAATTGATAATAGACGAGTAAAAGAAAAATGAATGATGAATTGGCAAATCCAGCACCGCTTGGTCTGATGGGATTTGGTATGACTACTGTCCTACTTAATCTTCATAATGCTGGTTTATTTCCCTTAGGGACTATGATTTTAAGTATGGGAATATTTTATGGAGGAATTGCCCAAATAATTGCGGGTATTATGGAATATAAGAAAGGAAATACGTTCGGGACAACAGCTTTTACATCCTATGGATTGTTTTGGTTGACATTAGTTTTTCTAAATATTTTACCAAATACAGGATTATGGAGTGTACCTCCAGAGACATTTGCTGTAGGATCTTACCTTCTGATGTGGGGCTTATTTACTTTATTTATGTTTTTTGGAACATTGAAAAGGAATAGGGCTCTACAGGTCGTCTTTTTAAGTTTAGCTATATTATTTTTTCTACTAGCTATTGGTGATTTTACTGGTATATCGTTAATTAAAATCATAGCAGGATATGAAGGAATTTTGTGTGGTTCAAGTGCAATTTATTTAGCAATAGCAGAAATTATAAATGAATCATATGGAAGAAAAATTCTTCCAATTGGTGATTAATTAGCTAATATTCCTATATTTTTTTTAAATTTTTTTTTAAAGCTAAAGATTAGCAGGATTCCTTATAAAAGTTACTAGCAATCTTATTGTATTAGCTATATCTTCTAACTTGAGTAAAGATGTTGGAGAATGTATATAGCGACATGGAACAGATACTACTGAGCTAGGTACACCTTCGCGTGTAAGTTGAATTTTCCCTGCATCTGTTAAACCATACATAGGTTTTTTGATTTGATAAGAAATTTTTTCATACTTTGCATTTTCTATGAGTCTTTTATTTATATGAGGCGAACATATAATGGATTTATCTGCTACGGTGATCGCTGGACCTTTACCAATATAAACTGGGATTTGCGAATCTTTTATACCTGGTACATCTGCCGCAGTAGTGTTTTCTACTGCTATAGCCATAGTTGGTTTTAGTTTAAAAGCTCCTGTAACGGCTCCAATCCTTCCAAATTCTTCTTGCACAGCAAAATTAAATAGAATAGTGTCATTAATCGATGAATTTTCTTTTAATTGCCTCATCAACTGAAGAAGTACATTACATCCAGTGCGATCATCAAATGCTTTTCCACGAACCATATTATTAGGAAATTCTTCAAAAGGATCATATAAAGTAGCAACAGAACCAACATCAATCCCGCTATTTATCACTTCTTTGTCTGAACTCATACCGACATCAATATACAATTTAGTAGGATCAGGAATTTTTTTCCTCTCACTTGGGGTTGTTAAGTGGGGAGGCTTTGATCCAATTATTCCATGTAAAAGTTTTCCTGATTGTGATTTTAAGATTACTGCCTGTCCTTGCAATATCCTTATATCCCATCCACCAACCAAAACAAATCTTAAAAATCCAGATTTCTCGATGTAAGAGACCATGAATCCAATTTCATCAGTGTGAGCATCAAATAGAATTCGATTTTTCCCTTCATTTCCTTCTTTCATGGCAAGTACATTTCCAAGAGGGTCCTTCCAAGCTTTGTCAACTAAATTTTCATTTTCAATCATGTTCAAGATAAAATTACTTACCTCATCTTCAAATCCAGAAACACCAAATAGATCAGATAGTTCTTTTTGAAGTTTTTTAATGCTTTCTAAGTTCAATTTATAACTCCTTAAATTAATTAATCTAATTACTTTTATGTGATAATTAATAGTTTGACCAATCTAAAATAAAATTAACCAAATTTATAAATTATGGATAAAAGAATAGAAAAAATATGAATTTAAAAAAATATTACCAAAATATTATTTGAGGTTTAAGATAATTTATTTACCTCTTTTTTTAAGTTCAGTAATTGCTTTTTCGGCAAGTACTATTGCATCAGTATATTTTGATCTATATTTTTGTAGTTCAGCTTCCAACTCTATGGTTTTATTTTGTAAATCTATTATTGCTCCACTACTTTCTTCACCTAACTGAGGAAATGCATCTGGATTTTCTAAAGTTTCTTTAAGGTAATTATACTTTTCTTGCCATACTTTTAATTCTGTTTGTAGTTCCTCTACTTTCTCGTCTATATTTTCCGCTGTTAAAGGCACTCCTTCTGCTCCACCTGATTCTAACTCAACTACTTTATCTTTAAGCATTTCGATTTCCTCTTCAAGCTCCTTTATTTTTACTTTCAAAGCGCCTATTTCATCTAAATACTCTGCAGATGTTTTTGGAGCGGTGATTTCTTCAAAAATGGCTTTTCCAGTTTCCAATTCATTCGCACTTTTATCTCCCAGAATTCTTTGCCTTCTCATCTGCAACTCTTCTACAGTTTGTTGAGGCAAGAAATCTAATGGATTAAAACCAATTCCACCATGTTCAGTTTTTCGCTTTCGAATTTTTACATATAATGGAATACCCTTTACTGCCTCTCCACAAATTATTGATTCTCCTTTATCCAAGCCTGAAATATCTTTCTTATTGTCGCGACTTAAGTCTTCGGCACTTGAAATAGTAACATCAATATCTCGAATATCTGTAAGATTATGAACAACCCAACTACCTGCTTGCGCTCGTATAGTTGTGTCTAATAATTGGGGTCTCTGTGTACCTATTACTAAATTAGCTCCGAATTTTCTTCCCTCCTGAGAAAAAAGTTTTACAGTTTCACATGTTTCAGTTTTTTTCTTACCCGCAAAAAGATGAGCTTCATCTAAGAATAAATAGAATGGTGGAATTCTTCTTGAAGTACTTGCTTGATATAATTTTTTAAGCAATTTACCAGCAATCATTTCTTGAACGCTTAAATCCATTCCTCTCATGTTTACTATTGTACATAGATTAGGAGCAACAATATCTCCAGCATCTAAAGAAAATAAATATTCGACATCAATATCACCACCCTTGTTAATTTTCAAATCAGCAAATTCTATGATTTTATCCACAAATTCACTTTGTCCACTGTCACCTTCTTGATTATCATCTTTAGCCGCTACTTTAAGAGATCCATATTCTCCATGGCGATCTAATATAACAATAGGTATCCCTTTTTTCATAAATTCCTCACATAATACACCCATCGTATATGATTTTCCAGACCCACTCTTTCCTGTAATGAATATCCTTCCAAAGTTCTTAACTAATAAATTTACATCAAATTCATAGCCAAGTAACTTTCCCAAAGAAACTGATTCTTCAGGGGGATTGTAAATTCCTAATAATTTTGTAATTTGCTTCTCTTTTGCCTTATAAACTTCAGCACCTACATCAAATGGTCTTTTTGGCCTTTCTCCTAAAACAGATAAGATAGCTAACATTCCTGATTCATCGCTCCACATATCTAATATGCTAAGTACATAATGAGCCTTGTTCCCTTCTTTATCTTTTTCTCCATATATTGTAAGATATGTTTTTTTAAATACAGAAGGATCTTGAACTTGCATCGTAACTTCGTAAGCTGTTGTCTTTCCGATCAATCTACCAACAGGCATTTCTTGCTTTTGACCTTCTTTACTTTCATCTTCAGACATAAACAATCACATAATATTCATTTTTATGGTATTATAAGATAATTATGACTTATTAATACTTACTAACTAGATTTGTCAATTAAAAAGAGTATAAAAATCTTCACTATTCCATTCCTTAATTAGTCTTCTTTATGATAGATTATACTTTTTTCTACCATTCTAATCGGTTTATAAGCTTCTTTTGCTCTTCTTAAACCAGGAATTCCTAAATCTTGTTCTCTATTCACATATTTTGCGTTTTTACCAAACTCTTTTAGAAATAAGTTATTAATAGCTTGGTATGAACCCTCGTATTCTATATGAGCTTTCTCTATATGGATAACCAAACTTTCTTTATTTATCATTTCTCCTAAAGTATATGCTACACATTTATTATCAACACCAATTATGCCTCCAAAAATCCCTAAATCATTAAAATTTTCTAACGCTGTTTTTATTGCTTTTTGTTCCTCAATTAAATCTTCATTACTTTGACATTCATTTTGATCACACCATTCCAATTGTAGCTCAAGTGCTTTATCTATATAACCATCCGAAATTATATTAAATTCATAGTTATAAATTTCCAAGAACTTGTTTAACCAACGTCTTTTTTGACGATATTTATTTCCTGGTAAATCAATGAGAGATTTAATCTCATAAATATAATCCCAATTAATTCTATCTTCATGAATATCTAAATTTAAGACTTGGTATTCTGGTTTATTAATTACTTTTTCTATGATATCTTTGGGAACTCTATGAATTTCAATATTATCAAACTGTTTAAATAAGTTGATTATGAGTTTTTCTGGCGTGGGACCGATAGGGGTTAAGAAAAATATTCCTTCATCTAAATTAGAAATTGATTTTTTCCAACTTTTAAAATAATCTTGCGAAAAAATAATTAGATGATTATCAGATTCTATAAACAAGAAACTATAGTAATCTTTCCAAATAAAAAGATTAGTAAACGTAAATTCTGAGATTTCAGGTTGAAAATCATCAAAATATTTATCAAATAATTTCTTATCTTCAATTTCTAATCGTCGAGCTGAGCTTAAATTCATGAATAATCTAAAATGGGAGAATATAAAAATTTATTCCTAATAGATCATATTAAAGATTCATTTTTGATTTACCAATCTTTTAATATGTGGTCCTGATTAAATAATGTCTAATTGGTTGCTTATAATCCAAAACATATTTTTAATTTTAGGGATAATTTTTTTATGTCTCCTTTTTTGGGTGTTTGTCTTGGCAAAAATAATTAGAAAATTATACAAGTTCCCTATTCCCTCGTTCCTAACTCGATTAATTGATAATCCCATTAGAAGACGATTTATTCAAAAACCTAAAGTTATTGCTGAAAGGCTGAACCTTAAATCAGGGATGATTGTTGTGGAAATTGGGCCAGGAAAAGGAAACTACACCAAGGCTGTAGCAGACAAAATATTGCCTTATGGAAAAGTTTATGCTATTGATATTCAAAAGACAATTATCAAAAGATTAAAAGAAAGAGTCGAAAAAGAAAATATTTCTAATATAATTCCAATGGTAGATAATGCTTATAATCTTTCCTTTGAAGATGAATCTGTAGATCGAATTTATGCGATTGCATGCCTTCCAGAAATACCAGAACCCGTCAGAGTACTTAAAGAATTTAAGAGAATTCTAAAATCAGATGGTATAATTTCGTTTAGCGAATTATTTCTAGACCCAGATTATCCCCTTCGAAGAACAGAAAAACGATGGGCAAGAAAAGCGGGATTAGAATTTATTGAAGGCTTCGGTAATTGGTTTGTATATCAATTGAATTTTATTAAAACTCTTAATTAAGCAATCTTTATAAGTTTCCTTTTCTATTTTAACTCAGAGAAACATTTAATCATAAATGGAGTAGGATTTAAGATCGAAAAGAAAAATAAATATAAATTAGCAGGCATTACTATTTTATTAGTTACATGTATTGCATTACTGCCAGTATTTAATAATTTTAGAGAAGTACTAGGAATAGGGCATTATAATACAAATATAAATTTTAATCAATCTCTTGTTGGAGGAACGGGAGGTTTAAATATTGAATTTGATTTATACTTAGATTCTAATTATAAATACACGGCAAATCTTGATTTTAATGTAATTACAACTGGTTCAGTTGAACCGATTGGGATTACCTCAATCGAATATAACATTTACAGGTTTTTTATTACACAAACATTAATTTCTCGTTTATTTACTTATGATCCTCCGAGAAACTCACTTCATAAAAGTCATATTAATTTAATACTTGAGAAAGATAATGAAATATATCTCTCAGGAGAAGCATTTATAAGATTTTTAGCTGGAGGACTAGAACAAGAAGAGCAAATTGAATTTGAATTAATGATAATAATTACTGTTTCATCTGCAGATGTTTCTTATTTTTGGAATTTAACAGAAGTTTGGCTTCAAGTAATAGATGGTATTGTAATTACTGTTTTAGTTATTGTTTTAGCAAGAGTTATAGGACATATTCGGTTTGATAAATGGTATACTGAAGATCATAAGAAAGAAGATGATGAATTTTTCGAAAAAATGCGTGAATATGTAAAAGATAAAAAAACTCCGCAATCATCTTAAAATTTTAAGAATACTAAATTAAATCTCCCATTTTTAATTTTTTAATAATACCTTCTAAAATTTCAATGATTTTGTTTTTGTATGAGATTTGTTCAGGATAATTATAACTAAATGTTCTCCAATATGGTCGTTTATGACCCACTTTAAATTTTAATCCTCTCATATTTGTCACATAAGAATTACTATCCAGTTTAGTAGCTATCTGATCTGCTATGATATACCAATGATATTTTGTGCCAACATTAGCCCCCGTATTAATTGGTGCTGGTTTTGCTCGCGTTTTTATACAATTAAAGTTTATTTTCCACTGATCTGGAGCTGTTTTAGTTTCTAACCATTCCCCATTGTTATAACGCCAGTGATGAGTTCCTCCAACTCTCATTCCAGTGTAAATTTGTTTCTTATAATTTTTTAGTGTATTATACATTAAAATCATCATATTTCCATTTTGTAATCTATAATCTTAAGTATAAATTAACTTTAAAATACTAATAGAGCACAAATTTAGTAAAAAAAACCATTCTGGAAATTGGTTTATTTATCAAAGGAATTTTATGAAAAACTATATTTAATTATGAACGTAAGAGGATTAAAAGTACATAGGAAATTATCTTGGTTGCTTAGTTTTTTTTCATTGGGCGTACTTATCATAGTATCTCTACGTCAGTTTCTTGAAACTTACAGTTTTTACTTGATTCTTCACCAAGGAGCTGAATGGATTTTATTGGGAATTCTTATCTTCCATTGCATACTCTCACAGAAATATTTGAAACTTTGGTGGACTCGTATCTATAAAGGTTTAAAAAGTAAGAGAAGTCGCCCTATCTACATATTAAGATTGATACAACTTATCACAAATAGAGCAATTATTATTTTCGCTGCTCTGGTTGTATTATCTGGTTTTGCATATTATATTAAAAGCATTGGATTAGTAATACCATTTGAATTACATATGTATTATGATTTTGTCTTGTTAATCCTAATCATAATCCATGTTGCTGTTGGATTTAAATTCATGTTTATGAGAAGACAAATAAGACATTGGAGTTCTAATCTATTTATAATTCTATTAAGTACACTCTTAATAATCACGATTACTTTCACAAATTTTACCATTTAAGATTGAACAAAAATTTAGAATAATCTTTTTATACTATAAAAATAAGTAAATAAAAAAAAGTAAAAAATAATTATGAGAAGTTTATAATCTGTTAATTATTAACTCTGCCATTCGATTTGAGAAACCCCATTCATTATCATACCAGCTTAAAACGAAGACTTCATCTTCAACAACTTTAGTCCATAATCCATTGAATATTGAGCTATGAGCATTACCAATTATATCACTACTTACAATCGGATCATCAGTGTAATCTAGAATGCCCCTTAGGCTATTATTAGAAGCCTCTTTCATCTTCAAATTTACTTCCTCAGCATTACATCTATTTTCTACTATAACTTTTAAATCAACTACGCTACCATCAAGTGTAGGTACTCTTACAGCGATACCATCCAATTTACCTGCTAGATCTGGAAAAACTAATCCAATAGCCTTTGCAGCACCTGTAGATGTGGGAATCATGTTCTGAGCTGCTGCTCTTCCACGGATCATTTTTTCAGGAGTTCCTGACCTCGCTATGTCCGCTGTAGTCTGATCATTAGTGTAGGAATGGATTGTGGTCATAAGACCATACTTAATTCTAAAATTATCATGCAAAACTTTAACCACAGGAGCCAAACAGTTAGTTGTGCACGAAGCATTCGAAATGATTTTATGGTCACTTGTTATTTGATGATCGTTACAACCTAGTACTACGGTAATATCTGGGTTTGTTGCAGGTGCGCTTATGAGAACTCTTCTGGCACCAGCAGTTAAATGCTTTGATGCTCCGTCTCTAGCAGTAAAGCGACCAGTTGATTCAACAGCTACATCAATCATATTGCTTCCATGAGGTAGATCCGCAGGATCTCTCTCAGCAGTAATAGGAATCTCTTTACCATCAATAACTAATGACGTTTCTTTAGCTTCTACTTTTCCTTTAAATCTTCCAAATACAGAATCGTATTTTAAAGCATAAGCCAAATATTTTGCTTCAAAGAGATCATTGATGGAAACAATATCAATATCATTCCAATAGTTATCATATACAGCTCTAAAAAACAATCGTCCAATTCTACCAAAACCATTAATAGCTACTCTTTTTGCCATTTATTTTCACTTGTTTGTAATAATTTAATCTATTAAAATTAGGAAAGTCAATCTAAATATGTGGTAGATTGTTTTTTAATTTTTTAGTTTTAGATTAGTTCAACTTTACAATCTAATTTTAAAAAGATAATAACCTTTCTATCATAATTTATATAAATGTTAAACTCAAATATCAATCTAAAAAAGATTGAGGGATTAATATGGATGACATGGAAAAAAAAATCTTAAATAGGCTCATCTTTTTCAAATGAAAGGAATTGAAACTGTTATAATAGGTACTCTGCGAGGGGATAATAATTATCATGCCCAAAACGAATATGTATATATTGATGACATGATAAATGCCACAAAAATATATGCTTTAACAGCTTTGAATTATTTTAAATCAGCTTCCTAAATAGGGAAGATTTTTTATTTCCATCGAAGTCGCAGTGGCTTTAATTAATTTCCGAAAATCAGATCCCGGAATTTGTAATGTCTCAGTATTAACATTTGGATGGCAACAAATCTCATCAGCATTCCATATGATGTCATCTACTATGAAAATTACCATATTATTCATATCATTAACCAATCCAAGTGGAGATACAGCACCAGCACTAATGCCTAATATTTCAGCAAGATCTTCAGGTCCAGCAAAGCGAATTTTTGGAGCACCTATCATTGTACGAAATTGATTTAAGTCTAATCGCTTTTCATGAGGGATGGTCACCAAGTATAATTGTCCTGATTTTTTATTCTTGAGAAATAAATTTTTACAATGGGTTCCAGGAATATGTCCACAATGTTCTCTTGCTTCAGGTACTGTGAACACTGCTGGGTGTGTATGTAAAACATATTGAATATTATGCTCATCCAACCATTGCTTTAACTTATCTTCCATTTTGTATCTCATTTTTTTTATTAAACAATTACCAAAAAGAGGCATTCTTAATGAAATTTCGATTTTTTTAAAACTTAATGTGAATTAAAATGTTAAAAGAACTTTTAAAATAAAACAAAAATTATAAGGTGAATATAAAGTGAAGATTGATACAATTACGATAAATTTACTTGCTCGTTCTTTAAGCCATGCCAGTTCTTCTGAAGTTAAAACTATGAAATTTGAAAAAAAGGGATTCTACCAAAGTGCTTTAGCTTATATCGAAGATTATATGACAAAAAATGGCTATGATCTCGTAAATGTGCATGGTTCAGAGCAAATGTATGTTTTTCATCTCATAAAACGATAAAAATTATCTAAAAAAAGTATGTAAAAAAATATAAATAAATTAAGTTTCCTCTTTTTCTTCTATTTCTTTTCCCATTAATCTTATCACAGCATCGGCAAGTTTATTTTG
>JBHLOI010000125.1:0-3491 GCA_048940645.1 Promethearchaeota archaeon | reverse complement strand
GGTTCAGATCTCCTTTTTGTAGTAACCGACTCATCACCGAAAAATGTTCTAAAATCTCGCGAATTAATTAATTATGCTACACATTTTGTCGAGAATAACTGCCCTATAATAGTGATTGCAAATAAACAGGATTTAGCGAAAAATGATGGAAGAATGGAACCTAAAAGAGTAGAAGATATACTTCATGTAAAAACATATGGCCTTACAGCAATTAATCCCGCTGAACGTAATAAACTTATGAATATTATAAAAAAAGAATTAGAAAAAATTTCTAAAAGGAGGATGAAAGAAATTGCATTTTAATGAAAAAGAACTTTTTGGGGCTGCTCTTATTGGATTTGATATGATTGATGGTCCATTTCTTAAATGGAAACGAGGATATAGTAATAGTGCTAATTTATTGAAATTAGATGATTTTGCAATGAATTTTTATCTTGCATTTCGAGGTGGAAATGCAGGAAAAAAACCAAGAGCAATACTATACGATAAGTTCTATATAGTAGCTTTTCCAAGAGACCTAGAATTATGTTGCTTATTTATGAAACCTCAGGGTATAGAAAATAACTTAAAAGAATTAAATAAAATTGCTTTAAGGATAATTGATGAAATGGAAGTAAATGATAACGAATCTGAGGAAGATTCATATAGTTCAAACGAAGATACTGTTGATGAGATTAAGAGATTAATATTGAATCTTTTAAACGGTACTCAAATGTCAACACCAGAATTAAGAAGGTATTTTAAGCTAAGCAACTCTCAAATTTGGAAGGTTATGTCCGATTTAGAAAGTGCTAATAAAGTTAAAAGACTCAAAAAGAAAGGAAGAACAGTAATTTGGACAAGTGGATAAAATATTATTCTTTTTATTAATTTTTTTTAAAGAAGGAAAAGATTATCTAGTTCTATGAGTCCAATTTTTAACTTTTGTGTAATGCCGAGAAAACATCATGTAGCAAATATCTGGTAATTCCTTCTCTTCATTTTGAATTGTAATATATCTCAAAATGTGATTTATGGTGAAAATCCCGATTAATTCTCCATGATAACTGCTTATATTCTTTGATAAATTATCTCCAAAGAACGAAATATCTAATCCGTTTTGGTAATCCCATGTTATTTCTATATAGATTTTTGGAAAGATTTGTCTTTTAATTTTCCATCCATCTTTAACCTTCCATACTTTAGCTCCTATAAATTCTGCAAGTTTTTCGAGATCCGTTTCAACTAATAATGAAAAGGGGTTAGCTCTTTGAATTAGAACCTTTTCCATTAACTCAGATTTCTTTTTATAATTTTTTTCAAAAGGTTCTTCTCCTTTAATCTTTCTTTCTAGGAAATCTATTATAATATCTATAAATGTGGCACTATCCTCGCCTGTAACCATGTTTGCGTGTTCTCCCGAAAATAAAAATTTAAATTCTGCTTCAATATCACCAAATTCATCACCAAAATAACTATAAAGTAAATGAATAATTACTTCTGGAAACATTTCAATTGTTATTGTCCAGTCTTCATGTAAACTAAGATTTTCAATTTTTGCTCCTAAATCTTCATTTACAATCTTTAAGAGCTTTTCTTGGTCAATATTTATGAAATGATGGTATTTAGCGTTACTTATGTTTTTTAATTCTATTTCATGAGGGCCTCTTACGCCAGTTGCATCAATTTCACTTATAGTCCAGAATTTTTTCGAATTGTTAACCATTTAAATAACCTACTGAAATAATTTATATTATATTTCCTTTTTTTTGAATTTACCTACAAAAAAACCTTGGGTTTTATGAATTGCTGGAAATAATCTTCCTGTACCCTTCAATTCTATATTATTAATCTTATAACTAGGTGAAAACCATTTTGGAAAATTTAATGGTTCTAATAGTTCTCTAAACTTAATAATTTGTAATTCTCCTTCTTCAGGATACAAACTACAAGTAGAATAAACTAATATACCATTAGGCTTTAAACATTTTATCCCAGATTTTAGTAATTTTTCTTGAAGTAAAATATTTTGATGAAGAAAAGTTGAATTTTGACGCCATTTAAGTTCTGGATTTGATAAAAAAGTCCCACTACCTGTACAAGGAGCGTCAATCAATATTCTATCAAATTTAGTTTTTAAATTAACAGGAAAGTTTGTTCCATCTGAATTGATTAAGTAAAAGTTCGAAACTTTTAAATGATTTAACAAAAACTTAGTAAATTTCAATCTTTTATTATTAAAATCATTACAGATTACTCTTGCTTCATTTTTGGTTAATTGAGCAATTAAACTGGATTTAATTCCAGGAGCAGCACACATATCGCAGATGAACTCTCCTGAATTGGGCGATAATAATTGAATAATTACCGCAGATGCCTTGTCTTGAAAAATTAAATTACCATTTCTATAGTAATCGCTAAGAAGAATTTTTCTTTTGTTTTTAAGTGATGTATGAAATATAAATGGAATTTCAGCGTCTTGCGTAAATTTTATATTATTCTTATTAAATTCTTTTCTTATTGAATTAACTAATGACTCTAAAGAACAATTCTTAGGCAATGTATTAATTCTAAGGGTTATGTTCTTCTGAGAGGCATATTCATTCATATATCTAATATTTTTTTTTAGAAAGTCAAATTCCATTACAGGTAATAGATGTTCGATAAAAAAGCTAGGAATTGCTTCCTTAATACTTAATTGTTCAAGTTTGCTTTTACCCTTCAATGCAAATTTCCAAGAAAATGTTTGTAGTCTTTTTAGGAATGAAATAAAGTCCTTCTTTTGGTCCAATTCTTTGATTATGGTTTCAATATCTGCTTTTTCAAATATTAACCGATATGTGGCAAGCAATAATAACTCGTTGGTATAAAATTTATACTCATTAGTTTTTTCCAATGATCTTAGCGTCTTTTGGATAATAAAATTTAATTGATTCCAATATCTGATAATTTCGTTATAATAATGAATAATTTGAGGATTATGCTTATTCTCTTCTTTAATAATTTGAGTCTTTCCTTCAGTAAATTCAGATAAAAAATCTAAAATAATTGAAACTATGTCATGTTTGATAATTTCTTACCTCCAGTTATCCGATGATAAAATATGAAGTAAAATAAATATGCATTGTTTATATAACATTCAACTTTATTTAATAATCTGCTAAGAGATTATTTTAAAAAGCAGGATAAATAGAGTTTTATTATTGCTTTACTAATTGAAATTAGACGATTGTTATGTGGTTAATATTATTAGTGTGGTTTATTACAATTTTCATTTCAACAATTTTTATTAGTCATTATATCAAAACTCAACAAAAAGAAGATGTAGCAATTGCTTTTTATGTCCTATACATCACAATTTCTCAAATAATTGCGGCAAAAATCGGAGATTTCAGCATTGGTACTTTCCTAATCACAGCTCCAGTGGCTGTTCTTATTTTTCCGTTTACGTTTCAAATCACAGACATGGTAAATGAAAATTTTGGGAGAAAGAAAACCCATAGAATGATTTT
>JBHLOI010000076.1:0-14798 GCA_048940645.1 Promethearchaeota archaeon | reverse complement strand
CGATTTCCTGCTGGAAAGAAGAGTAAAAACCATACGAGTATCATTATAGCACTACCAATAATCCACACGATTATTCCGCGCTTTGGTTGTTTTATTTTGAAAAAGGGCCAGTACATAGTTCCAGCTACCCAAAGGACGCCAAAAGAAAAACATGATCCACTTAAAGCACCAAAAATTGATGCCCCAACAAACCATACTATGTATGGATCTGTTATTTGACTACCATATTTTGAATTAAAGAAGGGTAGAAGTACAAAAGTAAAAATAATAATGATTACAGCATTAATAGCAGTACCTACTAGCCCCACTTTCCAAGGAGTGCGAAACCAGTTATAATAAGGCCAATTTTCAAACCAAATTGCCCAAACTACTCCAATTAATCCAAAACCACCAATAACAGTTGCCCATGCTGTTACTTCCATACGAACATCTGATGATGGCACAGGGTTATGCCAACGAGGATCGAAAAATATTAACCATGTTAACCAGCTTATTATAAAAACAATTAAAATTGATAGAAATCCCGCAAGTGGCTGTTTATATCGAGCCATTACCACCATTGGAGCTTCCTCGGCAGAAGGGATTCCTACTTTTTCTCCCGCAAGAGCCATAAAATTCATCACCAAATTGTTAAATGTTTTTTAATATTTTTTTTTATTTTTGTTTAATATTTAAATGATATATTTGAATTGATACAATTTAAAGTTTTAAAATTCAATAATTTTTATTTTGGAAATATTTACCAAATATTATCCTATATTTTTCAGACTAAAAAAAAAAGAATGGAATTATTCTATATTTTTACTAATTCATACTCAACAGATCCAAGTTTGTTTTTAACTGCAGCATCTAATTGCCAAGAAGTATCAAGATAATTACTCCAAGCGTTAATTTTTTCAATCCCAATAGAAATTGGTTCTGTCCATTGACCATCTGCTTTCAAGATTGGAAGTCCGGGGGCATTAGTTTCAGCATCAATGCAAGCCTTATCTATGGCTACAGGGTCTGCTGATCCAAAGATACCAAGATCAGGTATTATAGGCATATTAGCGTTAACTACGCAATCGCACATAAGAGGTATATCAAAGGCAAAATTGATAAATCGAATATTTTCTGGACCAAAGGAATTAATAACAGCTGTGGCGTTATCAATGACTTTTTCCGCCATAATATTAAATTCATTTATGTTAGTATTAAATGTTCTATTTATCGCTTTTCTCACAGGACATCTTTCTAAACAAGCTGTACAATACACACATAAAGAATTGTCTAGTACTGCAGATTCATTCTCAATTTTTATTGCGCCTACTGGGCATGCTTCAATACATTCTCGAGAACATTTAGATATATTACATCTTTTCATATTTATACTTAAATCACCAATATAATGAAGTAGATATTTGTGTTGTTTAGTTACACACCCAACTCCAAGTTGTTTTAATGCCCCCCCAAAAGCAGCCTGTGGATGTCCCTTAAAGTGAGATGCTACTACAATTTTATCAAATTCAAAAAGACCTGCCGCTACAGGAACTTCTTTAAAATGAATTCCATCTATCTTAATAATTTTACTTTCTATACCTTTTTCACCATCAATAAATTTTATTGGAGCTCCAATTATTGACTCTGAAAATCCATGAAGATGTGCTATTTTTTCATGATCAGCTTTAGTTTTCCGGTGTCCGAGACAAACCGAGTAGTTTTCAAAAATGCTTATTTGTTGGGGAAACATCCCTAAACCCTGAGTTTCTATAAGTATGGGATTTCCTCCTTTTGATTTAATAGTTTCCACAACTTCGCGAATATAATCGTGACGTAAGTAACGAGTATTGTGAGCTTCTCCAAAATGGAGTTTTACTCCTACATTATCACCAGAATTAATATGATCTAATACTTTATCCAATATTAATCGCGTTTTTACTAAATTATTAGTTAACATTTTTTCTTTGTCATAAGATATTGCGCTAATTTCATTTGGCGGGGCCCAATATACTATAGGTTTATCTGACATAATTTATCCTCTAATTCCAAATAGACATTACTTATAATTTGATAATATTCTTCTTAAATTAAATAAATTTAAAAACATTTTCAATATAGCAAAGAAATGATTTTATGCTATTCTTTCAAAATCGGTCATAGAAAAATTAGTCTATAAACAATTAAATTCTTCTTTTGCAAAACCCCAGGATCTTAAAACCTCTTCTGCCCCAATAACTAAACTTTTAATGAAATCTTTCAAAGAAACTTCATTAGTGACAAATGCCGTGGCAGGTGATGGCACGCGTGTTCCCTTTAAAGAGAAATGATATAATTTATTGTAATAGTCCTCTAGTAAAATATCTGTATTTAACCAATCCTCCTTTAGGTGGAGAGGAAGAGGGCTTTCTTTAGTTAATAAGATAGCGGTTCCCAAGCAAATAGCGTCTGCTCCCATGGCTAATGCTCCTATAAATCCACGCGCGTCTCCTATGCCTCCTGCAGCAATGATTGGCACATTTAATATTCTTCTAGCTACTGTTAAATTAACCAATGTTGAGTGTTGGTAAGGATTTTTAAATCCTGCAGCTTCTAAGCCTGTTAATGTAATAGCATCTGCTCCAGCTTTCTCTGCGGAAATAGCATGTCTAATTAAAGCACATTTATGAAACCAATAACCCCCTGCTTCATGTACTCTCTTTCCTATGAATGGCGCTTGATATGCTGAAGTGGTAAGTATACTTACTCCTTCATTTAGTGCTACTTCAACATATTTTAGATAATCTTCTTCAGTAAATCTCTCTGAGAGTCTTGCTTGAGGAGGAACAACCGTAATATTAACTCCAAAAGGTTTATCTGTTAATGATTGCATTCTTTGTATCTCTTTCTTAAAAATTTCAAGCTTAAAATTTAGGGCTGTAATTATTCCTAGTCCTCCTACGTTGGAAAAAGCCGCAGCAAAATCAATGGTACTTATTCGAGCAAATGCTGCCATTATTAATGGATATTGTGTTCCTGTTAATTGATTTATCCTGGTTTTCCAAATCATAATTAATTACTCTTAGTTTATTACCTTAGATTTTTAATAAATTCTTTGCATTTTCGTAAAAAATTTTTCTCCTAAAGTTGTCTGAGATAGGCAAGGTTTTAACTGCAGGAATAGTCTCATTCCAATTGATATTAGGATGATCACTTGCATATAATACTTTATGTTCAAGATTATTGGAACTAATTGCATCCCAAGGAAAATATTTATAAATAAATGGTCTATTAGATACATCAATATAAACATTGGGGTGTCTATTCACTACTGAAAAAGCTTCCCAAAACCAAGGAAAGCCCAGATGGCCCATAACTATTGTCAAATCTTGATATCTAGTTGCTAATTCATCAACTAGTAATGGATTACCATATTTTGTTTGAGCTCCGATTACTAATTTTTGATCAGCGGTATGTGTCCATAAGGGTACATTTAAATCAATCATTTTTTGCCAAATAGTATCAAATTTCTTTTCAGTAATATCAAATTTTTGTACTGGAGCTACTATTTTTACTCCGTTTAGTCCAAGCGACGTTATTGCATATTCAAGTTGTTGTAATGCATCTGGAGAAGGGAAGTCTATACCAGCAAATCCGATAAATCGATTGGGATACATTGATACAAAATCAGCTAAATTTTCATTTGTTACAATACAAACCCCATAGGAGGATGTTAAATTAAACGAAACAATTACCGCTTTTTCTATTTGATATTTGTCCATTGTTGAAATATAATCATGAATTGAAATTTTGGATTGAAACACTTTAAAAAATTTATACATACCGCGACGTCCCTTTTTATTTGTGCCTAGTAATTGATTTGCAACGTATTCAAGATCATCTCCCCAATAAGCCTCCTTACAAAAAGGGTGTACATGCATATCAATAATCATGATCCTACCACTAAATTATTCGAGTTTTAGACTTGTATATATTTTAATTAGAAAAAAGAAGTATTCTATAAATACTCATATATGGATCTCTGCTTTTTGATGAAATTTATTAATTTACTACTGTTTTTCCAATATTTGAAATCTACCATGAATCCTTCCGCCATTTTGGTAATCGCATCATTAAAGTTATCCAGAATGATTGGTTCACTGGTATACATAGCATTTCTACATGTCTCTCTTATAACCCAAACACCAAGAGGCACAACATAACCTCCAGAAACTTCTCTAAAAATTAAGACCCTTGCTTGTCGCTTAATATTGTAAAGATATTCGCAAATCGATTTTCGGGCAGCATAATAGGCACCAGTTATGTTGCTCGCATAGTTTTTTCTCCCTCGGTAAAATTCGAAATCAGTCATTATCTGAGGTTTCAAACTGCGATTACTTCCATTAAGAGAAACATTCCATAACGTATTAGGAGCCCAAACTTCGTTCATTTCATACATAAACTTACCGGGAAAGAGGAGAATCTTGAAATGATTATCTAAATAGGTTGCTTCAAAAATTCGAAAATCATCGATTTCTGGATATTTTTTAATTTCCTTAATTAATGCTTTCGAGATAATGTCATCTACAGCAGTTATACTCCAACGCGTTGGTACAAGTCTTCTACTACTTTTTTGACCGAGTAATCCTGCAGAAAAAACCCTCCTAATTGTCGATTCTGGAACATGACCATTGAAGTATAAATACTCAGAAATCGCGTTAGTAGCTTTCAGATCTGTATCCGCTACACAATAATCTACTTTTGGATGCACCTTTACGTTTTCTGCGATTTCAATTTTTTCGGTCATCCCAGTAGGTCCAATAGGTGGAGCATGATTATCCATCAACATTCGAAAATTCATTTTTCCAAGCTTCGTTTCAGTATCTACTGGTCTTGCTGCCATAGCTAATTCTTGGGAGGCATCTAATAACTTTTGAATTTTGATAGGTGGAGTATTTTTTCTGCCTGTGCGACCTACTCGTACATTTGTTTTGAAATTGTTGCGTACTAGACTGCTTCTATAACGAATAATATCGACCATTTCTTTTCCAAACCAAAGTTCAGGTGCATCAAGGATGTAATTATCCGAAATATTCAATTTTAAATCAAATTCCTGAAAAGGAACAAGAGGTCCAATATAAACATTAGGATAATTAAAATGCCCAATAAATACTCCAGGAGGACTGGCGCCAAAAATCTCTACATCTCTAATAGCAGAATCTAATTTAAATGGTACCATAGATTTTAAGACAGATTTCTTTAAAAGAATAGGGCAAGTCTTTTTACCACATAATAACCTTGCTCCTTTACATCGGAGACATATATTACCTTCAGTTGGAGGGCGAACCACTCTTCTATCGCTTAGAGTTTAGTGTATTTTAATTATAATAAATGATTCTAATTATTAAAAGGCTAAAGGAGTATAAATTTTTAATAGTTATATTTTATTTTGGTTATAATTTTATAAAGAGAGTTTCCATACATAGAGTTATGAATTATCCAAATCTTTTTCATTACTGTTGCCCTAAATTATAATTTAGGTATATGATAAGGTATATATAATCCTACTTGAAATTTCAATAGTCCAATTTTAAAACTTAAAATTTATAATGAATAGAATAATAGCAAACGAAAATAGATGAAAAAACGCTATAAAATCTCTATCATAAATTATAATTGCTATTACATTTAATTATGTCTTATGTATATATGAAATCTTTGGAAAGTAAAGCTGAAAAATATAACAAAGGTATTAAAACGCTTACTTTAGGGAAATATCCTAAAATTAAACAATATATTGTTGCCAATTACTTAAATGAAGGAGATAAGCTTTTAGATATCGGAATGGGCACCGGTACTTTCGCAATTTTGGCCGCAAAAAAGAATGTTGATGTTATAGGTATTGACTATTCTGAAAAAATGCTAGAAGTTGCTAAAAATAATATTAAAAATCAAGGTTTAACTGAACAAATCAAGATTAAAAAGATGCCAATCGTGAATTTGGATCAGGTATTTAAAGATAACTTTTTTGATAGGGTAAGTGCTATGTTAACATTTAGTGAATTATACGAGAAAGAACAAGATTTTTGCTTAGATCAAATTTATCGAATTTTGAAGGATAATGGAGAATTTATTCTTGTTGATGAGGTAAAACCTAAGAAATTTGTGAAAAAAGTGATTTATTCTTTTATAAGGATACCGCTTATGTTAATAACATTTTTAAAATCTCAATTAACCACGAGACCTTTAAAAAATTTTGAAAAAAAATTGGAAGATCATAATTTTCAAATTATAGAAGAAAAATTATACTTATTGGATACATTAAAATTACTAAGAATTGAGAAAAAAAAAACCTCTGGGTTGATAATATAGAATTGGGTATTAAAAGATCATTGAATTTAATTGGAGCATATCTTTTTAGATGGGTTGGCTTTTCAATAGAACCTGATATTATTAAAGTTGGGAATCCAAATCGGAAAAGTCCTGTATTTTTAACTTGTAATTTTATTTTAACAGTTAAAAGAGTTCTAAAAGCACTTAAGGAACTCGATTGTTATCTATTAGTAGCACCTTCAAAAGGGATAAATGTATGGTGTGGAGCTTGCGGAGATGATTTTAATACAGATTCCGTGATTTCAATTATTAAAACAAGCGGAATAAATGATCTTATTGATCACCGGAGATTAATTCTACCCCAATTAAGCGCTCCAGGTATTGATCCTTTAATAATAAAAAAGGAGTTAGGTTGGGATGTACAATTTGGCCCTGTATACATTAAAGATGTCTCAAATTATATAGAGAATGATTTCATAAAGACTGAAAAAATGCGAGAAGTAAATTTTACAATATCAAAGAGAATAGAAATGGCAAATATATATTTCTTCAGCTTATTCCTCATATTTACATTAATTTTTTGGATTTTAGCTATATTTTTACATTTATTGGATATATTTCTATTTCTTGATTCTTCAGCATTAATGATTTTAATAATCTATGGTTCCCTTATCATTCTACCAAGTATTAAAACTAAAACAGGAAGGCCAAAAGCATTATTTTTTGAGGTTATAATTATAATTTTAATTATATTAACCTATATTTTTGTATTTCCAAACCTTTTTTATTTAATTTGGAATATTATTTTATCCTCAATAGTAGCTTTAATTTTGATGGAAGATTTTCATGGCTTAACACCCATATATAAAAGTGAATTAGGTGAAAAGACGTGGAAAAAAGGAAAAGATCAAATGAAATTCCTATTTGGTAAATATCACTTACAGCCATATGGAAAATTGAAATTAGATCGAGAAAAATGTATTGGGTGTAAAGTCTGTATTGAAGTGTGTCCCAGAAATCTTTATACTTTCAATGAACCTGATAAAAAGGTTAATTTCTGGCATCCAGAAAACTGCATAAATTGTAATGCATGTGTGAAGAGATGCTTAGCACAATGTATTAATATAGTGTAGTTATTGCCTCTTGATTATATTCTTATTTAAACTTTTGATCTTATAATGATCTCATAATCTAGAAATTAAATAGGGATTTTTTCAAGAATTATTTTCATTCTTTTTAAAAAGAGTTCTCTACTTTATATTATATTAAGAGAAAAGTAAGAGACTTTCGAAATTTTGTAATAGCTTTATCTAGATTACTGAGAAAAAAGTTAAAATTTATAATAAATCTATGAATAAGAAAAGATAATGGACGCAAAAATGCTATATAAAAAACTCGATGAAGATTTCGAGCTTGAACAATGTAGAGATGATTGGTCCAGAATGGATTTCAACGAATATATTAGTGAGAATTTTGAACAACGTTATATGGGAATCTTACTAGATAATTCTCAAGAAATCAATTCTGTTTATACAGCAGTTTTTCCTAGTGAATATGTTTTAAATAAAATATTAAAACTTCGTAAAGAAGGAGTTCTTTTAATAACTCACCATCCAATGGTATGGGATATAACAAGTCCACAAATTTTTCTAGATATTAATCCAAAATTGCTCCCAAAGTTAAAACAACAAAATATTTCATTATATACGATCCATGTTCCATTAGATAAGAATGGGGAATATTCGACAACCGTATCTTTAGCTAAAGTTCTAGATATTGATCCCGAAGGGGAGTTTTATGAATATTTTGGTGTAAAGGTTGGTATTTATGGAAAAACCGATTTAAAAACTCCAGAAGAATTAGCTCATAAATTCAGTGCTGTCGTTGGGCATGAAACAAAATTATGGAAATATGGTTCTGATGAAATTAAAAATTATAATGTAGCATTAATAGCGGGGGGTGGTAATGAAATTGATATTATTCAAGAAGTTGTAGATCTGGAAATAAATACATACGTAACTGGTATAACAGCACTAAATGATTACAGCCAAAATGTACATGAGTTTGAGAAAGAAAAAGGAATAAATCTAATTGGAGGTACTCATTATTCAACAGAAAAATTCGCTTGTATGGCATTATGTAAATATTTTCAAAAGTTAGGTTTAAGTTGCGAATTTATTGAGGATGAACCCCTTTTAGAAGATTTAGAATAAGATGATCTTATAAATTTATTAATATTCAAGTACTCCAGTCTGCATAATCATTTTCCATTCATTTCCTATCTTTGTATAAACTTTACAAACTCTTCCTTTCCAATGGTTTGTATTGTCGTACTTGTCAACCCATAGCGTATCAATATCAACAACAGCAAATGCACCATCACCTTCTTTAGAAATTTCAATTTTTTTAATTTCTCTATTATTATGATCTAATTTGTATCTGTTGAAGAGTTCTAACCAGCCATTTTTCCAGCGAGTATAATCATATCTCCCCCACTCAAGAACCCAGTCTATTGGATCATGAGACAGTGGCGTTTTTGGCCAAGGCCAAACCATATCTGGATGGAATATGGACATTAAAAGATCAACATCTTGATTATCCCAGGCTCTAGTCTCTCTATTTACCATTTCTTCAATTTCCTTCCTAATCTCGTCTTTACGCATGAGTTTCACTTATACTATATCCTTAAAAAACTTTTACGTTAATCTGTTATCTTTCCAGAGCCTCTATTAAAACCTATTAATTGTAGTGTACGCATAACAAAATCAAATTGAACATACATAGTTCTATTACGCATCATAGTTTCTAAAAAAAATAATTTGATAGAAAAAATCTCCTCATCTCTTATAAAGATTGGAAACACAGTCCATTTGGCATAATAATAATTAGCATTACATAGCTCTATCCCCTTTTTAAAAAGAATGAATTCTTCCGTATTCAAGAATGTTTTAATCTTAACCATATCCTTGATTTTTGAGAAATGAAATTTCCTTTCTAGGCTTAATGAAATTTCATTTTCCACAATATCATTACTATAAATAGTATAAGAAAAAGGTAGAATTCCAGGAAAATATTTCTGATTACTTTTAAGATTTAAAGATAACCAAACTTTCGATATAATTCGATAGAAATAATAAACAATAAAAAACCAAGTATAAAAGTTAATCAGTAAACCGAAAAAGAATATATCTGCAGAACTATGAAATAAAATACCTAAAATAATAAGAAAAGTTACTGAGTTCACCATTGTGAATAAACTACCTGCTTTTTCAACATAAAAACTATGCTCTTTTTTAGAAAGTGGATATAAGTAAGGAATTTTCGTAGTAGTAAGAAGGTCCATAGATACATGCAAACCATAAAAGACCATGCCTATAATCCAAGCTATAAGAAATGGCCGTTGTGTTAGTGGAGAATATATAGCACTTACAATTGCCGATATTATTATACCAATAACATAAGAATGAGAACCTCCACGATGTTCAAGATAATTTGATTTGAAAATTCTTTTCAAAGGCGTTATAAATATATCTAAATCAGGTAAAACTGACATAAAGATTGCTAGAAAGATATAATCAAAAGTTACCTCCTTTAGAAAAAGAATGTACATTAAGGCTCCAAATACTAAGTGAGTGAACAAGTCCATATTCTTCTATAATTTTATAAATAGATTTTTTTTCTTTATGAAATTAATTTGTGGAATAAATTCTTCAACTAAGAATTTCATTTAAAGATTTTTGCTATAAAAAAAAGAAAGTAGATATTTAAAGAACAACAAGTAAATCCTGATAGATTCTTTCAATTGATCAAAACTGAAAAATTAGATTTTAATATAATCTATGAAATAAGAAAATACTAGATTTAAAAATCAAAACTTTTAAGCTCCATTAAATAAGAAAAAAATCTTATTAAATTCTTCTACACAGTAATTCTCCCTTTCCGATTGGAACAATCATCGCATCTACATGGCGATCAGCTAATGCTTTATCAATCATTGGTTTTAAAGTTTCATAATGATTTATTGCATTATCCGCAATAAAAATTCCTCCTTTAACCATATTTGGAATAATTAAATCATAGCATTCTTCATACACTTCTTTTTCAGCATCTAAAAAGCAAAATGCAATATTGTTATAATCTATTATATAATTACGAGCATCACCTTCGACTAATTCAATGAAGTCGTTCATATTAGTAACTATGAAAGTTTCTTTAGCCATTTCAATCTTTTCTTTTAATACTTCGAAGGTTTTCATTTTAATTCCTCTAAATTGACAAGCTAACGCAATCCAGAGGGTAGAATAACCTGCACTGGTGCCAATTTCTAAAAAATCTCCATTTGGAGCACATGCAGCCATAATTGAGAGAAATTTTCCAGTAATCGGAGGTATTTGACGAAGTCTTTTCATTCGGGGAGTTCCATCGACCCTATCTTTAGAATCAATTTCTTCTAAATATTTCATTCTTTTTTTTATAACTTCGGGTATATTATGAAACATCTTGCTTCAATTTAAATTATTTAATCGATTTAATTACATTAATATTTTATCTTTAAAATGGCTTTCAAATTCCTTAGATCTGGTTTCTGTGGCTTGTTTATATCTTGCAAAACGATCGTCCCATTCAGCATCAGCATTAAAGGCAATTTTGGCAAACCCTATTGACGCTATGGCTTCTGCTAATTTTTCTTTCTCATCTGGGCTAAAAAGCTTGATTGGATTTCCTATTGCTATTGTATTGGGAGGTATAAAGAATTTACTCGGGACTATGGTATTTGCATGAACAAACGCTCCAACAGCTACAGCAGCTCCAGAATGAACAATTGCTCCTTGTAATATAGTTGCACCTGTTGCTATATAAGAATAGGGCTCGACTTTACAACCAATAAGAGTTGTTTGTGGGCTGATGAAGACATGATTACCGATTAATACAGGATACTCCTTATTGCCTGCTGCCGTTGCTCTAAGAACGGCATTCTCACATACAATTGAGCATTCACCAATCTCAATTCTAGAACCTTCTGAATCTAA
This sequence comes from Promethearchaeota archaeon, assembly GCA_048940645.1. Classification (GTDB taxonomy): domain Archaea; phylum Asgardarchaeota; class Lokiarchaeia; order Sigyniarchaeales; family SOKP01; genus SOKP01. The sequence goes on along the minus strand of JBHLOI010000076.1, from coordinate 3,480 downwards.
TACGGAGCCATACATTATCCGAGAATTTTTATTAAGCCTAACTCTCCCTACAATAATAGCATTAGGTGCAATATAAACTGAATGATCTATTTTAGGCTCATACCCTCTATGTTTAATTAATATTTCTAATCACCTTTCCTTTCATAATTATAATAAATCAAAAATAAATAAAAAATTAAATAATAAAATTGGTAATCTACTAATTTTATAGATTTTTAAGGCTATAAATTATGTTATAAACATCTTGAGCAAATTTTGGTTGAAAATCAAAAATTTTTTGTGCATTAAACGTTAATAATCTAAATTTGACAATGATGCTTATATTAAAAGTTATAGTATCGAATTGTGGTTTGATTTTGAAAATATTCTTTTCATTATATAAATTACATAGTTCTGCAACTTTTTTCATCATTAATCGAAACCCTTTATACGGGAAAGCCATCCTAAAGGTAAAATTGTAAAGCTTTGGGTAGTATTTAGTCGAAAATGATTCATAGGCTTTTCTTAAATTACTTTCGAAGTCCTTTTTAGAATCTGGAGCGCCCTCATATATGTCTTTGAAGCCAATATCCTGAGGAGCTAAGATCTTGTTTTTAAAATGTTCAAAAGTTTTCTTTTTGCCAAGTTTAATCGTATAATTTACAATTTTTGATGAAAGGACTTGAGCATTAGACTTTTCAATTATTATATTATCAAATGTTTCTAATTTTACCTTAGTTAAATTTATTGCGCGTATGATTCCCTTGTCTCCTTCAATTTTGACCAAATCATCAACTTCAAACGGTCTTACTAACATTATAACAATTCCTGAAATAAAATTTGCAAAAATGCCGCTTGAAGCAAAAGCAATCGCAGTACTAATTGCTCCAGTGAGTATCGCAGTGTAAGTGGGATTAATTAGAGAAATAACAGGAAAACCTTCAATAATAAAAAAAGCTATTATAAGAACAGTAGCAATCTTAAAAGAAAAATTAATTATTATTTTGTACTTCAAAGAGATTTTTTTAGTTTTACCAATTGTTAAAGATATAACCTTATTAATAATATAAAGACCGACTCCAATGATTAATAGATAGATTAATGCTTCCAAATCTGTGTTAAAGATTGCTATAATTAAGCCACCTCAAAGTTATCAATGGATGAGTCCTTTTGATTAGGGTTCCATCCATAATTTATTTCTTTATCATATATCTTAAAAAGAAGATCTTTCATAAACGGGTCAATATAGGTTAAGATTAGTTTTGGATCCTCAGAAACAATTTGGATAGTAATACTTAATCGATTTGTAATCCCACTGACAGTATTATTAGCATAAAAGTATGGTCTTATTCCAAATATAGATTCATACTTATCCAATACTGGCTTTAATAGTTCCTCAAGTTTTTCTGAATCTACTGAACTTAATAGTTCAACCACTTTAATATAACGAGTAAGTTTTGTCTCACCAGTTAAAAATTCCCCAATTTTTTTAATAACTTCTGAAAAACCTAGCTTCATTTCTTTTTTAGGAGGTTTATGAGTATAACGAACTATTGATGAGTTAAAAGCATTCTTATTTGGAATATAGGTCAAGGACCCATCAAAATCTTCAATTTTTAGATTATTCAATGTTATTTCTTTTACAATTCCTTCGACTCCATTTGTTTCGATTAAATCACCAGCTTCAAATCCTTCAGATGATAGAAGCATTATTCCTGATGCGATATTGTTAATGATATTCTGAAAAGTTAACGATATTGCAACAACTAAAAAGGAGATAATTGCTACAAAATAAATCGGCGAAATAGTGAAAATCAACCAAAAGGGTAATACTAACCATGCAATATTTATTATTATCCTAATTATATAACGAGCAAATAAATTTTTAATTATTCCTTGGGTTATATCAATAAATATGGATCTTAAGAAATACGCAATTATATTCAAAATGATTAAATTTATTAATAATTGATCAAAACCGAAATAGAAGTAAACTCCTAAAAAAATTCCAATGCCAGCTAACCAAATTAAGATTTTATATATTTTTTTCATATCAGAATATTACCTCACGGAATTTTCTAGTTTTAAGTATTTTTTCCCACATTTAAATATTTTTTTGATAAATTAAAGATTATAATTTCTTATATAACCAAAATTTTTAAAATAAAAAGCAGCTTATAATATTCCAACTTGTAATCCTAACCTTATGATATATTGATATATATGAGAAAATTTATTGGTCCTTTAAAGAGAACATTTCAATCCCATAAAAAGAAGCAGAAGGTTGGACTTCCTCCTGGAACTTTAAAATATATTGGAGAGAAACATGAAGTAGAAACACATATCTCTATAATAGACTATAATGAACAAAGATATAATATTCAAGATTTAGAAACAGATCAAATCAATTTTACTAATATTGAAAAATCATTTATTAGATGGATAAAAATTACAGGATTTTCAAACATACCATTAATAGAAAATTTAGGCAACCAATTTAATCTTCATCCTCTTGTTTTAGAAGATATTTTAAATCCAAATCAGCGTCCCAAATTTGAAGATTATGAAGAATTTCTTTTTATTGTGGTTAAAAGATTATTCTATGATCACATAAAAGAAGATTTCGATAATGAACAAATAAGTTTAATTCTTGGAGAAAATTTTGTTATTTCATTTCAAGAACAACATTCTAAAATCTTTAGTCCAATTTTAGATAGAATTACAATCCCAAAAGGAAAAGTAAGAATGATGGGGCCTGATTATTTGGTCTATGCTCTAATAGATGTGATTATTGATAATTATTTTGTTGTATTAGAATCAATTGGAGAGATTATTGAGAATATTGAGGATGATTTGATACAAAATCCCAAACCTGAAACTTTACAAACAATTTATGAGTTAAGAAAGAAAACTATTGATTTCAGAAAATTAATTTGGCCCATGCGAGAGGTCATTAATCAACTTCAAAGAGAACAATCAAAATTGATTAAAAATGAATTACAAATTTATCTGAGAGATATTTATGATCATATTTTTCGAATAACTGAGTTGTTAGAAAACTATCGTGATATTATCTTTGGAATGTTAGATATGTATCTTTCCAGCGTTAGCAATAGAATGAACGAAATAATGAAAGTTTTAACAATTATTTCAACAATATTTATCCCATTATCATTCCTTGCAGGATTCTATGGAATGAATTTTATATACATGCCTGAATTTTCTAATCCATTCGCCTATCCAATACTAGTTGTTGTAATGGTATTGATTATTGTTCTAATGTTATATTTTTTCAAAAGGAAAAAATGGTTCTAAATCTCTCTTATTGAATCATCATTTCTAATACGCGCCATCACAAACAAGAATATATTCCTACTGATTAGCTATAGGAGTTTGAATTGGTGGTCTTATTTTTTCTCGTTCGGATAATTTTATAGATAGTTCTCTTTTTAAATCAGATAATTTATTTTGTAATTTTTTTAGATCTTCATTCTTCTCTAT
>JBHLOI010000075.1:0-14880 GCA_048940645.1 Promethearchaeota archaeon | reverse complement strand
TTTATTAGGGAATTGAATGAAAAAGAATATGTCACTAAAACAATTTCTAATATGGTATTAAAGGAATATAAAAACTCATCATCTATTATTGGATTGTAATTTTCAAAAGATCAATTATTCTTCTTTTTTAGGTTTAAAATCCAAAGAAATAGAATTTATACAATATCTATCCCCTGTTGGTTGAGGCCCATCCTTAAATACATGCCCTAAATGACCCCCACATTTTGAACAAAGAACCTCCGTACGTATCATTCCATGAGTTAAATCTTTTTTTTTCATAACCTTTTCATTATTGATTGGTTCAAAAAAACTAGGCCAACCAGATTTAGATTCAAATTTAGTTCCGGACTCAAATAATGGCGTCCCACAACCTGAACAATAATATGTTCCATTTTCATGATTTTCCCAATATTTCCCCGTAAAAGGTTTTTCAGTACCTTTTTGGCGAAGCACATAATATTGTTCTTTACTTAATTTCTTTTTCCATTCCTCTTCTGAAATCTCATTTTCTTTTTTCATAACAAGATATAAATCCTAAATAGATAAAATATACGTTCTGATTATAATTGGTAAAGAAAAAGGAATTTGGGTTATAATAGTAAGGAAATTTAGAAGAAGATACTTTAATTTATAACCTAGTATATTTCATTTTCAAAAACTCATCATCACAAAATTTCTCCATAGATATCAAAATTTTTTATTTTTCTATTATTTTTATTATTATTATCAATTTTTTTAGTTAAAATTAAAATGCCAAAACATAACAAAGAATTACTAATTGATCCTTGGGGTACAACAAGTTTATTAGAGGAAGACTATGTGAGACTAATAAAGGAGTTCGGAATTCAAGAAGTTGATGAAAAAGTAAGGCAAAAAGCTATTAAAAACCGATATATTAGGAGAAAAATCATTTTTGGTCATCGAGACCTTCAGAGTGTGTTTAAAGCAGTTGAAACCAAACAACCTTGGGCAGTAATGAGCGGAATCAAACCATCTGGACCTTTCCATCTTGGAACCTCAACAACCGCTTTAGAGATTATTGAATTTCAAAAAATGGGCGGTAAAGCGTATTATGGTATTGCAGATATTGAAACATGGGAAGACAATGGTTTAACATATGAAGAATCTGAGGGATTCGCAATTGACAATATTGCAGATTTATTAGCATTAGGATTAGATCCTAATCCAAAGAAGGCTTATATTTGGAGGCAATCAGAAGAACCTATTGTAAAAGATGTATGTTTCAAAGTAAGTAGACTAGTTACACAAAATATGTTGAATGCAATTTATGGAGAAAAATCATTTGGATTATATCTTTCGGCACTTGTTCAAGTAGGTGATATCGTCCTACCACAGATTCTTGATGGCCCTCAACCTACAGTTGTACCCGTTGGGATTGATCAAGATCCACATATTCGTTTGACAAGGGATCTCACACGTAGATATTATAATGGTTTCTTTTTACCAGGGGCAACTTATCACTATTTATTGGCTGGTATAGATGGATCCGAAAAAATGGCAAAGAGAAATCCAAATAGTTATTTCACCTTCAATGAACCTTTGGAATCGATCGAAAGAAAGATTATGGGTGCATTGACAGGAGGTCGTCGAAATAAGGAGGAGCAACGACAATTAGGAGGAGAACCTAAAAAGTGCATGATATATAAAATATTAATGTATCACTTCGAAGATAATGATGATAGATTAAAGGAGGCGTTTCAGGATTGTATACGTGGAGAGTTAATGTGCGGGGATCATAAAAAAGAATGTGTTGAAAAAGTGCTTAAATTTATAAAAGAACATAAAAGGAAAAAAGAAAAATTAATTGATAAAGCAAAAGAAATCCTGAAAGTTGAATAAATTTTTAGTTCTAAATTCTTAAGCCAAAATGGGAGTCAAAATATCTCTTATTTCTATTAAAAACTCTGAAAATTTTTCCATAAATGGATCTTTATGTTTTTCCTGAATAATCACAGAAATAAATAAGGATTCTTCACCAATCTTTATCCTGTGTAAATATGATAATAATCCACTGCTATCTGTAGTTAAGTTATTTTCTGCTTCATAAGATTCCTGTTGCATTCTTTTAAGTAAAAATAAGTGTTCTTTAATTGATTCTAGTAATTCAACATAGAATTCCGGTTCTATTTCACTGTTATAAAATTCACTAATAATAATTCCATTTCGATCAAATAAAATCAATGATTTACAGTTAAATTCGTAGATATAATTTTCTAATAATTCTGATAAATCGAAAAATTTCTCATCAAAAACTGATAATCCATAAGAAACAAGCTGCACAATTGAAATTAAATCATATATAGAGGTCTGCTGAAATAATACTTTAAAATTCGAATATTTTTTAAGGATATTTTCTCTTAAACTTTCAATTTCTTCAATATAAGCGCCATTAGTTCTGATTTCGGGATCAAATTTATGAAACGAAATTATAAGAGGAACATCCATCTTATTACGATTAAAATGTTGCAAAATCATATCCAAATATTCAAGAGACGTTTCATATCTTTCCTTATCTTGAATATCTATAATGAAAAGCATCAAGTCGGTTCCATCAAAATATATATCTTGTTTCTTTTCATATAATTCTCGATACTGAGTTTGCCCACCACAATCCCAGAAAATTACCTTTTGATTTAAAAAGTATGTGGCATGGTACTCTACTCTGATTGTTGGAGTGAGAGAAATGATATCTTTGTGAAAATCATATTTTTTATCTAAAGCTGTTAAAATGGAAGTTTTACCTGCATTATCCAAACCTGACACAATAATTTTAATTAATTTTTCCATAGTTTGTTCAGTTCTTTATATGAGTTATTCACGTGAATTTTAGAAATGTAAGACAGCTATAATACCAAACAACAAATATTTATTAGAAAGTGAAAATCATCATTTTTAACCTTATCTGAATCCAAAGGAATTTAAAATAATATTCCAATATTTTTAGAATAATATTGTTGTACCTTAAGAATAACATTTCTATAACTTAAGGATAATATTTCTATGACTTAAGGATAATATTTCTATTTTTAATTGAAAATGATTTTTATATTTTCAAAATAACTTTCAAAGTTGAATTAATTGATTGAAGAAGAAAGGAAATTTTTGAATGAATTGGTTGAGGAAGAAAGTAAATTTTTGGAATTTTTACATCATCAGATTAATCAAAAGAATACATTTGATAAGGTTGTAAGGAAGATACCACTCTTTAAAAATAAAATCCAAGATTGTCATTATACCATCCTAAAAATGATTGACATAGGCCGTAGAGATGTTTATAATATGTTGGTCCATGAATTTAACAAACTGCTAACAAAAAAATAGAATTTTTTATTAATATTTATTCTCCAATTATCTGACAATACACTCTTCGATATCGAGGTTTTTCATCAAATTCACAAAAGATTATTTGCTGCCACGTACCCAAAATCAATTTTTTATTCTGAAATGGAAATGTTTGAGAAGTCTTAAGGAGAAAACTTCTTAAATGACCTGCACCATTATGATCCCCCCAGGTTTTATGATGATAATAGTTTTTTTCATAGGGGGTTATCTTTTCCAAAAGGTCTTCAATATCGTGCTTAACTAAGCCTGGTTCATATTCAGTAGTAGTTATCGCACCCGTAGAACCTGCGATATGTACATTCACTATTCCCGTATTTATATGACTTTCTTTAATTATAGTTTTAACTTGAGATGTAATATCTATTACATCACAGTATGGTTTCGTATTTATTTCAAAACTTTTTAATTGGACTGGCATTTTTACCTTTTTGAAGATAAGAATTTAATTTTGATGTAAATAATGTAGAATAAAAAAATAATTTTAAGAAATCTTTTAATACTAGTATTTAAAGAATTATCAGATTCTTAATGCTAAGGATAAATGGTAAGTTTATTTAATATTCTTAATTAGATTATTTTAAAGCTACAAATATATCTTTTTTATTCTGAATCAATATGAGTGAAAGATTAAAAGAATTTTATAAAAAAATCCATAACCCAAAAAATAATATTCCTATCTACGCAACAATACTAGTTCGTTCAGCAAGAAAATTACTTGATATTAAAATTCGAAAAGAACCAGAAAATATATTGAGAGTGATTGCTCATGATGCGAAAAAAACTGGATGGTTTATTCATTCATTCCATATACCGATTAAGAATTTAGGTCTTTCTCCAGATTCAAAAGATAAAGAAATATTAGCACATTTAAGCGATCCTAATAAAATCCCTAATAAAGCTACAAGAGAATTTGTAGAAGACATTTTACGGAAGTATATTAATATTTTACCTGAGAAAAAAAGAAACTACTTCAAAACAGAAAGATTTAAGAAAAAGAAAGAGTTCCAAACGGGTGTAAAATTAAAAGGATTTTGATTATTTAATCTTACTCCCAGGAGTTATTATTTTTCCCTTTCGTTCATCAATCTTCAATAAAAATGGCTCATTATCAAAATCAGCTGCTAATAACATCCCCTGACTTTCAAATCCCATTATCTTTCTTGATTTCAAATTTGCTAAAACTACTATTTTCTCGTTTATCAATTCATCAGGTGAATAATAACTTGCTATACCAGTTAATATTTGTCTTATTCCAATATCTCCACAGTCTACTTGAAGCTTGTACAGATTTTTTGAATTTTCAATTTTCTCACAATTTTTAACCAAGCCTACTCTAATATCTAATTTTAAAAACTCTTTATATTCAATTTCCATGAAAAGTCATCCCCTTAATGGCATTCCGTTAAGATTTAGATACTCCTTCTTAAAAGGCTGTTTTTCCCGATAAGGATTTTGAAGATCTTGAATTTTTCGAGCGAAAGTCATATAACCTGTGTGTCCAACCATCCTCGTGAATGGCCTCGTAGCATTCTCTTTTACTTGGATTTTTCTTTTGATTAGTTCATATGTGTTAATATCAAAAAATCCATGAATTTTAAGTGATAATGTAGTTTTTTTCACTTGTTCTATAGTTGGGGAAAATGAAACAATAGTTCCACTTAATTTGAGATAATGATCCACATGTTCAATAGCTTTCCAAGGTTGTGGCATATCCAAGACAACAGAATCTATATTATTATGTTCCAAATTATCATTTGTGATATCAGCATATTGCACAGTAGCAAAACGTTGTAATCCTGCCTTTTTAAGATTTTTAAGAGTCCTTTTGATATTTTTTTGGCTGATATCATAGGAATAAATATAGCCATCTGGTTGTATATAGTTAGCGAGAATACACGTTAATGCTCCTGAGCCGCATCCAGCCTCGATCACTTTACTCCCGGGACTTATCCCTGTATAGATTAAAATTAAACCAGCATCTTCTGGATAGATTATCTGTGTTTTTCGTTTCATATGAAGAATATAATCTGAAGGTAAAGGTTGTAATACACAGAATTTATATCCTTGGGTTTCATGGGGTTTTGAAAATATTACAGACCCGTAAGGTTTACCTATAATATCATCAAAATAAATAATTCCCCGATCAGTATGAAATTCTTCTCCTGATTTTGCTTTGATTAACCATTTTCTTCTCTCATCAAAGACTAAAAATACTAAATCATTTTCATTAATAAATTCTGTATTCATAAATTATCCTGTTTGATTTTCAATTATTCTAATTATTATTTAATGATTTCATTCTTTAATAAAAATCTATTTTATTAAAAATAAAACAGCCAATTTCATAATAAATACCTTTTTAAGCTTGAAAAAGAATACCTATTATTTAGCATATATTTTACAAATTTGTAATATTAAATGAATGTTTAAATGATTTAAGAGTTTTTTTACCAAAAATATAAAATAAATGTAAGATTGAAATACTCAATCAATGTTTATTACATATCTTTGTATAAATACTCGTTAATGAATTAATCTATGAGTAGTGAAAAATCTAAGTTCTCTCAACCCTCTAGACTCTCTTTAAAAGAACTTCAAGACCAAATTGAAGTATTCAGAAAAAAAAGAGACGATTTTAATAAAAAAACAAAAGATTATATAAATGAGTTACAAGAAATCGACAATCAAATTGATAACTATTTAAGTTTAGCTAAAAATGATAGTAAAAATAAAAGAGATTATTGGAATACCAAGGTAAAGAAGTTAAAAGAGAAAAAGATTGAATATAAAAAGATTTTTGATAAATTTATAGACGAAAAGAAAGGTTTACAAAAGTCAACTAATCAAGGTAAAAATGGTAATAAATTTATTTCTATTAAACAAATAGAACGAAAAATAGTTGCTTTAGAAAGGAAGATTGAGACCGAAAACTTGAATATTTCAGAAGAAAATGCGATTATAGATAAAATTAGAGAGTTAGCGAAAATAAAGCAGGATTTTTTGGCTAAACAACAAAACTCTGACTTATTTAAAATAGAAAGAAAAATACAAATTGTCAAAATTAATTTAAACAAAATTTATGAACAATTAACTAAATGGTCTAATAAATCTCAGAAATATCATATAAAAATGAATGAATTATATCAACTGGCGAAAGACTTAAGAGATAAAAAAAGAGCAATTGAAGAAGAACTAATTGAAAATAAAAAAGAAGCAGACAAATTTCACGAACAATATTTAAAATTAATGAATATGAGAAAAAGATTTCCAAGAGGTAAACAATCCTATAAGCAGGGGAAAAGATCTAAAAAACCCTATAAAGCTCAAACAAAACGAAATGAAGAACTTGAAAAAATTAAACAAGAAAAGCTGGCAACAGCATTAGAAAAACAAAAAGCTGGAAAAAAATTGGATTTATATGAAGCAAGGCTAATTTTGGAGAAATCCAAGGGCTAAAGTAAGAGTATGTTATTTATTAATATTTTGATAAACTATTTTTAATTTTTAAAACTTTTGGATATTCTTGATAATTTTATTGGATTTTATATTAACATTCTCGTTCAATTAGAATAAATATACTATAATTTTTATTTTGCAATAAGATTTAAAAAAATTGGAGTTTTATTATTAATTTAACAATTATAAATTTTGTAAAAAAGGTTTGATAAAAATTGAAGAAGAAAATCGAAAAAATTCGAAATTTATTAATGGAACATCATGATTGGTTTAAACACAGTATTCCTTTAATCGCCTCAGAAAATATCACTAGTCCTGCTGTGGATGAAGCTTGTAGTTGTGATTTTAGTCATCGATATGCGGAAGGATGGAGCGGACAACGCGTTTATGCGGGATGTAAATATATAGATAAAGTAGAAGATATTTGTATGGACCTTGCCAATCAATATTTCAAGTCTATTCACGCTGATGTTCGCCCAGTTTCAGGGGTTGTAGCAAATCTAACGATGTATAACGCTTTTACATCAGATAATAATGGAAAAATGTGTTGTATGTCTATTGTTAGAGGAGGACATATTTCACATGGTCCTAGATTTGCTAAAAGTGGTAGAGAAATCTTTGGTACAGCTGGGACAACTAGGGGATTAAATATCGAATATCTTGCTTTTGACAATGATGAGATGAATCTTGATATTGATGCTTCAGCAAAAATTATTAGAGAATATAAACCTGAATTAGTTTTATTTGGGGGATCTGTTTTTTTGTTTCCACATCCAGTTAAGGAACTTGGCGATGTAGCAAAAGAGGTTGGAGCTAAAGTAGGATATGATGCTGCTCACGTTGCAGGATTGATTGGTTCTGGATATTTTCAAGATCCGTTGAGAGAAGGGGCAGATGTTATGACAATGAGTACACATAAAACTCTTCCAGGACCACAACATGGAACTTTAGTATCTAATAGAGAGGATTTAATTGAGACTTTAAGGTCTTGCGCATTTCCTGCCCTACTTTCTAATCATCACCTACATAATGTAGCAGGGTTGGCTATTGCATTAGCTGAAATGCTTGAGTATGGGAAAGAGTATCATAAAAATGTTATTGAAAATGCTAAGGCGCTTGGTCAAGCTTTACACGAACGTGGAATCAAAGTTTTAATGGAACATAAAGGTTTTACTGAATCACATCAGATTGTTGTAGACATAACAAACTTTGAGAAAATTATCGGGTTAGGTGGAGACATAGAAAAAATATTGGAAGAAGCAAATATAATTCTTAATCGAAATCTTTTACCGTATGACATCGCACAGGGTAGACATTATCAAAATCCAGGTGGGTTGAGAATAGGAACCTCTGAAATCACCAGACTTGGCATGGGAAAAAGTGAAATGGAAGATATAGCAGAATTTATTAAAAAAGTATTAGTTGACAAAAAAGATCCTAAAAAAATTAAGTTAGAAGTTGCTGAATTTAGAAAAAACTTCCAAGAAATTAAGTATTGCTTCCAGAGTGTAAATAAAGCATATGAATATTTTGAGTTTTATTAATTTATTTTATCATTCTATTTTTTTACCTAAGAACAGAAAAATTTATCTTGAATTACGTATTTGAAATTATATTCTGATACTATTTATTATCTTTTTGAGTATTTAAAACAATGAGCCCATTAAATCTTGAAGTAATTGAACAGACCCCGCATAGTTTAGTATTTGTAATTGAAGGAATTTCTATTGAAATGGTGAATGCCCTACGGCGGATTATGCTAACTGAAATTCCTGCTATGGCAATTGATGAAGTAATTATTCTTAAAAACGATTCTCCGCTATACGATGAGATTTTGGCACATCGTCTTGGAATGATTCCGCTCAAGACAGATTTGGATGCTTATAAATTACCGAGCGACTGTGAGTGCTCTGGATTTGGATGTCCACTTTGTCAAGTTTCACTAACTTTAGAAATGACAAATACAACCAATGCTCCAATAGAGATTTATTCAGGGAATTTAAATTCAAATGATCCAAAAATAATTCCTGTTGATCCAAATATTCCCATCGTAAAAATTGATAAAAATGACCAGGTAATTTTAGAAGCATATGCAATTTTGGGGATTGGCCGAAACCACGCAAAGTGGCAAGCTGTTTCAAATGTAGCTTATAGGTATTATCCCATTGTTGAATTCAACGAAAATGATTTAATCGATCCAGAGGAAAATAATTTAGTCGTAAAGATGTGTCCAGAAAATCTTTTTGAGTTGACATCAAAAAATTCCTTAAGATTAAAGGAGGATTATTGGAAAACTTGTACTTTATGTCAATCTTGTGAGAAAAATACTAATAACAAAATAAAGGTACGAGCAAAAGAAAATTCATATATTTTTTCAATAGAAAGTGATGGAGTATTGCCTTTTAATATCATCATTAAAAAAACTATTGAAATATTTAATGAAAAAATTGATGAGTTTATTACTAAATTAGAAGAGCTTGAGATAGAGTCTTAGTTAATCAAAAATTTATTAAAATATCCCATATTTTACATCTCATATTTAATGAATTAAATATAGAAAGGATTTATAAAAATGAGTCATAGAGTTACAGGCCCCTCAAATTATTATAATAGAAAACTTATTCGAGAATTATGGAAAACTAAAAGAAGAATTTGGAAAAAAATATCAAAAAAATTATCGGGGCCCAGAAGGAATCGAATAGAAGCTAATTTATACAGAATTAACAGAAAAACTAAGCAAAATGACGTAATAGTGATTCCAGGTAAGATTTTGGGAATTGGAGAATTAGATCATAAACTAACTATTGCTTGTTTAAACTGTTCAAAGCCAGCAAGGAAAAAAATTGAAGATTCAGGCAGTAAAATAATCTCAATTGAAGAATTGTTAGAGCAGAACCCTAGTGGTAAAAATGTTAAAGTATTTTATTAAAAATTAATCAATGAGTGAATTGTAATGCTAGAATATTTATTATTAGATGCTACAGATAAAATATTAGGACGTTTTTGTAGCCAAGTTGCTAAAAAAGCTTTATTAGGAGAAAGAGTTGTGGTAATTAACGCTAAACACGCAATAATTAGTGGAACTAAGAAAAATATCCATGAGAAATATTTGAACAAGTTAAATATTAGTACAGCGACTAATCCTACAAGAGGGCCATTTTGGCCAAGAAGGCCTGATAATTTTATGAGAAATATAATTAAAAAAATGCTACCTAGGAAAAAGATTCGTGGGAAAGAAGCTATTAAAAAAGTACATGTCTATATTGGTGATATTCCGGAACGCTTCCAAAAAAGATACCAGAAATTAATTCCAACAGAGATCCCCAATGCTGAAAAAACAAGACTTTCATACTATAATAGATATATTACATTAGAAAATCTATGTTCCAGATTAGGATGGCGTAATAATCAAATTGAGGTTTAAATCTTATGTCTGAAAAAACTAAAATTATTCAATCCTCTGGGAAAAGAAAAACAGCTATTGCTAGAGCAGTTTTAAGACATCCTGCTAAAGGCCAAATTAAAATCAATAATGTTCCTTTAGAAAATTATGAACCTATAATTGCTAGATTAAGGATTCAGGAAGTATTGGAGGTTATAGATCATCCAAAATTAGGAAAATGTGATATCAATGTTTTTGTTAAGGGTGGTGGAAAAATGGGTCAAACTGATGCAGTTCGAATAGCGATTGCAAAGTCTATTAATAAGTTTTTTGGTACTAAAACTATTGAAAAATCTTTCAGAGAGTATGATGAATCATTACTATCTGGAGATTCTAGAAGGACAGAACCTAAGCATTTTGGTGGGAAAAAAGCAAGAAAAAGAAGGCAAAAATCATTTAGATAAATTCATCCTCATTTACAATTTTTGCTCCAAGAGTTTGTAAATCATAAATAAAATTAGGATAAGAATCTTTTATTATTTCAACATTATTTATTCTGGAAATGGAATCTGCATGCAAAGCGGCTATAGTAAAAGCCATTGCAATTCTATGATCTTCTTCATGGTTTATTTCAGAGCCTTTTAATTCTTTACAATGATAAACAGTTAATTTATCTTTATCTTCTTTCACTTTAACACCCATTTTAACCAATTCTCTAGCAACTATGGAGATTCTATCACTTTCTTTCAACCTAAGATTTGATGCATTATATAAAGTGGTCTTATTTTTCGCAAATGCACCGATAATGGCTAAAATAGGGAATAAATCTGGGTTTTCATATATATCTATATCCAATCCTTTTAAGGGATTTTTATTTCGATTGCCATAAACAATTATTCGATTTCTTTTTTGGTCAATTTCTATATTTGCGCCAAAATCTTGTAATATTTCAATAATGTTTTTATCTCCTTGGGGTTTTTTAAAATTTAAATTATCTATGACAACTTGGGAATCTTCTGGAGAAATAATTGTAGCAGCTATTATATTTGCTATTGAAGAAAAATCTCCAGGAACCTCAAAGATTTGGGTTCTATAATTTTGTTGGGTGCTAATATAATATTTTCCAATTTTTTCTGCATTTAACTCTTCAAAAATATTTATACCAAATGACTCTAAAATATGTTTAGTAATTTCCACGTAAGGATATGATACTATTGGAGTAATTACTTCGATTGTTATAAAATCTTCCTTTTCACATGTCAATAGAGGGCATATCATTAAGAGGGCAGTAATAAATTGTGAACTAATATCTCCTCGTATTTTTATCTTATCGCAGTTATTTTTAATTCGATGAATAAATAACTTTTTTTTTGTAAGTTGATAATCAGCGCCAAATTTTTTTAATGAGTCTAAAAGAGGGAGAATAGGTCTTTTCATTCTCAAGAATCTACCTTTAAATGAAAGCCCTCCATCAATTAAGAGTGATAAAGCACTAAATATTCTTATTGAGGTGCCAGAATTTCTGCAGTCTAATACATCATCACTTCTTTTATAGGTTTTATTCACTTTTTCAACGATATAAGTATCTCTCCCCTCTTTTAAAATTTTCACGCCTAACTTCTTTAAAATTTCAATAGTGACTTCCACATCTCCAACTATTAAGGGTTTTTTAATAATTGAGACTCCTTCGGCAAGGCTAGCAGCTATAAAGGCACGATGTGAATAGCTTTTTGATGGAGGAGCTTTTACTTCTCCATTTATACTGTTTATTGGTTTTACTCGTAAATTCATTTTTTCAAGGTTATTAAAAAATTGCGTAAATAAAAATTAAAGAAAATCAAGGATATATTATTAATTAAAAGATATTTATTCTAATAAATTAAAAAATTTTATTTAAAAGTGTAAAATTTGGGAGACAACACTTTTGGTAATCATTTAAAAATAACTTCTTTTGGAGAAAGTCATGGAGTTTTGATAGGAGTAATAGTTGATGGAATACCAGCGGGTATTAATTTTAGCCTAGATCTAATTCAGAAAGAACTAAATATGAGAAAACCTGGTCAATCTCACTTAGCTACACCCCGTGGTGAATTGGATAAAGCACAGATATTATCCGGTATTTTCAATAATAAAACAACTGGTGCTCCGATTTGTCTTGTTATTAAAAATGAAGAGATAGATTCTATAAAGTATGAAAAATTTAGAGATTTACTAAGGCCATCCCACATTGATTATTCCGCTTTAAAAAAATATGGTGGATTTGCAGATTATAGAGGATCAGGACGTTTTTCGGGCAGAATAACTGCTAGTTTTGTCATGGCTGGAGCATTAGCAAAGCAAGTTTTAAGAAAACATGATATATTTATAATCGCTTATACTAAAGGTATTGGGTCAATTGTTGATGATAGGTATTATGATTTTAAAGATTTTGCAAGATGGTTTAGTATAAGAGAAAAATCCACAGTCAGATCATTAAATCCAGAATTATCTAAAGATATGATCAAAAAAATTGAGATAGTAAGAAATGAAGGCGATTCAATAGGAGGTTTAATAAAATGTGTCGTAATTAATTTCCCTGCCGGTGTAGGGGGTCCACTTTTTAATAGTATTGAATCTAATCTTAGTAAAGCTATTTTTTCAATTCCAGCTATAAAGGGGATAGAATTTGGTGCTGGTTTTAGTGCAGCCAAAATGAAAGGGTCCGAACATAATGATCCTTGGATTATTAAGGATGGTAAAATTTTAACGGAAAAAAACGATTCAGGAGGAATAATTGGAGGGATTTCGACTGGGATGCCTATAGAGTTTACAGTTGTAATAAAGCCTACACCTTCCATAGAAGTTTCGCAAAAAACAGTTAATATCAAGACTATGAAGGAAGACCTAATCCAAATTGAAGGAAAGCATGATCCTTGTATTGTTCCCCGCGCTGTGATAGTAGTTGAGGCTATGACTGCTATTGTTTTGCTAGATTATTTATTATTAGAAGGAAAAATTCCTTCCATAATAGAATCATAGAAGATTTTAATAGAAATGAAAAGACCCATAACTGCTGTACTCATTGGAGCTGGTAGGCGTGGTTTAACGATCTACGGAGATTTCGCTTTAAAGAATAAAACAAAGTTAAAATTCATCGCTGTAGCTGAACCTATAGAAAGAAGGCGGAAGAAATTCGCTTCTCTACATGGAATTCTTCCTAAAAGATGTTATGAAACTTGGGAGGATTTATTTAATGAAGAAAGATTGGCAGATGTTGCATTTATTTGTACTCAAGATCAAATGCACACAGAACCTACAATTATGGCATTGGAAAAGGGGTATGATATTTTATTAGAAAAACCAATGGCGCATACTTTACAGGATTGTATTAAAATTGTGAAGAAGGTAGAAGAAACAGGAAGAATATTAGGAGTAGGGCATATACTTAGATACTCTAATTTCTTTTCTAAAGTGCATGAAATTGTACATAAAGGCCTGCTTGGAGAAATTATTAACATTACTCATAGAGAGAATGTTATGTGGTATCATTATGCACATAGCTATATAAGAGGACCATGGGCTAATGTGGAAACATCTTCGCCAATGATTCTTGCCAAATGTTGTCATGATTTAGACCTTCTTTATTGGATTGTAAATTCAATGCCAAAAAAGATTAGCTCTTTTGGTAGTTTATTACATTTTAAGCCAGAAAATGCACCGAAAGGAGCTCCTGAATATTGTTTAGATGGATGTCCTGCAAAACGATATTGCCTTTATTATGCTCCAAGAATTTATATAGATATTGTCCCAATAACTCAAATGATGGAAAAAAGTAAAAATTTACTTATAAAATTATTAGGTCGATTAAGAAGGAAACATGTGAATTTTCTAACCTACTTTTCCAAGATAGTAAAACCATTAAAAAAACTAAGATATTATCAAGACTTCCCAATATATTATTTATATACAGGTCAAAAAGAGGATTATTCTGATAAAGCAAAAGCTAGAATTTTAAAATCGAGTCCATATGGTAAATGCGTATATCATTGTGATAATGATGTAGTTGATCATCAAATTGTAAATATTGAATTTGAAAATAATGTAACAGCTAATCTAACAATGCATGGTTTTAGCGAACAAGAAGGACGTACATTAAGAATAGATGGAACAAAAGCAACATTAATAGGAGAATTTCATGTTAGTGGTGAAACATTATTTTTCTATAATCATTTTTCAGGGAAAAAGAAACTTATATATAGAAACAAAATGTCTCTTGAATCAGGTAGAGCTGATGAAGGAGATTTTGAACTACTAGATGCTTTTATTGATACACTCATACATAAAAACAAAAGTCAACCTTTAACAAATGCTCGTGCATCATTAGAAAGTCATTTGATGGCTTTTGCCGCAGAAGAATCCCGATTGAATGAAAAAGTCATAGATTTAGAGGATTTCCGTAGAAGAGCAGAAGAATTTTAAATTATACAAATTTAGTTAATTTTATTTTTAAATACACTATAAATATTATATATTCCAAAAACTTTACAAGAAATTAATATCATGGATAAAAATATTGACACATCTAAAGATTTTATGGCCTTTTATAAGAAAAAAGGAGATTACCTTGTAGAACTTTCAGAGAACCATTTTAAGAATAAAGAATATAAAAAAGCACTCGAATTATTGAATCAAGCATATAG
>JBHLOI010000074.1:0-14980 GCA_048940645.1 Promethearchaeota archaeon | reverse complement strand
TTGATTTCATGTAGCCAAAACTTCATTGAAGGACACTTTTAAAACTATTTTTCAATAACCTCCTTTGAATTTTAATTAAAAAAAATCCATTTTAATTATTTTATTATAATTAAACAAATTAAAAAAGATATTTTAAAAGTATTTACACTTTTTCTATAAATCTATAAGCGATATAAAGGAATGCTTCATTGACGTTTTCACCCGTTTTAGCACTTGTCACTATGAAATGAAGATCGAACTGTTTTGCGATAACTTTAATCTGTTCTTCTGTAATAACAATTTGTTCATTTAAATCCGATTTATTGCCTACAATAACAATTGGGATATTATTTGGAACAGATTTTTTAATATCATCAAGCCAATTATTAATACTATCTAGATGATCCCGCGTTCTATCAACTACTATAAATGCAGCATTGGCACCTTCATAAAATCTTTGCCTGTAAGGTCTAATTTGACCTATCTGTCCACCTATATCCCATAAAACAAAATTCAACTTGGTATTCTCATCCATAATAATAGATTTCTTAGAAATTTCCACACCTATCGTACTTTGGTAATCCTCTTTAAAGTTATTCTCCACAAATCTTCGAATTAAAGAAGTTTTACCTACTTTAAAATCTCCAGTTAGTATTAATTTAGCTGTAAATTGACCTTTCGGTAATTTTCCTTCTCTTCTTTTAGATAACACTCTAATTATTTCTGGAATTTTAATTGAGACATTTTGATTACCTTCTAATAGCATCTCAATTTTACCTGCAATATGTTCAGAATAAACCTTTAGCTCAACATCGGAAGTTGATGGATCAGCAATAGTAGTCAGAATGGAGTGATGCCCCATTGAACAATATGCGAATTTTCTGTTTTGTAATGAGGTTATATTAAAAAAATTACTTTGAGTCTGATATTCACTTTTTATTCTATCGATATAAATATCTAAAAATGCTGAAATTGCACCTATAACAGAATCTGAGTCTTGATCTTCTTTCTTTTTACTTTCAGAAGCTATAATAAAACCATCTCTATCACAGAGCGCAACAGCTACAGCTCCATCAACTTCATACATATAGTTTTTCAATAGTGTAGTAATGAGATTAATATTTGGAAGGCTTTCCATTAAGCTTCACTCTTTAAATATATCTCTTACGATTAATATAGTTTTTATTAATATAAATATAGGTATTAGAAACATATTAAATTCTTGTTTTAGAATAATCTGATTATCCCCATAACATATTATTTTTTATCTATTTAAAATATACCTACATTTCATGACCGAAGATGATATATTTAAATATGAAGAGAATATCGCAAAAGTTCTCGACCGTATCGTATCATTATGTAAGCAAACAGGCTTAACAGATCTAGCTAAAAAAGGTGAACAGGTATTAAAATATTATTCTAAGTCAAAAAATTTAAGATAGCCAATTTAATTAATCCTTTATATGTATCCCATTAGTTACATCACCATATTATACTCTTTTTTAATGAACTTACAATTCTTTTAATGTATGATGGAAACTATTAAGTTTAATAATGATTTATCAAAAGAAGCAAAAATTATACGAATTTTTGATCGCGCTGTTACATTATTTAAAAAGACAGGTTTGAATGATTTAGCAGAGAAATGGAATAAGATATTAAAAACATATACTAATCGAGAAAATTTGAGCAAATTGGATTAAAAAATTCTTAATTTTTTCCATTTAAAAAATATTTCATAAATTTCTTAAGAATTTTAAAATATATTGTTTATTTTTATGTGAAATCTGATATATATTGAAAACTAAAGAATCAATATCATTTTGTAAGATATCAATCTCTTTATTATTTAAATCATTAAGTGATAAAATGTCCCTAACCTTTTCTTGAATACTTTTGGAAATTAGTAGTTCCTTAGGTGATTTAGGTAACTTTATTGGTAAATTTTTAACTTTTTCAATAAGAATTCTAGGAAATAACTTCTTATAAGAACCAAAAATCTTAATAAAATAATAAGATAATAATTGAGAATTTATTAAGCCTAATACATAAAAATGATTAAATTCTGTTATAGGAGACTTGATAATTTTTAAATTATAAAATGATTGAGAAGTTAAAGATTCCTTATCATAAGTAGCACATAATAAGTTATTTTGACTTAGCTGTCGTATAACAATTCTATTTTTATAATCCTCTATATTTTTGTAGTTGATTCCTATTTTTTTGATGTTAATATATTTGTATCGTTTTACTTGGTATCTATTCATTGAAAATAGGAATGGTTTGTAATTTTCCTCTAATCCTTTAGGAATTTTGTCATCAATAATTTTCTCTATAATATGTAAATCCAAAAATGAATTACAATCTTTACATATTGCTTTTTTCTTGGGAAGGGGAACATATTTCTTACATTTTTTACAATAAGCTATTGCTCCCTCTTTTCCTAATTCTACACCTCTAAAAATTAAAATTTTATACTCTGGATTTTGCATGATATTTTTAATTTTTGGGAAATTGGAATTAAGATATTCAAGAATTTTGATGTCAACCTCGTTAATATTTATTAAAAACTTATATTCCCACTCTTTAAGGGTGGATTGCTTGATAGGAATATTTAATCCGCTGTTAATTAATGGATTATTTATTGATATTAAATTTCTAAGTCTCTCTTCTTCGTCTCTTTCTTTTTGTAAAATTATTATAACATTTGAAACAATCGGGTCCTCAAAACTTGGGCCAATATAGTATAATTCTCTGATTTTGGTTCTATTAAATATAAATTTTCTAATCAATTTTCGATTTGACAGAGCTAAGAGAGAATCTGGAAGGATATAGCCTAAAAGACCCTTTTCCTTTAAAACACCAATGCCCAATTCAATAAAAATTTGATAATAATCATATTGACCTTTAATAGTTTTAAAGTTTCCTTGTTCAATTAAGAGTTTATCATCTGGGCGTATATCCCTTAAAAATAAGTAGGGAGGATTTCCTACCACATAGTCAAATCTATCGAAATTAGAATAATCAATGATATTAACGTTAATAATTTTTAAATCTGGTATTTTAAAATTATCATCACACATATTAATAATCTTAAGTAATTCATAAAACGAAAAGTAGAGATTTATGCAACATAAAACACAGGCAACAGGATTTACGTCAAAGCCGAAAACATTTTCTTGAATTTTTCTAATTATAATTCTAGCCTGATCAATTGAAATATCAGATAAACTTCTTAAATCAAATTTCTTAACATAAAAATTCATTATAATTTTAACAATTTGAATAAGAAAACTTCCACATCCACAACTAAGATCAACTATTTTTTTCCCTTCTATTTCATTATCCATACTGTATCCAACAGCACTTAATATATATTTTACGACATGAGACGGTGTGTAAAATTCACCCAATCTTTTCTTTTGTGTATTAGAAATTTTGCTCTCATATATATTTCCAATGATATCTATTCCACCCTTTTGAATATCTTTATGGCCAAAATTCTTATTACTTTCTAAGTGGGCAAATACTTCAATTATTGCATAAATAAAGTCACTTTCATCTGAATTTTGCTGGTCTAAACTATAAACCTTCATTAAATATTGGATTATCCCTTTATTTTTAAGAAAATCAATAAATTCTTTCATAGGATCTTTTTTTACTTATAAATAGACAAGTTTGCTTATATTAGAATAGATTCAAAAATTAAGAAAAAAATTTTTTATTAAATAGAGAGTAATCCACAATTATGGAAATAATTAATGGAAATCTAAAAAGTTTTACAGAACGAAGATTTCCTGAAGAAATTTGCTTTAAACCTATTGGAGTTATTCACTCTCCATTTAAAACTCTAAAAGGGATACCAATCCAACCAACTATGTCAAAAACGTCAGGTATGATTGAACTTTTTTCAGCATATCAAAATGGTTTAAAGGATTTGGAGGGTTTTTCACATATCTATTGTTTATATGTTTTTGATATGGTAAAATTACCAGTTCCATTGTTATCTAAACCTTTTCTGCAGAATGAACTAAAAGGTGTTTTTTCTATACGAACTCCCTTTCGACCAAATCCTATTGGATTGTCATTATTAGAAATTTCAGAGATTAACAAAAATGTAATTAGAGTAAATAATATTGATATTTTAGACAAGACTCCCGTATTGGATATAAAACCTTATGTCCCTCAATTTGATTTCAGAGAAATAGATAAAATAGGTTGGCTAAAAAATAAGATTAGAGATAGGACAAGTTAGTTTGAACTAAATTATAAGGATTATATATAAACTAAAATTTATATAATTTTAAAATATATAATTTGTTGATTAATAATCATTTAATTGGGATCCAAAATTATTCATGATTGGAATTATTTATATTAGCATTTTGATGCTACTATTATTAATTGGTATTACTCATGGCATTTATGCTAGAGGAAAGTACGAAGTAGAAACTGGATTCGCAATAATAATTCTTATATATTTCATTGGTCAAACCTCATCTTTTATTTTATTCAACTTATCAGTAGAAAATTATTTTAAAATAGAAATTTCCCAAACTTTATGGGAAATATCAATCTTTATTAGAATTTTTTCAATAGGATTATTATCTTCTATCCATAGCGTGGAATTACATAAACATAGTAAAATAAGATTTTTAGCAGTCATTATTTACTTTTTCTTGGAAGGGATAATAGTTAGTTTGCTTATATTTCCAAACTCATTTCTGGCGGTTCAACAAGGTACCGATTATTTATTTTTCTTTCAAGATGTAAAGCTGTTAAGTATTCTTCTCATATTCAATTCAGCTGTTATCACTTTTTTATATATATCACAAATCATGGGTTATAAGAACTTTAATGACAAAGACTTAGCCAATTTCTTCTCAACCTATATTTTTCTTCTTTCATTAAATATAATTACCTATTCAATTTTTCTTATAACACAAAATATTACTTTTAGGGTATTATATATAAATTTATATATTCTTAATAGTAGCATTGTATCATATATTATTATAAAAAAACCTGCTCTATTTTTAGTATTCACAAATAAAATTTTTGACTTTATAATCTTTCATAAGTCTGGAATTTTACTTTATTCATATAATTTCCAAACTCGTAAAGAAGGTGATGAATCCCTATTGAAGGGGAGTATTTTAATAGGGATAAGTCATATTCTTGCAAATTTTTCTGGAGTTGAGGATCAATTAGATCACATAAAAATGAGTGATAAGGGAGTTGTATTTAATTTTCAAAATGATTTAGGCTATGCTATATTATTAATTGCTAAACATAAAAACAAGATTCTTGAAGAAGCAGTACAAAAATTTATTAAAATATTTTCAGATAAAAACAAGGAGAATTTACTAAAGTTAAGTGGAATAATCGATGTAACAGTATTTAAAGACACTGGGAAATTGCTCCAAGAATGTTTTAGTAAATATTTTGTCAAGGCTTAATCATTACAACTTCTCTTTCTAAGAAGGCTATTCTCTTTATTAATTTTAACCAAATGCATATATATAAGTAAATCTTCTATCTTAAAAGTATAAAAAAAGTAAAATATAAGTCTTAAGAAATCTCAATAATACCTCAAAATGTAAAATTAAATAAATTATAAATATTATAGATAGAAAAATGTATAATTTTGTAAGTATTTCATTAATCTTCGGATATTTTTTGATTTCATTAATTTCTTTTATTACAGTATTCTATATAATTAAAAACCGAAAGCGATATGGTACGAACCTTATTGCTTATTTGAATGTTGGAATTGTTCTTAATTCTGGATTTATTTTTTCCAGTTGCTACTTACTTTCAGTTGTATTTTTTATTTCAAATCTAATAAATCTGATATTATGGAAAATTTTAGTTATCTCTGGCTTCATTTCCTTAATAATTACATCCTTTACGTATTCATTTTTTAAAGAGTATAGAAAAATTCAAATAATTCCAATGTTAATGATTTCGATTCTTTTCGGTCTTTTAATTGGAACTTTATTTTTACCTAATTCTATATTGATTTCTATTAACTTTCCTCCAGCTCCTCCTTTTTCTATTATAGAAGTTTCTACAATTAAGTATCAATTTAATTTTTTGACAGGAGCAATTGTTATTATCTTTCAAATATCCATTACAATTTATCTTATATATATTTCAGTTTATGTGTATTTAAAATCAGAAGATCCTAAAGAGAGTTTACCACTTTTTTTAAACACCAGTATTTTTACAGCTCCTATAATTTTTTATATACTTTATATAATCTTACAAGGTCAAGTTTATAGAGAACTTTTTATCATTTTAATCTGGATTACAAATTTTGGAGTCGATATAATGATAATTTTAAAACCTGAAATGTTTTTCATTTTACCAAACAAAATTTACTCAGTAAATATTTACCACAAGTCTGGAGTACTCCTATATTCCTATAATTTCAAAAAAAAGGAAAATATTTTGAATAACCTAAAGATATGGGGTAATATTATCATTGGATTAAATTATATTCTAAGTGAATTTGTAGATAAATCTGATAAAATAGATGTAATTCAAACAAGAGGAGCTGATATAGTTGTTGATTATGATATTGATTATGGATTCGCTGTAGTTGTACTTACATCAAAAAAAAATGCAATTTTAGAGAGAATAATCCAAAAATTTTCACACGATTTTAGAACTTTTTATGAAAATGAGTTAAATGAAATTCAAGATTTAAATCGATTAATTAACGTTTCAGAATTTAAAAAAGCTCAACAGATTATTGAAAAAAATTTCGAATTATATCTTTAGATTTCAAAATTACTAAATCATAAATATCTAAACATTTTTTAATGTGGATTGATATAAAATTCATAAAACCCCATCTTATGGGCATATTATAAAATAATTTACATTATACACCAAAATGGAACAAACCGAAATTCAAGATGAGGAATGGGCTCAAGATTGGAATATTATTGTGAGAATTTATGACACAATTGATAATTTAAGAAAATTATTTTTAGAATTAGATGTACCATACTTGAGGGAAATTCAACAAAAACTTCTTATTCTTAATCTTGAAAAGTATGCATGGTCTCTTCAAAATTATATAATTGAAAAGTATTCAAAGGAATAGTATTATACAAGTTTAAAAATACCCATTTAAAACTATTCCAGATAATTTTGAAGTCCATAAATGATCAACTATTTATTTTAGTTAATAGAAAATAAAATATATATTTCTATTTTAAAAGAAATTTATATTAAATTTAATTAGGGAAATAAGATGAGTGAAGAAATAAGTAATCAAAAGTCTAGGTTCAGTAAGGGACAAAAATGGAGTTTTGGAATGGGGAGCTTTGCTCAGTGGTTTATAAACACGGCTTTTAATATTTGGGTTTTTACCTATTATTTCACTGTTGTTGGCTTAAATATCAATTGGTATGTACTTGCTGCAGTAATTTGGACATTATGGAACGCTTTTAATGATCCTTTCATTGGATATTTATCAGATCGTACAAAAACTCGATGGGGACGTAGAAAACCTTATATTATGCTTGGTACTATTCCGATGTTAATTCTAGAAATTATTATATGGCTCCCTCCAACAGGCAATCAATTTTTTACTTTTATATATTTACTCATTATGCTCCTTTGCTATGATACATTTTATACAATGATTGCTCTTCCATTTGATAGTTTATTCCCTGAATTATATACGACTCTAGAAGAAAGGTCTGAAGTAAATACAATTAAGCAATTGCTCGCAGTATTAGGACTATTAGCAGCAGCATTAGTTCCAGGCTTTATTGTTGATAATGATACCACTTCATATTTACTAAATGGAATAGTAACATCCATAATTGTCGCAATTTCGTTGATAATTTCATTAAAATGGGGAGTAACCGAAAGAAAAGAATTTAAATTAGATTATCAAAAATCATTCAAATTCTTTGAAGGTGTAAAATATTCATTTAAGAATAAAGGTTTTATCCTATATACAATAATGTTTTTTCTCTATGAATATGTGCTTTTACTTCTTGCTACACTGATTCAAATCTTCGGGAAACAAATTTTAGACAGCGACCCTTTTCAAACATCTATTATAATGGGGATTATGTATATCATGGGTGCTTTATCTGTAATTCTTTGGAAATGGTTGGATTTAAAAATTGGTTCAAGAAAAGGTTTAGCGATATCGGTTGTCGCGTATTTTATAGCTTCATTGCCCCTAATGTTTGTTGAACTATATGAAATTGCCGTGGTTATTGCTATTTTTATGGGTATTGGATTTGGTGGTATGCTGTATTTCATTTATTTAATTATAGCGGATGTAATAGACGAAGATGAGTTAAAAACAGGTGTGAGACATGAGGGAACATTTTTTGGAGTAACCAATTTTTTTATGAGATTATCAATGATTTTATCAATTGTAACAATAGGTTTAGTCTTTGTTCAAAGCGATTGGGAAGTATATGATCCATTAATAGATGTAAAATTCGGACTAAGGTTGCTATTTATTGTAATTCCTGGTATAGCATTAGGTATTTTGTTGATATGTTTATATTTCTACCCATTTTCAAAACCAAAAGTAGAAGAAATAAAGTCAAAACTAATGGAACTGCATAAAGAAAAAGAAAAAAGAATAAATTCTAATTAACTTTTTTTTATTTTTATAACTCTTTTAAATTACAACTTATTAAGGGCTTGTTCTAAATCCTTAATCAAATCATTGACATCTTCTAAACCAATAGAAAGTCTAAAATGTGCATCAGAAATAGGAATAATCTGCTTTTCCCAAGAGGCAAGATCAAACCCGGTCATAACAGAAGTGTATTCTATAAGCGAAGTTGTATCACCTAGAGAAACACCCACTTTAATAAACTTTAGGAGATCTATAAACTTATAACTTGCATCCATAGAATCTAACTCAAAACCAATCATTCCACCAAAATCTTTCATTTGCTTTTTAGCAATAGCATGCTCAGGATGGGATTCTAATCCCGGATAAACAACCTTTGCTACTTTGGGATGTTTTTCTAAAAATTTAGCGACTTTCATTGCTGTTAAACAATGACGTTCCATTCTAGCACTTAATGTTCTACATCCTCTCAAAATAAGCCAAGCGTTAAAAGGGCTTAGGACAGGTCCTTGTACTTCTAACCAAAAATATCTTATATGCTGTAATTCATTTTTGGGACCAATTATCGCTCCACCAAGAGCATCTCCATGTCCATTTATGTATTTTGTTAAACTTTCAACAACGAAATCTGCTCCTAATTCTATTGGTTTTTGTAAAGCTGGTGAGGCAAATGTATTATCAACAATACACTTTCCGCCTATATCATGTATCAACTCTGAGCATTTTTGAATATCAATTATATCAAGAGTAGGGTTAGCAGGAGTTTCAATGAATATCAACTTTGTTTGGTCATCTATTGCATCTTTTACGTTATCCAAGTTTCTCATATCAATAATTTTAGGCTCTATCCCAAATTGAGGGTATAGATTCATGAAAAGCCTATACGTTCCTGTATATGTGCTTTTATGCATAATAATATTTGGGATTTGTTCTGGATGGCTCTGAGGGTAATATTTTGCTAACTTTTTAGGTCTTATTCTTTTTAATCTTTGTTGCAATACACTTGAACAGACAAGATGGATTGCTGCCATACCTGATGCTAAGGATACCGCATCAGCTCCACCATGTAATGTAGCTAGTTTTTTATCTAGAGCATATAAAGTCGGATTTTCAGTTCTGGAATAGATGTAATGCTTTTTCAAGAATTCTGTCATAGAAGAAAAAACATAAGACTTAGTTGCATAAATTGGTAAGCGAAGACTATTTTCTGTTGAAGGATATGGATCTTCCCCTGCTCTAATTTGTTGTGAATCAAAATTTTGATTATCCCATACTTTCCGTAATTCTTTATTTATTTCATCCATTGTCTTTTTCTTTTCCTCTTCCATGATTATCCCTCCAAACCTGTTATCCCTTCGGTAATATCTGATTTTTCCATCCCTTCCGCTTTTCGAAAATCATCATAAGTTCTAGAGCAAATTCGCTTATAATACTCCTGTAATTTGACATCAATTTCTGAAGAAATCCCAGGTCCATTTTGAGTTTCAAGAATTTTATCAACTTTTTCTCTAGCTCTCATTATAATATCTTTATTTCCATTTTTACTCCAAATTCCCCGGCGATCTCGATCCACTAGTTTTGGCACAAATATCTCCTTTCGAGTGTTTTTTGCAGTATGTTTCAACATTAAATAATTTTTACCTTCTTTCGCTACTCTTTTAATCTCGTTAATAGCTAATGATTCCTCATCTACTCTAATTCCACTGCTCCCTCGTTTTACAATATCAATCAACTCATCATCTATTACTAATAATTCTAACGCTTCTGCCAATGAGGATTCATAAGTACCTGCACATGTAATATAATTAATTCCAGCATTAGCTGCCAAATAAAGGGTCATAAAACGTTCAAATCCACATTGAATGTCAAAACATTTTGATTCGGTTACAGCTCCAGGACCTCTTGAAGGAATATTATAAAAGTGAGCTAACTGTGCTGCACCTGCAGTTATTAAACCTGTCTCTATAGATCCCCAAGCTACATTCCCGGTGGGAGGATCCATTGGGGCATTCATGGTGGAATAAAGAACTGGTGCGCCAGGATTGATTAGCTGTGTCAACACAATCGAGGATAATGTTTCCATATTGGATTGTATTAATAATCCAGCTAAAGTAACCGGAGCTGTCGATCCAGCACTTGCAGCTGGAGCAATAATTGTTGGTTGTTTATACTTAGCAAAAATAAATAACCCATTTAACATAATCTTAGTAAGCGTTAGAGGACTTGTTGGATTAAAAAACCCAATCATTCTTGGTTTATTAATTAACTCCTTTTCCCCCCCAACAATAATAGATGTTAGGTTCATCATATCTTGGGAAGCAACTCTTCCATAACAACCCAATCCATATGGCTTATAACTGTTTTTCGCCCATGCACGAATTGTGTGGTAATGGAGTTCTAAATATGGAATATCATTTGGCCAGACATCTACATGTGAACACATTATGTTTTTTAAACTATCTACTATACGTATTTGTTTTATCGTATCTTCTAAAATTGTTTTACGAACTCCTCCTTTCATTGAGGGATCATAAATTTTTACTGGAGTACCTACCGTTGCAAAAACAGTATCTTTTGTGTTAACTTCAAAGCTAAATGACTCATCTGGCCCCCATAAAGAAAATAGTAGAGGGACTTTTTTTAATTGTTCTTTGACAAGATTTTCTGGGAACTTAATAAAATGATTCTCTGCTAATACACATCCATTTTCTTCCAATAACTCCTGTGCTTCATCGGATTCAACTTTTACCCCAATCTCTTCTAGTAAATTTAGAGTATTTGAATGAATTAGCTCAATCTCATCTTTTGATAATACTTCTAATTGCTTTAAATTCATAAAAATATCTCAATAATAAGTCTTATTTGATTAAATAAAATATGATTTGATGTAATTTATCATTTCTATTAATTTTTCATAATAGATATTAAAGATAGGAAATATAAAATAACAAATAATTTTTTAAAATACTTAATTTAATTAATAAATTAATTTCGCAATAATTTAGGGATAATATATGTCTATTGAAGAGGAAATGAAACAATTTGTAGAAGATTGGGATAAAGAAGGACTAAAAGAAATGTGTAAATCCTTAATTAATAAAGAACGTGCTAGTCCTGAAGAGTTATTAAAAATTATTGGGAATATCATGAAATTTATTGGTAATCAATTTGAAAATGAAGATATCTTCCTTCCAGATTTAATTGGTGCAGCTGATACAGTAAAGGATGCTATTGATGGGGTTTTAGACCCTGCTATTAGAAAATTAGGAGGAAAAAAAGAAACATTAGGGAAAGTTGTAATTGGAACTGTGGAAAGCGATGTTCATAGTATTGGGAAAGATCTAGTAGGATCCTTTCTATTTGCTAATGGATTTGAGGTATTCAATTTAGGGGTAGAAGTAACAGCCGATGAATTTATCTCTAAAGCTGAAGAGGTCGGAGCACACGTTATAGGATTATCTTCTTTACTTACAATGTCTATGGATTTTCAAAGACAAGTCATTGAAGAATTAAAAAATAGAGGTTTAAGAGATAAATATATTGTAGTTGTAGGCGGAGCACCTACTTCGGAAGATTGGGCAGAACAAATTGGTGCAGATGGTTGGGCAGATGATGCAATTGAGGCGGTAGAACTTATTAATAATTTAATCATAAAATAAAAGGATGAAAAAAATGAAATTAAGAAAGATTGAAGTTTTTTCAAAAGATGAAATCCAAGAAATCCATTCGGCATCCATACAATTATTAACAGATGTCGGAATGAAAATTGATGCCCAAGATACAAGGAATCTTCTTAAAGAAAATGGTGCTGAAGTAGATAATGAAAGCGGATTTGTTAAATTTTCAGAATCACTAATAAGAGAAAAATTGAAAATAGTTCCAGATCATTTTAGACTATATGGTCCCAATGGAAAATTTAATTTTGAAGTTAACACAAAAGATACTATTTTTGCCACTATTGGGACTCCAGTAAAGATTTATGATCCAATGCAGAAAAAGGGAGTGAGAAAAACTCTTTTTTCTGATACTATTCAACAAATAAAAATCGTTGATTCTCTAGAGAATATTTTATGTTCACATATTGACGTGTGGCCTAATGATATTTCATACATTACTATTCATGTCCATTGTATTTATCAATGGGCGAAAAATACTAAAAAACCATACGGATTGGGCTGCCTTGGTAAATTAGCGAGCACAGACATGATGAAAATGACATCAATGATCGTTGGTGGAGATGAGGAATTAATAAAAAGACCTAGGTTAGTTGGATTTATGAATCCAACAAGCCCTTTACATCTGCCACAAATCATGACTAATGGTTTTTCAATTTTCACAAAATATAAACAACCAACCATTATTGCACCAGAGGCACTTGCAGGCGCATCTGCCCCAGTAACATTAGCGGGATTATTGACTCAAACTAATGCTGAAATCCTTGGAAGTATAGTCCTTTCCCAAATATTTAATCCTGGTGCTCCAATATTTTTTGGAACTGTATCTCATATAACAGATATGCGTACTGGAAATTCTGCGATGGGTTCTCCTGAAATGGGATTAATTACAGCTGGAATTGCGCAGCTAGCACGTTTTTACAATATTCCCTCACGAGGTCCTGGTGGTGGTACAGATTCTAAAGTTCTAGATATGCAAAATGGAGTTGAGCGCTTACAAACTTTAATGTTAGCAGCCCAAGCAGGAGTGAATTATATCACTTGTGCGGGAACATATGAAGCCACATTGGTCGAAGCTTTGGAATTATTAGTAATAGATGATGAACTTGCCGGGATGGTACAAAGAGCAATTGAAGGAATTACAGTAAATGAGGTCACAATAGGATTGGATGTTATTAAGAAAGTTGCTACCAGTGAAAAAAAGGGAGTTAATTTCTTAGCTGAAAAACATACTCGAGATCACATGAAATCAGAATTGTACTTCCCTAAATTATTAGATCGAAGTAGACGTACTACGTGGTATAAGAAAGGTGCTAAAGATATCATAACTCGTGCACGGGAAAAAGTAGACCAAATCCTTCAAGCTCATAAACCTAACGAATTACCTAGAGATTTAGATAATGAATTGCTTTACTTTATAAAAATCGTTGAATCTAGAACATTTGATGATTATAAAAAAGCAGAGGGCTTAACGGTATCAAAAATTACATTACCAGATGGTATAGAGATTAAAGAGAGTGATAAATAAAGTTATTTTATATTTTAAATTCTCATTTTAAGGTACGGATAAAATTATTATTGCTACACTGGCAAGAACTCCAATAAATAAAATAAAAAAAATCAGAAATGCAATTTGCCTCTTTCTCTTCTTCCTTTTAAGTGTACTTTTTCTAATTTTTCGAGTTCTTCGGTAACTCATAATCAAATGATTAATTTAATTCTTTTTTATACTGTCTTCAACTTCTACTTTTTGTAAAAGCTCTGTCAGAATAACATTATTATAAGAGAGAAGCATCCTAGGTACGTAGTTTTCAGCTAAATAAGCACCGTCTTCAACTTCCTCTTTTAATGGAAATAATTGTTTTTCTTTGATGACAGATCCTAGATAATTTCGGTCATACTCTTTGTATCCGAATAATTTGTTTTTTACAATAACCATTTTTCTCTCATAACCTTCAGGGAGACCTGCTTTTTCAAGTATTAAAAGGATCTTTTCTCTAGATAATGATTCTAATAATTCAAGATCTTCTTCAGTCCCTTCATATGCAGGTCCAGTTTGAACTACTTTATAATCAATTTCTTCTTCTAGTCCTAACATAACTTTAAACGCAATTGTTTCATTATCTTGGTCTACTGTTGTTATTTTAAAAGCAATACCATGTTTATCTCTTATTGGAGATGCCATTTTAGCGGCAATAAACTTCATTCTAGTCGTTGTATTATACCCATGCCATAACCATACTCGATAATGTTTTGGGTCAATAAAAAGAAGGATAAAATCATCATCCAATAGATCCTTCAATTCGATCTCAGGATCAATTATTAATTCTTCAAAATCTCCAATTTGATCATTAAATTGGTAGACAATTATAGATTGTTCTTTTCTACTTACCTTCTCCTCTTCCTTTTTTTCTTCAATGCTTGAAGATGGTGGTTTGTTTGACATATTAAATTAAAAAAATAGTATTCAAGTCTATATTACTTATTAGTTTTAATAATATATTATTATTTTTTGTATTAAAATGGATAGGTGTTCTCAAGAATTTTATAATTCATGTAATAATCAATTAATTAATCTTATAAAATGTATTTTTATGATAAAATCAAAATAAACATTGAATTAAAATTAAGCGGGAATTGCCAAGTCTGGACAAAGGCGCTGGACTCAGAATCCAGTCTCGTAGGGGTTCGGGGGTTCAAATCC
>JBHLOI010000073.1:0-15009 GCA_048940645.1 Promethearchaeota archaeon | reverse complement strand
ATAATTTTAATATTTTATTAAAAGAAGTCAACTACTTGCTTTAGAACTAAAGAGTTAAAACGTGATATTAATTTTTAGTTATAATAAATTTTGATATTCTTAAATGCAAAAGAAATTATGTTTATTTGGGTTTAGGTTATGGTATCATACCGATTGGTAATTGGAATCAGCGTTGGAATAATATTTAGCTTCTTCACTGTGTTTTTCTTTAATATGCAAGATATTTTTCTAGTCATTCAAGCTACAGCAGGCTCAGATTTTTTAAAATTAATTACACTTTTAATTGGAGCAAATTTTAAATTTGATATTATTTCATTCTTCACTGGAACCCCCTCTTTTGGAGATTTTTTTGCCTCACAACTTTTAGCGATGATTTTTATTGGATTTTTAAGTGGTTCTATTTCAAAAGGATTAAGAAGAGGCATGATTGCTAGTGCTTTAGTAATTGTAGTCGATCTATTAGTTTGGATGTTGCTTAGTGTAGTAGGTGGAGAAGATTTAATGGCTTTATTTCAAGGTCCTCAATTAGTTTCAACTATAGGAGGAATTCTTACTGCTATTATTGGAGCTCTCTTAGGTGGTCTGCTTGGAGGCTTAATAAGTGGCCCCTATGAGGAGATTTATTAAAATTAAGAATAATATTCCCATTTTTATTATTTATAAAGCTTATTTATTTTATTTTACAAGCTATTTTTTATTTATATTTATTAATAAAATTATTAATACAGCATTTGACTAAACCTTAAAGCTTATTTTTAATTTATAAAAAATAATGGTTGATAATCAGACATTACCCTCTTGGGAATTTGCGTTTGATTTATTAAAGAAATTGAAAGTTCCATACCATGTGCGCCGTCATTCTCTTAAAGTTGCTGAAAAGGCATTAGCAATCGCTGAAAAGATTACGAAAATAAAAGTAGATTTGGCTCTAATTGAAATAGGTGCATTATTACATGATATTGGCCGATCAAAAACCCATGGATTTAAACATGCATTAATAGGGGGTAAAATCTTGAGAGAACGTGGTTTTCCTGAAGAACTGGCCAGAATTTGCGAAACTCATATTCTAGGGGGTTTAGATAAGGAGGATGCTAAGGAGGTTGGTCTTCCTGAAAGATATTTTTTACCCAACTCTATAGAAGAAAAAATTATATGTTTAGCTGACAAACACATGGCTGGAACTCGCGAGGTTACAATTGAGCAAAGATTTAGGAAG
Source organism: Promethearchaeota archaeon (assembly GCA_048940645.1). Classification (GTDB taxonomy): domain Archaea; phylum Asgardarchaeota; class Lokiarchaeia; order Sigyniarchaeales; family SOKP01; genus SOKP01. The sequence goes on along the minus strand of JBHLOI010000073.1, from coordinate 13,793 downwards.
TGGTTCTTGAAATATGGGAAGACAAAAATACTTTTAAAATCAAAAAAGAGAATTGAAAATATTCAAAAAGAAATAGAAAATTTAACTTAGTTTATATGTCTAAAATAATTCTTTCTTCAATATTCTGTTAATTTTTTGTAATCATCATCAAGCATTAGAATTGTCTTTTTGGCAATTTTACAAGCATCAGATAAAATTTTTACATCAACTTTATCAGGTGTGTCAATTTTATTATGTGCGAATTTTATTGCATTAAAAGTTATAATATCTATAGCTTCATAACCTCTTAGGTGAAAGGGAACGGTATCTGTATGTGCTCCTGTATTTAGATGAAATGATTTTATAGATAAATCTTCTTTCAACGCAGCTTTTTCGAAATATTTTCCCAAGATAGGACACAGCTTTTTCCTAGGTAAAACTCCATATGACTTGATATATTGTACACAATTATTTTTCTTTCCGGGCGCAGATACCATATCAAAATTAATTTGAAATGCTTTTTCTTTATTAAATACATCTTCAAATTTTTTAACAAAAAATCTAGAACCCATTGTGCCTAATTCTTCAGCTGAAAATTGGCAAAACCATAAGTTATAGTTATTTAAAGGGTGATTTTTAAAATAATCACTTAATGCAAAAACAATAGCCATACCAGAAGCATTATCATTTGCTCCTAACGATTTATTATCCGTATACAAAAACATTAATGCGATATTTGATATTGAAATAAATACAACTGTAATCCAAATAAAAGGGTCTATGATTAAAAATTCTAAATTTAAGATTTTTATTTTAATTGGTATTATCATTGAAAATCTAATCCATTCTACATATATTATTTGTATAATATAAGCTATGCCAAAAATAATACCACTAAATAACCAAATCTCGTAAAAAATTATACGCCAAATAGTTCTAAAAGTTTGAGATTTGGAATCTATGTGAGCAGAAATTATTATATTTCCTGCATTCCCTTCGTTTTTCATTTTTGCTGGAAGTTTTACATAAACATTTGTTGCTTCTAATTTATTGCCAAAATATTCACCCCAAAATCCAGGATCCTCCGGATATTTTATACTCTTATAAATTATGTGGACTAAAATTACCATAATTCCAATAAATAAAAATTTTATGAAGAAATAAACATATCCAAAGAAAGAGAGGAATAATATAAAAGTAAGGCTCATCATTGAGACAAGTTGAATTAATGTTGTTGAGTAAAAGTCTGAAAATTCAAAAGGTTGTTTATGAATTAGGTCCTTATTATATCCCATTTTTTTAAAAGTTTTATATGTGAGATCGACTGCTTTTTTTTCACCCTTTGTTCCAGCTAATCTAGGAAAACTAAAGCTATTAACATAATTAAAAAGTCTAGTTTCATCAAAAGAGTTTTTCTTAAAAGATGAATTTTGGCTAAAATTCTTCAATTTTATTTGATAATAATTTTAAGATGTAAATTAATTCTGTAAATATCCAAATATTAATTAAAATTTATCATTTATGATTTTTAATTATAAATCCTTTTTCTTTTAATTTATCTAGTACAACATCTTGAATTTTTTGCTGTACAAATTCAATTATATCATTGGTATTGATAATAAAATAATCTTCTTCCTTAGCTCTTGAAAGATAAAGATTTCTGACCTTATCTAAAAAGGAAACATATTCAAATTTTTCTAAGTTCTCTGAAGTTTTTCTTGCTAATGAGATTTTAGGATCAATATCTAATATGATAGTTAAGTCTGCTTTTCCTGCATATTTGTTAATAGTTTTTACCCACTCAATAGAAATTTCATCCGATTGTATAGATTGATACACTATGGAAGATTCAATATATCTATCAGAAATAACAATATAACCTTCAGATAATTTCTCTTTAATTTCATTCTGATAATGAAAATCTCTGTCAGCTGCAAATAGTAAAGCATCTGTAGTGGGGGGCACATTTTTATCTTTTAAGTATTTCCTAACCAATTTTCCTATATCACTTTCAGATGGTTCCAATGTTAAATGAACTTTGAACCCTTTGGTTTCTAGAAATCCTTTAAGGAGGTGACTGTGAGTGCTTGTACCAGATCCATCAATACCTTCTAATACTAAAAAGAAAGATTTTTGAGACAATTTAACCTAAAAAGATATTAATTATTCAATAGAAAAATATTGTAAAACGTTCCTTAAATTATTAATTATTTTTTCATTACTTTCTTCTATTGATTTTAGTCTAAATTCTGTACCTTAACGTAATTGTTAGCTTAAAATAATTAGAATTATATTAAAAAAATCATATTCATTACTTAAATCCTAAATCAATTCTTAATTAAGAAAATAATGAAACAGATTATGACTCGAATGAGTTACTGTCCAAATTGCAAAAGAAATGTAATAATTAATCGAGGAAAATTTAGCTACTTGTTAGCTTTTCTTTTGGCACTTACGGGGATTGGTCTAATTATTTACATTTTATATTATATTGATCGAAAACCTAATCATTGTGTTCATTGCGGTACAGTTTGTCAAGTTCCTAAACTAGAAAATCAAATTGAACAAGAAGAACATCAAAAAGGATCAATTGTTACCAAAAAAATTTATTATTGTCCATATTGTGGTGAACGATTAGAAAGAGAATTTGCTAAATTCTGTTATAAATGTGGCTCAAAAATCTAATAATCTAAAAAAAATTTATTTTTTCCTATTATTTAGTTAAAATAATTTGATGATTCGTTAAGTAAAGCTTACACCTTATACTAAAAATATTTTTTTCATGGATGGAATAAACATTATTTTCTTTTTCCCTATGTAGATGATTTTTTGTTCTTGATAAGATTTCAATAACTCTAAAATAAATACGATCATTTTCAAGCCAGATTTTATCGACTAACAAATTAATATCTACATGGCCTTCTTGACTATATACCTGAAATGATTTTAGCTTTTCCGTCTTCAACTCCTCAAAATTGATCTACATAGGAATGTATAAAATTAATTATAATAACCACACTTTTTCTAAAAATAAAATTTTACATTTTTTAGGTTAAAAACTGGACTAAAAATTTTTTTTATATCACAATTGCTTTTCATTATTTAACTAATATAAGTAAATAAAAATGAATGAAAAACAGTGAGTGAAATGGCTTCTTATGGGTATTGTCCTAATTGCAAAAAAAATGTAACTACTAAACGAGAACAATTTAGATATTTATTAGCTTTTCTTTTAGCATTTACAGGTATTGGTCTTATTATTTATATTTTATATTATATTGATCGAAAACCTAATCATTGTATTCATTGTAATACTGTTTGCCAAGCTCCTAAATCAGAAATTCAACAAGTACAAAAGGTAGAACAAAAAGAAGAAATTGAGTATCAAATTCTAAAGCAAAACCATGAAGAAAAATTAAAATTCTGTCCTAATTGCGGAGTAGAAGTTGGAGAACGAGGAGAAATAAAGTATTGTGCTTTATGTGGAAGTAGTATTGCATAAGAATATTTTTTTTATTTTTTTAAAATTTTCATGAACTCATAAAAATATTTATAGGAATCCTTAAAGTGATTATCCTCTCTTGAATAATTTAAAGCTTTAGTAAAGATATCGAAAAACCCCTGTGTGTCTTTATCCTGTATGATTCTTTTATAATCTTTTAATAAATCTTCAAATTCATCTAATAATTTGTAAAATTCTTTGTTTTGCATCTGAATATCTCCAAACATTTCCATTTCTCTTTGAATAATGCTTTCTGCAAAAACTTTTTGAAGCAAAAATGTTGTTCCTGTATATTTTGTTAATTCGTTTAGCGGTTCATTCAATTTTCTTAAAAGACTTAAAAAGAGAATGTTAAACATATGTGGTACACCTAATATCATAGCTATTCTTTTATCATGTATTTCTGATGTGGTTTCATTAATAACTAAACCATCAGATTTGAATAAATCTAATAAATTATTTACGATTTCATTATAATTTGCTGTACTACTTACTCTTAATACAAGCATAACATAATTACTCATATCTTTTATTCCTGGACCAAACATAGGATGGAGTGACAGGCAATTTACAGGATATCTTTTCATAGCTTCTTCATATTCTTTAATTATATCGTGTTTTAATGATGTAATATCAAAAATTAATGAATCAGATTTCAATAGAGGGACAACTTCTTTTATTATATCTATTGTGGATGTAATTGGTACTGTTACCATTACTATATCTGCATCCTTAACACTTTCTTTAAGTGATAAGTTATAATTTACATTTAATTTACTTGCTGCTTGTTTTAGCTTTTCTTCATTACGAGCGTAAAGTATTATATTAAAATCATGCTTCTTGAAATATCTAGCAAAAACCATACCCATACCTCCTGAGCCACCGATTATTGTTATATTTTTTCCTAACATTATTTCATCCCAAGATATTTAATTATTTTTAATTTCATTAATTCTAAATTAGGTTTTCTATTTGTCCACCATTCAAATGCTAATGCTCCCTGGTTAACTAGCATATCTAAACCACTAAGCGTTTGGCAACCAATTTCCTTTGAATCCTTAATTAAATGGGTTTCTAAAGGATTATAGATTAAATCAAAAACAAATAAATCGCTATGCAATATCTTTTTTGAAACAGGTGATACGTTCATCGTTGGAAACATACCTATAGGAGTAGCATTTATTAATATATCAGCCTCACCTATTTCTTCTTTCAATATAATTTCACTATATTTTTTACTTTCAATATTTAAACCCATTCTGGTTTTTAATTCACTTACTAAATTTTTAGCTCGATCCTCTGTTCGATTAATTATCGTAACTTTATTAGATTCAGACGCTAAAGAATACAAAACAGCTTTCGCAGCGCCTCCTGCTCCAATAATAACAATATTTTTTCCAGCGGTTTCACATCCAGCAGCTATTAGAGCCTTATTAGCACCTTCTACATCTGTATTTCTCCCTATTAAGAAACCGTCTTCATTTTTTATAGTATTTATAGCTCCGATTTTTTGAGCAAGTTCATCAACCTCATCAATAAATTTGATTACATTTTCTTTATGTGGAAGAGTAACATTTATACCTTTTATATTAAGAGCCTTTAATCCTTTTATAGCCTCTTTAAGTTTATTAGGTGCAACATCAAAAGCTATGTATAAAAAATTCAGCCCAAGATCCTGGATAGCGGCATTATGCATGATGGGACTCATGCTATGCTCAATTGGGTGCCCAATAACACATAATATTTTAGTACGAGCTGTAACAAAATTTCTTTCTGACATTTACAAATTAATCTATAAGTTAATAACTATTAATATGTTTAAGGATAAAATTAATTTATAATTATTTAGCTAAAATAAGAAGGAAATTTGAAAATGAAAAAAGTAACTCTAGATCCAGGAATTACTGTTTTTCCTATGCCTGCAGCAGTTATTTCTGTAGGAAGAGGAGATGAGGCAAATTTAATTACTCTTGCATATGTAGGTAAGGTTTGCTTAGAACCTCCAACTGTTGTTATCTCAATACAACCCAAACGTCATTCTTATTACCTAATTGAAAAATATGGTGAATTTGTAATTAACTATCCAACGATTGACCAATTAAAAGAAATTGATTATTGTGGCACGCGTTCAGGAAGAAATGTGAATAAATGGAAAGAATTAAATTTGACAAAAGAGCAAGCCTCTATTGTTCAAATCCCTATGATAAAAGAATTTCCATGGAATGTGGAATGTAAGGTGATTAATCGAATTAAACTGGGCTCACACGTGTGTTATTTTGGAGAAATGGTGGCTACTCATTCAGATTCTAAATATGTTAAAGATAATGAGTTAAATCCTGATGAGTTTAATTTTTTAGTATATATCTCAGGAAATTATATTGGGTTAATGAAAGGAGCTTTAGAAAAGCATGGTTTTACTAAAGATTAATAAAACTTAATCTAACTTATTCAAAAGGTATATTAAATAACTGAATGAATTATGACTAAGGATTCTATTGCCCTGATTGGTTTTATGGCAACGGGTAAGACATTAATCGGTAAAGAATTAGTAAAACAATTAGGAAACGATTATCAATTTATAGAGACTGATCAAATGGTTGTTAAAATGGCTGGTAAATCCATAATTAAGATTTTCAAGGAAGAAGGAGAACCAATCTTTAGACGCTATGAAAAAGATGCTTGTAAAAAAGTTTCAAACTTAAGGAAAGCAGTTGTCTCATGTGGAGGGGGTGTAGTTTTAAACGAAACAAATATCAGAAATTTGAGAAAAAATTATCATATTGTTTTGCTCACAGCAACCACTGATGAAATTTATAACAGAATAATGATGAATGGCAAAAAGAAGAGACCATTAGTAGATAAAGAAAATCCTAAGAAGGAAATTGAAAATATTTTGCAATATAGAGAACCATTATATAGGTCTGTTGCAGATATCACAATCGATACCGTAAATAAGGAAATAAGCGAGATTGTTCATGAAATTATAATTAAAACCAAAATAAATAAATAGTATTTAGTTTGTAGTTAAAATTCAAGGATAATATTACGAAAATTTATTCAAATAGCCATATTTAAATTCAAAAAATCTTACTATTTTATAAAAAATAAATTAATCAAAAATGACAGAATATAAACGTTTTAGATGTGGAAATTGTGGAGAAGAAAATCCTAGAAAATTACATGAAGAACCTGATAAAACTCAAGTGCTTTATTATTCCATGCAAGGCGCTCCAGTTTATAAAAAGAGGATAAAATGTGGAAGTTGCGGAACTATCTTTGATAAAAGCCAATAAAAAGATTAATTAACAATTAATTGATTCTTTTTCCTATTTTTTCAATTTTAAGGAATTTAGAGTGTCAATACTATTTTATTCTGAGCTTTTAACATATCCTCCATAATTAATTCCATAGCTTCTTTAATGTCAGGTACATCCTCAGGAATACTACGTTTAGCGTTAACGCTTGCCATTAATACTTCATTTAGTCCGCGTAGGATCATTTCTGGACTGTACCAGGGGCGAGCCGACGCCCACCATTGTTGACAACTATGAATTCCCCTATCAAGTAAATTTCGGGCGTTATCAAAAATCCTTTTTCTCTCATCGTCCATACTTTCTCTATATTTCGCAGATAAATGAATCAAAGTTAGGGCATACATAAAGAAGCGGTGCTGTTCTATATGTATCTCATTTTTCGGGTTAAACCAGAGAGGGAAAGGAACATCGTGGGCTATGTCATATGGCATTGTTGACCAACTTGACGCTCGAGGAGTTTGTTTGGGACCCTTTGGAAATTTTTCTATGATTTCAGAAATGGTGCATATTTTGATATCATTTCTATGAGGTATGCTCTCAAATAGCGGGATTAAAAAATTGTTGATGGCATGTTTGACGTGATGTCCAAAGGTTTCGCCATCCATAGCAAGAATAACATAATAATCATCTGATGTATGTTTATAATAAAGCCTAGAAATGAATGAATCAATATTATTAATTTTATCAAAAGCACAATCAATTGAGATATAATCATCACGAAAAATTAAATTTAGACCGTTTTTATGCTGAGATATAAAGGTTGTAGGGAATTCAGGTAACTTGTTTGCGATACCACTTAGAATTATCCAATTAAAACCTAATTTTTTTACTATATCAATAACCTCATCAGAAATTGCCATTTCTGGTGGAAAGAATCCATAGGGGTTATAGGATTTTCCAAAAAAGTGGCGATTTGTCTCATTGTTTAGGTTAATTTGGCGTTTAATTTCTGGTTCGGGAATTAAGGGGAGTAAAGGATGAAACTTCCCTGATCCTGTAAACTCTATTTGATTTCTTGATGCAAGTAGGTTGATCAATTCAATTAAATCCTCATAACCGAAATCATAAAGTTGTTCTGTTAATGTTCCGTTAATATTTAATGTGATCTTTGCTTGAGGGTGATTATTAAGTGCATCCATTATAGGCTTATATGATTCATTTACAATTTGTTTAATTACGGGAGGAATCTGTACTGGTGGTTGATATATATGAAATAAAAATGCGAAATGAACAACCATATAATTCAATATAGGGTAGGGATATTTTAATTTTCAGTATTTGTTTAATATAATAGGTTAAAATAAGCTAATCATTAAATAATAATTTATATATTTGTTGGAGTGTATCAATTTTTATTTGTCCTGGTGCTGTTGGTTCTTCCAATGCAGCATAAGTAAGAAATGAACCTGATTTTATGTTCAATATTCTTGATAATATCCCTAATTCACCCATGCAAAAAGAAATTACTTTTTTGTTATTTTTTGAAATTTCTTTACAAAGTTCTAAAGCAACTAAATTATCTTCAAAATTCTGGGCCGTAAAAATAAGCTTATATATACTTTTACCCAAAATATCAAATTCATTTAACTCGTTTTTAATTATTCGTTCTTCAAATCTCAAAATTATTTCTTTCGCCATTTTATTTGTAAGAGTTTTTTCAAAATTATGATAGGAAAAGATTAAATTTACTTTTTTCATATAAGACAAACTTATAATGCTACTAAGAGTTTCTATAGCTGAATTCATTTCTATATCAAAAAAGTCTGGTTGACTATCCATTAACATTTTTAAAGCTTTTAATCTTTCATGCTCATCAATTTTGATTTGTCCTCCTTCAGAGTGATGTCTAAATGTTAAAATAAGACTACTTTTATTTTTAATGAAAGTTTTTAAACTCTCAATAAAATCTTCTGTTATATTTTGAAATATATCAATATAATCAAACCTAAGTTCAATAAACTCAGGATTGAATAGCAAGGCTCTATCGATTAATTCTTTAATTTCTGCTAAGTTATTAGATTTAATCGGAATTGGTATACAAATATTGTATTTCATTATATTATTGAAAGAAAAGTAAGAAAAATAAATTTATAGTATTAATATTTTTTTTATATCATCTTCAGTTAAATCCAGTGTATTTTTTGCATCAACTTTTTTCACTAATCCTTTTTTTTCGTAATATTCAATTACAGGTTTGGTGTTCTTTTCATATGCGTCTAAGCGGTTTTTTAGCGTCTCTTCAGTGTCATCGCTTCTTTGTTTGAATTCTATTTCCGCTCCGCATTTATCGCATGTCCATTTGTTCTCCCCCGTTTGGACTTTTGGTTGCAGCGTATATTTATTGTAAATCTCACCGCATTCAGGACAGCCAAATCTTCCGAGGATTCTTTTCTTTATCACATCTCTGCCAACTTCCAATAGTAGTAATAAATCTACATTTGTAATTTTATCTAAAAATTCTGCTTGTTTTAAATTTCTTGGGTAACCATCCAGAAGCCATGATTTACCACCAATTTTTTCTAATCTATCTTTTACTAATTCATTAGTTAAACTATCCGGGACTAATTCTCCCTTATCCATATAACTTTTTGCCTTTAAACCAAGAGGTGTTTTATTTTTTAAATTCTCCCTAAATATATCACCTGTGCTAATATGTTCGATTTCGGGAAAAACTTTGCGGATTTGTGATGAAAAAGTGCCCTTACCCGCTCCAGGTGGTCCAAAAAGAACTATTCTTTTCATACTTACTTCACAATTATTAAATTTGTTTACAGTTATTGATTTCTAAATTTATAACAATTAATAATTTTATTAAATAAATTAAAAAAATAAAAAGAAAATTAATTCTCTATCTTTCTTCTTGAATTTCCTCTAGAGTTTTACCTCTTGTTTCATAAGGTTTCAAGAATAAAATGAAAAGAGGTATTATCAACAATAACCCTGGAATAATCCAAAACCATACCCAATCTAAAGTTGCTAACATTGCTGCAGCTATCAAAGGACCAAATACATAAGAAATTCTTGTACCTAACGAAGCTATCCCCATACCAGTAGTTCTAATTTCTGTTCGAAAGACTTCAGCAAAATAAACCATAATCCAGGTAAACAAAACTGTCATAGAGAAGTATGCAACCCACAAGGCTACAGGATGTCCTGTAATTCCCAATAAGATAAATCCCAAAACTGAGCCAATAGTACTAAAAATAAGAGTCACTTTTCTTGAGATTTTATCCATAATTATACCAGATACAATCGCACCTACTAAAAGCATAAGACCTGCAACTAATATGATCGTATTCCATTGAGGATACCATACTAAAGGTGAAGTTTCAAGATAATATTGACGGGCCCATGTATTTCCTACTTTTAAACCAATTGCCCAAATACCATAAACTATGAATGCCATAATGGCATATATCCAATCTTTTTTATTAAACGACTTTATTGCTTTTTTCATTTTAAGGTATTCATGCCCTCTTTCTTCCTTGGCATCTAACCATCTCTGAGGTTCTTTCATGAAATACAGCATAATTAATAATCCTATCATAACAAAAAAGAAGATCCCATAGCTCCATCGCCAACCTAAAGCATCTGCAATGTCATCTCCTATAATAGCAGCAAGCGGTATAAGGCTTATTAAGGTTGCCACACCTCCATAAAGGGCTCTTTTCTTGGCAGGAGATTCTTCACTTACTGGTATCTCCCATAAATTGCTTACTGTACCAGTTATAAGGATCGTATACAAAATATAAAAACTCCATATATCAGGTGTTAAGAAAATTATTAAAAATGCTGGAATACCCATTAAAAGTATTAATACTAAGGTTCCCTTTTTTCTTCCGAAGGCATCTGTAAACCAAGATAAAATAAAGACTGAAAATGTAGCAATACCAAAAATTCCCTGCCAAAAAGCAAAATAATCAGTAGAAGGTAGACCATACTCTAGAAGTATAAAAGGAACTACTTGTCCTTCCATTAAATTCAAATTATTATCCATGAAACCGACTAAACCCATAAATATTACGATAAACCACTGATACCTACCTGACTTTAATTTTGTATCTTTTAATTCTTCATCTTTTTTTTTAGCTAAAGCATCTATTTTTGACATAAACTTACTTTGATGTCATTCTTTATAAATGTTATAGTTCCTATTTAAGTTTGCCCACCACCATAAAGAAAGAAGTCTGGGATAAGTTTAGAACCGGGAACAACTGAATATTTTCCAAGATCAGTAACTCCATGTTCGATTAAAACTTCATCATCTATGAAGAAGTTCCCAGTATATTCTCGACTCGGTTTTGTAAGAATCAAATAAGCTGCGTCTGCGACAATTTCTGGTTTACGTGAATGATTCACAGCGGCTTTTCCTCCTAACAAGTTTTTAACTGCCGCCGTGGCAATAGCTGTACGAGGCCACAATGCATTCACAGCAATTCCATCTTTCTTAAACTCTTCAGCCATACCAAGAACACACATACTCATTCCATATTTAGACATCGTATAAGCGACATGATTCGCAAACCATTTTGGATCCATATTTAATGGCGGAGAAAGATTCAGTATATGGGGGTTATCTGATTTTTTTAAATACGGGATACAAAGTTTTGAACATAAAAATGTACCACGAACATTAACTGAAAACATAAGATCAAATCTTTTCATACTAGTTTCTAAGGTGGGAGATAAAGTAATAGCGCTTGCATCATTTATTAATATATCAATCCCGCCAAATTCCTCAATAGTAGCATTAACAGCAGTTTGAACTTGATTTTCAAATCTAATATCCGCTATACAGGGAAGTCCTTTACCACCAGCTTTATCGATCTCCTCAACAGCAGTATATACTGTACCGGGCAATTTAGGATGGGGTTCTGCTGTTTTTGCGACCACTGCAATTTTTGCACCATCATTTGCCGCTCGTAGAGCAATTGCCTTGCCTATGCCACGACTTGCACCGGTAATAAATAATACTTTATCCTTTAAACTATCCATTCTAATTATCTTCCTTATGTTTTCAATTTCCCTTCAATTTAAATAGTTCAAAAGTCGAAATTTATACTTATAGAAGATTTATATTAGAAATTTAAGTTTATCTGTAATTATTTATAAAGAAGTAGTTAATAATAAGAGTATATTTTTTAAAATTAGTTTGTTTTTATTGAATTTTCAATGTTTTTTATTAAAAACTCAACTCGTTTACGTTCCTTGATATTCAAAAGTTTTGAATAGTTTTTTTTAATTGAATAACCGAAATAAGAATTACCAAAAAAAGTTTTAGCCCTATTTATAGTGTTTAAAATATATACTTTGTCTCCTAAATGGAGATAAATTGAAATATCATTAATTATTAAAACACTGGTAGGATTATCATTAAATTTTTGTAAAAGATAAGATGTTATTTCATGGTTATGGCATAAATTTTTATAAAGCTCGTTTTTATTTCTTGCTTTTAGTCGAGAGGGTATAATTTCTCCCTTGAATTTAATATAATTACATTTTTTACTATCCTTATAAAAATCTCGAATTCTACCTCCTATTCTTAATTTATTAATGCAACTTAATTTAGGGGCAAAATCTAATATTGAAATTTCTTTAGGAGCAACCTTTTCTAATTTTAAAAGAAATTCTACAAACTTCGCTGTCAAATAGGTTTTTTGAGTATTTGGCTCCCCATATAATAATGTATGTCGCCCGATAAATTTTTGAAAATCTAAATTATTAATAAATCTCATAAATTTCTTTTTAAATTTATTTAAGTTAAAAGAAAGATTTCCCAACTATAACCTGCCTTATTTAAAATAATCAAAATCATAAATCCTATTATACTTCCAGTAACAGAGCTTAAAAAGAATAACCACCAATAAGTTATTAATCCCAAAATTAGAGAATCACCGATAGGAGAGACTAAATAACCTATAGTTCCCCCTATAAAGACAGTCCCTATTGGTTCAAATAGAGCTGCCAAATTAGTGTATTTAGGCTTCTTTTTTCTTAAAAAATAAGCTATTGTACTCACTAAGATTGCTCCTGAAATTCCTCCATGAAAAGCATGAATTGTACCAATACCAACTGAAAACCGTATAATTGCTATTCCTAAGGCGGTTGTGAATGAAAAAATTATACCTAACAATACACCTGTTATAGCATTTATTAGATGTGCAAAAGGATTAATTTTCGTTCCAAATATTAAGAAGTATCCGAATGGATTAAGATAACTTAATACAACTCCTAAAGCTATAAAAATTGCTGTCATTGCAATTTTTAATGTCAATTTAGTATCTCTTTCACTCATACTAATCAATTAACTATATAGTTAATCTATAAAATATATTTTTGATACTAATTATAATTATCTGAAAAGTAATTATCTTTAAAATATAAACGTTATTTAAATGCATAGCGTGTTTTTTCTTCTAATTTGAAAGACTTGTAGGTTCTTATTTATTAAGTAAATTATTTTTAGGGAGATAAATGAAATTATGAAAATTGGAGATAAAAATATTAATCCTACTAAAATAATTTGTGTTGGTACAAATTATATGGATCATATTGAAGAAACTAAATCAGATATACCTAATGAGCCGGTTTTATTTCCAAAGACTCCAAACTGTTTAATATTAGATAAAGACCCCATTATTTATCCCAAATGGTTATATAATAATCGTAAATATAACCGAGTAGATTATGAAGTAGAATTAGCTTTTATTATAAAAGAAAAGTGTAAATATGTAAGTCAAGATGATGCATATAAATATATACTTGGTTACACTGTTTTTAACGATGTTACTGCAAGAAAAATGCAGGTAAAAGATATTGTTTCAAAATTACCTTGGTTTCGCTCTAAATCCTTTGATACCTTTGGTCCTATTGGTCCCATAATAAAGGGAATTAATGAAATAAAGGATCCCCACAATCTAAATATCGAATTAAAAGTAAATGGAGATATTAAACAGTCTTCCAACACAAAACATTTATTATTTAAAATTCCTGAACTT
>JBHLOI010000072.1:0-15304 GCA_048940645.1 Promethearchaeota archaeon | reverse complement strand
GGTGATAGAGATAAAATAAGAAAAAAGATTAAAGAACTTATTGAAACATCACAAAATCGAATTTACTTCATTATAACTCCCGATTTACTAATGGAAGAATTAGGAGGATATGAATGGATACTCAAACTATTATGGAACAAAAAGTTTTCCTCTCCTACTCAGATAATTATAGCGTTAAAATATTTTGGAGCCCTTAAAGAAGAAATTAAAAAACTCTTGAAAATATCCGTAAAAATACATTCAATAGAGGGTGATAGTGTAATACCCTTTGGATTATTAATTGCAGATAATGATTTTCTACTTACAACTTTAGATCAAGTGAGTGAAGCCCCAGAATACACTTCAGGTCTATGGTTAGAAAATGGACATCAAAAACAGATTATGGGCTATGAGCACCTTTTTAGACATTTTATAACCTCAGAATGTAAGGAGATCAAATTAACGCCTAAAAAAGGGACACCAGAAGCATAAAATTCTAAAATATGGAAAATATAAAAAAAGTATATATATAAAACCAATATTAATTTATTAACCAATTCTTTGAAGAAATTGTGAATTAGAAAAATCTAGGGTGAATGGAATAAGCTATCGAGGAAAGGCATTGATGGTTGGCTCTCCTAATGTTGGGAAAACTAGTCTCCTAGCTCGGTATGTAGACAATAAATTTAGTGAAGAATACCATCAAACTATAGGAGCAAATTTTTTGATAAAAGAAATTGATCTCAGAGGGATTATTGATAAAGTTAATATAAAAAATCCTGAATTAAAGAAAGATATTAAAGATAAAGGGTTTAAATTATATTTTTGGGATGTAGGAGGCCAACAAGATAAGCTTTTCGCAAATGAATATTATTTTGTTCAAGCAGTTGGAGCTATGGTCGTTTTTAGTTTAAGTTCTTATGATACATTTAAGGATCTCGATTTTTGGGTCTCTAAATTAAAAGAACTAAGTGGAGAAGTACCATATATCCTTGTTGGCAATAAGACAGATTTAAAAAGAGAGGTAGCTAAAAATATAGCTGAAAAAAAAGCTAATGAATTAGGAGTTGAATATTATGAAACTTCTGCAAAATTAAACCAAAATGTTGATATGGCTTTTAAAAAGCTATCAATTCAAATTTTGAATAATTTAAAATAATTTCTTATTATCCTTATTTATAACCTAAATTAAATTTAGTTTAATCTTAAAATTTTAAATATTAGAGTTCAATGAGTTTTTTATTAATCCCTATAGCTCCATTATCACGAACAAAATCTCGTCTTAGAGATTGCTTTTCAAAAGAGCAACTTAAAGATTTAACCCTTGCTATGTTTAAAGATTTAGCCAAAAAACTAGAAATGGTTTCTGTATTTGATCAAAAAATTGTATATTGCAACAGTGCAGAAATATTAGAACTCGCGAATGAATATGGATTAAGAGGTATTAAAGAAGAATTGACTGCCCCTAGAAAAAATTTTGATGCTGTAATCAGAGATCTCAACGAGCTTGCTATTTCAAAGTTCAAAGCTAAAGAAACTACATTTATCTTTTTAGACACAATTTTGATTTCAATAAATAACTTTTATGAACTTCATTCCATTATAAAAGATCATCAATTAGTTGTATGTCCTGCTATACATTCTGCAGGAATTTCAGTTCTTGGGAGGAACCCGCCTGACATAATACCCACTTTCTTTTCAGAACCAGACACTCCTTCACTTCTGGCTCTATTAAATAGAGCAAATAATTTAAATTTAAAAATAGCAGTTTATGATTCTTTTCGTGCAGGTTTTGATATCGATATTAAACAAGATTTAGTTTTAGCATATGAATATTTAAAAATCCTTAATTTAACAAACACAGAAACTTACAAATTCTTAAAACAAAATTTAAAGATATCTTTACTTAAAAGAAATATAAGAGATAATAGAGATTTTGAATTGAGGGAGTTAAAATTATAGCTTCTTAAAAAGAGAAGGTAATATTTATCTTAATATCTTCATTTAATACACGTTCTACTGCATTCTGAAAATCTTCTCTTTCATTCTTTAATGCAGCCAAATATCTCATATAATCCTTATTCTTTCTATCTAGATCATTTTGAACATGCTCTAATCTCACAGAATTTGTTGAAATTTGATTTTTAACATCTTCTAATTCTTCAGATAATCCCGCTTCTTTTACTTTTTCTTCTAATAACTTAGTTTCTTGCTTTAATTCATTTAATTCTTCGATAAAGTTAAAAATGCTTTTTTCTTCGAAAATCGAATTAATATTTTCAATTGTTTTTTCCTTTGTATCAGTCTTTAGATCTAGCTTATTCTCTTCTAAAATATGGCGTAATTGGACTAATAAGTTTGAAAAATTTGGTAGATCTTGTCTTTCATTGCGAAGAGTTTTTATTGGATCTTTAAGGAAGTTTTTTAAGAAATTCATATTAAGATTTGATATATGAAATGTTTCTTTTTCCAATTCATGTTTCAACTTTTTTAATGCTTTTTTAAAACCTAATTGATCATTGATTTTCATTCTTAATTTAAATCGTTTCTCTCTTTTTTTTTCTAAATCTGAAAATAATGTATTTTTTTCTAGCTCCATTAATTTATTATTTAATTCTTCCTGATGGTTTCTATGCTCTTCTAATTGTTCTTCAAATTCTTCTAAATCTTTTTTTGCATGTTCAATATTTTCTCGTAAACTAAAAAGTTTCGGTAATTTTTTAAGCAAATATTCAGCATCTCTAAGATCCTCATATTTTTTTCTTAAAAATTGATCTAATACTGCTTGCTTTTTTTGAATTTTACGTGTGATATAATTAAGTTCCTTTATTTCAGGTTGTACTTCTTTTTGAAACTTTGGTAATGCTTTTCTTGCGATTTCATTTATATTAGTGAATAACTTTTTAATTGAATTTAATAAACTCATGATATTATCATAGTTTAATTCTTCTTCTGGAATTTCTATCTCATCAATTTCTTTCCTGATGCGATCAGAGAAAAAATGTAAAGATTTTAAAGCTTTTTCTTCTATTTTTCCCTCTCCCGCTTCTAAAAAATGATCCATACAAACTTTGATCTCTATTAAACCATCTCTTATTTCTGATATAAGTTTCTGAACTGCCTTTTTTACTTTTACATACCGAGAGTCTAATCGACTCTTATAAAAATCTTCAAATTCTTCTAATATTACTTCAATCATTTTATATCTATTTTTTTCTAGATTCAATTAATTTTTTATTATTCATATATTTCTGTAAAACTCTGGGAATTCTTACAGAATGATCTTCATTTTGATAATTTTCTAATAAACAGCAAATTGTACGTTCCGTGGCTATTGCTGTGGAATTTAATGTGTGTACAATCTGCTTTTTTTCTTGAGTTCCAACTTTTCCCATTCTAATTTTTAATTTCCTCGCTTGATAATCAAGACAATTGCTGCAAGAAACTAATTCTCTATATTCCTGCGAACTTGGAAACCATCCTTCAAGATCGTATTTCTTAGCAGCATTATCATTCAACTCTCCTGAAGCTATATTAACAATCCTATAAGGAATTTCTAATTCTTTAAAGATTTCTTCCGTGTTAGCTAATAATTCCTCATGAAATATCCAAGAATTATCAGGTTTACAAAATATATACTGTTCTACTTTTTCAAACTGATGAACTCTAAATATTCCTAAAGTATCTTTACCGTGAGATCCTGCTTCTCGTCTAAAACATGTAGAAATTCCAACGTACTTAATTGGTAAATTCTCTGGCTCGATTATTTCGTTAAAATGATAAGCTGCTAAAGTTTGTTCTGCTGTGGCAATCATATAGAGATCTTCATCCTGAATTTTATACAGTTGTTCTTCGAAATCTGCCAATTCCGCAGCTGCTTTAATTACATCATATTTAATAAAAAATGGGGGCCACATGGGAGTATAACCCTTAGAAATTAATTTGTCTAAAGCAAATCTCAGTAATGCGAAATTTAAGGATACAATATCACCCTTTAAGTAATAAAATCTCGAACCAGCTACTTCAGATGCCTTCTTTGTATCTGCTCCATCAATTTTGGAGATTAAATCAACATGAGATAATGGGTTAAACTTAAACTTAGCAATATCTCCTACTACTCTTACAATTTCATTATTTTCTTCAGTTTCTCCAATTGGAACTGACTGATGCAAAATATTTCCAACAATATATCGAAACTTTTCTCTTTGTTCTAAAAATTCCACTTTATTTTTTTCTAACTCATCTATTCTTTCCTTAATTTTTATTGAGTTTAATTTAGCTCCTTCAAATTTATCAATTTCTCCGGATTTCTTAAATTGACCAATCTGAATTGAGATTTCGTTTCTTTGTCTTTTTAATTCTTGAAGCTCTTTTAATACTTCTCTCCATTTTTTATCATAATCTAAAACTTTTCTCGCATTAGATGGGTCTTTAAATCTTTTTTCTTCCGAATCAATTATCGTTTCCAAATCATTTCGATATAATTCGATGTCGAGCAAATAAAATTCCCTCGATATTTTATTCGTGCTGAATCCTTTCAGCTATTGTTGAGCGAAGAAGAGCTGTTTTTATTTTAATTTTATTGTAACCTACTTTGTCGATAATTTTCATTATTTTTATTCTCTTGGCTTTACCTTTCAAGCCTTCTTCAAGCATAAATTGCTTTGCGAATTCCTCTTTCTTATTCTCTTCTGACTCAGACATTACTTAAAAATATTCTTGGTAATAAAAAAATTTAATCAGAATTTTTACTTTCGTAAAGGGCCCAATTCCTTTATTTCAGTTGTAAATTCAGTGATTACTTCAGCAAACCTTTTTCCTTCGGAAGCACTTACCCATTCTAACTTGACGCGTTTTTCATTAACACCTAATTGCTTTATAATTATATTATATAACCTTTCAAAACGATCTCTTGTATATTCATTTCCAGAGATGTAATGGCAATCACCAATGTGGCATCCACTAATAAGAACCCCATCAGCACGATTTTTCAAAGCTTTTAAGACAAAAGCAGGATCCACTCTTCCAGAACACATAACTCTTATTATCCTGACATTTGGTGGATATTGGAATCGAGAAACTCCTGCTAAATCAGCTCCAGCATAACTACACCAATTACAACAAAAAACCAAAATATAGGGCTCAAAAACTCCCTTCTCAACTTTTGATACTGCTTTTGTCATTTTATAATTCCTCTAATGATTTAGTTTTCTTTAGCAGATATGAATCTATCATCACACCTATTTGGTCAAAATCATAATGCTTTACAGATATTGCACCAACTGGGCAGCTGGCAGCACATGTCCCACAACCTTTGCATAATGCCGAATTTATATATGATTGCTTTATAATTAAATTTAAATCTTCAAATTCCATTTTAGTATCCAAAAGTTCAATAGCATTATAAGGACAAGTTTCTACACATTTTCCACATCCAATACATTTATCTGGATTAACTTCCGAGATTAAACCAGAAGTTTTAATCTGTTTTGCGCTTAAAAATCGGCTAGCTCTACCAGCTGCTCCATTTGCCTGTGAAATTGAATCCTGAATACTTTTCGGCCATTGGGCGCATCCACACAAAAAGATACCATCAGTTGCAAAATCTAATGGTCTTAACTTAACATGCGCTTCCAAAAAAAAACCGTTTTTGTCTATTGGTACTTTTAACATTTTTGCTAATTCTTCTAAATTATCTGCTGGAATCATTGGAGTAGACAATATTATTAAATCGGTTTGAAAATCTATTTCCTCTTGAAGATTTGTGTCAAAAACCTTTATTTGGTAATTTTCTTTGGCTCCCTTTTTTCTAGTAATTTCTGGTATATTAGTTAAATCATATCTCAAAAAAATTGCATCTTTTCTTCTTTCGCGATAGTAATCTTCGAATTGCTTCTTAGCCATTTGCAAATCTCTATATAATACCGTAATTTCAAGTTCAGGTTTAATTTCTTTAAGTAAATTAATATTCTTAATTGCTGTTGCACAACAAACGTTTGAACAATAGGTAATCCCTTCTTTTTGTCTTGAATTCGCACATAAAATGGTAGTTATTCGATTTATATTTTTTAACCATGCAACATTTTGATCTTTTAATTTTTGTTCTAGTTCTAGTTGCGTTATAACATTTTGATTTTTAGCATTATATTGGAAATAACCAGTTGGTTTTAATTCCTTTCCTCCAGTAGCAACTATTATTGTACCAACTTTAAAATCGTTAATTACTTTTTCTTTATTGCCTACAGCAATATCATAATTTCCTATATAACCCTTAATATTCTCAATTTTAGATTCTAAGAAAATTTTGATATTTTTATTCTTTTTTACTTTTTCAATTAATTCATTTAGAAAAATCGATCCTCTTTCTTGAATTGGAGAAAGGATGTTAAGATAATTTAGGATTCCTCCTAACTTATTCTCTCTTTCTACAAGATATGTTTCAAATCCTTGTTCTGCAATATTTAGTGCAGCAGTCATTCCTGCAACCCCACCACCAATGACTAACGCTGAGGGAATAATATTAAGGGTTTCTTCTCTTTGTGGTTTTAAGAGTCTCGATTTCGCTACAGCCATTTTTACAAGGTCTATAGATTTTTCGGTAGCTGCTTCTTTCTCTGTCATATGAACCCAAGAACATTGATCTCGAATATTCACCATTTCAAAAAGATATTTATTTAATCCTGCCTCCTGACAAGTAACCTGAAACAAGGTTTCATGTGTTCTCGGAGTGCAAGAAGCTACTATAAACCTATTTAAATCATTTTCTTTAATAACTTCCTTTATCCTTTCCTGAGAATCACTAGAACATGAATATAAATTTGCTTCACAGTGAACTACATTTGGTAATTTTTTAATTTCTTCAACAACGTCTGGAACATCTACATACTTTCCAATATTAATCCCACAATGACAAATTAAGACTCCAATTCTCGGCTCTTCAGACGTTTTTACTTGCTTTTCTGGTTCTTCAAACTCCTTTTCTTTGATCTGGGTAAATTTAACTGAGTTTAATAATGTTGCAACTTGTGATGCTACACCACTCGCATCTGCTACAGTCTCAGGTATATCCATTGGACCTTGACAAAAACCGCATAAAAATATACCATCTTTTGAAGATTGTAATTTATTAAAATAAGAACGTTCCTTGAAAAAATTATATTGATCAAGTTCGATTCCTAAAATCTCTGCTAATTCGTTTGTACCTTTTGATGGTACTAAGGGTGATGCTAATACTACTAAATTCGCTTTAAAATTCTTGAATTCTCCAGTTTTTAAATCCTCGTAATGAATAATTAAATCATTAGTTTCAGGGTCTTCTCTAATTTGACTGATCTTTGTTTGGTAGTATTTTACTCCATATTCTTGCTGAGCCCGCTGAGTGAATTCATAGAAGTTTTTACCATAAGCTCTAATATCATGTCTAAATACATAGCATTGTGATTTCTCGGAATGTTCTTTTGTGATGATTGCTTCTTTTGCTGTATATGTACAACATACACTTGAACAATAAGGTACACCCTCATGTAGATCCCTTGAACCAGCACATTGAATAAAAGCAATTTTCTCAGGTTCTTCATGATCACTTGGTCTTAAGACATGTCCCCCGAAAGGTCCTGAAGCACATAAAATTCTCTCATATTCAAGAGCACTTACTACATTTTCATATTGGTACCCCCATCTTAAAGATAATTTTTCAGCAGGCATCTCAAAACCAGTTGCTACTACAATAGCTCCTATATTGAGTTGAATATCTTGAGGTTTTTGTTCATAATCAATTGCTTCGGCTTCACATACTTTTTCACAAACTCCACATACTCCTTTTGTTAATTTCAAACACAAGCTAGGATCAATTAAATAGATAGGAGGGACTGCTTGAGGAAACGGTATATAAATAGATTTTCTTTTACCTAAGTTCATATCGAATAAGTTTGGAACTTCAATTTTTGGGCATTTTGTAGCACAATCTCCACAACCTTTACATTTTGTTTCATCAATATAGCGTGGTTTTTTAAGAATTGTGGCAGTAAAATCTCCTGTCGCTCCAATAATTTCTTTAACTTCATGATAAGTTAATAATTCAATATTAGGATTTCTAAAAACTTCGACCATTTTAGGTGCAAGAATACATAAACTGCAATCATTTGTAGGGAATGTCTTATCAAGTTGAGCCATTCGGCCTCCAATTGAGGGTGTTCTTTCAACTAAATAAACTTTATAACCTAATTCGGTCAAATCTAAAGAACATTGGATACCAGCAATGCCTCCCCCAATTACTAATACAGATCCTTCCATTATGATTTAACTTCTCCATTATTTTTTAAATCAATTACATGAATTAAATTTACCATAAGCTCAGAAAAATCTTTAATTTCTATAGAAGATAAATCATCGTAATCCTTTTGAAGGCACGAGAGGTGAATTATACATTTTGGACATGATGTAACTAAAGTTGAACCTGCTTTTTTAGCTTCCAAGAGGCGACTATATCTAAGAGCTTTCGATCGAGTATTACAATTCATCCATGAACTAACCCCACAACATAATGCATTCTCTTTATTGTGTGTCATTTCTTTGAAAGAATAACCTGATCCCTCCAATAAGTTAAAAATTTCCCTTAATTTTTCTAAAAGATTATTAGATTTTGGTAGGAATCTGCTTAACCGACAAGGATCGTGATAAGTAAACTGAATATTTATGTCACCTTCATCTGGAGCTTTTAACTCAATCTTACCTTGTTTAAGTTTTTCATATATATACTCAATTATGTGTTTCACTTCAAATTTTTTATCAAAATCTTCAAATAGTTTTGGATACTCCACTTTAAAGGTCCTATAACCTTCTGCGCAAGATGTAATAATTGTTGAAACTCCTGACTTTTCAAATAAGTCGTAATTTTTCTTTGCTAATTTAATAAAAGCCTCAAAATTTCCTAATCCCCAGTACAAGTCGTGTCCGCAACAAACCTCATCTTTAAGAACAACAATTGGACGTTTTTCAATTTGACACAAAATTTTAAGTGAGCTTATAGGAATTGGATCTACTTCTTGGAATTCAAATTTAAAATAAGGCATGCAACCTACGAAATACAGAATATCCCCTCTATCTGAAATTTTACATTCTTTTGGAACCCAATCAAGATTTTTGTTCGGTTGGATATAAGGCTCACTCAATATTTCTGATATAGTAGTATAAACCCCTTTATGTGCGACGAATTCCTCGGGATTTTGTTTATAATAATTTTTCATTTTATATTTTGCATTTCTTACAATATCAGCAAAATTTATATCTTCGGGACAATTCTGAAGACAGCTATTACATGTTAAACAATCCCATAATACACCACTACTGATTACTTTATCTTCAGAGCCTTCTAATATTCGTTGAATGATTACACTAGGGATAAAACTTTGAACTTTGCTAAGTTGGCATACACCACTACAACGAACACATTGATAACATTTACTCAATAATTTTCTTAAGTTCGGCTCGTAAATCTTGTTTAAATATAACTCTGAATTCTCTATGGATTGCTCAGAATTACCTTTTTCATTGATTTCTGTTATACGCTTCACTAAAATATTTTAATTCTTACTATATATTATATTGAATCACTTTGAATATGATAAAAAGGGAATGAATTTATTTTTTCTGATTAGTTTTAATAATGGTAATTCAGTATGAAAATAAAGGTAATAAGCGCAGAGTTCTATAAAAAATTTTGATATAGAGTTTACTGTGCTCTATTATTCAATATGTCTTTTCCCCTGTTGTTATCTTTAAAAAATTTAAAACCAATAGGAAAGATTGTAGTTTTGAGACTTTTTCTTATTTAATATTAGAATTATATAGTCTAATCAGAAAGAATAAATTATTTCCTTTTTTTAATTAATCATTATATTTAAATCGTTAAATTTAAAACCAAATAAATCAAGGTGAAAGAATACTAGGGTGACATAAATGTCTGATAAACAGACCATTGTTAGAATAGGCGTTTATGTATGCAGGTGAGGAGTAAATATAGGAGCTACGGTAGATTGCGATGCTGTGAAAGATGCTGTTGAACATCTCCCAAATGTCGCAATAGTTAGAGTAAATGACTTTACTTGTAGTGATCCTGGACAGAAAATAATCAAAAATGATATTCTAGAGTTAGATTTAAATCGTATTGTTGTTGCTGCGTGTACTCCAAAAATTCATGAACCAACCTATCGTGCCGTTTTAATTGAGGCCGGTTTAAGCCCTTACTATTTTCAGATGGTTAATTTACGTGAACATTGTTCATTCGTACATGGAGATGATAAGAGGGGTGCTACTGAAAAGGCTATAAGACTAGTTATAGCAGGAATAAACCGTTCTCGCGAGTTAGAGAATATTCCCCGAAAAATTATTCCCGTAGAACGAGCAGCTTTAGTAATTGGTGCTGGAATTGCTGGAATGAATGCAGCATTAGATTTAGCGAACCAAGGAATAAATGTATATCTAGTTGAAAAAGAACCTACTATTGGTGGTAAAATGGCACAATTAGATAGGATTTATCCAACTGATGATTGTGGAATATGAGTACTTGCTCCAATAATGGTTAATGCTTCAAAGCAACCAAATATAAATTTATATACATATAGTGATATTACCGAATTTAGCGGAATTCCTGGTAATTATAAAGTTAAAATAAGAAAAAATCCTCGTTATATTGATGAAAGTAGGTGTACTGGTTGCGGATTATGCACAAGCAAATGTCCCATAAAAGTACCCGACGAATTCAATAGAGGGATCGGTGATAGGGGTGCAATTTACATTCCATTCCCTCAAGCTGTACCAAAGTACGCTGTAATTGACAAATCTGTTTGCATTGACTGCAAAAATTGCGAACGTGTCTGCCCAGCTGAAGCAGTTGATTTTAATCAAGAACCACAATATATTGATATAAATGTGGGAGCTGTAATAATTGCGACAGGTTATGATGAATACCCAATTATCGAAACTAATGAATATAACTATGGATTATATCCTGACGTGATCACTCAAATTGAACTGGAACGGATGTTAAGCCCTATTGGTCCAACTGATGGTCATGTGTATAGAATTTCTAATGGAGAAATTCCAAATACGATTGTAATGATTCAATGTGTTGGTTCAAGATCAGTAAAAGAACTTCCCTATTGCTCTGGAGTGTGTTGTAATGTCGCTCTTAAAAATGCGCAATTATTAAAACAAGAGTATCCTGATATGGATGTAGTTTTATTTTATATTGATATTAGGACAACAGATAAAGGAAACGAAGAATATTATAGAAGAATAAGAGATACGGGAATAAGAATGATTCGAGGAAAGGTTGGAGAAATATTAGAAGACCCTGAAACGAAAAAACTTAAAATTAGGGCATTTTCATCATTAACAGGTGATATAATTAAACACGATGCTGATTTAGTTGTACTATCTACAGGTATGATACCTTCAAAAGGTACTATTGAAATTATAGATATAATGGGTCTAGGAAAAGGTCCAAATGGATTTTTAACAGAAATTCATGGATGTTTAAGCCCACAAGAAACAAATAGTATGGGAATTTACATATGTGGGACTGCAGCTGGACCAAAAAACATCCCTTATTCAGTATCAACAGCTTTAGCGGCAGCAAGTAAGGCTGCTACTCTACTTTCCCACGATACTATAAATCAAGAATTACTGATTGCAGAAGTGAAAGAAGAACTTTGTATGGGGTGCCATAGGTGTGAAAAATTGTGTTATTATGAAGCAATAAAAGTAGGTGAAAACAATATTGCAATTGTAGATGATTTGAAATGTAAAGGCTGTGGTGTGTGTTCTACATCGTGTCCCGCAAGAGCGATTGACCTAAAATACTATAGAGACAAACAATTCATTGAAGAAATTAAAGGAATCAGTAGTAGCGAAATCAAATCCATTCAAGATGCACCTAAAATCGAGGAAGATTAAATAAAATAGAGGTAAATTCATATGGTTAGTACAGAAAATAAGAATTTTAGAAAAATTATTGCTTTTGGATGTGACAAATGAGGTTATTCTGCTGCGGACTTAACTGGAACTACGAGAAGAACTTATTCAACTGATTTTCATTTAATTAGAGTTAGATGTACAGGAAGAGTTGGTATTCATTTAATTATGGAGTGTTTTTTAAACGGTGCTGATGGAGTGGCTATTATATCATGAAAAGAAGGAGAATGTGAATATGGTAGTGGTAATCTTAATACTTATGAGCATGTAAAGTTCTTGAGACGGTTATTTAACCGTTTGGGGATTTCAGAAAACAGAATTCAGCAATATTTCTGTTCAGCAGCAGAAGTGGAAAAATTCATCCAATCAGTAGCAGATATAACAACTAAAATCAATGAACTCCCACCTCTACCTAAACAAAAAATTAATCCGAAGTAGGATGATCCTGCCAAAAAAATTATAGTTGGGAGGAAACTAACTCATAGCATGAGCTTTCGGAATTGAAAATTAGATTAATTATTAATATTAGAAAGATGGAATCAAAAGGAACTATTTCATGGAACTTTTTAAAGGTTATAGCAGATACTTTAGATTCATATAGGATACGTAATCTAATAGATGCCAAAAATGATATTATTAGTTCTGGTATTTATGATGAAGATCAATATTATCAAATACTTTTTCAGATGATTGATGAAGAAAGAATGAAATATTCCCTATTTAACTATTTAAATACTGAAGAAACTCATAATCTTAAATCCTTAAAACAATATTCTAAAGAAAATTCAATTGATATTAAAAAAACTCTAAGCTTTTTAGAGTTATTGAGAAATGAGGGACTAATCAAGGTTGATTATATTTATAACAATGTTGATCCTAATGAAGGAAACTCTAGTGATTTAGCCATTAAGGATTTATTAGTTAGTAGTTTACATGTAATTTCTTCTGAGGTTAAATCTATTTATGAGCCAGTAAAAGTTATTTATGAAACTAATAATTGTTCTGGATGTGGATTGTGTGCTGGTATCTGTCCAGTTAATTGTATAAATATTTATAATGGGTTTGGAAAAATTGAGGAAGATAAATGTATAAGATGCGGTTTATGTTATTATTTTTGCCCAAGAACATATTTACCTGTAAAATTGTTAAATATGACTCAAAAGAACACTTCTAAATTAGAAAATTTTCCTAAAATAGGTCATTATCTAGAGGTATATTCAGCAAGAACTAAAATCAAGGAAATTTCTGAAGTATGTCAAGATGGTGGAATTACAAGTACGTGTCTCCATTTTTTGTTTGAAAGAAATGAAATTGATATTGCATTAGGAGCCCAAATGAGTCGAACTCTGTGGCGTCCAGAACCTCTATTAATTAAAAGTAAAGAAGATATATTGAAAGCTGCCGGAACAAAATACGTCAATAATCCTACCCTCAGCTTATTAAATAAATTAAATGAAAATTCCAGCAATTTAGCGATTGTTGGAGTTCCTTGCATGATGCAAGCTTTGTTAAAATCAGAAATCTATAATATTGGAATTCCCTCATTAAATAAAGTAAAATATAGAATCGGTATTTTTTGCATGGAATCATTTTCTTATGAATCCCTATTAAAAATCTGCGAAACTTTAAGTGTAAATATTAACAATGTTCGAAAATCCGATATCAATAAAGGCAAATTTTTTGTTTACACTCATGAGGGAAAACAATTATCAATCCCAATTAAAGAGATATCTCACTTAGCAAGAGAAGATTGTGAAATGTGTTTTGATTTAACCTCTGAGTCAGCTGATATATCAGTTGGTTCAATTGGAGCGCCATCAGGCTGGAATACCGTTATAATACGAACACCAAAAGGAAAAGAATTATTTGATGGATTAATAAAAAATGATTTGATCGAATTTAAAGAGATTACAGAAGTTCAACCTGGATTACCAATGGTTGAAAAAATTGCCAATTCAAAAAGAAATAAATGCTCCAAACATATCGCTAAAAAAGAAGGCGAAGAAAAAAGAACGCCTATTTACTAAAATTATGTGATATATGAAATTATCTCGAAATCTTCTTTCTTCTATTCTAAACCATAAAATTAATATTAAATTTCACATTAAAAAGTATATCATTAATATTTATTTGGAATTAAAATGAGTTCTATATCTCCAATTAGACCCAAAAATTTTCGTGAAAAAGTATTTTTCAGAAAACTAAGGTCTCAAGTTGATGGTAATGCAAAAGTTGAACATGGTTTAACTCAAATAAGGGGAGTTGGAAGAAGGATAGCTCAAGCAATAGTTAAGATAGCTGAAATTAACCCTCACTCAAGAATAGGTGCTCTCCCAGAAAAAGACATAAATAGAATTGAGGAAATCATATTAAATCCCGGCGAGAATGGCATTCCCTCTTGGATGGTAAATAGAAAAAAAGACTTAAGAACTGGTGAAAATATCCATCTCATTGGGAATAAATTAGAATTAGAAGTGAAAAAAGACATAGATCGCATGAAAAAAATTAAAAGTTATAAAGGCGTTCGACACCACCTAAGATTAAAAGTAAGAGGACAAAGAACTAAAAGCACAGGACGGCATGGATTAGTCGTTGGAGTTGTACGCAGAAAGAAAGGACAAAGATAAGGTGATAACAATGGGAGATCCACGACGCTTAAAAAAAAAATTTAAAAAACCAAAAGCCCCCTATAGCAAAGAAAGAATTCTAGAAGAACTTGAATTTTTAGGAAAATACGGCCTTAGAAATAAACGAGAATTCTGGAAAATGCGAACAATGATCGGGAATTGGAGAAAACTCGCGCGCGAATCCAGAACATTAACAAAAGAACAAGCTCTTGAAGCTCAACAAGAATTAATTAAAAAATTGAATAGATTAGGAATTCTTGGGCCAGAAGCAGAGTTTGAAGATATTCTCCTACTAACTGTAGAGGATGTCCTTAAAAGAAGATTACAAACATTAGTTTTTGAAAAAGGACTTGCAACTACTGTGTATGAAGCCAGACAAAAAATTGTACATAAACATATCGCCATCGGAGAAAAACTAATTAATTCCCCTTCCTACATCGTAAAACGAGACGAAGAAGACTTAATCCGATTTGCTGCAAAAAGCCCATATGCCCAAATTAAAGAATAAAATTATGGTGAATATAATTGAGTACTAAACGAGATGAAATGAAATGGGCAATGATCCATATCTTCTCATCATATAACAATACCATCGTCACTGCAACCGACCTCAGCGGAGCTGAAACCTTCGCAAAATGCTCCGGTGGGATGGTTGTCAAAGCTGACCGTGATGAATCAAACCCTTATGCCGCAATGCAATGCGGGTTCAGGGTCGCCAATGAACT
>JBHLOI010000071.1:0-15705 GCA_048940645.1 Promethearchaeota archaeon | reverse complement strand
ACGAACTCAACATGGATAAAACCATTGACAAAACCGCAAAAAACGGCGGGGACATCGAAATTGTGTTTGAAAAACGCAGAAAAAATAATGTGAAACTTATCCTCCTGATGGACGTTGGTGGAAGCATGACCCCCTATGCTCATCTGGTAAACCTACTTTTCTCGGCGGCCAATAACATGTCTCACTGGAAGGATTTTAAGCATTACTACTTCCATAACTGCATTTACGAGAGTTTGTTTTTTAATGCTCAACGGAATCCCGATGAAGCGATTGATTTTGATGAGTTTTTAAAAAAATATGACCATAAATACAAGGTAGTTGTAGTGGGTGATGCAGCAATGGCATCTTGGGAACTTTCGGAGAGGTTTGGAAGCATATACTACTACCACAGAAATGAGATGCCTGGAATATATTATATCAAGGAGCTTGCAAACCATTTCAAGGATAATGTTGTCTGGCTTAATCCTGAGCTCATCAGGATGGAGTGGGTTCCGTGGACGCGCAAGGTGATTTCGAGCATCATACCAATGTTCAATTTAACGGTAGAGGGAATTGAAGAAGCCATGGATTATCTCCGCAAGGGCGGAAAAGAAATGTATACCACCGTTCAATTGCTTAAGGGTTTTAATTATTAAACTAATTTCTTTTGTTCATATTTAGGTGGTATGTTAAAATATTCGTTAATTGCTCTCTTAATTAATCCTTTTTGCTTTAATTCTGTTCTTAATCGATCTTTATTATTCCATTTAACAGCATTTAGTTCATGTATTTTTTTCAGGGTATTGATATCTGTATTATAATTTAGGTCTATGATTTGTTCAAAATGTCCTTTAGCTTTTCCTCGAAGTTTGATGAAATCTGCGAAGAGTTCATAACTAATTACTTTGATATTATTGGGGTAGAGAATGTTTTTATCATTTGGGAGGGGTTTTACAGGATCATATGGGTACCATTGAGTACCAACAATGTAGAGCATTATGTCCGGGTGTTGATATTTGATACTTTTTTTAAAAATATTTTCATTAGTAATATTGTTGGTTAGATCGAATTGAATAGCTTTTATATGGTCAAATTGGGTATTTAAGGATTGAGCAGGGATACCATGGATGAGCAAGGATAAATCTCTTATATTTTCAGGATCTTTTAATCGCCTTTGGAGGAATTTTTGATCATTTAAGATTAATCCATCACTTCCTTTAGAAGAACTTCGGTAAATTCTTGGTTCAGCATAAAAAGTTTCTTTATGATATTTATCAAAAAAGGATGTAAGTTCATCAAGAATACAATAATGAGTTAGAACTCCTACAAAGCGATCGAGATCATATGGAAATCGATTTGCAAAAGATTTATCATCATCTTTAAAGACCTCTTCTTTTGCAAATTTCTTAACACTTTGAGGTGAAATATTATGTTTATCTGCGATCTGAACCATATTTAAGTTTGTATTTTTTATATCATTAATAGCTGAATCATGGACTTCATCTGATATTTTCTCTCTGGCAGGCCACTTTCTTTCATATTCTTTTCTAGTATTTTCTATTTTAGCAATTCTCTCAATTGCACCTCTTGAAATACCTAACTTTTTACTTAACCATCTTTGAGGGATGGGATAAAATTTTTTCACTTCTTCTTTAACTTTTTCATATATTTCCTTAGATATAATCTCATTAGGACTCGGAAATCTCTCGATTTTTGCTCTTTCATTTTCAAGAGCATGATCACGAGCATAATCTCCGATAGCATGATGTGAGAGATAGATTCCTTTTTTTTTTAGCTCATCTGAAATTGCTCTCATGGATAATTGGGAGTTAATGGTCTTTCCCATTACATATTGTGGGATTTCTCCATTTTTGGTGATTATTTTAGCGGCATCGATAAGATTATTTCTTATATCAAGATTTTTTTCATTTTCGTGGATCCAGTTAATGAAAAGGTTGGTGATTTTAGCACCCCTATTTGCATATTTAGTTTTTAGATTATTTTTTTCTGCATACTCATGATATTGAATAAACTTTTCTTGAAGGAGCTTGATATTTTCAAAGGCAATTCCATTTTTATCTAGGGAATACTCTTGATTTAGAAAACCTCCAGTTCCAGAAGGGAATCTTCTGTTCATTTGTTTCTGATTATTATTATATACATCTTTTAGGGCGATATTTTTGATCGTATGAGGGCTTATATTCAGGCCGTACACTTTTAAACTACGTGCAATCTCCTTTAGCGAATTACTTGTTGTTGAAATCTTATGTTTGACGATTTCCTGAACGTATTTGTTACTATTAATTTGCTCAATTTGACTGAGATATTGTTTTGCTTCAAACGGGTTGACTTCATTCATTTTAATCCAGTCTTTGAATTTATCGGTGATACGGGTACCTCGATTTGGATAGGGATTGGGTACAGTTTCTTTCCCTCTTTTTTGTGCGTATTGGATATATTCCAGAAATTTGGGGGACAGTTCAGAAATATGAGGAAGAATTTTATTGATTATTTCCTTGTTGTATAACTTTTCCTGTTTTTCATGGAGTTTTTTATCGTCTGTTAACGTTAAAGTTGGAAAGAAGGTTCTTTCTTTTTTTTCTGACATTTCGAGGGATGGAGTAAAATTTCTGCGTTTTTTATTGGGATCGCTGGTTAGGGCAGGAGTAAAAGTTCTCTTGTTGGATTCTTTAGGGAGTTCCATAGAGGGGGTGAAGTCACTTCGTTTTTGTTTCGGTTCTGGGGTAAGGCTTGGAGTGAACGTTCGTTTTTTATCCTTGTTAGTTTTTTCCAAGGAAGGTACAAATCTCTTAACTTCTTGTGATTTCTCTCGATATATGTCTGAGGTATCATCTTTTTCTTTACCACCTTTTCCGCTCTTGTTGTGTTTATACTCATCTCCATACATAATCATAAACACCTCTCAAATTATTTTTATTGATAAAACAAAAAGTCTTTATCTAGTTTACGTACTGATTTGTTTAGAGGATATTTTTAGATCTATATAAAAAAAAATTATTATCTTGACAGCAAGCTTTTAATATAAAATTCCTTAAGGAAGATAGACAATTTTTTTTAAGAAAAAAAATTCAGATTGAATAGATAATCATGCCAAAAAATCTGAACAAATATTCGAATCCTCAAAAGGGTTTTACAGCCTTAGAATCGGAACTCATACTTAGTAAAAAATTTGAAAGCAAGAATCTAACGCAAAACGAGAGAAAAATTCTACTGAAAGAGATAACTCGTTTACTAGATCAAGCAGAGAAGGAGTTCAATAAGCCACTAGCGCCTCCTAATTTGTGTTCTAGGGAACAATATAAATTTTTGTTTGAGCATTATAGGTCCTATATTGATGAATTAACATGGGATAGAAATTACTATCAAACGCCAATTCGCGACCCAATAATGAAAGAGTTAAGAAGAAGAATATACGGTTCCACCCTACATCAAAAGTTAAATGAAACCCTGAGAATGTTTCGAATTCATTGCAAGAAAATTCAATTAACTAAGAAATTTAAGTTTTTACAATTAACCAACGAACAAGAAGCAAAAGAAAGGGATATGGGATTATTATATCAGTTTTTCGATTCCTATCTAATTTCTAAATATACCTCTCAAATGATAGAAGGATTTGAGGTAACGATAGAGCATGGAAAAGTTAGGGTCAAACGACCGGACCTTAAAGCACTTGAAGCTCAAATGAACAATTACGCTTTAATGAGGTCTATCTTAGACCGAACGATCTTAATATCAGCTGCTTTACAAGAGAAGTCACTTTCTGAAGATAAAAGAAATGAATATATCAAAAAGAGAGAAAAATTACGAGAGGGATTCAAATTTGCTATGATGTATGAAATTAGAAGAGCACGTCAGAGTGGTGAAAATTATGAAAATTTTGCAAAGGAGTATGATGAAGCCCACAAGAATTTAATGAAATTTTTGGACCTTTATCGAGAGATTGGGGGACCTTATCTATCAAGAAGTTCACCTGATGTGAAATGGGAAATAACTATGAAGGAGATTAGAGAATTAGGTAAAACTTTAACAAAAAAAGATTTAACTATAGAAGAACGAAAGTACTTTCTACAGAGAATGAATTTACTTGAAAAAGAAATAGACTGGGAGGGACAAATCAAAAAACTTTTCGAAGATTTTCCCTATGAAAAGTATTACTATTTTCCGAAGAAATTAAAATAAAATTCCTTATTTCTTAATTTTTACATAAAGATAATTCTTCTTCACTTCATGAATGAAACTCTTGTATCTCTTCTGTTAAAATTCAACATAACCTTTTATCCATTGTTCAATTTCGCGGATTATATTGCTATAATCAACTTTTTCTTCCCGGGTGAAGCCCCCTCTAGGATTACCTGCGACTGCATTGTATCCTCTTCCATAATAATAGGCTACCTTACAATTATGTGTTTTTGCCTGTTGCACGATGTCTTTTGCTAACGTTAGTAGCCCCTCATGGACAAAGTACACCGATCCACAGGGCACAATTATTTCCGCAAACAGTTCGGCGGCTTGTACCCAATTTGGATCTTGAAACTCATTCATGGGATCTTCTAATAAAGTTCGGATTTCTTTTTCAATGAAATTCTCAATTAAGCCTCGAGCATCACATTTCATATCATCTCCCGCCATATATTATCACTGCATAGTAGTTATTATGAGGATATTTAAAAGAAAAAAGTAACTTCTCTTTCTTACTATTAACATTTAAATGAGTATTATTCTTAAACCATTAGAAGACGAAATTATAATACTTTTTTGTTTAATTTGGCTGTTATTAGCGATGTTATTGTTTAGAGACAGAGGAAGAACGAGTATTAGAAATGATAATTTGAAAGAACAAAAGAATTAATTATAGAAGATTTGAAAAAGTATAGAAAAGGATTAAGACATAATTGATGATAAAAAAATCTTCATTTAAAATTGATTTCAAAAAATGAGTGAACTTCCAGATTTTATAATTGAGGGCATTAAAGGAATCTTAGGAAACGCCAAAAATATATTAAAAAAAGTTGAGAGACATCAATTCATCCAAAATGAATTGATCAAGTTCCTTCAATCTAATGATTTTGACACATTTAGGGAATATAATATACAATATAACGGGAAATATAGAATTAAGAAAAAGTTTGGAGAGGCAAAAGATAGGAAAAATGGACTGATTGATGTCTATGGTAAATTTATTGGACTAGACTTAGCAATCGAGTACGATAATTCTCCATCATTAAAGTGGAAAAGTATTGAAAAGTTATTACAATCTGACGCTCAATATTGTTTTGGGTTATCATTTGGTCCTAAAAATCAAACCAAAGGAAAGTTAGCTATATATCATCGAAAAAATTTATGGAAATTAAAACAAGTATATAAAGAGCTAATAATACAATACAATGAGAATCAAGAATACGACAAAATTCATAAATTAATTTCGAAAGATTTCTGGTTAGGAGAAGCTCTTCAGGGTTATTTTAAAAAAATTAACTTTAAAGATTTATGATTTCTAAGGCTAAATTTCTTAGACTTGCTAACTATTCTCTTTATGTATAACTAACTAATAAGGATCACAAGCTAGATTTGCAAATAATTAATAATTTAATCTATTAATAAACAAGATTATTCATATTTATATAAAAAAGTAAATTTTTAATTATTAAAGAGAAAAATCATTTTATTTTCAAATGAATACTTTATTTTATCTTAGTTGCAGAGAAACACTAAAGAATATTGTTGCTGATCATCCAAAATTAGTTTATTATATATGTCATAAAAGGCATCCAAATAACTTTCCCGTTCAACCTTTTATAGATGAACAAGAGGATTGTAAAAAATTAGATCAACATGGTATAACGGAATACAAATCACGAAAAGAAAGAACAACTCATGGAGTAACTGGAATATCATGTAGATTTAGCAGTTTTGGAGAGAGTGTTGCAGAGGAATTATGTCAAAAGGGAATATGTGATGAAATTTTAGAATTAATTAAGCAAATACAAGAGAAACAGAGAAGTACTCATATAGATAAACAAATTTTTGCCCAAGAATTTTTAAAATATTTCACATTTGATGAAGATCCAAGTAAAGTTATTGAAAATAAAATTAATGAAATTAATAGAAATTATAATATTACTTTACCTGATGATGGTGATACAATTCCCTTCAAGGGAAATTCAATTAATATCAAATATTCTTTGGAAGGAGATTTTTTATGCATCAATTTTAGAATTATGTGTACTTGTTCAAAATATAGAAAAACTATGGTTAAGAAAAATATAGATATTGAATTTAAAAAGAATCATTTTGAAATTGGATGTCCTCTCTATCTTAATTGCAAATATTGTTCGAGTTCGTTTATTATGGCGCCTAATTTAAAATATTGTAGAGGAAAAATAATAGAATTTTCACCATAACGAAAATTAATAAATATTTAAATAATAAAATCTAAAAAATATATTTATAAATTAAAATTAATTTCAATATAATGAAAAAAGATCTAAAGGTGATTAAAAATTAAAAAGGATCCATTAAGCATTTCACTTTCATTAATCTATAATCTCAATTTATTAGAGGAAAATAAAGAATACAACATAAATGAATTGAAATTTATTACAGAATTAGAGAATCATTGGATAACCATTCAAAAATATCTGAATATCTTTGATTTAACTCAAAAATATTGTCCAAAAATAGAATTAGATGGTTCAAAATTACGAGTAATTAAATCAGAAATTTATAGAAGGTTATCTGAAAAAGAAAAACTAATCTTATATCTTTTTAATAATCAAGCTTTAACTCCTGAGAGTGCTAAAAAATTACCTGAAAATATTGATGCATCCCTTATCTCTAAATCGATTGGTTATTTATTTAAGAAGATAAATGATGATAATTTTTATTTAACTAAAAGTGGTCTTGAATTTTATAGATATTTTAAGGAAAACCTTTCTGATTTAATTTATAATGATAAAGATATAAGTGAAGTTTTTGGTTCTATTGAAGAAATTTATACAAGTAGCCAAGAAACTGAAGAAAGTTTTAACTTAGCTAAGGTTTTTTTGGAAGAAAAAAGTATTATGGTTACAATCGGAATGCTCACTTCATTATCTGCTTCCTCTTCTGATATAATGTATTATTCTTGGAGTGATTTTTTAGCAAATTCCCAACAACAAATTTATCCAATTTAATATATTCAATAAATGAGATGAGTAAAAATGAAAGAAGAAACAAGAATTTTTGAATTTAAACCCTTAAAAAAATATATAAAATCTCCAGATTTCAAAAACTATTATGTAACGGGAGCAATAGGGGGTTTTAGAAATCCATATGATTTTCGATTATCCTTTTTTAATGTAGATTCAAATGAATTCGTAATGAATACACAGAATCTTAAAGATAAGAAATTTAGTGAAAAAGAATTTTCGGAAAAATTGTCTAACGTTGAAATGAATCATACAATAGTATGTGAATTAATAATGACTGAAAAAACTGCTAGAGAGATTTATAATTTTTTAGGTAAAGAATTAGAACTATTAGAAGATAAAAAAAAATTCTTAAAACAAAAACTCTTACAAAAGTAACCTTTTTCTTATTAAGCCTTAATTTTTACTTTTATTATAAAAATTATATGATATATGCTAGTTTTGTCAAGATCGAAACCAAGAGAGTGATTTCTCTAGCAAATACTCTTAATCATCCATCAGCACATCATTAGTGTGGAACACAAATTTTTCTTTAGTTATTTTATTTCGGCAGAAGACTTCTCGATTTCCTATGTTATTGATGAGTTCTTCTTGACTTTTGTTATGCGCCAATAATTTCGCGTTATCTTCATCGAGAGTAAAAATAAAATGCACCATTGGGGCGCTTCTCACTTTACTCATGAGCAGTTTCGGGTCTTGGTCAATAAAAATAAACGAAATGCCTTGGCTTCGCGATTCTTCAATTAATTCAGCCATAAGGTCTTGAAAACCTTTAAAGGAGATAAAATCGTCATCGTGAACATGTTGACCGGTTTGCTCCTGGAATAGGCGGTGCGCTTCGTCAATCGCGATAATAACTTTTAATTTGTCAGTTTGCGGGAGTTTATCTCTTAAGTAATTAAAAAGAGCACATAAAAACAACCGTTGAGCATCGCGGCTTTTACAGTCACTTAAATCGAGGAATATTCCTGCTCCATTCATGAGGGCACTAAACCATTGAATAGCCTCATTGCGTAGTTCTAAATTTTGTACAATGCTTTTATCGCGAGTGATTTTTGCGATCTGAGTTTTAAGGTACGAAACTCGGCGAGACTTTGTTTTATTATCTAATTCTTTATCAGTTTCAATAAACTTTACAAGGTTATCTAATAAGACTTCAATCGATTCGGGGGGCGTTGCATGATCTTCTATGTACATATCCAGAACTTCCACCAAATTACTCTCAAAGAAATTCTTTAATCCCAATTGCGCAATAATATAACGAGCCGTATCGTAGATATTCCCATCTGAGGTATAGTAGGGTACCCAACATTCTGGAGTGTTCCATTTAAGTATTAGATCTACGACTTTTCCAACTTTAAAAAATTTCTGTTGCTCAGGTTTTACGGTATTCACATAGATAAATCCGATATCATCTCGTTTGGTATAGATTTGGCTTAATAGATCAATTACAAAATACGTTTTTCCCACTCCATTATTGCCGATAATAAGTGCCCTTTGATGTAAATGCTCTATTTTCATGGGTTTGTTATGAGTAGTGAGAGTTCCGCGATATACTAAAGAGCCAATATTAATTTTCGCAGAATCATTTTTATCATACGGTTCTAACTCAACATTTTCATCATCGAGCCATAAAGGTTGCTTAAGAGGTATATTATCTAAAAACTCAAAATCAAATTCTTTTGGTTTAATGAATGCGACATGATCTTCTTTAAAAACGCGTCCATTTAAAATTTCATACCAGGTACTTTCATCAGCTGATTCAAGTGTAGCTCCTTGGGCAAAACTATTTTGAATTCCAGTCGCGAATGTGTTTAATTGTCCCAATAACTCTAGATCATCTTTAGGTAAGTTTCGAGTATCGTCTAATTCTACATTGATTAGAATTCTTATTGCATAATATTTGAGGTAATGTCTTCTGCGTTTTTTACTCGATTTAGGCGAGAAATTTTCTTGGTCGGATGATGGAGGATAAAAATTAGGATAATATTCATGAGTTGGGTCTCGTTGCCAGAAAATATATGCTGTAATATGTCTTTTCGTCTGATTTAACCACAAGAAATTAATCAATTTTTGGAACAGATTAACTTTCCCATAAAAGAAATCAATCCGTGGTGGTATTTTAACCTCCCAGAATCGCTTGTTTCTTTTATGATAGTAGGGCAGAACTGAAACTGTGCGAATTTTTGCGACTAGTCCTGGGAATCTGGCAGTAAGATTATCACGAAACTTAACGCCTGCTATGAAAGCATCTTCTGAATTTGAATAAGGCATTAATAGAAATTTCCAAGAGAATTTAGGAATTAATTGAAGTTTCAGCCCATAAATCTTTCCCTTTGTAATTAAAGGGTCAAATATCCATGAAGTAGTTTTCTGCGTTTGGTCACTAAACTTAGGACGGCGCAGTACTTCAACATAGCTCCAAAAGAATGGATTAGCCTTGAACAAGGCTCTATTTATTCGCGTACTGAAAGAATGTTCTTCATTATAGATATTCGTCATAACTAGACATATTTAGAGTTTTACAATATGATATTTGAAGGCTTATTTAAAGAAAAAATTAAGTTTAGACAACACTTTTTATACAAAAATGTTAAATAATCATTTTGAATACTAGTTTTTGACATCCAAGTACAACAATAATTGAGTAAAAAAAGTCAAAAAAGGTAGATTAGAAATGCGAAAACGAACATTAAAATTAAGTCTATTAGCATTAATAATGGGAATTGCATTTTGTATACCTCTAACATCTGTTCAGGCTCAACCTCAAGGAAATTACTACTTCTTCTATCAACAGATAATCCACGCCTTCCGAACGGGTGAACAACATATCCACAATCAAGGGTACGTTTATGTGGGCGATACCAACTACATGATTTATGCTTTAGGTCAAACCGAATCTGAACGACAAGAGCATTTATTTGGACGCCCCTATAGCTGGACTGCGTATGTAGATGGAGAGGAGGTTGAACTAAAAAGATTATGGTGGTATGATGAATTTGGAGAGAAAATTGGAGAACCAATCCTCTGGACCCTTTTCTATCATGTGTATGAGTCCGATTCTTTAGCAGTAGGACCGCATACCATATATAATGAATATAGCTACTACAATGGACGATTTCGAAATCGCGAAAAAGTTGAAGGCTCGTTTTCGGGTGGATTCGAAGTCTCAGGTGAAATCAGTCTTCGCCAAACAATACTTCACTCTTTCCTTACTGGTGAAAATCGTATCCATAATAATGCACAAGTTTTTGCGGGGGATACCAACTACATGATTTATGCTTTAGGTCAAACCGAATCTGAACGAGAGGAGCATTTATTTAATCCACCGTATACCTGGACTGCGTATGTAGATGGAGAAGAGGTTGAAATGAGTATGCTCTGGTGGTACGATGAACTTGGTGAAATAATTGGAGAACCTACATACTGGGTGGTCTATTATCATATCTATGAGCCCGACTCTTTAGCAGTAGGGTGGCATACCATATATAACGAATTTAGTTATTATAATGGCTGGTTCTGCACTCGTGAGTTGGAATATGGATCTTTTTCCGGTGGATTTGAAGTTTTACCAGTACCAGATGATACTCCGCCAATAATAGATCATCCAGAGGATATCGCTTACGCAATTGAAAGTACAGGAAATCTTATTACGTGGATTGCTTCTGATGACCATCCTGAT
Organism: Promethearchaeota archaeon; assembly: GCA_048940645.1. Lineage (GTDB taxonomy): Archaea > Asgardarchaeota > Lokiarchaeia > Sigyniarchaeales > SOKP01 > SOKP01. The sequence continues at coordinate 4,836 of JBHLOI010000071.1, read as the reverse complement.
ACATTTACGGTTTTAAAAGATGGTGGATTTTATGAGAGTGGAGTATGGGAATCCGGAAGTCCTATTACCATAAATATTGATGGACTTTTGGTAGGTACTTACGGGTTTGTGATCACAGTTTATGATACCTATGGAAATTTTGCTGAGGATACTGTACTTGTAACTGTGCATGAGGTAGATGACACTCCGCCGAACATTTTTATTCAATATCAAGGAACGCATACCGAAGATGATGCAGGACATTGGGCGGTGTATCCATATGATGAAGAATCGGGGCTGGGTGAGGTATATATCCAGATAAGCTTTGAGGGTGAGGTGTACTATGAATTTCAAGAAACTCTTGACGGAATATACGATAAATTGTATGAAGTTCCTTTACAAGGTATCGTAGGGATTCACACTATCAAAGTGATCGTAAAAAACGATATTAATTATGATGGTGTTCAAGAAACCAATGAAGCAGAACAATCAGCAGAAATAGAGCCGTATATACCCCCAGATCCAGAACTAGATGATGACACTCCCCCGATTATTTTAGAACAATATGATGGAAATTATGTGGTAAATGCTCCAGGGGAATGGACAGTATACATATATGATGAAGAATCGGGACTAGGCGAGGTATCTATCCAGTTAAGTTTTGAGGGTGAGGTCTACTACGAAATTCAAGAGAATCTCGGTGGTGTAGAGAGTAAAGTTTATGAAGTTCCTTTACAAGGTATCGAAGGGATTCATACAATTAAAATTATCGTAAAGAATGATATAAATTATGATGGCGTTCAAGAAACCAGCGAATTGGAAAAATCTATAGAGATTGAACCCTATCAACCCCCAGTGCCAGGAGATTATGATGACACTCCGCCAGAGATTTTACTTCAATATGAAGGAACGTATAGTGAAGATGATCCAGGACATTGGGCGGTGTATCTTTTAGATGAAGAATCAGGGCTGGGTGAGGTATATATAACGATTAGTTTTGAGGGTGAGGTGTACTACGAATTTCAAGATAACCTCGGTGGGGTGGAGAGTATACTTCTTGAAGTTCCTTTACAAGGTATGGTAGGGATTCACACAATTAACGTGATCGTTAAAAATAATATAAATTATGATGGTGTTCAAGAAACTAGTGAAGCGGAACAATCTGTTGAGATTAAACCGTACGTTCCCCCAGAGCCGACCTAACTCTAATCTTAACTCTTCTTTTTTTTTTTTTTTAATTTAATACTTTATTTTCCTTGGCTTTTTAGGTTTTAATCTTCTCCGAGTGAGGTTTCTAGATTTTATTTTTTTTGGAGACTTGCTTAATGAATAATACATTTCATGTAATCCCGACAAGCCGTATTTAAATCCGTAGTATCCGACAAAAATAAACACATAATAGAAAAGTTCATGAATGACATTAATATTATAAAGTGTCATTATAAGCCATACGGTGGCTCCTGATAAAATTAAAAGAAATATCTGGTATATTGAATAGATTGGATCTCGATTAAGCGCTTTAGGAATATTACAAATGTCCGCGATTGAAGGGGATGCACCCAAAATGATGGAGATCATAACGAATACGATTATAAAAAATATGAGCACGTCTAAGTTCCTATATAACAATTGTTCCAGCAGAAAAAAGAATAACCAGAAAGAAAGATAAATCGGGGCTAATGCGATTAGAAGCGCCTGTAAAAAAGCTAAATTTTCGCTGTTTCCAATGGTTACTCTTCCACCAAATCCAGGATGATGCTTTACATCTGGTTCGTGTACTCTTTGAATTAAGCTAACACTATGAATTTTTGTATTAGTAATGATGCACATGACAATATGGCAGAGTTCATGAATTACAATTCCGATGATAGCTAGCCCTTTAACCAATTTATTTAGAGGTTCTGGAATATATTCTAACAAAATGTAGGAAATGGAGATAGAGATTATCGTAAACCCAATCATGAACAGTAATTCTTCAAACATGAAATTAATCTTTAGTATGAAATTGAATTACTCTTTACAATTTGTCTAAGTATATAAAGAAAAATTACATAATACAGTTTTAAAAAGTATTCAGTTCTCAATTTTTCTTTAAATATAAATACTCTTATAACAGATTAAATCATCTTAAAAAAATAAGTTGAATAATTTGATAACTAAAAACAAGCCACAAAAATATCATATCAGAAAAAAATTTATTAAAAAATATGCTAGCCAATTGGGATGGAAGATAAGAGGTACCAATATTGAGCCTGATTTTATCGAGAATGGAAATCATTTTCCAATCGATTTGACTTTTACGGGCACTAAGACTAATATCCACCTAAAAAGTCAGCATTTTATAAGGTTATCGTTAGTTCGGTGCCAAAACATAGTGATTGATAATTGTACCATATCCCAGCTCCACATTGAGGGATGTACAAATATAATTATCAGAAATAGTCGCCTTTTGAAGGTGAAACAGATTTTAAGTAAAGGAAATACGTTTGAAAACAATGTGATTTTACAGGAAAGTTATGATCGATTGACTAATGATAAGTATAACAAATTTATATTTACTTCCATGCTAGTTATAGCTGTATTTGCGGTGTTTTTCCTAGTTATTTCGATATTGGGATTTATATCGTCGAAATATCTTTGGAATTCAATTATGTATCTCAGTAGTGGCATATTTGCGATATCAATATCAGTCTATTACTTTCTGACCAGAATAAGAATGGCGAAATTCCCTCCAAATTTGTATTCCAATTTCAATATCGTCCCTTTCACAGATGTTAACACCTATTTTGCTGAAGTAATTAACCTTAAGCAATGAAAAATTGGTGATTGAATGAGACGCGATAAAAATTTTGGATATCGGCAAGGAAGACGAGGTTCCAATGTTTTTTGGATTTTTATGGGAGTCTTAGCGTTTTGTCTTGTCTTTTTTCCAATTTTAGGAATAAATTTGACGTACTATATTGGCTCAACGGTGACGTCCTTTTTTGTTCAATTAGGGAGCATCTTGAGTTTCATCGGTAATATCTTTTTTGGAGTAGGGATTATATGTTTATTTATCGATCGAAAGAAAGGAATAAAATATTTGCTAATTGGTGTGATATTAATAATAGGTGCTATGATTTTTATTGACCCGCTCAATCTAGGTATCTTTACCGGAAAAAATCCCATCCCAGAAGGTTATCATTAACTTTTTTTATTATTTTCGAGTTATTGTATTTTCCAAAAATTGTAAAATTTCTTCTTTTTTTTCTTTTTTTTCGTCCCCTATCACAATTGGTACAATTTTAATAGACATACTTATTGATTTTACTTTGTTTTTTTTCTGGATGTCAAAAGTTGTGTCAAACGAGAATGTGTTTTTTTTTTTTTTAATATTTCTAGGATTGAAAAATGGAATTTGTATAAGTTCACATTCATCCAATCTTTTAGAATTAGCTTCTTTAAAAGACTTAATCTTTTTTTCCGATGCTGTTCTCACTGCCGCTCTTATACCGCTCTCTATTGCAAGTGTTACAAGGCTAGTTAAACCGTGTCCTATTCCGAAAACGTTTGGGCTTTTAACAAATGATCCACTTATTAGCAATCGATGACTTGTTAGCCGAAAATCACCCCATAACTGGCGACCTCTTATATGGATATTTGAGAAAATAGGTCCTTTTAGGTATTCTTCTCCATCCATTAAGAAGTATCTCTCCATAATAGTTTTTTCGACCAAAAATTTAGTATTTTCATTATCCCCCCAACTCCGAAAGAAATAGCTTAAGCTCAATTTTGCATCAATCTCAATCATTTGACCAATAAGTTCGTAGAATGATTCTTTGTTTGTTTGATAAATTTTATTAATTTTTGGCCTTATGCTGGCTAAAAATCCGAATAGCTCATCGTCCTCCAATGGATTTATTGAACGCTTTTTTTGGGTTTTTTTTTTTTCTGAATATTCTTTTAACTCTGTTAATATTTCATCAATTAGCAAAGCTTATATCTTCCTCCCGTTAATTTAATTTTTAAATTTATTAATTTTATCTTAGTATTGCATTATCAACTTTTTAATTTAAATTCAATTAATCCTAAAAAATTAAAAAAGTTCTTTTTATAGCTCAAGGCAATTTTACAAAGAGTTAGTTAATAACCTATATGAAAATATCTCAGTCCAGTTGAAAATCCGCAAATAGCAATTAAAATTAAACTTATAATGATAATTTGGATTCCGGTTCTTTTCTGATATCTTGAAGTGGTCAATACGATAATAAATCCTATGATGATTCCCAACACTCCTATAAGCGACCCCAGAGCAATGAGAAAATTAATACTTTCTTGAACAGCTGAAACATAATCCACTTTTTACTCTCTCACTTACGACATTTAATTTGAATTAGAATAAAATCAGATCTATTTAAACAAAAATTTATTGAAATTTTTTTTAGAATTACCATAAATTCAATCTAAGGTATCTCATTTTCAAGAGTTTTAATGTGGACAAAAGGCATGACTTATTATGTTCTAGAATTAAATCATAATGCTCTTCCTTGAAATGAAAATCCACTTTTTTATTATCTCTCAACAGAGGATCATCAAAAGGTTCCTCTCCTATGCTGAATAAGGCTGGTATTAATCCCTCATCTGTTCGTAATTGAATATTTACAATTTTGAGTGCCCCCAGAAAATCAAGGGAGAAGTTTGGTTGATTTTTACTTACTTTATTAGGAAGAATTTTTTTAATAAACCTAATTTCATGATTTGAGAAACAAAATAGATAAAGTCCGCCTAATAGAGACAGTAATTTAACAATAATTCTATTGAATTTAGGGACTATTTGTTCAGATTTGATATATACTTGAATAATTTGATTTAAGACCA
>JBHLOI010000001.1:0-167635 GCA_048940645.1 Promethearchaeota archaeon | reverse complement strand
ACAGGGCTTGGATTAACAATCGCAAAAGAATTAATCCAACTTCATCAAGGAAAAGTATATGTAGAAAGCGAATATGGTAATGGAACAACATTTTCCATTTTTTTTCCAAGAATTCCATGATAAAAATTGATAACTTTTAAATAATCATTCAATAAATATAAAAATTAAGGCATCTATTTTATTAAAGGGCATAACAATGAAACCTCTAATTATGATTGTAGAGGATAATGCGGATCTCCTTTATGCAATTAAATTGAATTTAGAGGCAAATAAATATCGGGTTTTAATCGCAAAAAATGGAAAGGAAGCCCTCGATCTCATTTCGCAATCAGAAATTCTCCCCGAGGTTATTATTAGTGATATTATGATGCCCGAAGTAGATGGATATGAATTCTTTACTGAAATTTCTAAAAATCCAGCTCTGAATCATATTCCTTTTATTTTCCTTACAGCAAAATCGTCTCCAGAAGATATTCGTTTTGGTAAATTATTGGGTATAGATGATTATTTAACAAAACCTTTTAATGAAGATGATTTATTAGCTGTTATTTCTGGAAAGATTACTAGAAATAAAAAAAGACAGATTATTAAAGAAAAGATGGAAGTAGTCTTATCTTCTCTTGATATAAATATTCAACCTTCAATTTCAATGGAGGACCAAGAGAAGATATTTTTACTCTTAATGTTCTGGGATGATAAATATGGTCCAAAACTGGAGGATCATTACCCCTCAACTATTAATCTCCCTATATCTTTCGAAGACGTTGGAAGTCAGCTTTTTCAAGCAACATTATTTATATATGGACATGGTAAAATAACTAACGCTGAAGGAATACTTTTAAATCTTGAGAATATTAAAATGTCTGGTTATGCATATTTTGATTCTTTTCCAGCAGAAAATGAAAGATTTGGTCAAAAACAATATATGCTAGCCATAATTGCGCCAAATATTAGTTATTTTCATTCTTTAAAGATAAAAGCATTATTCCATGAAATTTCAAAAAAGATAAATGGTAAAAAAAAGCCTGATTTTAAAGAACTTTGGAAAAAAGTTATTGAGATTCTAACAACAAGTTTACTCCCTTTAAGTATTTGATTCAATTAGATATCATATAATTCAGTAGATAAATAGCGTTCCCCAGTATCACAAACTACAAAAACAATATTTTCTCCTGCACTAAACTCTTTAGATATATCGTAAATAGCTGCCCAGGCGATTGCTCCTGAACTTATTCCAGCGAATATTCCTTCCAATTTCGTTAATTTTCTAGCTGTGATTATTGCATCTTCGTATTCAACTTGTATTATTCTGTCATAAATTTGGGTATTTAATACTTCTGGAACGAATCCGGCTCCAATTCCTTGGATTTTATGTAGTCCTGGATTTCCTCCGGATAAAACAGGAGAATCTTTGGGTTCAACAGCATACACTTTTAGACGAGCTCCTACTGACTTTTTAAGAATTTCACCAACCCCAGTAATAGTTCCTCCTGTACCTACTCCTGCTACAAAGGCGTCGACTCTTCCATCTAAATCATTAAAAATTTCTTTAGCAGTTGTTTGGCGATGAATTTCTGGATTTGCGAGATTTTTAAATTGTTGTGGAATAAAAACCTTACCTTTTTCTTTTGCTATTAGTTCAGCTTTATCAATCGCTGCTTTCATTCCCCCTTCTTTAGGGGTTAGGACTACATGTGCTCCATAAGCCTTCAATATTTTCCTACGTTCAATTGAAACGCTTTCTGGCATAGTTAAGATCAATCGATATCCCTTTGCAGCACACGTAAGGGCCAAACCAATCCCAGTATTTCCAGAGGTTGGTTCGACTATCGTTGTGTCGTTATTAATTAGTCCCTTTTCTTCAGCAGTTTGTATCATTGCCATTCCAATTCTATCTTTAACACTTCCTCCAGGGTTAAAATATTCTAATTTCGCGTAGATGTTAGGTTTAGGCTCAATATGTTCCATAATTCGATTTAATTTGACTAGAGGCGTTTTTCCAATAGTCTCAATTATATTATTGTATGTATTTCCCATATGATATCCACCTTAAATTTCAATTAAATTCCTCCACCATATTTGCCATAATGAATTTCTATACCCTTTTCGTTGCTCTCTGTCTTGACTAACAATTTACTTTCTAATTCTCTTATTCTTTTTTCTAAACTTGAAAGTGCTATTGATATGGGATCTGGTAAATCCCCGTGCCTAAGATCAATTTTTTCAATTTTCTCACCTATCCTTGAGATTATTTTCCCAGGTACTCCCACTACAACTGAATTAGGAGGAACATCATCTATAACCACAGAATTTGCTCCAATTTTTACATTATTTCCCACAATTATTGGCCCTAAAATTTTTGCTCCCGTTCCTATTACTACATCGTTCCCTATAGTAGGGTGTCTCTTTTTTTGATTTAAAGTTGTTCCCCCTAACACTACTCCAGCATAAATAGTTACATTATCACCTATTTTGGCAGTTTCTCCAATTACAACACCAGCCCCATGGTCTATAAAAAAGTCGCTTCCTATATCAGCACCTGGATGGATCTCTATGGCAGTCGTTTCTCTTGCGATATCAGAAATATATCTAGGGATAAAAGGCATATTAAGTTCATAGAAGAAATGTGCTATTCGATATAACAAAACTGCTTTTATTCCAGGGTAACTAGTAAGAACTTCTAGAATAGTACGAGCTGCTGGATCTTTAGTAAAAGCAGCATTTACATCAGAAACAAAGAAATTAAGAATTTTTTGTAAACATCTATCTATCTCTTCATGATCTAAATCTGAAGTCTTAAAATCCAATTTTAACATACATTCTGTACAATAATTATAACTTTCTTCAGTTTTACTGCTTATACTTTTCCCACAGCTTAAACATCTAAGGAAATCATCCATTTGCATAATTGATCATTTTAAATCTTTTTTGGAAAATATTATTTATACTTATTAAAGAACTAGGACTATATAATCATATAATTTTTGGTTATAGTTCATAAATAAATAGGAAGTGTTAATTATATGACTATTGATTGGGAGAACATTAGAATAACACAATTTCCAGCTCTGAAAAACCTTACATATATTATGGCTGGGTCCGCATCTCCTTTAAGTGAAGCAGCATATAATAATGGTATAAATTATTTCAGGGATATGTTATATTATGGAGATATTCACTTTGATACATTTTGCGAAAAAATAGAAAAATTAAGAGAAAATATTGCAGCATATATTAATGCTAAAGCAGATGAAATAGCTTTTTTACCAAACACCTCTTCAGGAATGAATATTGTCGCTAGATTTTTAAAAAAAAGTGAGATCTTATATCCTTCAATTGAATTTCCGGCATCTATTCATATATTCAAACGATTAGGTTTTCCTAATAAAAGAATAGAGGATGAGAATCATCGGTATGTTATTGAAGATTTTAAAAGTAGCTTATCAGATAACACTAAATATATAATACACAGCCATGTACAATCGCTTACAGGTTTTAGACAAAATCTTGAAGAATTAGGAGAATTCTGTAAAAATTTTAAACTTTTGAATATAATCAACGCTACGCAGTCCTTTTGTTCATTTCAAATCGATGTAAAAAAACAAAATATAAACATACTTGTTAGTAATGCTTTAAAATGGGGAGCATGTGGTTATGGAGCTGGATTTTTATATATAAATAGTGACTTATTTAGTGATAAAGAAATTCCTTTTTCAAGTTGGTTGAGTGTTGAAGACCCTTTTGCTCTTAACAATGAAAATTTTAAAATTATAAATAAAACAAAATATATGGATACTTTTGGGGGATGTCCAAATTTTGCAGCTCTTTTATCTTTAAAAGGTAGTTTGGATTTAATTAAAACTCAGATTGGAAATGGAAATATAAAAACTGGGATTAAAAGAATTCAAGAACGAATAATTCATTTGACAAATATTTTCATAGAAGAGATAAAAGGATTTAACATAAAGATTATAACACCTTTAAATCCTGAATTTAGATCGGGAATAATTACTATTCAACATGATAGTGCTGAGGAAATATACAATTCCTTTATCAAAAACAATATATATGTTACTTTAAAGAGATATCCTGATTTACAAAAGGAAACTCTTCTTAGATTCGCCTTTAATTACTACAATAATGAAGATGATATTAAAAAAGTGATTAAAATACTCAAAACATTAAAAATATGAAGATTTAAAAATAGAAAACATGTTATTCATATTTTATATGAACTATACTTGAAGTTCATTTTTATAATCTATAATTTGAATAAAAATATTTTAATTGTAATATTAAATATCCAATAAGGATATTATTTCTAAAAAGATATGTGGTAAAAATATGGAATTAGGCTATAGTGGGAATATTTTAAGGGTTAATCTTTCAAATGATAAAGTCTCAATCGAACATCCTGATGAAATCTTTTATAGGAAATATATAGGAGGAGAGGGATTTATCGCCTATTATCTTCTTAAAGAGGTGCCTAAGGGCGTAAATCCCCTTGACTATAAAAACAAATTAATTTTTGCTAATGGTCCTTTAACTGGAACTAGTATCCCTTGTACAGGAAGAAATAGTATAGGTGCAAAATCGCCATTGACTGGCGGATTTGGAGAATCTGAAGTAGGTGGATATTGGGGAGCTGAGTTGAAACATGCTGGATTTGATGCGGTGATAGTTGAAGGAAAAGCTAATAAACCAGTATATCTCTCCATCCAAGATGAGAAAATTGAAATTAGAGATGCCAATAACTTATGGGGAAAAACTACAGGAGATACACAAAAAGATATTATTCGAGAACTGGATGATAAATATTTCCGTGTAGCTTGTATTGGTGTTGCTGCTGAAAATTTAGTAAAATATGCTTGTGTCATTAATGATTATAGAAATGCTGCAGGAAGAACAGGAATGGGAGCTGTTATGGGATCAAAAAATTTGAAGGCGATAGCTGTTAGAGGACATAATAAACCAAAAGTAAATAATAAAGAAAAGTTACGGGCAATTTTAAAAGAGAGTTATGAAACAATTAAAGGTTATAGTAATTTTTTTGCTTTTGGAACTGGAGGAAATCGAATGGAAGAATTTGCATTATCAGGTAATCTTCCAACGAGAAATTTTAGGGATGGAGATTTTAAAAACGCAAAAGAAATTGATCCTGCTATTATTAGTAATAAAATCAATTTAGGTAGAGATACATGTTATGCTTGCCCCATTCGATGTAAAAAAGTTGTGAATATTTCTGACCCAATTAATATTGATCCTTTATATGGGGGTCCAGAATATGAAACAATCGCTGCATTTGGCTCTAATTGCGGTATAAATGATATAATAGCAATATCTAAAGCAAGCGAAATTTGTAATAAAAGTTCATTAGATACGATTTCAGCAGGAGTAGCTATTAGTTTTGCAATGGAATGTTATGAAAATAAAATATTAACTGACAAAGATACTAATGGATTGAAACTGAATTTTGGAAATAGCCAAGGAATGCTATCATTATTAGAAAGGATTGTAAATCGTGAAGGACTAGGTGATATTCTTGCTGAAGGTGTTAAAAGAGCTGCTGAGAAGATAGGAAAAAATTCCCAAAAGTTAGCAATCCATGTAAAAGGTCAAGAAGTACCTATGCATGAACCACGTTTAAAGCTAGGAATGGGTATTGGTTATGCTCTATCACCAACTGGGGCTGAACATATGGCTAATCTACATGATACAGCAATAGTTAACAAAGAACGAATAAAAAATTTCGCCTCTTTTAATATATTCGACGCACTTGCTTTAGATGATTTAAGTGCTAAAAAAGTCAAATCAGTAATAATTTTTACTAATTGGCGCATGGTTGAAAATTCTCTCCTTTTCTGCTTCTTTAGCCCATATACAATGAACCAAGAAAATCTTTTATTGAAGACTGTTACGGGTTGGGATACATCTACGTGGGAATTAATGAAATATGGAGAGAGAATAACAACTATGGCTAGAGCTTTTAATATACGAGAAGGATTCAATAAAAACGATGATTGGTTACCAGAAAGATTTTTTAAACCACATACAACTGGTGCATTAGCAGAAAAACCAATAAATCCAGAAAAATTTAAGAAAGCAAGAGATATATATTACAAAATGATGGGATGGGATGAAGATGGCATACCAACTAAAGTGAAGCTTGAAGAATTAGACATCGAATGGGTAAAAATCTAATACTTTTATCTTTTAAGCTTTATATAAGCCAATAATTTCGGCTGATTCTAGTGTATGCTCTTTAACTTTACTCATGAAATTATTTTTGGTAACACCTTCTAACTTTTCCATATCAAGAGCATATATTCTAAAGAAGTATCTATGAGTGCCGCTAGGTGGAGCTGGTCCACCATATCCTACTTTTCCATAATCATTTTTTACTTCAGTTCCAGGAATGGGGCCTCCTTGAGGAATTTCAGTAGTATTGGCGGGAATACTATGTACAAACCAATGTATCCAGTCCCCCACAGGGGCATCGGGGTCATTACACGAAATTGCAATACTTTTTGTTCCACTTGGAATATCTTCCCATTTTAAATGCGGAGAAACATTCCCTCCACGATAAGAAAATTTTTTATCCATTAACTCATTGTGTTGAAAATCATCACTTAATAGTTTCATAAGACTAAATTATAATAATAGCATATATAACTATTACGAAAAATCCAATGATTATGCTAATATATAAATAGACGTGCCTTTACTTCACTTATAGAGGTATATAAAATCATATTTACAGAAGAGTAGTATAGCAAAACTTACGTTATCAAAGGTACTATTCATGATCATTGATGAGAAAGACATTGAAAATCTTGAAACGCAACTACAGCTTTTTATGGATACGGTAGATGATTTGATATTCATTGTCGAGACATCAGATGAACTAAGATTAGAGTATGTTAATAACTGCACTTTTTTATATAAATTAGGATACTCTTCTGTTGACTTAATAGGAGAACCATTTCTCAGTATTATCCCTCCAGAGGATATTAAAAAAGCTATAAGAGTCTTAAAAAAAGGGGTTGAATTTCCTGATCGAATTCAAGAGATTAAAGTTAAAAACTCAAAAGGAATGCCAGTATGGGTCGAAATAAAGTCAAAAAAGTTTAAGTTAGAAGACAATTCTAAAAAATATTTTGTCATTTTGAAGGATATCTCAAGAAGAAAAACATTAGAAGATAAATTACGAATTAATGAGGAACGATTCAAAAAGATCACAGAAACTATTCCAGAGATAAGATTTTGGAAGCTTTTTAATCCAAAAAAGTATGAAGAAGCTCTCCAGAGTTCCTATGAAATGCTGGAAATGGTAATGGAGAACATCCCTCAATATATTTTTTGGAAAGATACAGATCTAAATTATCAAGGATGTAACGATAATTATGCTAAGTTGGTTGGAATTGATAATCCTGAGAATATAATTAATAAAAGAGATGAGGATCTTCCTTGGACACCGAAAGAGATAAGAGAACTTCAAACTCGCGAAAAAGAGATTATAAAATCCGAAAAACCTGAATTTCATGTTGTTAATTCTTGGATTTTAAAGGATGGAAAAGAAGTTTGGTTAGATATAAATAGAATTCCTTTATATGATTCCGAAGGAATGGTTGTTGGAATTTTAGTTACATCTGAAGATGTGACGGAAAGAATTCTAGCAGAGCATAAACTGAAAGAATCAGAAGAAAAATATCGTCATCTAATTGAAAGTTCACCCTATTCAATCTTAGTTTTTAATATAAAGGGAATAATCATTGATATTAATTCTACTACCGAAAAGCTATTTGGATATACAAAAGAGGAGATAATTGGAAGATCCTATGAAGAACTTCCACTCTATCCTCCTGAAATCTTTTCTATTATGAATAAAAAATTTCTTAAATTATACAAAGGAGAAGAAATTGAACCAACTGATCTTCAAGTCTATAGAAAAGATGGAAAGAAGGCTTGGGTAAAAGCAGAATTAACCTTGATTAAATTTGGGGAAAAAACTTATTTCCAAGCAATTGCTCAAGATATAACAGATAAGAAAGAAACAGAAGCAAAATATCGTGATCTATTAGAAACCTCTACGGTAGGAATTTTAGAAATTGATTTAATAAACCGAAATATTTCCTATATTAATCCCAAATTATTAGAGATCATAGGATATGAGACAATTGAAACTGTAAATCAAGATTTGTTGGATAAAATAATCCATCCGGATGATGTGAAGAAATTATTTAGATCCTCTGAGGATAAGGATTTAGAATTCAGAATTAAGACTAAGGATAAAAAAATAAAATGGTTACAAGGTAATAGAACTAATCAATATGATGAAAAAGGCAATTTAATCAGTTTCCGGATGTGGTTAGAAGATGTATCAGAAAAAAAAATGTATGAAAAATTAATTTATGAACTAAATATAGATTTTCTTAGTTTCTCCACTGATATTCAACAGAATATAATTTCATTACTTAAAACAAGTAATAAACTACTCAATGGCAAATTGGCTTTGTATCTTAGGAAAATTCAAAATACGGAAGGAATTAAATATAGAGTTATTTCATCTTTAGGAGATACATATTTATATAATTTAGGAGATTTTAAAGGCAATTCTTTTATTCTTGATTTATTTAAGGAAAAACATGATTTCCCTCAAACTTACTATAGTATAGATGAAACTGAATATGCTAAAACTGATGAGATTATTAAAAAAAATAAAATTAAAGCTAGTTATGGAAAATTAATTAAATCGGGAGAATCATTTGATGATGCTCTCTGTGTTTTATATCAAAACAATCCTATTCTTACTAATCAAGATAAATTAGTGTTATTCTTAATTAGCGATGCAATTGAAATTGAAAAGCGAAGATGGGAAGCCCTACAGCACCTTGAAGAACAAGTTTTATTCAAACAAAATTTATTATCAAGGACTTCTCATGAGTTAAAGACTCCTCTAATTTCTATTAAAGGATTTACAGAACTCTTGTTAAACCTTCATAAAAGTAAACTAGATCCGGAAGTAGTTTCAATTTTAGAGGAAATTAAGGAAGGAAGTAAACGTCTTGAAAATTATGTTAATGCAATAGTAGAGAGCTCCCAACTAGATCAAGGATTATTAAAAATAAATCGTTCAAAAGAAGATCTATCAGCTCTTATAAAAGATTGGGTAGCTCAGTTAAAAGGTATAGCAAAATTGAGAAAACAGAAAATTAAAGTGAATATTGATGAAAATTTAGAAACAATTTTTGATAAAGAGAGAATTTATGAGGTTCTTTCTAATTTATTGATAAATGCTATAAAATATACTCCAATAGGAGGGAATATTGAAATTCAAACTGATGAAAAAGATGGTTTTTATATAATTTCTATAAGTGATAATGGAATTGGTATAACAGAAAGCGAGAAGAAGAAATTGTTTACACAATTTGGTAAGATTGAACGGTATGGGCAGGGATGGGATGTAGGAATCGAAGGAACAGGTTTAGGGCTATACATTTCGAAAGAAATCGTGGAATTACACGGTGGTAAAATATGGGTAGAATCAGAAGGCAGAAATAAAGGAAGTACCTTTTATTTCTCATTACCGATAATTTAACAGAAGTTATTTGAATTTCAATGGATCAATAATTGAATAACTTTTCTAAAAAGTTTAGATTTCTTAATTAATCTAAGATTAAGAGGAATTTTATTGACTTCCGCTATAAAAGAATTATATTGTTCTTTTTGTTTTTCTGAAGGGATTAAATTACTCTCCCATGAGTCATATAATGCTTTAGAGAAATATTTATATTTATTTAGATTTTTTTCAAATTTTTTATTCGAACGTGTTTTACTCAAAGTTTCAAATAATTTAATATAACTAGATGTAATAGAACTTGTCTCTTTTTCAATATGAGCATGTATTTGGCATAGAAGTGGAAGCATATCTTCGAATCCAGGCTTAAAATTAGGATGTAAGTATGATTGAAAACCCTGTAAATAATATAGATCATAAGGTATATCCAATAATCTATCTTGACTCTTTAAAGTATTCCATATTGGTGTTTTAGGTATAGGTTTAAGATTTAATACTGAATATGTTGAAGCCTCTAAATCAATAAGTCGGTTAATTTCTTGCCAAATATTTTCACGATTATGATAGTCAAATCCAATAATATATGTAGCTAAAGTTCCAATACCATAATCAGATAATTTTTTTATAAGTGGTTTTGTGTCATTAATTGAAGGATTTTTTGTATAATTTTTATTAAAACTTTCGATCCCTAAATTTATTACTTGAAATCTTAAGCTGGATTTACTAATTTTATCAAAATTGAAGTTATATAATGAAGATGGTGTTGTTGATGCAATAATAGGAAAATCAGCATCTACTTCACGAAACAAATCAAATAATTCATACCACCATTTATGCGGAAATACAGCAGTAGGTTCTGCAAACATTATAGTTATATCTTTCTTCAGTTGATTATGATAATCAACCAATGCTTGATAAAGATCTTGAGGTGAAATAAAGGGTGATGTACATTTGCCTTTAAATATTTGAAATGTTCCGCAAAAATCACATTGATACGGACATCCTAATTTTGTAGTTAGAAATACCAAATCAGATTTTAATCTCATTTCGAAAATGTCCAAAAAAAATTTAGATGGTATTAAGCAATAATTGTAAGGTTTGTGAATATCTTCTCCTAATAATTTTCTAAAGAAAGCTACTCCATCATTAGTACATACATAATCAACATAATTTTTAGTTTTTTCAAATAAAGCTCCTACATTTCCTGCAATTGTTATAATTTTTTTATTAAAATCCTTAACTACTTCTGCAGATTTCATAAAGTTATTATATGAATCTATAAAAACACTAAAACCTACATGAGTATAAGGAAACCCTTGTCTTTTTGCTTTTTTTAGTTCTTTCAAAATTTTGTTTGGAGTACAATTTCCCCCCATAACTGTTGTGGGTGTATCAATATTTTTTGCAATAAAAGTACCAGAAACATTTGTGCCATATTGGTAAGCATTAGAGTGTGGCTTTTCTGGCCAAATAGGTTTTATTTGGAAAAATTCTTTTTTAGCCCATTTTTCCAATTCAGGATTATCTTTAATTAATATTTTTCGAAATTTCTCGAGTCCCTTGTACATATATGTATATGGTATTTCAGATCGAAAAGATTGAACCATTAATAGTCTATTATTATTCATTTTTCAATTTCTCCTATATTAATAATCATGTAAATTTTATCAATAAAATATGAACCTCTCATCTAATATTAAATTAATTAAAATATTTCGATCATAAAATTTAAAGATTAAGCCCAATTCCAACGTAAATTAATATACCAGAACTAATTATGATTATTAATGATAGTATTCCCCAGATAGATCGTATTATTGGGTTCATAGTAGTATTAAAAAGTACAGTTCCATACAGAATAGCTACCATTTCAATGATACCAATTATGAGCATTCTAAATTTTTTTTTTAAGTCTTTTGCTACAAATCTTCTATACAACTTTACAGAAAATACTATCGTTGGAATAAAAACAATTGAAGTAAAATATGTATACATGACTAATAGGAATTCGAAACTATATATAGGTCTCCAATTATTAGAAGGATCTAATGTTATTCCTCCTGGATAGAGCAAAACCAATAAGCAAGAAATACCAAAAATTATCAATATCGTTAAATTTTTTCTTGAGTTAAATTTACTCTCAACATTAAGAAGTAAATTTAGAAAACTTATGAGAAAAAAAGAAGAAAAAATCAAAAGGTAAGCTGTCAAGAAATAAAGAAAGTACAACAATGTTTGAAAATCCATAAATGTTGTTAATATTATATAAATAAGGTTAATGATCAAGCTCAGACTTGAAATTATGTAAAATGCAACTAAACTCAATGAAACTTGATCCTTTTTTCTTATTAAGGTTTTAATGGCTAGAAAAATAAATAAAACAGCTGAAAGAGGTTGAGCAATAAAAATTGGAATGAGTCTTGCCCATTCAATTTGATATAAAACCATAGTTAGAAAATCATCTTTAATTAATCGTTTCTTCTTCTATTAAAAATATAATTAAAAGTAATTATACTAAAATATATCTTTTTTTGTACAAATATAATTTAAATTATTTAACCATTAAGAGCTTATTTTAAAATTTATAATAATTTACTAAATTCTTAAAGTACTGGGGAATTATTTCAATCTAAACTCTAAAATAATACTACGCTTAAATAGTTGCCCTCCCAATTTAGTTACCCACGCAATAGAGGGCTTATTATTAGAAGCAACGATTCCCAAACCATATTTTAAATTGTTTCCAGACTTTTTATCTGTTGCCTTTAAAGATCCCATTCCATAGAGAAATAACACTAATCCTCTTCTTTGATGCTCCTTATCAACAACAACATGTTGAAATGAAGCAGTTTTATATCTACCTTTACTATCTCTTTCGCCGAATACATTTGGAACAATATGAGCTGTCCCAATAATCTTTTGTGTCGGTCTATACCTTACTAACCAAATCATCCATGGTTTTCCAAAATCATAAATAAAATCAATGATAATATTAGCATATTGAGGTGAATTTGGTGTAATTAATGATTCCTTTGGCATATTATTAATATGTAATTTTAAAATATCATTTATATAACTCCGTATATTCTCTTTTCCAGGAAAAAGTACTTCATAATCGCTATAATCATATTTCAACTTTAATGGATTTAATTTGATTACTGGCATATAATAAAAATCTTCCTTATACTTCTCATAGAACCCCATTTTCAAAAATATTTGATTATAGATTGGATGACTGCTTGGACAGGCAATAAATAAATTATTAATATTTACTCCTATCTCTTTAAATCCTGTTTCCAACGAAAATCCGTACCCATAAATAATCGCTGGAACGTTTATAGGTCCCCTTATATATTTATAATTATTAATTCGAGCATATTTCAATAAATTATTTATTAACAATTCTATTAAACTTGGTTCATCATTATAAGCACCAAAAAAACCAAAAAACAAGATATCCTCATGCCGAAACACTAAACAAACTCCTAAAACATTATTTATAGGCGATTTAGATAATTTATAATCTTTTCTTTCTTCTTTTTTAATAAGAATTGCATTTGGTTTAAAGATCTCAAAACTTTTTAGGATATATTTATGAAATTTTGGCAAAATTGGAAGATTAATGCCCAATTGTAAAAAGTCTAAAATTTCTTTTGGGTTATTAATAATTTCAACTCTCATTATTTAATAAGTTCGATTTTTCTACTATTTCTTTAATTATAATTTAATATTCTTTGAAAAAAACTATTAATTTTTATTATTTAAATGTAAATGTAATTGGTTTCATTCTTAAATAATCATAACCATTAATATTAGGTGCCAAAACTTTTTGTTTTATTTTTAAAATCCCAGCATAAATTATATCAAATGCAAGAAATGATGCATTAATTCTTACTATTGGAGATAAGGATCGGGATGTAATTTTTCCAGAGAGCATATTTTCTACAGTTCCTTCTTCTCTATTATAAATTTCTTTAATACCAGGGAATTGTAATAATTTAGTCAATAAAGCTTTTTTAATAGTTGATGATACTTCCTTTGAGTTTATTATTTGTTTTATTGTCAAATCTTTTGTTTTGAGTCCATAACAAGCTTCATAATCTATACTTTCTTGGTTAAACCACCATGTACATATATATGGAATTGCCCAAGCTTCAATCATTGGAACTTTATTATTTTTACATGCTCTAGAAATTAGTATTGATATAATTGGGTCATCTAAAGTCAAGCTTGCAACTCTAGCATTTTTTAAAATATCATTAATATTTTTTTCGTTTACTATATAATATTTTTGAATTTTTGCATTATGATTTATTTTCATTCCAAATTTTTCAATATGGTCTACTTTATAATAACCTAGGTCCTCTCTAGTGCAAATTTGGCGATTAAGATTTGATTCTTCATATTTTTCATTGTCACAGATTTTAAGATTTTCGCACCCAACTCGTATAAGTTGTTCCACTAATGGTCCACCAAGACCTCCTACTCCAAAAACTACAATAGGTGTTTTTCTTAATTTTTCTTGTTCTGGAATCTTTATTAGACCAAGATTTCTACTAATTTGATTCCAATAGGAACTTGACCATTCTTTTAGTTTTTTATCTTCAAACAAAATTAATCAATTTCATTTGTTTTAATAACTACTTAATTTGTTTTAAAATTAAAAAATAATTGAATAAGAATAGATTAAATGTATAAAAATATTAAGATCTGATGATCTCTGATTCTCCTTTAAATTTATCTTCTAAAATGTTGATATCATTAAGAAACTGTTCTGTTTCAGGAATAATTTTCATGTTTTGATCAATTTTTCCTTTAAAGAAGTTAAATACAATATAATCTTCGAAAAAGTTTATACTTTTATTGTATCTCCAACAAGGCACATAACCTCTTGGATTAAAACCTGCATTAAGAAAAACTTTTTGATCTTTTGGTTTATAAGAACTAACAAAACATTCAATATAATTAAGATTTTGTTTTTTAGCTAATTCCATTAATCTTTCTAAGAAAACAATTAATTCTTCTAAGTTAGAAACAGAATATTCTACTTTCTCGATGTTTTTACTATAAGGGTTAAGAATGAATTGGAAATAAGAATTTGTATTTTTAATAGAATATTTAATTTTTTGAAATCCAAATTTATCTTCTTCTGCTTTTTTACTGACCAATGTCTTTATAATTTTTATTTTTTCTTGATCAAGGATAATTTTAGGATTTTCAACTATTGGAAGACCAAGTTGAAACCTTTTATTTGTATAATTATAACAATTTAATACCTGTCTGATAATTTTAGGTTTTTCTTTAAATCGATAATCATTTAGCACAATTTTGCTATATATAGCATGAAGTATATCAGATTCAACTCTATTGCAAAAGATATCTTTATTCGGTAAAAATGCAATTGGTTTCATACCAATTAAAGAGGTAAAAAATTGAGAAATTGCTTCATTTGTACGCATTTCCCCATACCAGAGAAATATCTTTTCCCTATATTTTTTCCATAAATAGGTAATACAACCAATAAAAGCTTTAAAAACATCTATTGTTTTTTGGTATTTCCTTTTAATCATAAAACCATGAAGAAATGCTCTTTTTTCTTCTAATTCCAAATCTGCGCCAAAGCATCCTACAATTTCATTTGCTGGTGACTTAAATATAAACCATTCATAATTAGGATGGATAATCATATCTTTTATTGATTTATTGTCTTCCAGGTATTTATAAGGGTACGTTCCTCTGAATATTTCTTTAAAAATATTAGCTATTTCTTCCGAATCTTCTGGTTTAGCTATTTTCACTATGGGACATATCTTTTCAGACTTATAGTAGAAGTCTAATTCAAAATCAAGATTTAATATATGTTTAAGATCTAAGTTTGAGAGATATTGATATTTTTCTAGAAATTCATCAACATTAATGATTTCTTTTTTTTTGAGACTTATACTATTTGATACCAAATTTATCCTCTTTTCCTAATTATTAGTAACAAACAATTTTATTTTTAAACTTTTTAAGCTTGATGCTTGAAATCTTTTTTTACTCAAACAAAACTATAGTAAAGAATTGTAATTTCAACTAGTTAAGATTACTATTTGTAAGTATTTAAAATTTATTGTTCAAAAAGAATTTTCATGAAACCATGTTAATAATTTGACTTTCTTTTTGATGTTAATTTAAAGCCCGAAAATCTAACTTATTTTCATAATTTTAATTTGAAAAATAGGAAAATACTTTTTTCGTAATAACCATTATTATTCTTAATCAATTGAACTTCTTTATGTTCAAATAAAATGTTATTTAAGAATTAAATCTAGAAATTATCTTTCGAAAAAGTTAAAATTAAATAAAGGTCCATTGATAATTAATATAAAAGAATCATATTATTCTATTAAGATGCAATTTAACACCTCTGAATTAGAAAACCCCATTAACTACGTTAATGAGTTATTACTTAAAAAGGATAATATTAAAGCTATTAGATATCTTAATAAACTTTTAGATGAAAATCCTTCAAATTATCAAGCTTGGCTCTTATTAGGTATAGCTAAACGACGATTAGGATCTTTTAATGATGCAATAAAATGCTTTTCCACAGCTACCGAACTTAATTCATCCTTACTTGAAGCGTGGGGTCTATTAACAATAACCTATTTAGAAAAAGATGAAGGAAGTTTAGCAGAGAAAACTCTCGAGAAAGCAAGTCAATTAAACCCAGAAGATGAGAAAATACAATTTTATCGCGAAAATTTAATTCGCCTTTATAAAAAGTTTGGTCCCTTTTTCTAGCTTAATCTTGAAAGAATTCAGGATGGTTTCTTTCAATATTATTTAATGTTGAAACTAAGTGATATAACAACTTTTCATCTCGGTATTCATTAATAGTTTCAGAAAGTTTGTCCAAAATCTCATTCGCGAGCCTAATATCTTCTTTACTATAGTTATGTGTTTTATTCTTGAAAATTAATTCAAATTCTTCTTCAAACCATCTCAACTTCTGTTTGAACTCTCTCTTTATATTTTTGTAATCGTCAAAATTTAGATCCATACGTCTCCTCTGAATACCTCGAAAGGCTATTAAAAAACATATTAATAGGCTAACAATATAATCAAATTTTTTCTATTTAAACCTATTCTGAGTATTGGTTTTTCTAATTAGTAATTTGAAAAAAAGGACTTTCATTCTGAAAAACTTAATCAATATTTCTAAGCAACTTTTAACCCAAATTTGTTTTAGAAAAAGAACTCTGGTAATATAGCATATTGGGATTAAATATTTTTTTGTCGTTATGATTAGTATTTAATTTTTAGTTAATAACAATATAATGATTTCTTAAATAATATTTTAAGAATTGGACTCCGAATTTTTTAAGAAATCATTATTCACTTAATTATATAAGAAAAATTATTCTAAAAAATCTCATGAATCTTAAATGATTTTCTGAAAATTATGCGGTGGTTTTTATAAAAGAAGGAAACAGCAATTTTGAAAAATTAGAAATAGTAAAAAAGTACTTTGGGCGGATATTTAATGTCTTATCTGAAGATGTGCGGAAAAGGTTGTTAAAATTACAATTATCTGAAACTGAATTAAAAGAAATAAAAAAGGAATTAGCATTTTTACCCGAAGAAAAACAAAAAGAGTTTTTAAGAGAATTAACAAGAAAAAAATGAATTAATCTTTTCCAATATTTTTTTGAATTATCCTATTTTTTCACTGTAGAATTTTATTAAAAGCATAGATTTACAAAACTTTCTCAAATCAAATAAATAGCCTTATAAATAAAATAAATATGAGAATTAATTCTAACAAATAATTTGATTATCAAACCTTAATGCTAAATTTTTTATTAAAAATTTCTTTTCACTTCATAAGATTATTATATAGAATTGTTTGATCAAACCGTTAAAAAAGTTAATTTTTTACTTTTTGGCATATTTGCAAATTGATTCCAGAATTATTTATGATATTTGAGTAGATAATGAGTGAAAATGTAAATAAATATATTAAACGTAAAGTCTACAAAAAAACTAGTTCAAGAATTGCACAGAAGTTTGTGGAAGCTGGGTTAGAAGAGATAAGGGCATGTATTAATTGTGGAACATGTACAGGTAGTTGCCCTTCTGGAAGACGTACAGCATATCGAACCCGTTCTGCAATTCGTCGTGCATTAACAGGTGATGAATCAGTTTTAAAAGATATTGATATTTGGTTATGTTCAACTTGTTATTATTGTTATGAACGCTGTCCAAGAAATATTCCTGTAACTGATATGATTATTAAACTAAGGAATATTGCGGTTGAAGAAGGGTATATTTTAGATTCACATTTCGGATTAGCTAATAGTATTTTTTATGCTACAGGCCATGGTGTTCCTGCAACTGGTGAAAATAATAAAAAATGGAGGGATTTAAGGGAATCATATGGATTACCACCATTACCGCCGACAGTTCATTCGTATCCCAAGGCTGTAAAGGAGTGTCAAGAATTGATGAAGATTGTTGGATTTAGAGAATTAATGGATAATGCAGGAAAACTTAAAGAAGAAAGAGCAAAAGAAGAGAAAAAAGTTAAGGAGGAATAATATGACAGAAGATTATAAATGGCGTTATGGACTATTTTTAGGATGTGTTATTCCTAATCGTTATCCTATGATTGAAGTTTCAATAAGAAGTGTTTTTGATCATCTTGGCGCTGAAATTATGGATTTGCCTGGTGCATCATGTTGTCCAGCTCCAGGTGTTTTTAGAGCATTTCATATTCCAACTTGGCTTGTAATTGCCGCAAGAAACATTTCTATTTCCGAAGAAATCGGAGTTAATCCACTTACAGGTTGTAATGGTTGCTATGGAACACTTAGGGATGCGTGGTATGAACTTGAGCATGAATATGAGTTAAAGAAAGAAGTTAATGAATATCTCGCTAAAATTGGTCGTACATATAAAGGTAATCTCGAGCCAAAACATGTTGTTCAAGCTCTATATCTTGACATGGGATTAGATCATTTAAAAGATCATATTAAACTTACATTTTCAGATTTAAAAATAGCCGTACATTACGGCTGTCATATTGTAAAACCAAGCGATAAAAGGCCGTGGGGTGGTGAATATGAAGTTCCTAGATTTCTTGATGAAATTGTTGAATTAACAGGAGCCAAAAGTGTTGATTATAAAGATAAATATATGTGTTGTGGAGCTGGAGGAGCGGTCAGAACTGCTGTTAAGGAAGTTGCAGCTGATTTTACACGTGAGAAGTTGATGAATATTAGAGAAGCAGGAGCAGACATAATAATAAACTGCTGTCCCTTTTGCCATCTTCAATTAGATTTAGGTCAGGCTGAGGTAAATAGTATTTATGCTGATATGATTGGGGAACCGTTTAATATTCCTGTAATATATATAACTCAACTTTTAGGAGTAGGATTTGGAATGGATCCTAATCTATTAGGGTTAATCAAAAACCATGAATTAACAGGAGTATCACCTTTCATTTCAATAGATCCTTTTCTAAATATAATAAAAAACCAATTAATTTAATGGGTAAGGTAAAAAATGACTGAAGCTAAAAAAGAATTGGAAAAAATAAAAAAAGAAATTATAGTTACAGGCAATGAAAAACCTCAAGTTGGTGTATATGTATGTCATTGTGGTGTGAATATAGGTGGTGTAGTTTCAGTTCCAGATTTAATAGAATATGCTAAAACCTTGCCTGATGTATCTGTTGCTCGTGAATATAAATTTTTTTGTTCTGATACAGGTCAAAATATAATTAAAGAAGATATCCAGTCAGGCTTAATTAATAGGGTTGTTGTGGCAGCATGTTCTCCAAGAATGCATGAGCCTACATTTAGATTAGTTTGTAAAGAAGCAGGATTGAATCAATTTTTATTTGAACAAGCGAATATCAGAGAACACTCTACATGGGTTCATATGAATGACCCAGAAGGCGCATATGAAGCAGCAAAAGATCTTATAAAAATGTCTGTAGCAAAAGCTAGAGAATTAAAGCCGTTAGAAGTTAAAACTGTCAGTATTGAACCTGCTTGTTTAATTATTGGTGGTGGAATTGCAGGAATGAATTCTGCTTTAGATTTAGCCACAGAAGGATATAAAGTTTACTTAGTTGAAAAATCGCCTACTATTGGGGGTCATATGGCACAATTAGATAAAACTTTTCCTACAATGGACTGTAGTGCTTGTATATTAACTCCAAGGATGGTAGATGTAGCACGAAACGAGAATATTGAGTTATTAACTTATTCAGAAGTAGTAGAAGTAACAGGCTATGTTGGAAATTTTGAAGCAACAATCATGAAAAAACCTCATTATGTTGATCAGGAAGCATGCACAGGTTGTGGTGTATGTGTAGATTATTGTCCTATAACAATTGGTAATGAATTTGATCTTGGTTTAGCTACAAGGAAAGCAATATATCTTCCATTTCCTCAAGCAGTTCCTGGAAAGTACACTATAGATATGGATAATTGTATTAAATGTGGAATTTGTGCTAGGGAGGATGTTTGTGAGCCAGATGCGATTAGGTATGATGAGCAACCCGAATATATGAAAGTCAAGGTAGGAACTATTATTATTGCAACTGGCTGGGATTTATACGATCCTACTCAATTAAAACAATATGGTTATGGTAGATATCCTAACGTTATTGATGGACTTCAAATGGAACGGTTATTAAGTTCTACTGGCCCTTTAGAGGGAAAGCCCGCAAGACCATCAGATCTAAAAGCACCCCATAGTATTGCCTTTCTCCAATGCGTGGGAAGCAGAAATTTTAGAGAAGGGGGTAATCAGTATTGTTCTAGAGTTTGTTGCATGTACGCAACAAAACAAGCGAGACAATATAAAGAAAAACATCCTGATGCTGAAGTATACATTTTTTATATGGATGTTCGAGCTTTTGGAAAGGGCTACGAAGAATTTTACGAATCAGCAGGTAAGAACTATGGAATTAATTACATAAGAGGAAGAATTGCAGAAGTAAGAGAAGGTGAAGATCATAGTATTATTATCAGAGCTGAAGATACATTACTTCAAGAACCGATGGAGTTAGAAGTCGACATGTTTATTCTTTCATGTGGTTTAGAGTCTAGAAGTGATGCAGCTGAGGTTGCCTCTTTAGTTAGAGTTCAAAGATCCGCTGATGGTTTTTTTATGGAAGCCCATCCTAAATTAAGGCCTGTAGATACTTTGACTGAAGGAATTTTCATAGCAGGAGTAGCACAGGGTCCGAAGGATATTCCTGATTCTGTTGCTCAAGCTAAAGGAGCTGCATCAAGTGCAGCAACTTTAATGGCTAAAGGAGAAGTCGAGTTAGAACCATTCTTTGCAGTCGTTCGTCCAGATCGTTGTATTGGATGTGGTATGTGTGTTGAAAATTGTGCTTATGGTGCTATTGAACTAATTGATGATAGACGATTCGGTAGGATCGCATCTATCAACCAAGCATTATGTAAAGGTTGTGGTGCTTGTTCTGGTAATTGTAGATGTTCTGCCATAGATATTTTTGGCTTTACTGGGGAACAAATATTTTCAATCATAATGGAGGGTGAACTTTAATGAGTAAAGTACAAATGCAGTCAGAAAAATCAGAAAATAAAAAAGAATGGGAACCAAAAATAATTGCATTTTTATGTAATTGGTGCTCTTATGCCGGTGCTGATCTGGCAGGTGTAAGTCGAATTCAATATCCCTCGAATATTAGAATAGTAAGGGTTCCATGTTCAGGAAGAGTAAATCCCTTTTTTATAATTAAAAGCTTATTAAGAGGATGGGATGGTGTTGTTGTTTCGGGTTGTCACCCTGGTGATTGTCATTATGTTAGTGGAAATTTAGTTGCGAGAAGACGTTTTGCAATTTTACAAGATTTATTAAATCTTTTCGGAATAGAACCTGATCGAGTTACATTTATGTGGTCTTCTGCTTCTGAAGGTGATCGATTCGCGACATTAATCAAAAAAGTAACAAAGAATATAAAAAGGTTAGGACCAAACAAAAAGTTTGAATCAACGTGGTGATATTAATGGTTATCGAAGAAGAAAATAAAAATATTGAGCAATTGATAAGGGATTTAGCTAAAAAGCTCCTTGAAGAAAAAGAAGTTGATGTTATCTTAGGTTATACAAAAGGAACTATTCCCTTAAGTTCATTACCAATTGTTATTGATAAAGTAGAGGATGTTGATAAATTAATTTGGAATAATTTATGCTATATCAATTTAGCGAAATATTTGGTCCCTCGAATACCAACGCTTATAAATGAAGAAGGTCAAAAATTAAAAGTTGGAATTGTATCAAAAGGGTGTGTCGGTAGGGCTCTAATTCACTTATCAGTTGAGCATCAAATCGATCTTGAAAATATAAAGATAATTGGAATTCCATGTAATGGAATTATAAATAGAAAAAAAATTGAAGACAAAATCGGAGAGAAAGAAATCTTTGAAATCTCAGTATCTGGTGATAATATCATAGTAAAAGGGGAAGATTTCGAGAAAAAATTACCTTTTAACGAATATATGAATGAATTGTGCAAAACATGTCAAGTTAAATCGCCTCCGAATATAGAGGGTATATGTGTTGGTGAGTGTTTAGAAAATCCTATCATTGAGGATGATTTCTCAGATATTGCAGATTTTGATTCAAAAACACCTGAAGAAAAATGGGAATATATAAAAAATCTTTTAGACACTTGCACTCGATGCTATGCCTGTAGAGAAGTATGTCCTATGTGTTATTGTAATTTATGTTTTGTAGATCAAAATCAACCTGTCTGGTTTGGCAAAACCACAGCTTATTCAGATATATTTACATTTCATTTAATTCGAGCAATGCATATGGCAGGACGATGTGTAGGTTGTGGTGCTTGTAGTAGCGTCTGTCCAATAGGAATTGATTTAAATTTGATAAATAGATCTCTAGAAAAAATTGCAAAAGAAAGATTTAATTTTACATCTGGCATTGATCCAGAAACCTTACCTCCCATGATGGCTTTTGATATAGAAGATAAACAAGAATTTATGATGGAGGAAGATTAGAAAGGTGATTTGAAAAATGGAGCAAAAAATATTAAAAAAAGATCAAATTGTAAAATTATATAATCAATTAGTTAAAGATTATAATTTTTACGCACCGATTAAAGAAAAGAGAAACATAACTTTTAAAAAAATAACAAATCCAGAAGAAATAGTACTGGACTATTATAATTCTAAAATCCCTCCAAAAGAAATATTATTTCCACAGACGGATATTCTCTTTGAATATAAGATTAATGGTAAAGAGATAGAAATAGAAGAACCTAAAAACTTAGAGGAAAAAAACATAATTTTTGGAATAAGACCTTGCGATGCCCATAGCTTTGTTCTATTAACAAATTTTTTCTCTCAGGGGGAATTCAATGATGAAATAATTATGAAAAGGAGAGAAAATACAACTCTGATAGGTATTGGCTGTAATTCTCCAAAAACTACATGTTTTTGCACATCAATAGACGGGAATCCTTTTCAAAAGGAAGATATGGATATCTTCTTAGTTGATTTACAGGACAAATATCTAGTTGAGGGAATAAGTAACAAAGGTAAGGCATTAATTAAAAAATTCTCGTGGCTTGCTAATGCGACAGAAGCAGATCTAAAAAAGGCTCAAGATTTAAAAAAACATGCAGAAGATGCAATTATTACAAAATTAGATTTAAAAGATATAGATAAGATACTAGATCCTAATTTTGAGCATCCAGTATGGAAAGAAGCTAGTGAGATTTGCATAGGATGTGGAACATGTTCCTTCTTATGTCCAACTTGTACTTGTTTTGATGTAATTGATGAAAACGTTCCAAATGAGAATCGTGGAAGAAGAGTTAGAATATGGGATACATGTCAATCATGTCTTTATACTTTACATACTAGTGGTCATAATCCACGTAATAGTTGCATAGAAAGGGTTAGGAATAGGATATTACACAAATTTTGTTATTATCCTAAGAATTATGGGATATTGGGATGTGTTGGATGTGGTCGATGTATTCAATTATGTCCCGCTAATAATGATCTTCGATCGATAATTGAAAAAATTAATAGAATTGAACAACAAAAGGGGGAGAAAGTAACTGTCTAATCCATATATTCCGATGCTTACTACAATCAAAGATATTGTCTCAGAGAATAAAGTAAACGATATAAAAACCCTGGATCTAGTTTTTAAGAATGAAGAAGATTATAAAGGCTTTCAATATATCCCAGGACAATTTGCTGAAATAAGTCTTATTGGAAAAGGAGAATGTCCCATAGGAATAGCCTCCTCTCCAACAGAAGAAGGTTCTATTAAGTTTACTATAAAAAAAATGGGAATTGTGACTTCAGGATTTCATAATTGCGAGGTAGGAAATACGGTTGGTATAAGAGGTCCTTGTGGAAATGGATGGCCAATGGAAGAAATGAAAGGTAAAAATATTGTTGTAATAGGAGGAGGATTTGCATTTTCTACGTTAAGATCACTTGTTATTTATATTTTAGACGATAAGCATCGCAAAGACTATAATAATATAACTGTTGTTTATGGAAATCGTGATTCAGGAGAAGTATTATATCAACAAGACTTAGAAGCTTGGAAAAAAAGGGATGATATTAATGTTATACTCACTATTGATCGCGAAGAAGAAGGATGGACTGAAAAAGTAGGGTTTGTCGCCCCTGTGGTTAAGGAAGTCGCACCATCTCCTGATAATGCCATTGCTGTCGTGTGTGGCCCTCCAATCATGATTAAAACCACCATTACCGTACTTGAAGAATTAAAATTTAAAGATGAGCAAATTTTAAATTCCTTAGAAATGAGAATGAAGTGTGGCATAGGAAAGTGTGGCAGATGCAATATAGGTAATAAATACGTATGTGTTGATGGTCCAGTTTTTTCGTTGGCAGAACTTAAAAAAATGCCAAGTGAATATTAAACTAAAATAATTTATTAATCCTTTTTTTAAAAAAATTAGTTAGATCCAATTTTTGCCTTACTCACTTTACTTGGTATTTTCGATTCTCCCAATTTTTTGATTATTTCTGTAAATTCTGATATGTGTTCTGAGAATTGTTTCCCCTCACTGGCGGAAATCTGATGAATCTGAATCCTTTCTTCTTCAATTCCAACCATTTTTAACAGTTTCTGAAGGTTCTCCAAGCGAAGATAGGCATTTTCATTCCCACTTATATAATGACAATCTCCAAGGTGACACCCTGCTATAAATACACCATCCGCTCCATCCAAAAACGCCTTTAAAATATAACTCTTAGACATACCTCCTGAGCACATGACTCTAATAATTCTTAGATTTGGAGGATATTGATATCTACTTACACCTGCCAGATCAGCACCGGCATAAGAGCACCAATTACAGAGAAATGCGACTATTCTTGGTTCCCAAGCTTTTTCCTCTGATTTAACTGCTTCAGTAATCATTGGTTTTATCTGTTCATTTCCAAAATGGCTCATAGATATAGCAGAAACAGGGCATTCTGCGAAACAGGTTCCACATCCTTTACAAAGAGCCTTTATTACGTGAGCCTTCTTTATATCATTACTATATAATCCCATTTGTTTAGTAGTCTCAACTAGTTCAATAGCATTATAGGGACAAATTTCAGCACATTGACCACAACCTATACATTTATCTTCATTAACATAGGAAGTTACACCTTCAGTCTCTAAAATCTCTTTTGATAATATTGTCATTGCTCTAGCTGCTGCAGAATTCGCTTGCGCTATACTTTCACTGATATTTGCAGGTCCTCGTGCAGTTCCGCATAAAAAGATTCCATCTGTTGCGAAATCAGAAGGTCTTAATTTAACATGAGCTTCCAAAAAGAAATTGTCCTCATTAAGAGGAACTTTTAATAATTTAGCTAGTTCAAAATTTCCCTCAGGAGCTTCAATTCCTGCGCTTAAAACTGCCATATCAGTATTAATTTTAATTTCTCCCAAATCTGACTTGTCTAATATAACTTGTAATTCATTATCTTTATTTATAACTTCGGGGGGTTGCTTTTCATCAAATCTAATGAAAAGAATACCTTTTTCTCTTGCTAAATTATAATATTTCTCCTTAAAACCATAAGTTCTAATATCACGGAATAAAATTGTAATATTAATATCTGGATTAATTTCTTTTGCTTTTAATGCATTTTTTATTGCTTCTGCACAACACATCCTGCTGCAATAAGGATGTTCGTCGTTTCTAGAGCCTATACATTGGATCATTACAATTGATTTCAATTCCTTTATTTTATTTTCATCCATAAAGAGAATTTCTTCGAGTTTTGATTGAGTTATAATTCTTTCATCCTTATTATATAGGAATTCATTATCTTTAGGCAGATATTCCTCTGTTCCTGTTGCTACAATAATTATTCCATGATTTAATTTCGTTTCTTCATTTCCTCCTTCAAGGATTATTTCTGTGGTAAAATTACCTAGATAACCTGTAACAGAATTAATATTTGCTTCGAGAAAAACATTAATAAACTCATGGTTATTAACCCTTTCCACTAAATTAGTAATTAACATTTGGACATCATTGTTTTCTAAAGTTTGATAAATCTGATTAGCAAAACCTCCTAATTTATCACCCTTCTCAATTAAATATGTTGTATATCCCTGATCTGCTAAGTTTAAAGCAGCTGTCATTCCAGCTACACCCCCACCTATTACCAATCCTTTATTAACTACTTCCACTCTTTGTTCCTGTAATGGAACTAAATTTCTTGCTTTTGCAACAGACATCCTAACTAAATCCTTAGCTTTCTCTGTAGCTTTTTCTGGTTCATGCATATGTACCCAGGAACATTGATCTCGAATATTTGCCAAATCAAAAAGATATTTGTTTAACCCTGCTTCTCTTATTGTTGCTTGAAATAATGGTTCATGCGTTCTAGGTGTACAAGAAGCAACGATTACTCTATTTAAGTTATACTCCTTTATCTTTTCTTTAATAATCGTTTGAGTATCTGCTGAGCAAGTGTATAAATTTCTTTCAGTATATACTACATCTGGTAATTTACTAGCATATTCAACCACTTCAGGAACGTCAACAACGCCTCCAATATTAATTCCACAATGACAAACGAAGACTCCAATTCGAGGTGGCTCCCCACTGACATCAATTTCATCATAATATTTCTTTTCAGCCACCAATGTATTTCTAACATCAGAAAGAAGCACATTCACAGCTCCAGCAGCTGCACTAGCTTCAACAACAGTTTCTGGAATATCTTTAGGTTCTTTAAAAGTCCCACATACATAAATACCTGGTCTTGAAGTCTCAATTGGATTAAAAGTAGATGTTTTACAAAAGTTATACTCATTCAATTCAACATTTAATTTTTTTGCTAACGCTATAGCGTTTGAGTTAGGTTGTAATCCCACAGACAAAACAACCATATTAAATATTTCTTCTTTTATTTCTCCCTCATCAGTTTCGAACCTAATTTTTAAATCATTTGATTCGGTAATTTCCTTAATAGTTGAAATCCTACTTCTAATATATCTTATCCCGTAATCACTTTTAGCTCGTTCAATGTATTTGTCAAAATCTTTTCCGTATGCCCGTATGTCCATACTAAAAATAGTGGGCTCAAGTGTATTCAAATGTTCTTTAGCAATAACAGCTTCTTTTGTAGTATACATGCAACACACTGAAGAACAGTATTCATGATTTATTTTTTTATCTCGAGAACCAACACATTGCAAAAAAGCTATTTTTTCCGGATGCATATTATCTGAAGGACGAATAACCTCTCCCTTAAATGGACCCGAAGCATTGAGAATACGTTCGAATTCTATACTTGATATAACATTTGGATATTCACCATATCCATAAATATTTCCTATTTTTGGTTCATATTCATCAGATCCAAGAGCTAATATTACAGCTCCAATATTTATAGAGATAGTTTCATCAGTTAAGTTATGATCAACAGCATTTGCTTGACAAGTTCTCACACATTCGAAACACTCACAGCAAGATCCACAATTAAGACAACGTTGAGCTTCTTCAATAGAAGAATCTTCATCCATAGTGCTTGCAACTTCATTAAAATTGTATATACGTTCTTCAGGTAAACATATACTGAACTCTCCTCTATCTTGACATGCTACACTATCAACATCTTCAATATCAGCAATAGTAACTACATCCTCTACTTTATAGTCTGGTATGGTTTCTTTTAGTTCGGAAATTTCTTCTCCCTTTAAGTATTTTTCTATTACTATAGCGGCTTTATTCCCTGTTGCTATCGCTTCTATAGCAGAGCCAGCACCAGTAGTGATTTCTCCTCCAGCAAAAACACCAGAAATATTAGTTTTAAATGTCGTTTTATCTGCTTCAATATAGCCCCATTTATTAATATTTAATTTATTCTGAGAAGCAGATTCCACTAAAGAACAATCAGGTTCCTGTCCTACAGAAATTATTAGAGTATCTATCTTCATCTTAAATTCAGAACCTTCAATTGCGATAGGTCTTCGCCTTCCAGATTCATCAGGCTTACCAAGTTTCATTTGTACGCATTCAATTTCAGCAAGCTTTACTTTTTTACCGCTGGCATCTTTAGTAGGTACGGTTAGAAATTTGAATTCAATACCCTCTTCTCTTGCTCTTTCTATTTCTTCCCTTGAAGCAGGCATTTCTTGTTCAGATCTTCGATAGATGATTATTACTTTTTTAGCACCTAATCGTATGGATGACCTTGCAGCATCCATTGCAACATCTCCCCCACCAACTATTCCTACAACTTTATCTTTAAGATTAGGTACATTTCTTGATAAATTCACTTCTTTCAGAAAATCAACACCGTATATTACATCATCAATATTTTCGCATTCAAAATCCATTTTACGACTATTATGAAGACCTATGGCGATAAAAATAGCTTTATAACCTTGATTTTTTAAATCTTCTAAAGTTAAATCAGGACCTATTGGTGTATTAGTTTTTATTTCAACACCTAATTTCTTAATATATTCAATATCTCTTTCTAAAATTTCTGGGGGTAATCTATAATCAGGAATACCAAGTCTAAGCATTCCACCTGCGACAGGTTCTTTTTCAAAAATAGTTACGGAATACCCGAGTTTTGCTAGGTGATATGCAACAGTAAGTCCCGCTGGACCTGAACCAACAATAGCTACTTTTTCTTCCTTTTTATCTTCTAAGAATGTAATTTCTTCTTTAAGATTATCCATAACATAATCGGCTACAAACCTCTTTAGACCACAAATATTAATAGAGTCATCTACTTCCGCTCTATTACATACTTCTTCACAAAAATGAGGACAAATCCGTCCGATAACAGATGGAAGCGGACATCTCTCTCTAATTAAGTTCAAGGCTTCTTGATAACTTTTTTTGGAGATTAAAGCAACATAACCTTGGGCATTTACATGAGCAGGGCAGGCATCAACACAAGGAGGAATTCCTCGTTTGTCTATTTGGACTTTGAATGGTACTGCCTGAGGGAATTGAAGATATATTGCTTTTCGATTATTCAATTTCTGATTGAATTCATCAGGAACTTCAACAGGGCACTCTTGAATGCATTCTCCGCAACCCGTGCATTTATTTTCATAGATATATCTTGTTCTTTTATTAATTGTTGCATTAAAATTACCAGCTTCACCCTCTAGATTTATGATGTCTGCGTATGTAATCAGTTCAATATCCGGATGCCTATCTACAGCTACGAGTTTTGGAGCTAAAATACACATAGAACAGTCATTTGTTGGGAATGTTTTATCTAATTGGGCCATTACCCCTCCAATGGATGGTTCTTTGTCAACAAGATAAACTTTGAGACCAGCATCTGCTAAATCTAATGCTGCTTGACAACCTCCTATTCCTGCTCCAACGATCATTACAGCTCCAACTTTATTCTTTTCACTCAATTTTAATCCTCCATTATTGAAAATTTCTTATATTCATACATTTTAAAAAAGATTATTTATCATTTTTATTACACTTTGCCTTACTTAAACGAGGAAAAGTAGTTCTCCAATAAAATTTGCCAAATCTTTAACTTTGATTTTATTTTTTAGATTTTTATGATCTTCTTCTAAGGAGGGTTCATTAAGATAGCAATCGAAATGTGTTAAACACTTAGGACAAGGTACGATTAAATATTCTGCTCCTGTTTCTATTGCTTCATTTATACGATTTTGTCTAAAAGTACGAGTTGATTCATTACATCCCATAAAAGCCGAAACTCCACAGCAGTTCGCATCATCTTTAATATTCTCCATTTCAATTAATTCAACTCCTGGAATTTTCTTAAGTAATTCCCTCGGAGCATCATATAATTTTCCTCCCAAACGTCCTAATCGACATGCATCGTGATAGGTAACTTTAATATTAGTTTCTTGTGGAAATCTAACATTTTCAAGGATTTCTTCCTTAAGAAAAAACTCAGAAAAATGCATAATCTTAAAATTGAAATCTTTTACGATTTTAGGATAATCAAATTTCCAGGTTCTATATCCTTCAGCACATCCTAAGATAATTGTTTTAACACCCGCATCTCTGTAAAGTTTAACATTATATTCGGCAAGCTTTTTAAACGTATTATTATCCCCTTTACCCCATAAAACATCATGCCCGCAACACTTTTCATTTAATACAACTGGTACTATACCTGCCTCGTTTAATAAACCAATTATAGTTTTTGGTGTGCTTATATAATTGATATCTGATTTATAAAAAATTGTGTCCATAAGAGGTAAACAACCAACATAATATGCAATTTCACCAAAATCTGTCGTTTTTAAAGATGATTTTTCCAAAAATTCTAATTTATTTGGATGCAACTTATCATCCGACATGATTTTTGAGATAAGTGGAAATATTTCATCGTGAGTTTCACACTGAATGATTCTATCCATTTGACTTTGGTTATGGATAGCTATTTTTCTCAATTCTAATATCAATTCTGGAAATCTAACACCAGCTTTCTCTTGAGTCATGGGACAATAATTAGAACAAAGACCACAAGTAAGACAATCCCATATATTATGTTTTTCTAAAACTTCATTTATTGGGGAAAAAAGTAAATCTACAATTAATTTTTGGGGATAAAAAACATCTATGTGAGAAAGTGGACATACATTAACACATCGATTACAATTATAACAATAATTAGCCATATCATTTATCTTTTTAACTATATCCCCTGAAATGTTATTCACCTGCTCGATATTAATAATCTTTTTCTTAAACGTTGTTATTTTTCTAAAATGAAATTAATTAAATCAAATTCTGTATAAGATAAAATTACTCTATTTTTCTAATTTATGGTTTTCTTTAAAAAGAATTAGTATTAAAAATTAACTCATTATTAATTTTAACAAAAAAGAATACTAGCTTATAATTTGTAAAAGAGCAGTAAAACTAATAATATTTACTTCTTCTTTGTTCTTTTATTTTTCTTCTCTATCAATTCTTTTAATTCATCAAGAACTGCCGCCTTGGCCTTTCTAGCCTCCTTACTTGAAACTAATTTTGATGAAGTGCTTGTTTTTTGAGAAGTTACTGTGGGTGATGAGTATTCCGGAGAGGGTAATGAAGACGTTAATCCATTTGTAATTGCATATTCACCCTCAATTAATCTTATTCTATTATTTAATTCATTATATTGATCCATTACAACTTCTGATAATCGAATAATTCCATTCAATGTTGATTCTAAAATTGATGCCATTCCTTCTAATTTATAATCTGATAAGGTAGCAGTTTTTTCCATAGTTTCTTTAAGATATCTTGAAAACTTTGGTTCTTTTGCTAACAAGGAATAGATAGAACTTAGATATATCTCATAATCAAATTTTTTTCTATTTTTAAAAATATTCTTAATTAAATCTTTTACAAGTTCTATATTAAGTAATACTTCTGGATTATCTTTTATGTCAGGATCATATT
The DNA here is from genome assembly GCA_048940645.1 of Promethearchaeota archaeon. Lineage (GTDB taxonomy): Archaea > Asgardarchaeota > Lokiarchaeia > Sigyniarchaeales > SOKP01 > SOKP01. Next base: position 136,101 of record JBHLOI010000001.1, on the reverse strand, counting down.
TATGTATAAAAACCAATATGTAAGGTTTTTCTTCAAGTTTTTCGACATTCTCAATAATTTTTTCGAAATATTTAATACTTTCATCAAATTTTTCTGGATCTTGAAGATCAATAACGTAAATTATCAAATCAACTTTTAAAAAATATCTCTGAGGATCTTGAAGATAAATTTCTCTATATTCTTGTTGGCCACCAAAATCCCATATTATTAGTACTAAATCAGGAGTAATAATTTCCTGACGCTCAACTCCTTTTGTTGGATTTAATTTTGCTAAATCTTTTATTCCAATTTGACCACCAAATTTCTTAAGTATTGTTGTCTTACCAGCATTTGCTAACCCAACAACGATAACTTTTTGCTCTTTTTTTAAGTATGAGATTGACTCTTCTTTTATTTTATAAATAACTTTACTTATAGTAACTGCTTTTTTTACCTTATCTTCGATTTCTAAATCAGTTTGCAATATATGCTCAATCTTTTTCTTAGTTTTATTATCCTTATATAAAACTTCGAAAGGTTTTTCAGGGTCCAAAGAAGCAAATTGGCCTATACTATTAATTTTAAATAATCTACTTATTAAGTCTACATCAGCATCGTTTAAAAAGTTAAAATTAGAAATAGGAAAATTTATAACATCTTCGATTGAATCTAATTTATCGAAATTTATTACTTTGGTTTTATCTAAAAACTTAGAAATTAACTTAATTTTTTCACTCTGCCCTTTTGGCATTTATCTTCATTTTAGCTATGTAATTTGGAGTTTTCTACTTAATTTTATTTTTAATTCATAATAAATTTATTTTTATGTAATATAAAAGAATTGTTAAAAATTTTTTAGATTACTAAAAAACGACAATTTAATTTTTTCAAATATGGGTTTAATGAGAAAGCATGAATACATAGAAATAATATAAAAAAAACACATAGATAATTGGAGCCGTATTAAAATTATTCATTTCTCAAGATGAGATGAATGCTGTAAAATCTACCGATGAATTAAAAAATTTAGGAGAGAAAGAGTTAAAAGAATTCGGATTGTAGAAATTATAGTCTATTTCTTAATTAATTAAATGGGATTTTTTATTTCTCTGTCTTATAAGATTAAATCTTAAATAATTAAAAAAAATTATTAGAATTAAGAAACTATGGTGTTTTTTATTTGATTCCTAAAAAGATTGTAGAAAGATTAGTTAAAACAGACGTTTATATTTATATTCGCCATATTGATAGAGAATTTGGTGGAATTCTTGACTCCATTACTGATGATGACATACTTGTATTAAAGGATAAATACAATAATCTAATTTATATTCCATTAGATATAATTGATGTAATTACTGAAAGACGATAATTACTTTTCCCAATTAGAGTCTAGATATTCAAGAATCTTATCAATTTCATGGCTAGGAGGTTTGCAAGTTTTATTGATACAAACATAAGCAGTAGCCTTGTTGTCTTTATCATCAAAAAATTGGACGAAATTCGAAAATTTGTCAATATCTGGATTTTCTTGTTCCATTTTTCTAAGCAAAAGCACTTTATTTGGTAAGTATTCATTTTCAACTGCTTCTAAAATATTTATTGTATCTTTTGAATTTGATTTTCCTGCTATGATTAATGAATAAGTAGGACCAACAGCAAAATCTGCAGCAACCATAAATTGTGTATATGCTAGTGGAGATGCTTCTAACTTTTCTGAAAATACTCTGCTTAATATGTCTGCTTTCTCTTCTAAAATATAATCTCCTGTAATATAACTTAGACGCAATAAGTTTAACATAGAAACCGAATTTCCTGAAGGTATAGCTCCGTCATATATTTCCTTTTGACGTGTTAAGAGTTCTTCATTATATTCAGAAGTAAAGTAGAAGCCGCCTATATGATCATCCCAAAAATGCTTCAATAGATATTCATTTAATTCTAAGGCAATTTCTAAATACTTAATATTAAATGTTGCTTCAAGCATTTCAAGTAAACCCCATATAAAAAAAGCATAATCTGTAAGAAAACCTTTAATTTCCGCTTTCCCCTCCCTATAGCGATGCAGTAATTCTCCATCTTCTTTCTTTAAATTCTTAATTATAAAATTAGTAGCATTTTGTGCAATTTTGAGGTATTTTGGTTTTGAAAAAGATTTTGCCCCTTTAGCTAAAGCAGCTATCATCAATCCATTCCAGTCTGTTAATATCTTATCATCCCTGTGTGGACGTACTCTTTTAGCACGATAATCAAACAATTTTTGACGAATACCTACAAGCTTAGGATACTGTTCTTCTTGTTCTATTACTTGGATTTGGTTTAAGTGTAAAATATTTCGACCTGTTTTCATTCCAGATGCTTCTTCTAAATAGTTCCCCGCTTCGGTGATATTATATGTACTTATAATTAGTTCACTTTCTTCTTTATCAAGAACTTGTTCAATTTCGGCTTTTGACCAAACATAAAATTTTCCTTCTTCTCCCTCACTATCCGCATCTTCAGCAGAATAAAAACCACCTTCGGGAGAAGTCATATCACGTATTACATATTCGAAAATTTCTTCTGCTGTTTTCTTATAAATCTCTTTCTTAGTTGCTTGGAAAGCTTCAATATAAGTATAAGCAACTAAAGCTTGATCATATAGCATTTTTTCAAAATGCGGAACAAGCCAATTTCTATCTGTAGAATATCTGTGAATTCCAAATCCAATATGATCATAAATTCCACCCTTTCTTATCTCTTGCAAAGTTTTTTCAACCATTTCTAATGCATGTTGCTCCCCAGTACGTTTCCAATAACGGAGTAAATATAATAAGTTATGGGGTGATGGAAATTTAGGTTTATCACTAAATCCCCCTTTTTTAGAATCAAATTGTGAGGAAAGTTGGTTATATGTTTTCTTTAAAATTCTCTTATTAAAAGTATCTCCAGGAGATTCTTGAGTTAAATTTTTAAGAGAAGCAGTAATTTTTTCAGCTGATTCTAATAACTCATTCCTATTATTAATCCATAGATTTTTAACTCTCTTAATTAAGTCTATAAGGCCAATTTTTCCAAATTTTGACTCTTTAGGAAAATATGTACCTGCAAAAAAGGGCTTCTTATCAGGTGTTAATAGAATTGTTAAGGGCCAACCCCCTGAACCTGTCATCATCTGGCATACAGTCATATAGATTTTATCTATATCTGGACGTTCCTCTCTGTCAACTTTGATTGAAATGAATGTTTTATTCATTAAATCAGCGACCTCTTTGCTTTCAAAGCTTTCATGTGCCATAACATGACACCAATGGCAAGTGGAGTATCCTATTGATAAAAAGATTGGTTTTTTTTCGTCGTTTGCTTTTTTAAAAGCTCCTTCTCCCCATGGGTACCAATCTACAGGATTTTCAACGTGTTGAAGTAAATAAGGACTCTTTTCATTAACTAGATGATTATATTTTCTTTCTTTTATAATCATATAATTATTAATATTGGAATGAATTATCAAAATCTCGGTTATAAACTATTAATTTTTGTTAAAATTATCTTAAGTCTATAAACTTTTGATAATCGCTTAATTATAAAATAGAATCTATGGTTTGTCTTTTAATAAAAAAATGAATATAAGGTCTTTAAGCACTTTTTGAATCTCATTTATAACTATTTATAAAAATAAATTTATCTAATTCTTTTCTGGGTGGTCTCTGTTTTTCTCCCAGTTTCATTTTTTCAGATAAAACAGGATTGATTGTTTTTGAATGCTTTCCAATAATTATAAGTGTGATTAACCTCATTTCATCTGGAATTTTAAGAATTTGTTTAGCTTGTGGTTCATTGAAACCTGCTATTGGATGAGCAACCAATCCTAGTTCAGTCGCCCGTAATATTATAAATGCGGTAGCAATCCCTGTATCAAATAAATAATATAAACGCTCCCCAATAATACAATCATTCTCAGGCTTACTAAATACAGCAATAATCATTGACGCTTTTTCAACCCATTTATTCCCATCTGTCAAGGTATTAAATAATTTTTTTAATTGTTCTTTTTCTCGCACAAAAATATAATTCCAGGGTTGCTTATTGGCGCATGAAGGCGCAACTTGAGCTTTTTCAGCTAAATCATAAATGAGTTCGTCTGTAATTCTCACTAATTCAAGAGAGCGAAATGCTCTTCTTTCTTTAATAGCTTTTTTTACATTCATTTTTTAATAAAAAAATTTTTGAATTTAAAAAAAATTTAATCAAAATTTAAACTGTAGCCAATAATCCTTCTAGAATCTCTTTTACCTCTTCAGGATGACCTTTAACACTAACTTTTGGCCAAATGTGAGCAATTTTGCCATTAGGATCCACTAGATACGTACTCCGAATTACTCCCATATAGGTTTTTCCTCTAAATGTTTTTAATCCCCAAGCGCCATATTTCTTTAGAACATCTTTATTTTCATCACTAAGCAATGTTAGCTTCAGATTTTTCTTTGCTATAAAGTTAGCATGAGATTTTGGACTATCCGGACTAATTCCTATTACTTCTGCATCAAGCTCTTGTAACTCAGGTAAAATATTTGTGAACCCAATAGCTTCGGTTGTGCATCCTGGAGTATTATCTTTAGGATAAAAGTATATTATTCTGTACTTACCTTCAAAATCTTTCAAACACACATTTTTATTTTCTTTATCTGGAAGGCAAAATTCAGGGGCTAAATCACCGGCTTTTAATTCTACTTTTTTATCTGCCATTTTATATCAACCTTCTATTTCTTCGAAAATTTCATTCATTTATTAAAACATATAATTCATTAATTATTACCAAAAAATCAGAAATTTTAAGGTTCATATTAATATCTATTAATCATTTCATCATTTCATTTAGAATTTTTATTTATTCAATCTCAGAATTTAATAAATTATAAAATGAAATAATAAAACAAATCAATATTAAATAATAATTCTCGTTCTTCAAAAATTCCATTTATTTAAGTATTTGATACACTACTATAGAAGATATAGACTAAATTTATCTATAAAAATTTAGATATAAGTAAAAGAAATCTAAATTATCTTGATTAAGTGTATATAAAATGTCTGGAAAACAGGTAGCCGGAAGTATAATTGGTAGTATTATTGGCTCTGTGGCGGTTATGACCCTCTTAACGATGTTTGTAATGCCTATATTATTACCAGGAATGCAGACCATTCTTTTGCAGTCAAAATACATGGAAACAAGTTCATCAGCTTCAATTCCTGATACTCAGACAACTTATCAACAGATTCCTGATATGGAGCTTACTATTGATATCCAGGAAAATTCAAGAATTCTAATTACATTTACAGCGGAAGGGTCGCTAACTATAAGTTCAACTCTCGTTGGTGCAGTTAATTTCTATATAGCAGTTGTAATAGAGGGTATATCTAATCGCAGTTCACGTATTCATTTTTATGAAGGCACACCCGGGGGTTTTGGTGCTGTAAGAGAAATTCCAGTTAATCTTCATACTATTTATCAATCAGAAAGATTACCCAAGGGGGTATATAACATAGTAGTTTATTGGAAATCTGATGTAGATGCGACTGGCGCAAATAGTCTAAATCTCAGCACACCTACTGGGAATAGAACACGAAGTTTATTACTACAAGAATTATTATAAGTATTAAAAATTAATTTTTTTTTTTTACTTCAGAATTTTTATCTATCCATTATAATTAATGAACCATTTCATTTAGAATTTTAGTTCAATTGAACTTAGAATTTAATAAATTATTAAATGAAATAATAAATTAAATCAATCTTAAGTAAAGAAACATAATAAAGAAAGAGATTGAAAAAATTATGGAAAGAAGAAGTTTAGGTTTATTTTTAATAGTGCTAGGAATTATTTTTCTAATAATCGCACTCATTACATTCTGGGCGATGGGTGTAGATTGGATATCGAATATTTATTATCTGATATTCTCAATTCCATTGATAATTTTTAGTATTTATACAATTTATTTTGGATTATATCTTATTTTGAAAGAAAAGCTAAATCAAAAAGTAAAAGGCTTACTCTTAATTATTGATGGAATTATCTCAATAATCATTTCAATGTACATTTTATTGGATGAAAGATTTTTCTCTTTTGCATTTGTCAGAAATTTGGTATTATTCCCATTATTCTTAGTAAGTATTTTTCTAATGATTTATGGTTTTTATTTAATGTTTTCTGAAAGATTAATTTCTAAGGAATCAACAAAAAAGAGGGTAAGTTGGATTTTAGGTTTAATTTCGACGCTCATTGGTCTGCTAAATGCTGTATTTTTTATAATTATCGTAATAAATTTCCCTACTCAACCGGTAATCTTTTTAATTTCATTACCATTAATTGGTGGTACTCTCATTATTTTTGGCATTCATCTTATTATTCAAGGATTAAATAAAACAATATCTATAAAAAAATAAAGAGATATAAAATTATGATTCTAAAATTTGAGCTCCTATTGCACAAGATAATTGATTTATTTTTCTAATTTTTTCTTTATCACACAATATACTTCCCTTCTCTCACCAATTCCAAAACAAGCATTGCAATTAGTACATAATGAAGGGGAAAGATCTCCGCTCTTCCATCGGTTAGCTAAATCAGGTTCATATATAAAAGGTCTACTCAGTGATATAAAATCTGCAATTTTCTCTTTCAATAAATTATCTGCTGATATTGGGTTTCTTATACCGCCCATAAGGATCAATGGACAATCTTTCATTATTGGTTTGAGTGCTATAGCGTTTGGTAAATAGTAATTTCCATCATCAGGTGAACTAAAATTTACGCTTGGAAATGACTTATTATTGGTTATCCTTAAACTTGTACGTCCAGAGGTGGGTTCAATAGCATCAAAACCTATTTCAACTAAATGTTTAGCGATATCTACTCCCTCTTCTAAATCTAGACCTTTACCCTTCCCTAGAAAATCTTGAGTAATTAGTTTGATTGTTATTGGAAAACTTTTTCCTAAATTATCTCTGATCTGATTGTAAATATCAATAACAATTTTTAATCGGTTAAGAGTAGAACCCCCATATTGATCATTTCGCCTATTTGTAAATGGAGAGATAAAGTCACTCAATAAGTAAGCATGCCCTGCGTGCAATTGTATCATGTCATAACCACACTCATAAGCTCTGAAAGCTGCCTGAGCAAATTTCCCTATTATTTCTTCAATTTCTTCCTTTTTCAATTCTCGACAGACTTTTTTAGTTAGAGGGTCTCTAATTGGTGATGGACCAACGGTTTCTAATTTACGATTAATGACGTTATTACCTGTATGCCCTATTTGAGCAGCTACCTTAACATCTGAATGCTCGTGAATGGAACTTACTAATTTTTTTTGTCCGGGTATATATGAATCATCATAAATTCTTGTCATACGAGTAGTTTGAGCTCCTATTTTATCTACGGCAATATATCCAGTTATTATTAATCCGATACTTCCCTTCGCTAAATTTCCATAGAATTCGATAAGCGAATCAGTCACGTACCCATCTTCAGTTGCTCTTGATTCCCAAGTCGCTGAACGAACCAGACGATTTTTAATGCTTATATTACCAATTTTACCTGGGCTAAAAAGATATTTCAATTCTATAATAATCTCCTCCTAATTATGGGTCATTTCTAAATGGGTGTCGCGCACTTTCTGCGTTCTCGATACCATCATCTATAGACGGTAAACCTTCCATTGATTTTCGAATCGCATTACGGGTTGCTTTATAATTGTTAATAAATATTCTTTTTCTTGCACTAGCACTTGGATGGACAAACACATTTACAATTATTACGATTTCATCTACTAGTTCTTTCGGAAGAATTCCATCTTCGACGCATTGCATTATTGCTTTAGCTATTGCCGCTTGAGCAGGTCCATATGTTAAACTTGCATGACGAAGTGAAATTGGACGAACTGTAGGAATCATAATTGTAGGTGGTTTTACTTGCATATTCGGTTCAAGTATGACTTGAAGTCCTTCCCGTCCTTCTTCTGGATTAGTTAACGCTTGAGCATATGCAATCCCAACAGGGCCATCTTTTCTACCAATTAGAAGATCAATATGTGCAAGTTCAACACGATTGCCCACAAGAGATTCCCCTACTTTTAGATCAAAATCTGTAATTTTCTTGGGTGTAATTCCAACACTATAAAATCGGCTTGTAAGTGGTTTTTCTCCAAATTCAAACTGTAATTCTGTCTTTTGAATTAAATCTAACTTTTCAAGCTCGACTCGCAACTCATCTTTTATTTCATAAGAGAGAGCATCACCTAAAACAAGTGGTTGTCGGGTTTTACCTACTGGAATCTTCATCATATTTAAACAAGATTTAACACCTAATGCTCCTGAATTTATTAAAAGTCTGGCTAACTTCTGGACTCGCTTTTGAAGTACTTGTGCTTCTTCTAAACGATTGCTTTTTATATGGTTATAAATTTCAAGCCAAATTTTAGGAAATACATTTGCAGAACCTAAAATACATCCAGCGGCACCTCCCGCTAAAGCACCAAGGACATTTTCATCCCATCCAATCATGACAGAAATTATATCACTTACTTTTTCTAATAGGGCAGAAAAATATTTATAATCTCCACTAGAATCTTTAATTCCAACGATATTCTCAATTTCTACAAGGTCTTCAACCACTGTCCATGGTAACTCTACTCCAGTACAAACAGGAATATTATAAAGAACAATAGGAATTTCTGTTTTTTCTGCTATTGTAAAATAATGATCGTAAAGACCTTTAGCTTTAGGTTTTAAGTAATAAGGAGTAACAATTAATACTGCATCTGCTCCAATATCTGTTGCCGATTTAGTTGCATCAATTACTAATTTAGTGCCAGTTTCTCCTGTACCTGCAATAACAGGAACCCTACCATTAGTTTCATCCACAACAATCTCTATCACTTTTAATCTTTCTTCAAAAGTCATATTTACAAATTCCCCTGTTGTTCCAGAAGGCACTAAACCTGTGACCCCTTGTTCAATTAGATGATTAACTAAATTCCTTAACATTTCCTCGTTAATTGATTCATCTTTATTGAAAGGAGTAACCATAGCTGGCATGACTCCAGTTGGACGAAAATCAAACATTCCCATTTTATATTAACCTCTTAATTTTAAATCGATTTATGTAAATTACTCGCAGCAATAAAGCTAAGACCTTTTTCGGTAAGAGCCTTAGCAGTATGATTCACTGCTCTATATCTATCTAGATGATTTATTCGTAGAAAATCCCATAATCCTGCTTTTATCAATTCTTCTTTAGGCATAAAATATTCAAGAATATCAGTAGGGTGTTCCCTGCTTTTTTCAACTTCTATATCGCCTCCTTCATGTTTAGCACTTACATTCTTAACTTTTGCCGCTAATTCTAATAATTCCTCTCTTCGATCATAAGGTTGCCTTACTATACTCTTCCAAGTTTCAGTTATATGATGTTCTAATCTAATCACATCTTCAAAATCAAAATTTTTACGAATATATGCCGATAGTTCAATAGTTTCATTATTAACTGAGTTAGCGAGATTAAAGCCAATGAGAGGACTTGAACCATCTTCACGTGCAAATAATTTTGCTGTTAATAGAGTCCAAAGACAAGCATATGGGTTGTCATTACCCATATAAACACTAATTTTAAATTCGTTATTAATTCCCAATTTATAGATGAAATATCCAAGTAAAACAGTACCGGGATTTACATTAAGCGCTTGCTTTATTCCATAATTAGTATAGTAATAAAGGAATTCATCGATCCATTTCAAAGCAAAATCATTAGGTTGCCCCACACCCCCAAAATATCCGGTTATGGTTTCAGGTCCTCCTAAATGTACATTTACAGGAAGCCCATCTGGCCCTGGAGCGGTTCCTTTTGTATCTAATGTCTCAACCCACGTAGAACCAATTATTTGCATTGCTGCTGCCATTGCTATTAAATCTCCATCTTCCTCCTGTTCCTTCATATTTCTAACCCGAATAATCCTTCCAGGAACTAATTGTTGAGTATCAATGGCATCTTTAGCAATATCAATAAGAAATGGAAAATATTGACATGCGGATAACTCTAAAGTTACGGCAAAATTCTCCTTGAATTTTACTTCTGATGCTTTCTCTCCAAGAATTTTCTTTCGATATTCAGGTATGCTGATAAAAGCATCATTTTCTCTCTGATCTATTAACCATTCAAGATCCTTTATGTAATCAGGATTCTTCTTTTCTAATTTTTGCATTAAATTTTCAATTTTTCCAGCCTCATTAGCCTTCTTGTTAATTTCCTCAACACCACCATAGTTATCTACCAATTCTAATAAGTTGTTAAGTAGTGGATTACTTCCATCTAAAAGAAAATCATTTACTGCCTTTAACGCCTTATCTGAAATTTTTAGCTTTTTCCTTAAGTCATTCATTTTTTTATTATTACCTCTATATTTTAATTACACTTAGAAATATTCTACCCATGGTATTTCCATGAATCTAATATTTCAAAAAGAAACCATAAATGTAATATTAGATTCACTTTATTTTAAATTTATTTAAAACTCATCAAAAGCTTTAATTATAATTCCAAATATCTTAGAAATATAAAAATAATAAGAGTAGATCCTTGAAAATGTTCAAATATAAAGTGTCAATTTTAGGAACTGGCTTTATAGGGTTATGCTCAGCAGCTTGCTTTGCGAATAAAGATATACAAGTTTTAGCATCAACCCATAATGAAAAAAAGGCAAATATGATTAATGAGGGTAAAGCTCCCTTTTATGAAACTGGTTTACAACAAATAATGGATAATATTAAAAAATTTAAACCCGATCTTTTAAAGTGTTTAACTGATCCAGTAAAAGCAATAACTGAGACAGATATATCCATGATTACCCAAGGAACTCCAATGAGAGAGGATAAAAGTATTGATTTAAGTTTTATTGAAAGTACGGCAAAAGAAATTGGAGACGCATTAAAAACTAAAGATAAATATCATTTAGTAGTTGTTAGATCAACTGTAGTCCCTGGTACAACACGCAATTTAGTAGGAAAGATTATCTCTAAGGTTTCAGGAAAAGATCCAGGGAAGGATTATGGATTATGCATGCAACCAGAATTTTTAGCAGAAGGACGTTCAATTCAAGATACATTGTATCCAGATAGAATTATTATTGGAGAATTTGATGAAAAAAGCGGAGTTATGCTACAAGAATTTTATGAATATTTTTATGGTAATCATCTGAAAAATTGTCCTGTTCTCCGAATGAACTTAGAAAGCGCAGAATTAGTTAAGTATGGAAATAACTGTCTTTTATCCACTAAAATTAGTTATGCAAATGAATTTGCTAACTTTGCAGAATTAGTTCCCAATGTTGATATTGTAGAAGTGATGAAAGGTGTAGGCTTAGATTATAGAATAAATCCAAAATTTTTAGGCGCAGGTGTAGGTTTCGGAGGGGCTTGTTTTCATAAGGATGTTAATGCAATAAAGGCATGGTCAGAGAGTAAGGGATATAAATCGAAATTATTAGAAGCGGTTCTTGATATTAATGATGACCAAGCTATACATATTGTAGAAATTGCCGAAGAATTAACTGGAGGGTTAAAGGGTAAAAAAATTACTTTATTAGGCCTTGCATTTAAACCTGGTACCGATGACATGCGAGGAGCTGCAAGTGTTAGGGTAGTGAATGAATTATTAAGGAGAAATATAACAGATATTATAGGATACGATCCTCAAGCAATCGAAACCGCTAAAATTGAACTGAAAGATAAAATTAAGTATGCTGGTTCAATCGAAGAGGCTTTAAAAGGTTCTGAATGTGCTTTACTGATTACAGAATGGGATGAGTTCCGAAAATTAAAACCAAATGATTTAAAAAGACTTATGAAAACACCAAATCTAATAGATGGAAGGAGAATATTTGATTATAATGAGTTTAGCAAGAATTTACCATTTAGAGCAATTGGTCGAATTGAATTAAAGTAAATAGCATACATCTATAGAAAAAAATTAAAAGTTTACTTGACTTTTTTGTATCTTGAATATGAGACAGAAGTTGAATAAAAGGAAAATTTATTTATTCATTCTTATTTTATTGACGATCCAGCTCAATCAAATAAATACTACAGATTTTGTAAAAGCAAATCCTAGTCCAGTGAGCACGATATGTGGGATATTACCTAAAGAAAATTCATCTCTTTCATTACTTAATGCTGAAGTTTTATTTGAAATAAATGCTCGATATTTCCCGATAAACAACCGGGACTTTTTCGGTCTAAGGTGGAAATGTAAAAGTAATTATACGATATTTAACCCAGATGAGACGATAAATATCACTATAGGAATGCCTTTAGGGCGGGGTACTTCCATATACAATTATTCATTAACCATAGATAATAATCCAGCACTCATCTATAATACGATTTCTCAAGGACAGGTAAATCCAAACATTTCAGAAATCTGGAGTAAATATCTAGACAATATTGAAGATGGTAGAAAGTTTTACATTTTTAATGTAACTATTCCTGCGAACGATTCTGTTTTAATCAATTTCTCATTTGATTCTAAAGAAAGTAGTGTTAAATATATGATTGAAAATTTTGGATCTTGCGAAATTATTTATGATGTGGGAACTGCAAGGGTCTGGAATGGCAATATAACTGAAAAAGTAGAATTTAAAGTATATGGTGTCTTACCAGATTACTGCTATTATGAAGAAGATTGCCTTATCTCTGATTTAAATCAAGTTAAAATACCATTTATTGATAAATTTCTTGATAAATATGGTAGTAAATGTTATAGTTGGGAATGGAATAATGAAATAATTGAATATAATTTAGTTGGAATTGTCTATACTTCTATACCAGAAAGTAAATTAGTTTTGGTTAGTTTTAGTTTCTTCGGATTAGTAAATGTCATTGCAGCAATGGTAATTATAATAAGCTTTAAAATTAGTAACAGGAAAAATAAATAAATTACATTTGTAGGAAAAAAATAAAAGTTATTTTGACTTTTTTGTATCTTGAATATGAGACAGAAGTTGAATAAAAGGAAAATTTACTTATTTATTCTTATTTTATTAATGATCCAACTAAATCAAATAAATAATACTGATTTTGTTAAATCAAATTTCGCTCCAGTGAGTACTGGATTAGGTGGGATATTACCGAAAGAAAATTTAACTCTCTCATTAGTAAATGCTGAAGTTTTATTTGAAATCAATACTTTAAACTTTCCGAATTATTTAAGTTGGAACTTTAAAAGTAATTATACGATATTCAACCCAGATGAAACAATAAATGTCTCTATAGCAATACCTTTTAATCTCCCTGCTCCTATATATAATTATTCACTAACCATAGATAATAACCCAGCTCTCATTTATGATGCAATTGTTATAAATTATGCAAGTAATATTTCAGAAATCTGGAATAAATATATAGAAGATATTAATGATGGTAGAATATTTTATCTCTTTAATATAACTATTCCTGCAAACGATTCTGTGTTAATTAGTTTCTTGTGTGAATCTATAGAAATAAGTGTTAAAAATATTATAAAAGATTATGGATATTGTGAAATTATTTATGATGTAGGAACGGCTAGGGTCTGGAATGGCAATATAACTGAAAAAGTAGAATTTAAAGTGTATGGTCATTTACCAGATTATTGTTATCATGAAGAAGATTGCATTATTTCTGATCTAAATCATGCTAAAATACCATTTCTTAGTAAATATTATGATAAATGCTTTAGTTGGGAATGGAATAATGAAACTATTGAATATGATTTAGTAGGAATTGGCTATACTTCAGTTCCAGAAAATAATTTATTTTTAATTATCCTTGGCTTATTCGGGATCGGAAATCTCAGTGTAGCTATGATATTTATTGTCAATTTTAAAGTCAAGAAAGGAAAGAAGAGTCTTCGATTATGAATTTAATAAATATTTAGATGATATATTTTTAAGTTTACTTGTTATCAATTTTAACAAGACAAAAAATTATAAAAGTTCTCCACTATGAGAGAAAAAGATGGAAATACTTTATTAAAAAATTTTATTAGAATAGGAATTATTCTTAATATTTTTTTATTTGGAATATTACCAATTGTTTACTTTTCTCAATATAAAATCGAAACTGGGCGTGGAATGCAAATTTTAAAATTTGGGAGTATGTATATATCTGAAGATATTGACCCTCAATATGCCTGGGATTCTGCTTCTTTTGATGCTATCATCATGGTGTGGGAGGGTTTGCTTGCAAGTAACTGGAGTCACCCTGAAATGGCGCTTTATCCATTATTGGCAACTGATTTGGGTACTTACGATGTGACAGGAACAGAATTGACCTTTAATCTTAAATCAGGGGTTAGATTCCACGATGGTACCTATTTTGATGCCGATGCGGTCGTATGGAGTTTTATGAGATTACATTATTTAATGAATACTACTTGGAATGGAGCTCCTCATCCTTGGGGCCTTCTAACTAGTACAGTCTATTATAACATCGCTACTATTATTAATCCGTTATATTTTATTGAAGGTAATCCAATTATTCAAAATGTTGAAGCCATTACTCCAACCCAAGTAAAATTTACTTTAAGTCAGCCCTATGGTCCTTTTCGCGCTTTATTAGCATTTACAGGGTCTGTCATCATGTCCCCTACCTCTACCCCACAATTAGATTATATTAATCCAGCTAATGTTGATGTTTCAGGTCCCTATGGATATGGACCGTGTATTGGAACTGGTCCTATGGAAATACTAAAACTTGAAACTTATGAGGTAAGATTCACCGCATTTGAAGATTACCATCGACCAAGAATAGATCTTGACATTTTAGTACATGCCAAAATCATTGATGGTGATGCCAGAAACATGGCAGTCCTTTCTGGTGCGGTTGATATTATAGTAGATCCCTCATCAAAATATCTAGATGATATGGAAGCTGAGGCGGAAATCTCTTTAATTGAGGCTGGTCATAAAGATCTTGTCCAATATCTGGGATTTAATAACAAACAGATTAATATCACTTGGAGAAATGCAATTTCTTATGCAATCAATTATAGCTCTATAATTGATAATAAAAAATTTGATATATATTCGATATTCCCCCCTAAGACTACACGATTAAAATCACCACTTCCAGAAGGAGTACTTCATGCCAATTGGTCATTTAATTATCCTGAGTTTAATATTACTAAAGCAAGAAAAATAATGCAAAGTATGGGTTTTGGTGTAGGATGGGATGTTACGTTCCCTGGCAGTAATGAAATTCAATGGACATCAGCAAATTTCCGAACTTTAAACTTAACATTTCTTAGCGTAAGTTCTGTTACATACTGGGATGTAATATTTGATATATTAGAAGATAATTTAGATTACATTGGAATATATCTTGGTGATGCTGGTATGGCATGGGATGATTTTAAGGACAGATTATACAATAAGAGATTATTAAGTGCAGGATGGGACGCCTTACAATTATACCCTAGGGCGTGGATCCCGGATTTGAATGATCCATCTGATTATCTCAATCCTATGTTCTACAATACATCAACCTTTAATTCCGCACAGGTAAATGATCCCTATCTCCAAAAGTTACTCGAGCAAGGCATGGCAGAAACCGATCCTACAAGAGAAGCGATCTATGATGAGATTCAACGGTATTTAGTTGAGGAACTTAGACCACATGCGTGGCTTTATGTTTATAAAAATTATGACGTGTGGGATAAGGATTTACGGGGATTCCCAAGCAACGCAATGGATCGTGCCTACTTTTATCCCTGTTACTGGGATTATTCTTAAGAAAATGGTTAATTCTATTTCCAAAAATATTTAAATTTACTTATCCATTTAGTTCTTGATGAAATCTAGGAATGTATCAATTATATGGATATTTCTAATTTTTTTCATTTTTAATATATTAAATGTAAAAGCTAATCCCATTCCAGTAGAAAGGATACCTCTATTTGATACTGTTAGTGGTCTATATTACTTCTTTATTGAAATGCCGCTTATGTTTTTCATTACATTCAATGCTGAATTTTTAGTTGTTTATATTTTTTTGAAGAAAAAAAAAATTCTTAATGAGTCAAAAATTTATAAATTAATTTTTATAGTAAATTTTTTTACATTTCCCATTACTCAAATTATTGCTTCAATTCTTCTACTAGTCACTTCATTTTATTTTTTAATTATTTATTTCTTAATAGAAATTATACCCATTAGTTTAGAGTGTTTTCTTATAAATTATTTATTTATGAATTTCAATGAAAGATATGTAGAATACCCCGGATTAAAAAAAACAACCTCCATGGTTATCACAGCAAATCTAATAACTTTCTTAATTGGGTTTGGAGTTTATTTTCCAAACATTATATCAAAAATTTTGATTTGATGAGTGCTACTATCTCATAGATGGAAGAAAAATATTTTATTTTAATGAAATTACCTATTTAGTAAAAGAATTGTACTAATTATAATCTAAGCTCATAAAATTTGTTATATGCTAATATTAAATTAAAATTATTAAAATTGGTCTTATATTATGAGCCATTTCAAGTTTGAGATGAAAGATTTTTAAGTTTACTTATTATCAATTATATTAAGACAAAAAAGTATAGAAAAGTTCTCTGCTATGAGAGAAGAAGATGGAAATACTTTATTAAAAAATTTGATTACAATAGGAATTATTCTAAATATTATTGTTTTTAATGTTTTACCATTTATTTATCTTTATCAATATCGATATTATCCTTATCCACCACCACCTCCTTATTCCCGAATTTATTTTGGGAGCATGAATATAGCTAAGGATATCGACCCTCAATACGCCTGGGATGATGCTTCCTTTGATGCTATCATTATGACGTGGGAAGGGTTGCTTGCACTTAATTTGAGTCACCCTGAAATGGCCCTTTATCCATTATTGGCAACTGATTTGGGTACTTACGATCCAACAGGAACAGAATTGACCTTTAACCTTAAACAAGGGGTAAAATTTCATGATGGCACCGATTTTAATGCCGATACTGTTGTATGGAGTTTTCAGAGATTACATTATTTGATGAACACTACATGGAATGGAGCTCCTCATCCTTGGGGCCCTTTACCTGAGACCTGTTTTTATAACATCCCCACTATTGTCGATTCATTATATTATGTCCAGGGAGTTCCAATTATTCAAAAGGTTGAAGCAATTACTCCAAGGCAAGTGAGGTTTACTTTAAGTCAGCCCTATGGTCCCTTTCGCGCTCTATTAGCATTCCCTGCATCAGTTATCATGTCTCCTACATCTACACCACAACTAGATTATATTAATCCTGCTTTAGTTGATACAGGTATCTGTGTTGGAACTGGTCCTATGGTAATACAAAAGCTTGAAGCTTATGAAGTGAGATTCACCGCATTTGAAGATTACCATCGACCAAGAATTGGTTTTGATGTCTTAGTACATGTCAAAATCCAAGATGATGAAGCCAGAAATATGGCAGTACTTTCTGGTGCCATAGATATTATAGCAGATCCTTTCGCCTCCTACTTCCCCGCAATGGAAGCTGAGGGGGCAGTACTTTTATATGAAGCTGAATATAAAGCCATAACCCAATACTTAGGATTCAATAACAAACAGATTAATGTAACTTGGAGAAATGCAATCTCTTATGCTATCAATTATAGCTCTATAATTGATCGTATACAAAAAAATGAGTTTGCTACATATACTATAAACCCAGTTAGGACTACTAGATTAAAATCTCCCATTCCAGAGGGGGTATTATATGCCAACTGGTCATTTAATTATCCTAAATTCAACATTACTAAAGCAAGAGAAATAATGCAAAGTATGGGGTTTGGTGTAGGTTGGGATCCCTCCTTCCCTGGTAATCATGAAACTCAATGGCAATCGGCAAATTTTCGAACTTTAAACTTAACTTATAATGTTGGAGGTTCTGTTACCATCAGTGATGTAATATTTATTACGTTAGAAGATAACTTAGCTCACATTGGAATTTATCTTGGTTATGCTGGTATGCCGTGGGATGATCTTAAAGACAGATTATACAATCTAAGGATAAAAAGTGCCGGATGGGATGCCTTACAATTATACTATTGGTGGTGGATACCTGATTTAAATGATCCATCTAATTATCTCAATACTTTATTCTCCAATATATCAACCTATAATGCCGCACAAGTAAATGATCCCTATCTCCAAACTTTACTCGAACAAGGCGTTGCAGAAACCGATCCTACAAGAGAAGCGATCTATGATGAGATTCAACGGTATTTAGTTGAGGACCTTCGACCCCATGCGTGGCTTTATGTTGAGAAGAATTATGATGCATGGGATAAGCATTTACGGGGATTCCCAAGCAACGTAATGGATCTTGCCTACTTTTATCCCTGTTACTGGGAACAATCATGAGAAAGTGATTAATTGTTATCCCAAAGATATTTAAATTTACTTATCCATTTAGTTCTTGATGAAATCTAGGAATACATCAATAGTATGGTTATTACTAATTTTTTTCATTTTTAGTATCCCAAATGTAAAGGCTAATCCCATTGTATTAGAATCTCTTTACGATACTAAAGGTATATTATATTACTTTTTTTTTGAATTACCACTTATGTTTTTCTTTACATTTAATGCTGAATTTCTGGTAGTGTATCTTTTTTTAAGGGGAAAAATATTTGATGATTCAAAAATTTATAAAACGGTTTTAATTGTTAATTTGTTCACTTTTCCCATTACTCAAATTATGGTCACATCTCTTACATTCATAACTTTATTTTATTTTTTAATCATATATTTCTTAATAGAAATAATACCAATTACTGTAGAATGTATTCTAATAAATCACTTATTTAAAGATTTTAATACTAGATATTTAGAATACCCTGGGTTAAAAAAGACCACTTCAATGGTTATTACAGCAAATTTACTAACTTTCTTAATAGGATTTGGAATTTATTTTCAAAATATCATATCAATTTTTTTGATTGAATGATCGCTACTATCTTGAAATTATTCACTTAATATAATAAAAAACCACAAGATGGGCAATTTCTTTTTTCAGTTTTTATGATTTTACTACAGTTAGGGCAAATCAAAATTTTTGTTTTTGGGGCAAAAGGGTCGTCAGTATGAACGACTTTCGGCTGAGTTTTTGATTCAATTTCTCGTAAGTATTCAACGATATTTTTCTTTTCTACTTGTTTTATTTCTGGAGATATAGGCATTCTACCTGCTTGCACATCAAGTACAAAATCTTTATCAAGTTTCAATATATTAAAGCAATTGTGGCACCTAAATACATAAGGGATTCCAAAATTTGATGTTTTTGCCCATTGAGACCAACAAGTTTTATGGGTTACCGTTCCACAGGCAGTGCATTCGACCAAACCTTGATTGTCTCTTTGAAAACAGATGGAACATGTCGCTACCTTATCAAAATTAGGTGGATCGTCTGCGAGGTTTATAAAAAATGGTTTATTTTCTTCAGTTATTACCAAATTATTTTGTCCATAAAATTCATTTTTGATGTATTTTTTTTTAGCAACTTTTGTTAAGATTGTTTCTAAAAACTTCTTCTTCTCTATTTGATAAAATTCACCGTGATAATTTTTAACTAATTTCAATAAATTCGGTTTTGAGTTGGTATCTTGTTCATATAAGTATATAACATCAATAAAGAAAGGTAAATCCTTTACTTTTTCTATTAAGTTTTCTAAGACAGGCATAAGTTGGGAAGGAACATCTTCTATATCGTGATCAATTAAAATTAACAGCCGAAAGATTTTTTCAGTTATTCGTTTAAATACCTCTATGATAAATGTTGTAGCCACAAAAATCCCGCTTGCTATATTTGCTTTAACTATAGAACGTTCTAATGATTTTAACGTTTTTAAAATAAGAAAAGGATCAAAAGTGAAATGTTCCAAATAATTGGGGCCATCCTTATTGAAAACTATTAAGTTAAATCTATCTGAAGGATCAATTGCTTGCTTTTCTTTCATAAATTCTAATAATCCATTATGGATTAGTTTTTTTTTCGAAATTTTTGGTGTGAAACCATAGAAAATGAGACAATCTTCGCTTTTAGTTATTTCCATGCTGAAAATCTCAAAATGATACTACCGTTAAAATATTAGAATATAAAAAATGGTATCTTCTTATGTAATAATACCTAATATACAATATATATTATTCAATATAAGTAATTATATCCTTCTTTCAAGAAGAAATTAAAAAAAAATTTTATTTATTTATTCCTTGCCTCGAATTAATTTAATCACAAAAAATATAATAAATATAGCTCCGATTGTTACACATATAATCGGAATCACCTCAATGATGATTCCTATAACAAACTTTTCTGGTGTATTAATAGCCTCTACAAACTCCTGCCAATTGGTAATATTAGGAAAATCCCACCCTAATAACGGAGGTAATACAAACATTGTCACTATAAAAATAACAACGAGAATTATTCCAATAGTAAATGCTGTCCACTTTTTCATACAAATCGACCCAATAATTCAATTAATTTTCTAAGTTATTATTAAATTAATAATTTTTTATGCTAGATTGAAAAAATTTCTCTTAAAATAGTTAGTTAATACTTAGGATTTTTTTCTTTATATTGATTATTTTAAATAAAAGTTATTTAATCTTTAATATTTGATTTAGCCTAAATTTACTTAATTGTAAATCATCTGAATACCACTAAAAATAGTTGGATTTTTTAGTTTTTTATAATGTGGATATCTAACAATTATAAAAAATAAAACTTATTTCTTATTTAGATCCAAGAATTATTCGGATTTTTCCTATTCGTATTTCCCTCGACATCCTTTTGGTAACTGGATTATGATCTCCATATAACTCTTTATGATATACTGGTCTTGTAGTTCTATAAAATACTCCTAATGTAAACTTATGTTTTTCCTTGGCAACATTAATAGCTTCAAAATAAGTTTTTGGTTCCTTTTCAAGGTATTCAACTCGTTCTCTGTATTCCTCCCACTTATGGTAAGGAACAGCAGGTTGCAAAACTTCTATGAAAGCGAAACCTTCGTGTTCTACTCCTTGTACTATAAGATCAGTGAGATGTTTTATATCTCCAGCAAAACCTCTTGCAACGAAAGTAGCACCCACTTCGATCATTAAAGACATTGGATTAAATGGTTCCTCATAACTTCCTCTGGGAGTAGACGGACCTTTCCAACCCTTTTCTGCTAAAGGAGAGAATTGACCTGTTGTGAGAGCATACACGCTATTATTGTGTAAAATAAATGTTATATCTTGATTTCTTTTCGCAGCGAACATAGTATGTGCCAATCCTTCCGCTAAACCATTAGCATCTCCAGAAAAGTTAATTATTTTTAAA
The DNA here is from genome assembly GCA_048940645.1 of Promethearchaeota archaeon. GTDB lineage: Archaea > Asgardarchaeota > Lokiarchaeia > Sigyniarchaeales > SOKP01 > SOKP01. Next base: position 114,733 of record JBHLOI010000001.1, on the reverse strand, counting down.
TCTGGATTTGCAATTTTTATACCTTCAGAATTCGAACAGTTTCGTCCATGTAACCCATAAAAACCACTTAAATTAAGATAATCAAAAATTTTAGCATGACATCCTATTCCAGCGGTCATAATTATATTTTCTCTGGAAATTCCTTTTTGTTCTAGTATAGGAATTGCATTTCTCATAGCTGTAAATATCCCAAAATTACCACAACCTGGACACCATGTAATTTCAGCTTCAGTTTTAAGATCTTCCATTTTAATCAAGCACCTCCTTTATTTTATTTGCTAAATCAATCGGGTCAAATGGCCGACCATTATATTGTTTAATGGTACTTCTAATCTTTAATCCTGCTTTTTCTTTTAAGAGTTTTGTAAATTGTCCGGTAGAGTTTTGTTCGACAACAATATTATTCTGATTTTTAAATTCTTCTAATATCCAGACGGGTAATGGACTTAAATATATTGGCGCAATAATAGTAGGATTTAAATTCTCATATTGAAGAGCTTCTAAAACGCTCATATAAGTAGAGCCATAGGTGAAAATATTAGATGATTTCTTCCCTTGAATTATTTTAACAGTATCTTGTCCCTTTAAATAATCTAAAAGCGTTTTTAACTTTTTATTTCTCTTATCATGCATGAATGATATCTTTTCAGCATTTTCCGTCGTAATACCAAATTCATCGTGTTCATAACTATTCCATTTTATTGTCTGTTTTGATGGTGGAAATAACAGAGGAGAAATTCCATCGTTAGTATCTAAATAACGTTTATAATCACCATCTTTGTGATTTTTTGGCTCTGCCCACTTGGATTTTTCTAAATCAATTTCAACCGTCATACTACTCTCTGAAAGGTGTTTTTCAGTTAGTAATATCCCTGGTGTTTGAAATTTCCATACTAAATCCAACATTTCAGCGGTAAGATAATACGCTTCTCTAATTGTTCGAGGAGAAGCGACTATTCTTATGAAATCTCCATGACCTGCAGTTAAGGCAAAGGCTAAGTCAGCTTGTTCTGTATATGTGGGGACTCCTGTTGCTGGTCCGGGTCTTTGTGATAATATAATTAATACAGGTGTCTCCGTCATACCTGCTAAAGAGAAGCCTTCGGTCATAAGAGAAAAGCCACCTCCACTCGTACCAACCATAGCTTTTGCTCCGGTGAAAGCCGAACCAATTGCCATATTTATAACTGCTATTTCACTTTCAGCATGAACAACTGCTAAACCAAAATTTTCAGTTTCACGAGCAAGAGTGTGTAGGATTGTTGATGCGGGAGTCATTGGATAGCCATAATATACATCTAATCCTCCTGCTATAGCTCCTAAACTAATTGCTTCATTTCCTGTAATAATAGGTCTTATTTTATCTCCCTTCTCCAAGGTAAATTTCTTTCCACATTCAGGATATACGATATCATAAATTGAATCTGCAAAAGCAATATTGTCTTCAATCCCTCTTGGATATTCATCTTTAATAATTTGATTCATCTCTTCTTTTTCAAATCCAATTGTTGCCGCTAGTATCGCAACAGCACCGACGCCATACATTAACTTTTTCATTGGATATTTATTCGCTTCAGAAGTTAAAGGTATTCCAATGCCATTATCGAGTTCTTGTTCATCTGAATTAAACACAATAATCCCATTTTCTGCAATATCATTTGTATGGGTCTCACAACTCCTTTTATCAAAATTTACTACCAAATTCGCTTTCATATAATGACTGCTAATCCATCTAGGTGCTGTACTTACAACAGAAAAGTTATGACCTCCTCTTATTAAACTCATATAATCATCCATTTGGAATACATGACAACCTAGGTTAGAAAAGATATGTGCAGCAACAGAACCTGCCTTTTTTACACCCTCACCAGCTTTTCCGCCAACAAGAAAAGTAAATACATTTGAATTCATTTCTCTTTAATCCTCTATCAATTCCCAATAAAATCTCTACTTATCAGATTAATATTTGATTTTGCCCTAAATTATTTAAATATATGGATTATAAAATTAAATATTATGCTTGAAGGAATTAATATTAATTTACGGGCTATGGAGCCAGAAGATATTTCTCTTCTAAGTGATTGGCTCAACAATGTTAATTTCCAAGGTAGATATTCTCCAATGATACAAAGATCAAAGGAAGAAATGAAAAAAAGGTTTACTGAGATGCCTGATGACCAAAAAAGGTTTATCATAGAAAAAAAAGATGGAAGTGAAATTGGACTTATTTTTTATTTTATGGTTAAGGGAGGACCCCATAATCTGTTAGAGATAGGTTATTATATGATCTTTTCTGAACGTAAGAAAGGTTATTGTACCGAGGCTGTTAAACTTTTCGTGGATTTTTTATTTCTTTTACAAGCAATAGAAAGAATACAAGCAACTACGGATGATAGAAATAAAGCTTCTAAGAGAGTTCTTGAAAAAGCGGGATTCATAGAAGAAGGTATAATGCGTAAAGCGTTATTCATGAAAGGAGAGCGTGTAGATCTTTCTCTATTCAGTATTCTTAGAGATGATTGGAAAGAGCCTAAACTTTTAAAGATTTAAGCCTCTGATATGCATCTTGAAACTTATTTTCTAAATTATAATTATAACATTTCTTAGTAAAAAATTGTGTTGCACACTTAAAACATTTTAAGTGAAAAATTATACTAACTTAATTCTTAAGATTTAAATACTTGAGAGTTTTAGTAATAGAAAGATCTAAAAATATAATGATGCGAGATAATATGCTCGAAGGAAATAATATTAATTTACGGGTTATGGAAAGTGAAGATGTTCCATTTTATTGTGATGTGATTAATAATCCTTATTTTGGAAGGTATAGTCGTTTAGTACAAATTTCAAATGATCAATTACAAAAAAGAATTAGTAAATTTAGTGATGATCTTCAAATTTTTATTATCGAGAAAAAAGATAGAACTAAGATTGGAGCCATATCAAATTTTATAGTGAAAGCATATCCATATGAACTATTAGAAATTGGATTTTTTCTAACTCCTTCTGAACGTAAGAAAGGTTATTGTTCAGAAGCTGTCAATATATTTCTAGATTTCTTATTTCTTTCTAAAGAAATCGAACGCATTCAAGCTATTACAGATGAAAGAAATATTGCCACTCAGAGAGTTCTTGAAAAAACAGGCTTTACTAAAGAAGGATTAATCCGTAAAATGATGTTTGTTAAAGGAGAATGGATAAATTGTTTACTTTTCAGTATACTTAGAGAAGAGTGGATAGAGCCAAAAATGATAAAGCTTTGAGATTTTTTTTATTTTCACCTAGATTTTAAAATAATTTGGATTTTTTTTAATTAATTGAGTGATTTTAAAATCTACGACTTAATAATTGATATACTAAATTTTTTAAAATACAGTACTTTCTAAAAATTAAGTTTATTACATATTTTCCATAGGATATTATAACTGGTGTGTCAAAACCAATCAGAAAAGAGGCATAAATTATGCAAGTTTATCGATTAAAAATAAATAATAACGACTGTATAGGATGTAACATTTGTGTAACTTCATGTCCAATAAATTTTAATCAATTAAAACAAATGGGCTATTTAACTCAGGAAAATGCTGTAATTTTAGTCAAAAATGGGATGGCTTATGATATCTATAAAAGTGAAAGAACCTATAACTGTGATGGATGTGGCGTTTGTGTTAAATTTTGTCCTGCAAATGCCATAAAATTAGAATTACTAAAAGTTGAATGAGGTGTAGAAAATTTCTTTTCCAAAAATATCAAGATCAATAAGTAAAGATATTGAACATGTAAAAATTCAATTCTTAACTGAAAGTTTAGAACTAATTTTAGATAAAACCAAATGTGTTGGTTGCGGAACATGTGCCAGAGTGTGTCCGAAGGATGCTATTTCCCGTGGACCTGTAGGAACATCACGTAGATTTCCCACACTTGAAGATATTATCCCAGAAGTATATGATCCAGAAAAATGTGTATTTTGTGGAACTTGTGTATATTTTTGCCCTTTTAGTGCTCTAACTCTTAAAAAGGATGGAAATATTATCGAGTTAGAAGATATTCAAATAGTAAAAGAGCATGTTGTCCCAAAATTAGAGTTTGAAGCTAAGAAGATTACTAGTTATAATGAGATTGAAAGGGTTGCTAAACAATACACTGATGGAGAAATTAGTATTGTCGATGAAGAATGTCCTGGTGGGTGTCAAACCTGCTATGAGGTATGTCCATCCGGAGCTATATCTGTTCCGAAAAAGTCGGATAAAGGATGGGAGACTGTCCCAAATGTGGTTGTAGATAAAGATTCTTGCATATTTTGTGGTGCATGCGACAATGGTTGTCCTACGGGAGCAATAAAATTAAAAATTACTGATGTTAAAACATCTGGGGAATTTAGCGAAATGTTTTGGGAACCTTTATTAGAACGGTTAAAGACTTTAAGATGGAATGAAAAAGAGGAGCAAGAAGAATGAGCTTAAATAATTTAATTTTATTAACTGGAAGGACTATTAATCAAGGAGTAGCTCTAGAAGGGGGTAAAACTACAAAAGAGAATGTTCGAGCTGCAGCCATTTGTGCTTTTGATAAAGATGATTTTAAAAAATTAGATTGTTTGGTTGGTACTCCAGTTAAGGTTATTACCGATCATGGTGAAGTAGTAGTTTATTCAACTATTTCGGAAGAAGGTCCACATCCAGGTATAATTTTTATTCCAATGGGTCCTTGGGCAAATCAGCTAGTTAATCCTGATTCTCAAGCGTGTGGAACTCCCACTTATAAGGGAATGAAGGCTAAAGTTGAGGTTATGAGAAGTGGAAGGGTGTTAGATGCATTAGAATTAATGAAACAATTACAAGAGGCATAATAGATGGTAGAAAGAAAAATAAAAACAGTTTATGATGTAGTTTGCCCATTCTGTGGGACATTATGCGACGATCTTGAAGTAGATATCGATATTAAAGAAGATTCAGTTATAGAAGTTAGAAATGGTTGTCAAATTGGTACAAAAAAATTTTTCTCTTCAAATCCAGGTGGTCACAGGTATTTAAAACCAAGAATAAAAGTAAATGGAGAATATAAGGAAGTATCATGGGATAAGGCGCTAGATGTGGCAGCGGATATTTTAGTAAAAGCAAAGCGACCACTACTATATGGATTTTCATCAACTGAATGTGAAGCACAGAGTAAAGGAGTCGAATTAGCAGAAATTTTAGGGGCTATTTTAGATAATACTGCCTCAGTTTGTCATGGTCCATCATTATTAGCAATACAAGATGTAGGTGCTCCTTTGTCTACACTAGGAGAGTATAAGAATCGAGCTGATTTAGTAATCTTCTGGGGGTGCAATCCAGTACATGCCCATCCAAGGCATTTAGGGAGATATAGTGAATTTGTTAGGGGATATTTTAGAAAAGATGGAAGAAATGACAGATTTATTATAGTTGTGGATCCAAGGAATACTCATACTGCTCAAATTGCTGATCTATTTGTTCAAGTTAATCCTAATGAAGATTATGAATTAATAAATGCGATAAGAGCGGTGCTTAGAGGTGTTGAATTAGATGTAAAGGAAGTTTCGGGAGTCCCTATCGAAAAAGTAAAAGAATTAGTTGAAATGTTGAAATTATGCAATTTTGGAGTTATATTTTTCGGAATGGGACTAACACAAACTTTAGCTCACCACCGAAATATTGATGCAGCAATTTGTTTGACAAGAGAATTAAATGATCATACAAAATTTCTATTAGAACCAATGCGAGGGCACTATAATGTTACTGGAGCAAATCAAGTATTTACGTGGAATACTGGATATGCTTATTCAATTGATTTTTCGAGGGGATATCCTCGATATAATCCAGGAGAGTTTTCCTCAGTTGATTTACTTATTAGAAATGAAGTTGATTCTTCATTAATTGTAGCTTCTGATCCCGCAAGTAATTTCCCCGCAGCAGCAGTAAAAAACTTATTTAAACATCCCTTGATTTCTATTGACCCTCATGAAACACCTACTTCCGCATTTGCAGATGTAGTTTTACCTGCTGCGTTTGCGGGAATAGAATGTGAAGGTACAGCGTATCGCATGGATAAAGTTCCATTGAGACTAAGAAAAGTAAAAGATGCTCCAGGTGAATCTCTCTCTGACAAAGAAATATTAGAAAAACTAATTGAAAAAGTAAAAGAAAAGCTTGGTGAGTAAATTATGGGAGAAATCAAATTAAAATTAAAGAAAAAACCAGAACTTCCCTTAGAAGCAGATATCATAACCCCAGACAATTTTGCTGGTAAAACTATAGCAGACATTAAAAAATTAGAATTATATTATGGAAAAGAAGTAGTTAAATTAGGGAATTTTTTTGATATTTCAGGAAAATCAACTGATAAAAATGATACTAAAATTATCCTTGATGGAGATTTCTCAAACGTAAAACGCATCGGAGAGAATATGAGCGGTGGCGAAATAGTTATAAATGGTAGTGTTGGAATGCATGTTGGAAGCCAGATGAAGGGTGGAAAAATAACGGTTAATGGAAATGCTGATGATTGGGCAGGAGCGATGCTTCAAGGAGGAGAATTAGAAATAAATGGAGATGCAGGTCATTATGTAGGAGCAGCATATAGAGGCTTTTGGCAGGGAATGAAAAATGGAATAATAAAAGTAAAAGGAAAAGTAGGAAATGAAACATTAGCATGGGTAAATGGCTCTAAACCCGGAAAAAGGTTTCCAAAATTAATCTGTGGTAGTGCTGGAGCTTTCTTAGGGATCCATAGTCATGGTGGCATTATTATTGTTGAAGGTGATTGCGATCGATGTGCTGGAGCAGACCAAGTCAGGGGAGCAATCGTAATTAAAGGCAAAGTTACGAAAATTCTTCCTTCCTATAAGAAGATCGGAGAAGTAACTGAAGTAGAATTACCAAATGGAGAAACTCTTACAGGAAAATTTATTGAATATAGTGGTGATCACTCTGTTGCAAAAAATCATTCTAAAATTGATAAAAAAACTGGAGAAATATCGAAAAGTTCTAATGGCAGACTATATGTTGCTGCTTAGATAAAATTATTAATTTTTATCTGATACTCTTATAAGCTTATAAGTTAGAATAGAAATTTCTTTAAATAATATGCCCTATTGAATATTTTGTAATCTAAATAGATTTATTTGGTTTTCATTTTGTTTAAAAGAAAAGTAAATATTACAAGAATTAAAAAAAATGAAATCTCAGAAGATATTGATTTTATCTTAATAGAAAGCCCTGTAGATATTTTTATAAACTCTGAACCTTTAGTTAATATCATTTGTTTACCTAATAGCTTAAAGGAATTAGCCGTTGGTTTCATTTATTCTATAGGAATTATTAATACTCATAAGGATATTAAACAAATTAAGGTCGATGAGATAGAAGGAAATATTCATATTGATTTAGTTGATTCATTAGACTTTAAATTAAACGATTTTGATATGAATCCAGTTAGTAGAGTAATTGATACTACCTGTGGAATTCCTTCACCATGGCGGAAATTTATTAAAGAGAAAATTGATGAGTCAAAAGAAGCGATTACCTCTAAAAAAATAAATAAAATTTCCCCTGAAATTATTTTTTCATCGATTGTTAAAATGCAAAGTGAAACTAAATTATTCAAAGAAACTGGAGGGTGTCATGGGGCTGCAATTTTTGATTATGATGGGAATTTGATTAGTGTAAAAGAGGATATTGGGAGGCATAATGCAATAGATAAAGTTATTGGTGAAATGCTAATGAATAATCATGACTTTGATAATGTTTTTTTAACTTCTACTGGTAGATTAACAGGAGACTCAATTTTAAAAGCAATTAGGGCAAGAATTCCAATAGTTGCTTCATTATCCGCGCCTATCGAATCTGGTGTAAGATTAGCATTCGCTTACGGCATTACTTTAATAGGATTTGTTAGAGGGAAAAGAATGAATATCTATACACATCCTAATCGAATTACTTCAACTTGAGTTTAACCTAACGATTATTTTTTTGTCAAATTGATTAATCAAATAATTTTGTAAATTATAAAAAATATTGTAAACAATTAAAGGTAATAATTGTTTTAGGTCACTTTAAAGATATAAAGTTAATTGAGGAAGAAATTTTATGAAGCATAAAACAGGATTTATTTTATTAATTATTGGCGGAACATTAATGATCATTAGCGCTGTAGAAGGAAGTATTCAAATATTTGAGACACTTTATACTTTAGCTTCGAATGAATGGCCAGAATACGAACCGATTTTCAATGTAATTGTTAATGTAATTTTTAGGTGGATAGCAGATTTAGGAGGCGTTGCTGTAATTGCTGGAGCGATTCTAGTAGTAATCGGGCAAGTAAGGCTAGGGAAATTTATTATCTGGATTGGTTTAGCTTTTGGAACATTAGCTTTAATTATATGGATAACAACTCAGATAGTTCGTCTTACAGGAGTGATAACAGATCCAACGATATTATATTATTTAGAAGAACTTTATAATCGATTCACGTATGGTTCAGGATTAGGATTTGCTGGAGTAGTTATTGCTATAATAGGACGAGCATTTGTAAGAAGGGTAAAACCAAAGAAAGTTGAGGAAGAGGAAGAATTACCTGCGGAAGAGGTTAAAGTTGAAGAAGTAGAAGAGACTAAGACAACAGAGCCTTTAGAAAAGAAATTTTGTCCCGAATGTGGAACAGAACTGCCAGTCTTTTCCAATTTTTGTAGTAATTGTGGAAAAGTTTTTGATTAAATTATTAATTATTTTTTTATTTTATTCTAATGTCCTTATTATTTGATTTAACAAATTTTTTAATTAATTTAGTATTAAACCAAATATAATTATCTTAAAAAATAAAGAGGAATTTTTTGTCATGGCAAAAGTTGAAGAATATAAAATGTTTCAAGGTTGTACCATAGGAAACAGAATCCCTTTTATTGAGGCTTCAGCTCGAAAAGTTTTCGATACTCTCGGAATAAAAACTACTGATGCTCCTTTTGCATGTTGTCCTGATCCAGTAGGTTTTCATGCTATAGATCATACAAGCTGGTTGGCAATGGGAGCAAGAAATCTTGCAATTGCCGAAGAAGAAGGAAAGGACATTGTTTCGTTATGTAATGGTTGCTTTCAAACCTTAAAAGCGGTCAAGCATGAATTACAGCATGATGATCATGAAAAAGGAAAAATTAATGAAATATTAAAATCAGTCAATAAAAAGTTTAAGGGTAGTGTTAATGTTAAGCATTTTGTAGAAGTGTTACATGATTTAGGTATTGAAAAAATAAAGGAGCACGTGAAAAATGATTTTTCAGGTTTAAAAGTAGCCTGCCATACAGGATGCCACTATAATCGCCCCTCTGAAATTATGCAAACAGACGATCCAATGGAACCAATAAAACTAAGAGAACTAGTAGCTGCAACAGGAGCAACACCAGTTGATTATACCGAAGAAATACTTTGCTGTGGATCAGGAGTGGGAAATGCTGAGGAGGAACCTTCAATGCAAGTATTAGCAAATAAATTTAATAGTGCTATTAATGCTGGTGCAGAAGCATTTATCGTAATATGTCCTGCATGTTTTCAACAAATGGATACGAATCAAAAAAAAGCAGGAACTCAATCTAATAACACTTTTGATATACCAATTCTCTATTTGACCGAATTATTTGCATTAGCATTTGGGTATCCTCCAGATGAACTTGGATTGAAATTTCACCGGGCTAGGTTGACCAGTTTATTAGAAAAATATAGTCTTAAATAAATTATAACTACTAATTTTTTTAGATAAAAAACAATATAAAATCTATTTTTCAACTCTTCGATTATATTTTAATAGATAATCTAACTCAAATATTACGATATTTTGTACTTGGGTTTGATCACTTTTAAATAAAAAAATTGTATGGATTAACACCCATATAAAATCACTACTGATAGTAAACCATTCAATTAGGTGTATAGAAGAGAAAATCAAAAAGAAGCCATGCATGAATGCTGTTATAAATGAGACTATTGCATAAAAACTTGAAATTCTAGGATTTGAAAGTTCAATTATACCATACAAGGTAAAAGCAAAAGTTGCTGAGCTAAAATGGATAAAACCTAGAATACCATGCATGCTACAAAAGAATTGATTATATGGGTTTAATAGAAAGGGAGGAAGAATTATTAGACTAAGCATAGAAATAATAGATGTAACGATTGCTACCCTAATTAAATAACTCTTATAGATTTTTTTTTGTAAAAGAAATCCAAATGAGATATAGAATGGAATTAAAAAGCTCTTATTAAGAATAAATCCTATAGAAAAAACAATATGTGTATCATATTTTTCTATCCCTAAATCACACAAATAATGTGAATTTAAACTAAAGGTAGAATCAACATTGCTCCGCAAAATTATGGCAATAGTAAAAGATAACAACCCAATAATCCATGCCATAATTCCACATATTGAACCGCTGATTTTATAGAATTCTTTATTTAAGTTTGACATTGCCTTGATAGATATTTTTAAAAAATATTCTATAGATTCTATGAGCCCTCTATTAACCATCTGTTAATTGTATAGAGTGATGAAAAAAAAACCCATCATCATTTAAAAATTTATTTATAAAACCAGCTTTTAAGTAAAAGAAATTCTATTATTTAGCTCTAATAAGGAATATTGTATGCATAAATACCCATAGAAATATTCCAGAAATAGCGAACCAATAAATTATGCCGTAAGTGAAGAAAGTAATGGTCAAACTGTAAAATAATGCAGAATAGATTGATACCAAACCAAAAACTTTTGAAATTTCAGGATTTGAAAGTTCTATTATGCTGTAAAAAATATATGCTACTGCCATAGCACCAAAATGCGTAAATCCTAGAATTCCATGCATAGTATAAGATATAGGGTTTTTAGGATCTGACAAAAAGGGAATTATTAAAACTAGACATAAACTAGAAATTATAGAAGCACCCAAAGCAAATCTAATTAAATTCCAATTGCCTTTTTTTTGCTTTAATGTCATTCCAATAGAGATATAAAATGGAATTTGAAAAATTTCTGTAAAAGCCAGACCTATAATAAAGACTACGTTAGAAAAGTTTTTTCCTGCGCCTAAATCGCTTAATTGATGCGTAAGTCCACTAAATGATGGATTTACTCTATTATATAGCCTAATTGCAGTAGCAAATAAACAAAGTGCTATTGTCCATGAGAAAGAACCAAAAATAATTCCAGTCTTTCTATTGATGAAAATCATTGGATTTCAATTTTTATTTTTTCCATTTGTGTAAATTTTTCTTCAAATTTAAAGTTTCAAAAATATTATAAAATAATAAGGACTATATTAAATTCAAAACAAGATTGTGAGTAAAACTGGAATTTCTTAGAACTCCTGAACAGAGGTTTAAAACACTTCCTGATTTCCCTTATAAACCTAATTATTTAGAAAATTTAAAGGGATATGATAATTTGAGAATACATTATATTGATGTTGGACCAAAAGATTCTAATGAAATATTTTTATGTTTACATGGTCAACCAACTTGGAGTTATTTATATCGAAAAATGATTCCTATATTTCTTAAAGTAGGAATTCGCGTTATTGCTCCGGATTACTATGGGTTTGGTAGATCTGATAAACCAATAAATGAAGAAGTATACACTTTCGATTTTCATCGTAATTCCATACTAGAATTCATAAAAAAATTAAATCTTGATAATATCACGTTAGTTTGTCAAGATTGGGGTGGACTTATAGGCCTTACATTACCAATGGAGATGCCTAAAAAGTTTATTAGACTTGTATTAATGAATACTGCCCTAGCGACAGGCGATATACCATTGTCAAAAGGATTTATAGCTTGGAGAGATTGGAACAATAATCATCCTGATTTGGACCCAGGTAGATTATTAGGACGCCTATGTCCTCATTTAACAGATGAAGAAAAAGCAGCTTATCGTGCTCCTTTTCCAGATACCAAATATAAGGCAGGGATTCGCAGATTTCCAAATATAGTACCTGATAATTTTAATGCTCCTGGAGCTGAAATTTCAAGGGAAGCGAGAGTTTATTTAAGAGATGAATGGTCTGGAGAAACTTTTATGGTAGTAGGTATGCAAGATCCTGTTTTAGGATTACCTGTAATGAAGTATTTAAGGAAAGTGATTCATGGTTGTCCAAAACCTTTTCTAATGAAAGAAGCAGGTCATTTTGTGCAAGAGTGGGGAGATATAGTTGCTCAAAAAGCATTACATCAATTTAATCTAAACTCACTTTAATTAACTTTTGTAGACGACTTCAATCAATGACCTCTCCAAAAAGATTGAATCCATCAACTTTATTTATTTTAGCCTTAACAAAAGAACCAAATTGACCATTATAATTATAAATGAATATATTTTTATAGGCAAAATTTCTTCCAAAAACTTGGTTTTTATCTTCTCCTTCATGGAGTATTAAAACTTCGCCCTTCCAGTTTTCCCACCCTTTATTTAAATTAGATAAATTTTGCCTAAATATTTTCGAAAGGCGATTTGATCTTTCTTTTATAATTTTACTATCAATTTGTTTCATTACTTTTGCTTTAGTACCAGGACGCGGGGTAAATTTCGAGATATTAAGAATCTCTGGTTTAAGCCATTTTATCAATTCAACCGTTTTTATAAAATCAGCTTCAGTTTCTCCGGGGAAGCCGCATATTATATCAGTAGATATTGTTAAGTGTGGGAAGTTTTTTTTCAAAATTTCAATTTTATCAATAATTTCTGAAATTCTATAGGATCTATTCATTTTTTCTAAAATATTATCACTTCCAGATTGAATTGGAATATGTAAAAATTGATATACATTTTTAAAGTTAAAAATGGTAATTAATTGATCTAAATTATCAATTAGAAATCTTGGGTTTAGCATTCCTATTCTTAAAAAGAATTTAAAGTCCAAATCAATGATATGCTTTATTAAATCTAATAATTGTGTGTTATTATACTTATAGGTGCTACAATCTTGAGAAGTTAAATAAATCTGTTTAATTCCCTGCTTTAATTGATATTTTACATTTTTAATTATATTCTTGGGCTGATAGCAGTTTAGACGCCCCCTAGCATTCTTTACACAACAGTAAGTACAAGCTCCAAGACACCCTTCGGAAATAGGAACAATCCCAGTAATCTTTCCTGAAGCAAAATCAATTAAAAATTCCGATTTATCTATTATTTCTTGAGATTTGATTATTAAATTTGTTTTACCCTTTTTTATTTGCTCCAAAATTTTTGGAAATTCGTGAATGTTATCTAAATCAATAATAGCTGAAAAATTAGGCACGATCTTTCTAATCACATCTATATATGAATAATCAATAAAAGGTAGGCAACCAGTAATTATAATAAATTTTTCTGAATTCTTCCTAAAAAGGTTATATAAAGATTTTAAGCGCGTTTTGATCTTATTTTCTGTTTGTTGTTTTACGCCACAAGAATTAATAATAATGAAATTAGCATCATCTAAGGTTGAACTTACATAATTTGATTTATTTAATAGATTTGTAATAATGTAAGAATCTGCTTTATTTGAAGTACATCCATACGTCTCGATATAAAATTTATTTCGTTCCAAATTCAGTTCATTTTGAGTTAATTAAATCATATTTTATAGAGCAATATATTATAGGTTTAAAAGACTTTTTTAATTAAAATAATCTATTATTTAAAATAACATGCTCGAAATTTTTGAGATGAAATAATATGACTCGATATGCATATTGTAACGTCTGTAAAAAAGAAATAGATCATCCTGTACGTAAACCATTGGAAACATCTAAAAAAACAGTTTGGATTATAGTAATTGTTGCAACAGTAGGAATAGCGGCTCTTATTTACGCAATTTATTATGCTAATAGACCAAAAACCCACTGCCCAACATGTTTCTCGCAGTTAAAGTTTTCAAAGGAACCATTTGTATCAGAAGAAGAAAAAGAAGAAGAGGCTATTCCCTTAACAGCTAAAGAAAAAGTGCTTAAAAAAGCGGGAAAGGAAATTAAGCGAAGAAAGAAGGAAGAAAAGGTAAAAATCGAAGAAGAAGGCGAAGAAAAAGTGCCTTCTGATAAAACCTTCTGTCCTTATTGTGGAGAAGATATTGATCCTGATGCTAATCGGTGTCCTTATTGCCATAGTGCATTAAAAGCCCCCTATGAAAAATAACAACTTATCAATCCTATAATATTTAAATAGGAAAAATATTCAAATAAACTAAAATAAAATATAAAATAATATAATTTTGAATTTCTAATTTAAAATGTAAAAATAATTTAAGTTGAGAAAATAATGCCACGAAAAGCCAGAAAAGCACCATTGAGAGCGCCTGATCCATTAGATGAATATAGTACGTGGGATTTACGTATTGCTAAAATGATTTATTACGCCATAATAATAGGTGCTGTTATAACAATCCTTGGTATATGGTTAATGATTATATTTTGGTTAATTGAAGAAGGAATTTGGGAAGAAATTGCTAATTTGGGACCGGGAGTTGTAGCCCTTATCATCGTAGGGATTGTTGTTGGCCATCTTTTTCTGTTGGTATTGTTCTATATATTATTCCGAGGAGGAATATTAAGATTATGCCAACGAATGTTCAAAGATAGAGTGCTGGCCAAAAAGTATGAAGATTATGCGACTCTTAGATTACTAGTTGCTGTAGCTTTGATAAGTGTTTACATTTTTCTCATAACCCTTGTCGTGGTTATCATTCCTTCATTTTTATGGAATTGGGTTGCACAATTATGGGCATATGTCCTTCGATTCAATCCTGGAGAATGGGTATTATTTATTGGGATCTTAATGCTCGTAATAATAGGTGTGATTTATTTAGGATTTGTACTTTGGAACCATGCTGTATTTGCAGTATTGAAAAGAGTCAAACGAATAGAAGAAGAATATGAGATTGAAGAAGAAATTAAAAAAGAAGAACTAAAAGCAGCTGATGAAGAAACACTCCAAACAATCTATAAAAAACAAACTGGTAAAAAGGCGATTTACAGAGGAAAAGAAACTAAGGGATATACAGCTTGGAAACAGAAAATGCTAAGTTAATTTTTAAAAAATAAAAATAAAAAAATTTTTTTAATAATTTTCCTGTTATTTTATCTACGCATCATTCTAGGATTTCTAAATAAATCTAACTCTTGTTTCGGTGGTTTATATGGCGAACTTCCTGTATTTTTCATTTTTCTGTAGAGTCGTTTAATTGTTTTCCTAGCACCGTCCATAAAATTACAGGCACACCCAAATAAAATCATATATCTCTGAAAAGTTTTATCTTTTGCGTAGGCTTGATCAAAGAATTCTATTTCAAATTCTTTTTGAATTGGCTTTCCATCCACTCTCGCAATGAGTTTTTTACCTATATATATCTTATAATTTCTTCCAGGTCCAACAACACCTTTAGCATGAACTACTTGTAATTCATCCTCTTTTTGTTCAGGAAGTAGTGGAAAAGTCCAACGCGTACCTACTAATCTCCACCCTCTATTACATCGTACTAGATTGATTGTACCGGGTATTTGAAAGAAAAATACTGGTGCTGCATGTTTAATTTCATAACTCTGGATCAAAGAATGGGCAACGCTTAATTCAACACCACCTTTGAAATTCCCTCCTTTAGGTGTAGCATCCATACTCTCTTCCATAATTGTAAAATAACGACATACGAGTCTCCTCTCTTCTACAGGGCTTTCTTCCCACTGTTCTTTATTAAATGCTATTATATACTTCTTTTCATCATCTTCTTCTATTACTCCCTCAATGTCAAAATTCTTACTGAACCAGCGAGTCTTTGCTTGGTATTTAAGTTGTTGATGCACTCCTATTTCCTCATCATGTAAACGTGTTCTCCAAAAATTTACTTTAAACTTTTTAAATACAATTTGGGTTGGTTCAGCAGGGACTTCTGCAGCTTTTTTTTCTTTAGTTGCTTTTTTTTTCCCTTTTGGAATAGATCTAGCTTGAGTTCGAGGCTTTTTTGACTTCTTTTCTGCCATTTTTTCTATTTCTTCAACTGGATCTTCTTCAGCCATTAAAAATCACATATTTTGAAAATTTGTTGTAAAAATTCTTTATTGATAAAAATAAATTTTCTTGGATTGCTTTTAATTTTTTCTTTAAATTCTTATTAATCAAAAGAAGTTATTTTTAATTTAAAATTTTATTCTTTGAAGTAAACTTATTCAACCTATTAATCTAAAAGCGAACTTCACAAAGTTCACTGTCACAAAACTTTTCTCCTATGGCACGATCTTTTGTTTCGTCTAAATCAAGTGGCTTTATATTTACTACTAATTGTTCATATTTCTCTTCTGTAATCTCTTCGTATGGAGGTTGTTTATATCCGTGTTCTTTTAATGGTAGAAAACTAGCACTTTTTAATTTATCTTCACAAAATTCCAATACACGTTTAAGTTCATTTTTTTCTTCAGGTTTGAAAGTAATCGTTATAGATACTTGGTTATCAGACCAATATCTTTGATAGTCTATAGCATTAGCTACTTGCTCCCAAATTGAAACCTCTTTTTTAGAACGATCAAAATATTCTTCATGGACAGGAAATTCTGCAACTACTGTATTGGGAGAATAGGAATCATCTTCTACTTTATATCCGGCATTTTTAATATGCTCAATTAAATCAGAGTTTTTTGATATCCGTATTCTGCGGATATAATATTCTGAATGTGGATAATGAATTCCCGGAGTCACTCCTGGTAGTAAGCTCACAGTGCCACTTGGTTTAACAGTTGTTAATTTAATTGATTTTGGTATACATAACCAATTAGAATACTCCTCGTCTAAATTTTTTAAATATTTATAAGCGCGTTCGCTCCAATCAAGCACCTTTCTCCTTCCATGTTTTACAAAAGCCTCAATTATTCCTGTTTGAGAGATTCCCATACGTCTATTTTTAAGCATAACAGCATTAGTTTCAGGCCAGTGTGTATTTACTAATGTTACTGATTTAGAATAAAGATAGGCATATTTTAAGGTTTCTTGGAACTCTTCATAAGAATTATGGTTCGAAGGAAATGTTTCTACAAGACAGCACAGTTCGAATGACTCTAATGTTTGTTCTCCGCAAGGATTTACTCCTGCTGCCTTTTTATCTTTATAATTTGGAGGGTCTCCCATCCTTCCATACGCTTTTGCATTTTCTAACCAAAAAACTCCAGGTTCTCCATTTACAACTATTTGATCGGCAATAAAGGAATAATCTAGCCCTTTTACAGCAAAGATACTGTTATTGCTTGCCCATCTATGAGAATATAATTTTTTTTCATCTTGTTTACAAGTGATAAATTTTAAATCTGTAGGATCTCCTAAAGCGATTTCTGCAGATCTTCTAACATTTCCGGCGACTACACATTTCCCAATAAGGTTCATAATATCTACAATATCAACAGAAGTTATTGGTTGGTTCACTCTATTATCTAATATTTTTCGTATATCCTCTAACATTTGTTTTAGGGGATTAGGACCTGATGCTACTCCTCCAAAACCTCGTATAGGCTCTCCGGATGGACGAACAAGAGAGAAGTCATAATTGGGTATTTGTTTTCCTAGAAAATATGCCTCCAAGGTCAATTTAAGCGCCTCAACCCATCCTTCTCTACTATCAGGTATTTGAAAGGTAAAATGATTTTCTTTTGGTTTCTTAATTGTAATCTTTGCCGCACCCTTTGTATCAAATCCAACTCCAACTCCCAACATTAGAGCATCCATAACAAATTCGAAAGCTTTCGAATATTTTCGATTGATATCTTCTGTAGACGCAAAACCACAATTGTTTAACGACATAGAGCCATGCCTTGCAATAAATTCTGTGCCCATCATCCATAAACCGCGCCCAGGGGGTAAGAATTTAAAATGCCAAATCTTTTCGAACATTTTCTGGGCTGATTTCTGAGCTTTTTCATCACTCCATGGCAAACTTAATTTGATACAATGTTCTTTTTGGATAGAATAACAACCCTCAACAACTCTTTGAATTGTTTCCCAAAATTCTTCTTTTCGATTTTCCTTTTCTATAATTCGGGCATAAGTCCTTTTATAGGTGATATAGCCTAAAGGTCCCCAATTAGGTTGTTTTCCCTTAAATTGAAAAATGAATTTTTCATCAAGTTTGAAAGATATATTTTCTAAATTAATTGCGCGCGCAAATAGATTCCTATATTTATTTAATCCACGTTGGGTTAATTCTACACAAACCAATTCCCTAATATAGTTAGTTCTAATTTCATGTATTCCGAGACCAATTATTTTTCTAATTACATCTTCAGCAACTTTCTCAGCAATATGCATATCAAGCCCGGTTTCCTTATTTAAAACTTTGGCAATATTTGTTTCATCAAATTTTTTCTTTTCACCTTTAGAATTGATTACATATTTTGGATACAAATCTATCAATGAAAAAGAATTTTCTGTCATTCTAATCCTCCATTATTATGAAAAACATTATTAACTAAATTTTATCGGCTTTAATTATAACATTTTAGTTTATTCTGCCTTAACCTAACTAGAACTTAATGATTTAATGTAATATAAAATTATGGTATAGTTTTTATTAAGAGATTGATTAAATTTTGTGGTTCTTGATATAAACTGCTTTAAGAATTCTATGATATACATTGTATTCAAGCCTTTAATTTTTAACTGTTTTATAATTTAAGTTTTGCTTATGATTTTGTCGCAATTTTGTCGTAAGTAATCATATTTCGATATAGATACAAAATATTTAAAGAAAAATTGTAAAAAAGATTTTTAATTTATAATAATTATTATACGATTCATAGTAATTTAAAAAATGATAAAAACATTCTAAAAATACAAATTGTATAGCATCTTAATTAAGTAATAAAGTTACAAAAGGATTTTATTCCAAATGGATTCGAAAAAAAAAAGCAAAGCATCCAAAATTTTAAAACCTGAAGTTCAAAGGGAAGAAATGAGTTATTCCCTGATATTATCATTTATGATATTATTAACAAATTATCTAGGTTCATTTTTAGTACCAATCACAGTTTTTATGTTATACTTTTTCTTATATTTTTTACCTAACTTCCTTGAAATTTCTAATTTTATAGCAATTTTTACAGAAATCGAACCCTTGATGGCTTTACTTACAATGCCACTCGTTTTAATTGTATGTTATCTTATTCGATTATATTTCATTGCTTTAATCACACGTATAATATGGGCTTATACTGAAAGTAAATCACCATCTAAAAATGGAATAATCCCCCGGAATATTAAAAGCAAAACTGAGAAATATTATCATATAAGATCATTCCTTATGAAGTATCCTAAAAATACATTTGTTAAAGGATTATTTCCATGGTTATCAAATTGGTTATATAATTATGTAGGTTCAATGGTTATTGGAAAAGGGACCACTTTTGAAGAATCTGTTGGTAACGAAAAGTTCGCAATTGTCGGAAAAAATTGTTATATCGGAGTTAATTCTACATTAGCTACACATTTAATAGACGGAGTATGGGGGAATATTTCATATTTTCAAATACAAGCTGGTGATAATATTACTATTGCGGGAAATAATCAAATTGGACCTGGTACAATGATTCATAGTAATTCATATCTCTTACCTTTAGCGTCCGCTACTAAACACAATGTTGTAAAGGGAGATCATCATTATTATTTTGGTATTCCTTTAAGGAAAATCTTTGATAAAAAAGTTATGAGATATTTAGATTTAACTCCTGAGGATTTAGAGAAAAATAAAATTCTTTTAGAAAATATCGAAGTTAAGAAGTCTAAAAATAAGAATAAAAAAACTAAAAGAAAGCAAGAGAAAAAAGAAGTAGATTCAAACCAACCAAAAGTGAATGAACAAAATGCAATTGAATATGAAAATGTAGATTATAATCTTGATTTTACAACTAGCTCAGCTATAAGTCGAATAAATATAAAATTTTTAGCAGTTTATCTACCCATTTTTTGGATAAGCGGGTTACAAGTAGCAGTGTTATTTTATACCTACACATTTTTCGTTAAAAATCTGATTATGTTTACTTTTTTTTTACCAGTTATATTATTTGCATTATATTTTATTTTTATCCTTGGATGTTTCTTATATAGCAAGCTTTTTCTACTTTTGGTTAATTTAATTCATAAACCCAAAGAGGGTACGTTTCTGGCTGAGATAGGAGATACTGATTATGAATTTTGGATGTTGCGTACTGAATTAAAAAAAATTGTTTTATGGCTCATGAGAAATAGCCCCATTCCATGGGCAGATGTCATTGCTTTCAAATGGTTTGGAATAAAAATGGATTTCTCGAGCTATTTATATGATGCATGGTGTGATGGAGAATTTTTATACTTAGGGAGAAAGGTTGTTGTGGGTCAGGGTGCAACCTTGATGAGTTCAATGGTTGTAGGGAAATATCTCGTAATTTCAAAAATATTTCTTGATGATTATGCTCTTGTTGGAGGACATACCACTATTGCTCCAGGTACTATTGTTGGAAAAGATACAATGGTAGGAGCCATCTCAACCACAACTTATAACCAAATTTTGGAACCTGGCTTTATTTATATAGGAATTCCTGCAATTAAATTAAAGCCAAATAAATATGCTGAATCCCGAAGAGATATTATCATGAAAAAAAATGTTGACGAAGAGGTTAAATTTAAGGTAGAGCATGAAGTAAATATTGAAGAAGATAAAAAGGAAAAGCTTTAGAACCTATTTATAAAAATCTTTAATTAATAAATACAAACTATAAATATTCTCGTATTTTCTGACTAGTTATTATAATCTTACAGTTTAATTGTGCTTTATTATGACAAATATTGAGACTATGTTATTAATAATTGGTTATTCAGCTATAGCTCTTTTTATTTACATATTTATTGCTTTCATTGTAGGAACCGTAAAGAAGAATAATGCAATTATGGATATTTTTTATGGTCCTGCTTATTTTGTGGTGTCTATAACGAGTTTAATCCTTAATATAATACTAACATCATCTTTTTGTATTCGGCAAATTATAGCAACTAGCCTAGTTTTAGTTTGGGCAATAAGATTAGCAAGCTATGTATATATTAGGAATAGGGGAAAACCTGAAGATTATCGTTATAAAGCAATGCGAGAAAGATGGAAAACAAATGTAGCTTTGAAAAGTTTCTTCAAAGTATATATGTTTCAAGGAATTATTGTTTTTTTAGTTGATATTCCAGTTTGGTTTACAAACATAAGTGAAAATCCTCCTGTAGTCAGCCTATTAGACTTTGGAGGAATAACTTTATGGTTAGGAGCCATTATATGGCTGATAGGATTTTTCTTTGAAACTATAGCAGACTTTTCTCTTTATAAATTCTTAAAGGATCCAGCAAATCAAGGAAAAATTATGACGAAGAGCGTATGGAAATATTCTATGCATCCAAACTATTTTGGAGAAGTAACTCAATGGTGGGGTCTTTTTATAATTGCTTTGGCAGTTCCATTTGGCTTTTTAACCTTTATAGGACCAGCTTATATTACATTTCAAATAATAAATGTATCTGGTGTAAAACTTCTAGATAAAAGATTTGAAGGTAATGAAGAATATGCTGAATATAAAAGAAGAACTAGCTCATTTATCCCTTGGTTTCCTAAAAAAGAAAAGAAATCATAATGAATTTTAAAAATTAATAAAAAATAATATTTAAACTTTTATTTTTTATATTTATATTATTCCTAAAATCAAGTGTTTGATAATCTTTAAATTCAATAGTCATAATAATTAAAGAACCACTGAAAATAACAAAAGTAATTCTACTTATTACATTTTAACTAAATAAGCATTAATGAAATAGAAGATGGAAAATTCATCTGAAAGTAGTACCAATAACGAAATCATAAAAGAAGAAATCAATTTACAGTTTCATTGGTATTTATTTTTATTTTTCATTATTTATTTCGGGTCTTTTCTAATCCCCGCGATTATATTTATGGTATATGTCATGCTTTTTTATTTACCAAATTTTTTAGATATCAGCAATTTTATATTACTCTTCACACAATTAGAACCTCTTTTAGCTTCAATTTTTATGCCTTTAATAATAGTGTCATGTTATTTAATTCATATTTTGTTTGTAGGGCTGATTACAAGATGGATTTGGAGGACCACTGAAAAAATATCACCATCCAAAGATGGTATAATCCCTCGAAATGTTCCCAGTAAAACTTTAAATTTCTATCATATACGTAGTTTTGTAATTAAATATCCGAAAAACGCTGTTATAAGAGGACCTTTTCCATGGCTAATAAATTGGCTTTATAATTTCATAGGAGCTAATTGGATAGGAAAGGGAACAACCCTCGAAGAGAATGTTGGTGCAGATAGATATATTTCAATAGGAAATAATTGTTATTTTGGGGTAAATGGCGCTTTCAGTTCCCATGCTGTTGAAGGAATTTTTGGAAATATAACTTATTTTAAAGTAAAGATTGGAAATAATGTCACTACAGCGGCTTTCAATTGTATTGGCCCTGGTAGTGAAGTAAATGATAATTCTTGGTTTTTACCTATAACAGGTGCAACTAAACATAACTTCTTAAAAGGTAATAATTACTATTTTGGAGCACCATTAAGACGGATTTTTAAAAAACGATTGATGGATTACTTAAAAGTGTCTGAAAAAGATCTTGAGAGAGCAGAAAAGCTTAAAATTAAAAAAATTGAGAAAAATTCAAAACAAAGAGGGAGAGTAAATGACTAGTAGCAATCCAACAGAAAAAAGCAAAGATCTTCAAGTTAATAAGAAGGACTATACTATAGATTTTATAACTAGTAGTGCTATTAGCAGAATTAGCATCAAATTTCTAGCTATATATATTCCAATTCTATGGGTTAGTGGATATATGGCAGTTGCTGTTTTTTTTGATGTAGCTACTCTTATTGACAATTGGATTATAACTATGTTTCTACTACCATTTTGGTTATTTATTTTATATTTTATATTTATCTTTGGAGTTGCTATTTTTAGCAAGGCATTTCTATTAATCGTTAATATGGTACATAAACCTCGGCAAGGTGTTTTTAGGGCGGAAAAAGGAGATAAAGATTTTGAGTTTTGGAGACTACGAGTCGAATTAAAGAAGTTGGCATTATGGCTTATGAATAATAGCCCATTACCTTGGATTGTTATGTGGGGATTTAGATGGTTTGGAGTTAAAATAGATTTCTCAAGCCACCTTCAAGATGCATGGGTAGATACTGATTTCATTGATTTTGGAAGAAATGTTACGATTGGTCAAGGTTGCGTAGTGATGAGTTCAATGGTTGTTGGGAAATATTTAATAATAAAAAAGGTCATATTTGGAGATTATACCGTTGCTGGAGGTGTTTCTAATATAGCACCAGGTACATTTTTGGGAGCCGAATCGGTAACGGGTGCATTTACTAATACAAATTTTAACCATTTTATTGAGCCAGGCTGGATATATGTTGGTCTCCCTGCCATGAAATATAAACCAAATAAATATGCAGAACAAAGACGTGATAAAATAACTATCAAGGATGTTGAAGAAGAAATTACATATGAAATTAAACATGAGGTTAATATAGACGATGATAAGAAAGAACTAGTAAATAACAATAAGGAGGAAGAATTATAATGTCTGTTCCTGCATATCTTAAAGCTGGGCCGTTTACATCTAATGTATTAGTAAAAAAAAAATATTTGCTTTTTTATATATTCCAGATTTGGATCAGTATTTTTATTATCCAATTTGAATTTTGGTGGTATTGGAACTTCTTATATAACAGTAAATTTATCCATTTCATAATTTTCCTTCCCGCTTTGATATTTGTAATATATCTCTCTTTAGTATTTGTATCTCTGTTTTTTACTAAAATTCTACTCATTATTGTGAATATCTTTCACAAACCAAGGGAAGGAATCTTCCTTAGAGACCCATCCGATAAGGACTATAGATATTGGAGTATTAGAAATACAATTAAAAAGTGGCCCGCATGGATGGCACATAAATTCCCCCTACCTTTCTTAGATAACATTTGCTTTAAATTGTTTGGGGTTAAAACAAAATTTTCAAACTCACTATTTGAAGGCTGGGTTGATACTGAATTCATTGATTTTGGAAGGAATATTGTAGTTGGCCAAGCTAGCGTTATTCAATCTACAGTCATTATCGGAAATCTCTTTATAATTAGAAAAACAATAATAGAAGATAATGTTAGAATTGGTGCTCATTCAGTTGTAATGCCAGGAACATATATGAAGAAGAATTCAGTTCTTGCTGCTAGTTCTCTCACAACCATTGGTCAAGAATTAGAAGAAGGTTGGGTTTATCTCGGCGCACCGGCAAAAAAATATAAGGAAGATGTGTTCTTTGAAGATGGATTGGAAGAGATAATAAGTGAACAAGAGCAAGATATAGAGGAATTACGAAAGAAATATGAAGAACTCTATACAAGGCGAAAAGATAAAAAAGTGTGAATGAATTAAAGAATTTCTATTTTAATTATTTAATTTTAAGATCGAGATATAATGAAGATAGGTTATCCTTGCATAAACCTTACATTAGCATGCAAAAGTAGTAGAACTTTTCGTTTGAAAAATTATTCCGAAGAAAGATTTATTGAAACTGTAAATGGAAATTTAAACTGTTTACAACAGATTCTTGAATATAATAAAAATAACAAAATTTTTTTCTTTAGACTTACATCTGATTTAATACCATTTGCATCTCATCCTATTATGAAATTTGAATGGCAAGATTACTTCAAAGAAAAGTTTAATGAAATAGGGAAATTTATTATGAAGTATAATATGAGAATCTCTATGCATCCTGGCCAATATACGGTACTAAATTCTAAAAACGATAAGGTTGTTAAGAAAAGTATAAAGGAGTTGGAATATCATGTTGATGTTTTAGATTTAATGAATTTAGATTGTACAGCTAAAATTATGACCCATATTGGGGGGATTTATGGCGATAAAAAGGGAAGTAAAGAAAGATTTATTGAGAGATATAATAAGCTTTCAGCTAAAATTAAAAATCGATATGTTATTGAAAATGATGATAAAAGTTTTAATTTAGCAGATTGTCTAGAAATTTATGAAGAAATTTTTATTCCTATTGTTTTTGATGTTTATCATCATGAATGTTTAAATACAGGTGAGATTTTTGAAGATGTATTCAGCAAATTCACACAAACATGGAATAAACGAGATGGCTTGCCTATCGTACACTATAGCTCTCAACATAAAATAAAAGGACATCCAAGTCATGCTGATAATATTCAAATCGAGCATTTTAAAACCTTTATTAATAAAACAAAAAATTATGATTTTGACCTTATGTTAGAAATAAAAGATAAAGAACGGAGTGCTTTAAAAGCAAAAAAAATTCTTGAATATGATCCACGTTTTTTATCCCATTAAAATCAAATTGGTGTTAAGTATTAGAATTATTAAATTACCAAAAATGAATGAACGAGAGATAAAAGAAGCAATCAATTCTCAAAATTTATGTAGAATTGCTTTCATAGATAATGAATATCCATATATTTCACCTTTCCAATACGCTTTTATTGATGATATTTTATATTTTCATTTTACTGATTATGGCAAAAAGAAGGAAATTCTTTCAAATAACCCTAATGTTTGCATTTCAATA
Source organism: Promethearchaeota archaeon (assembly GCA_048940645.1). Taxonomy (GTDB): domain Archaea; phylum Asgardarchaeota; class Lokiarchaeia; order Sigyniarchaeales; family SOKP01; genus SOKP01. Next base: position 89,064 of record JBHLOI010000001.1, on the reverse strand, counting down.
GAAAAATTTGAACCAGATCTTAGCAGTTATTATTTTATTTCAATGCAGGGTAAATTGGAATTAGTTGAAAATAAAGAAATGAAAATAGAGGTTATTAATCAAATGGTACAGTCTGCAAGGAGCAAATTTTCAACAAATTTTTTATCTGCACATGGTTTTGAAAGTAATAAAGGTTGGGATGTATTTAATGGGGAAGGTCAACTTATATATAAATTCATACAAGTAGGACCGTCAATAGGGTTAAAATCCACTTAAAAAATTAAAAATAGTTATATTTAGTCAACTTCTCATCAAGAGGAAATTCCTAATCTCTAATCTTTTTTATTTCTGAAAGTAAATTTAAATATTAACTTGACAAAATATATTATAATCCATATTTTTCAACAAACCAAATTGAGAAAAATTAACCAAAAAAAGAAGATAATTTCTTCTATTTTAGGCATCATTTTAGGATTCTCCTTTATTTTTATTATAGACTTTAGTAATGATCAAGGAAATCTAAATATTAGCACTCATCCTAATTTAGAAGTAAAGGGATCAAATGAATACATAATTGGGGAGACTATTTCTGATCATATTTGGTCACCAGATGGAACCAAAGTAGCATATATAAAATCTCAAAATCAACAGGTATGGAACTGTGAACTCTGGGTTGCCGACAAAAATCCTAACAGCGCACAACTCACGAACCACCAACTGATATATACTGGGGCAGCTTATAATAGTCTATATGATTGGAAAGATAATTGGATTCTTTTCTCAATAAGATTTGAGGAAGCTAGCGCAAGTTCGTACTATGGAAGGAGAGAACTCTGGAAAATAAGATTTGATGGAACCTCTCTCACTCAGGTTACGTTTACTCATACTAATGGAATAAGAACAACATCATCGAATCCTTTATGGATAAATGAAGGAACGGTATACACTGGAATGTTTATTCCAGGAACAAATCTAGTATATTTTTCTGCTCATAACGGTAATGGATGGTACAGATCATATGTTTGTAATGATGACGGTACCGATAATTGGCAAGACAGATCCTATCCCGATTATTCATTTACATTAGGAATGGCCCCAAATGGTAGTAAGCTTTTATGGGGGCATGCAACATATTGGAATAATCCTACCACTCTCAGGGTATGCAATGTAGACGGTTCAGAGCGGAATACAATTAAATCTTTTTCGAAGAGAACTCAGACCCTAGTATTAGCGGATGGAAATACAGTTATATGGCATAGTAATGGGAGTATATATGCAATTAATATAGATGGGAGCAATGAAAGAACAGTTATTGATGATGTATACTTTAACAGACGGTGGAATTACAATCCTATCGATGGGAAGGAGCTGATAATGGCAAGTAACCGTTTAGATGGCAATATGCATTTATTTAGGATAAAAACGAATGGCACTGGCATTGTCCCACTAACAGAAATAGGTCCATATAACGATGAGTTTCCAATTTATTCCCCTGATGGACAATATCTTATGTATAGGAGACTTCCTTCCGATTTTGATCCTAATGTCAATGATCAACCATATCCATATGAGCTGGTTGTTAAAAGCTTGCTAACGCCAACAATTATGATAAATTCTCCTGTTCAAAATGATGTTTTTGGTAATGTTGCACCCGATTTTGATATATCAATTTATGGAACTTCAATAGATACTACTTGGTATACTATTGATGGAGGAATTACTAATATTACTTTCTCAGGGCTAACAGGAACTATAGATCAAATAGAATGGGATAAAAAAGAGGATGGCCCTCTGAATCTTCGAGTTTATATTAATGACACATTGGGAAATTCAAGTTATTCTGAAATTACTATTAATAAAGACACAATAGAACCACTCATTACAATAAATTCTCCACTTGAAAATGAATTGTTCGGTAAAACATCTCCTGAATTTGATATCACTGTAATAGAATCTAATATTGATTTAATGTGGTACACTTTAGATGATGGAATAACGAATATATCAAATAGTTTACTTAATGGAATTATTGACCAATCAGAATGGAATAAATATGGTAATGGGACAATCAATCTTAGATTTTACGTATTAGATAAAGCAGGTAATGTTGCTTTTGCTGAAGTAACAGTTATAAAAGATCTAATTAATCCAACCGTTACTATTATTTCTCCTAATGAAAATGAAGTATTTGGAAATAAACCTCCTATATTTGAAATTACAATAATCGAATCGAATTTAGATTCAATATGGTATACATTAGATAACGGATTAACCAATATCCCATTATTCAGTAACACTGGAACAATAGACCAAACTGAATGGAATAAATATGGAAATGGTCCAATTAATATCTTATTTTATGTATTAGATAAAGCAGGTAATGTTGCTTTTGCCGAGGTTACAGTTATAAAAGAAATTAGTGCTCCGATTATTATAATTAATAGTCTATTCATTTTACTTGCGATAGCAAGTTTCATTTCCATGATTCCCATCAGAAGAAAATTTAAATATTAATCCGTAATTCATCTAAGACAAAATATAAATAAATAAAAATAGATTGATTTGGTAAAGTGTGGCTAACTTAATCGAATAAAATTCAATCATTTTTCATATATTATTCGAACCAAATCAGATTTATTTACTAAAACTTTTGAGAACTTCAAAAATTTCCTCATTGTCTGGTATATCACTCATCGAATCACTGTAATATGCATATCTAATAATCCCTTGTTCGTCGATTATGAGAAGTGCTGGCATTCTACCCAGTTTTAAAGGTTTTACTTCCTGTTTTAACATTTTATTTACCTTTTTTGTGGCATCATAATAAATTGGAAATTTTTTTTTGGCAAAATTGGCTTCAAAATTCCTAGCACTTTCAAGATCATTTGGTAAGATTGTGTATAATATTGCATTATATTCTTTGAATTTATCGTAATCATCACCGAGTTTTCCTGCATGGGCTTTAGCATAGGGTCAATTTTTACTCCGGAACAAAACAATTACTACACTATGACCTAAAAAGTCCTGAATGCTATTACTTTCGCCTCTCGAGTTTGGTAATTTAAATGGTTTTATTTTTGTTCCCACTAAATTAAATTTATCTTTCATGTGTAATCCACTTATTGTAATTTATAATTTAAACAAATAAGAAATAAATATCGTTCATTTATATTCCTTTTAATTACAAATTATAATTTAAAAAGTGAAAATAAATGGCTTTGATGATTAATTGGTTAGCTGTTATCGTGGTTGCAATTATTTATTTTCTGATTCACTTTTTCTGGTATTTTCCATTTGTGTTTGGAAACATATGGCTCAAATTAGTTGGTAAAGAGAGTGAACCCAAATCAAAAATTATTAGAGATACTATTATAATGATTCCAACGAGTTTTGTGTCAGTTCTAATGATTGAGGTTATCATTGATCTCACTGGTATGAATGATATTTTATCAGCTTTAATAATAAGTTTCCTTTTATGGGTAGGATTTGTTGCAACTATAGGAATTAACCAAAATAATTTTAATGATAGAGGAGTAAAGCTTTTTCTATTAGAATATGGGTTTTACTTGATTGGATTCATAATCGCAGGTTTAATTCTAGCCGTTTGGCAATAAATTCATTTTTTCCTTCTTTTTCTTATATAAGGGTATTCTCATCGCTGTCAGGAATAATTACATATAAAGGCCATTTTTTCAATATGCCTTTAGGTGCTTGTCCTTCACGAACTTTATTTAATATTTCTGATCGCGTAGCTAAGAAGTCAACTGGCTGATCATCAATAAAATCGATATTGATTAAATTATTGATAATTACTTGAGTAAGTTCCTCCTGATGCGGACATGAAGAAATTAATTCTATTAATCTTTCTTTTCTTTTACAATTTTCTTGAATATTAGATGGAAATACTAGATCCCAAGACTGTTTATTATTCTTTAATAATAATAACGCATCAACTTCCAAATTACAAGCAATTTTTAAGCAATTAATTAAGTTCCTTGGCTGATTAATTATAAATTCGTTTAGAGAGAAAAAATCACCAGCATAAATGCTATAATCGAAAGGTATAGTAAATTTTTCAGATAACTTGAGGTCATATTTTAATTTAAAGCTCGATCGTATGATTTTTCCGTCTATTTGCGGCAATCCATAATTTTCTTTTATAGTAATAATATCACCTAAATCAATATTAATTAGAGCGTTAGAACCATCCATTCTTGACACTAATAGCTTGCCTGTTTGATTTGAAGCTCGAGAAATTAATTCTTTTTTGTTATGGTGTTCTATAACAGGTAATGTCAAAGGAAAAACATACAGCCTATTTTGACGTGATATTTCGAAGTCTTCTTTAGAGATACTAGATGCGAAAGGTCCAATCTCAGATGCTACATAAAGATTAGTAAATCTTTCTTCTCCTTTTTCCCATTTCATAAACCTCCTTATTAAATCCCAATTCTGTTCTGAAAGGGAACTTATGCTAAATATTATTGTAGCTTTAGACAATTTTTCTGAAAGTTTTTCTTGAATAATTTTTGATGCTTTTTGTATACCTTCTTTTTTAATTATCGAAATTAGATTCTCTAATATTGGATTTTTATAATCTGGTAAATCATCAAGAGCTTTTTGTAATCGCAATCTAAGCTTTTCTAAATCAGCCCATCCTAAAATTGTTAAAGCAGGAGCAGAAATAACACGAATATCATCCAAATCTAAAATTTTAGAGATTACATCTATACTTTTAGAATTTTTATATTCATAAAAAGAGTAATTTTTTGGTTTAATGATTGAAAGCATTACTCTTTGAGAAAATTCAGAGGAATAAAGTGAAATATATGCTTGTCCTTCAAAATATTGTAAACCATCTAATTTAATCCTTGAAGGAACAAAAATTACAGCAGAAGTTTTAGAATCTAATCCGCTTGATTCGAATATAGCTTGCATACCTGGAGCCCAATTTTTTTGAGTTACACTTTTTGACATAAAGAACCACTTAAGAGCTGAAATCTTACTATCAGTTGTTCCTGATGTATGACACAGTATTGGAGTATAAGAATGGTTATAATCAGAAAGAAAATTTTCCAAATTAATAGAAAAACTTCTTGAATCTGTAATTTCAGAAGTTGCCCTTTTAAAAATTTCATTTATAGAAGATAATCCAGAGTTTTTTAAACATAATTCTTCAAACTCTTCACTGGATGAAACTTCTAACCACCTCTTCCAGTTTGTAGGTTCAATATCAGAAAAAGAATCATTTAATATTTTTTGAACGCTTTCATCAAAATCAAAACATTTCATAAAATCGACTTTTTAAAATAAATTTCCTGTATTATGTTAATTTTTTGAATTTTATAAATTAAGTTTATAACTATTTAGTTAAAAAAAAGTAAAAGAAGAAAAAGTTAAATTGAATTAGAGATGTTCTACTATTCCATAGCCACCAGATACAGGATCTTGAAAAAGGAATATCTGTGGAGGAAAGTAGGTGAATAGTATGAATAACAATCCCAGAATTACGAGTCCAACCAATGATATGATAGAAACACTATTTTTTAGCCTTTTAATTGTTAAAATTTTATAACTTACTAATTGAGCTATGATTATTGAAAGTATAAAACTAAATATGTCAAGTATTAATAAATCCTCTCCTAATATGGCTGTATAAGAATAAAAAAAGATGATAATAACTCCAAAAATCAATAAGGAGCCCACAAATTTAGCGAGCGCAAAATTATTAACCTCTTCTTTTATAAACTTATATTCAATTAAAGCAAAGAACATCAAGGGCCAATACCCTAATTTCAAGTGTTCCCAAGTACTTTCATTTACTGCTGCTATAGCACCAATAGGCGGCCAAGATCCTGTTAATTCAAAAAGAAAATGCATGAATGAACCTAGAAATATAATAAAAACTATGCCGATAATCTCCCAAATTAAAACTTTTTTATTCATCAAATCACAATTTATTTGTTAATTTATTACTTGAATTAAAGGAACCAAGAAATATATTAAAACTGGTTAGGACTCATAAATTTTTTTTGTAAAATTGCTATTGATAATTTGAGTAGATTACTTGGATCTTATAATTTCAAAATTATGATTTTGGTTGAGCATATTTATGTCATTGTGTTTTATTAATATTTAAAAAATTCTAAATTTATTTATATTATTTATGAAAGCAGCTGTATTTGATGGAAAAGCGATTAATGTGAAAGAAGTTCCAATCCCAGAGCTTACTAAATCTCAAGTATTGATTAAGGTTAAAGCTGCGGGAATATGTGGTACAGATTTAGCTATTGTCAAGGGTATTCTTCCAATACCAACTCCACTTATTTTGGGACATGAAATAGCTGGTGAGGTTGTAAAAGTCGGAGAAGATGTCGAAAACTCATGGTTAGGAAGAAGAGTTGTGTCTGAAATTAACAGCAATATAGATTTTAATTGTTATTACTGTAGGAGAGATATGTTTACTCAATGTTTATCGAGAAAAGCAATAGGTATTGATATCAATGGCGGATTCGCAGAATTTCTTACTGCTGAGTCATACTTAATACATGAGATACCTGATTCGATTTCATTTAATGATGCTACCTTTATTGAACCTTTAGCTGCGGCTTATCAGATATTTGAGACAATGCCTATTAGTCATAATGATACTAATATGGTTATTTTTGGAGTTGGAAAATTAGGTTTATTAATAGTTCAAGTTGCTCTATTAATGGGTTTAGATTTAATAGTAGTAGATGGTTCGAATAAAAAACTTGAATTAGCTAAAAAATTTGGTGCAAGACATTTGATAAATCGCCTAAAAGTAAAGAATATTCCTAATAAAATTAAGGAAATTACAAAGGGATTAGGTGCAGATATCGTTGTGGATGCTACTGGAAATCCGAATGTATTTTCAGATATTATTGCTTCATGTAGAACTAGGGGAAAAATTCATATTAAAAGCACCCATGGATTAGATACTCCCGTGAATCTCACAGATTTGGTTGTACGGGAAATTACAATATATACTAGTAGATGTGGTCCATTTAACAAAGCAATAGACGGCCTAAAATCAGGAAATATCCAAGTAAAAGATTTAATCTCAAAAAAATTTCCTTTAGAAAGGATTAGTGAAGCTTTTACTTCATATAGAAATAGTAAAGATCATATCAAAACTATTCTGACATTTTAAATCTCAGGAAAATTCTATTTTTAGTTCCATCTTGATAAATTTCTTAATATCATTACATGTTTTTTTAAACTTTTTAAGTACTAAATAAAAAGAAGAGACTCTGGGGCATTCTTCATCATAAATACAAATTTCTTTCTCATTATCATAAATAATAGGATAGAATCTGCAGCCCTGTGGTCTGAATTTGTATATAGTACATAATTTAGATGCAATATCTAAGAATATGCAGTGATTATTTCTATTTTTTAATTGATAAATCCCATTTTCATTCAATTCAGTAAATTCATCTCTTCTTATACTTGAAATTTTTTCTTCAATTAAATAAATATCTTGTTCTGATAATAGCATTTCTGTTTTTTGGCAACACTTTCCGCAATCTTTACAAATTTGCTTTATTTTATTCATGATAATTACTGATATTTTAATTATAGACACAAAAAAATCCATGAAATTGTTAATAATATAACTTTAAAAGATAACAAATATATCTATAAAACTATAAAATAGAAATTTTAAGTAAAGATTAAAAACATTATTACTAGTAGATCGCAATATAATAAATTGATGATAAAAATGTCTGAAGATTCAAAAAACAGTGAAGATTCAGATAATAAAACTGGAGAAGAATTCGTTAAGGAAGAACAAAGTCTCCAATTTCATCTATACATTATTTTATTTTTTATAATTTATTATGGTTCGTGGTTAATACCTGGATTTATATTCTTCTCATATGTACTTCTCATTTTTAAACCCTATTTTTTAGATATTACAAATTTTTTCGCAATATTTACTGAAATTAAGCCATTAATGGCATTATTTGCAATGCCTTTAGTATTAATCATTGGATATTATGTTAGATTACTCCTTGTTGGAATTATTACTAAAATTTTCTGGAAAATAACAGAAAAAATCTCACCGTCTAAAGATGGAATTATTCCAAGAAATATTCGTTCTAAAACAGCTAATTACTACCACTTAAGAAGTTTTATATTAAAGTATGGAAAAAATGTGTTTTCTAAAGGTTTATTTCCTTGGTTATCAACTTGGTTCTATGAATTTATTGGAACGAGTAAAATAGGAAAAGGAACTACTATAGAAGAATCCGTAGGTTCTGATAAATTTATCGATGTTGGTAAAAATTGCTATATTGGTGTTAATTCTACCTTAGCAAGTCATCTTCTCACTGGAATATTTGGAAATATTAATCATTTTAAGATTCATCTTGGTAATAATGTAACTCTTGCTTCTATGAATCAGATTGGTCCAGGATCTGAAATATCTAATGAAGCCTATATGCTACCCCTAGCTTCTTGCACCAAACATAGTGTTATTAAAGGAAATCATAATTATTATTTTGGAATTCCTATGCGTAAGATTTTTAAGAAAAAGACAATGAGTTGGCTAGGTTTAAGTGAAGAAGATATAAGGAAAAATAAAAATCCAGAGATGTATATAAAAAAGAAGAAAGGTAAGGCAAAAGAGGATGATGAAGAAAAAGAAATAAAAGAAGAAAAGGAGGAAGAAGAAGAGGATATCGAGGAAGATATTGATATTAGTGAAGAAATTGAATATAAGGATGTGTCAACTTTAACAAATGAAGATTTAGCTTTAGATTTTACAACGAGTAGTGCTATTAGTAGAATTAATATAAAATTCTTAGTGGTTTATCTCCCAATTTTCTGGTTAAGTGGTCTTCTTGTTGCGATATATTGGTATGGATATTCGATGGAGGGTGTAAAACTGAGCTCTATTATATTTCTTCCTATCGCCCTTATTTCTATGTTATATTTGTTTATTTTAGGAATATTACTTTTCAGTAAATTAATATTAATCCTTGTAAATCTTATTCATAAACCCAAAGAGGGTACATTTTTAGCACAAATTGGAGATACCGATTATGAATTTTGGATGTTGCGTACTGAATTAAAAAAGATAACTTTATGGCTCTTGAGAAATTCGCCGCTTCCTTGGATAGATGCATTAGCATTCAGATGGTTTGGCATAAGTATGGATTTCTCGAGTCATCTTAATGATGCATGGTGTGATGGAGAATTTATAGATTTTGGGAGGAAAAATTTGATAGGTCAAGGAGCTACAATTATGTCTTCTATGGTTGTGGGCAAATATTTGGTAATAAAAAGGGTGATGTTTGATGATTTTGTTCTAGTAGGAGGGCATACTACAGTTGCCCCAGGAACAATTATGGGACACGACTCTGTAGTGGGAGCAATCTCTACTACTGCATTCAAACAAGTTTTAGAACCCAATTGGATTTATTTTGGTATCCCTGCAATAAAACTAAAAGAAAATAAGTATGCTGAAGAAAGAAGGGATCTTATTATAAAAAGAGATGTGGATGAGTCCACAAAGTTTGAAATGGAACATGAAGTAAATATTGAAGAGGAGAAAAAGAAATTAGTAAAAACTAAAGAGGAGTGAGTAACCATGTCTGTACCTAATACTATGCGAGTAGGACCATTTTTACCAACGGTTCTCGTTAGAAAGAGATATTTAATCTTTTATATAATAATTATTTGGGCGACGATTATCCCACTTTTACTGATATTTTGGGCATATTGGCAATGGTTATGGGATGACATTAGACCACTTCACTTTTACACCTTTTTACCTCTTTTATGTTTTGGAATGTATGTTACAGCAGTGTTCTCAGCGATATTTTTTGCAAAAATCATTCTTTTATTTGTGAATGCAATTCATAAACCTCGCGAAGGTACATTTCTTAGGCACCCTTCTGATAAAGATTATCGGTATTGGAGTATAAGAAGCACCATAAAAAGGTTTCCTTTTTGGCTAGCTCATAAATTTCCATTTCCCTTCTTAGATAATATTTGTTTTAAGGTTTTTGGAGTTAAGACAAAATTTTCTAATTCTTTATTTGAAGGCTGGTGTGACACGGAATTTTTGGAATTTGGAAAAAATGTGGTTGTAGGTCAAGGCGCTATTATCCAATCAAGTGTTATAATCGGAAATTTGCTTATTATTCGGAAAACAATAATAGAAGATGAAGTTCGTATAGGGTCCCATGCTATAGTAATGCCAGGTACCCATATTGGTACGCGTAGTGTATTAGCAGCAAACTCAGTCACTACGGTTGGTCAAGAATTAAAGTATGGATGGATTTATGTAGGTATTCCAGCAAAAGAGTTTAAGAGAAACTGGTTTTTTGAAGATAATTTACAAGATAAAATTGGACAAGTAGAAAGCGTAGAGAAACTCAGAGAGAGATATGAAAAAATGTACATTAAGCGTTATGATGAGCATTACACTCACAAGGAACGTAAAAAGCTTAAAAAGAAGCTTAAAGAGGAAGAATTAAAAAGATTTGAAGAGGAGTATGATGATTTAGATGATGGCTTTAATATTTAGAACGATTTAGTATTGTTCATCTTAGATCCATATTCAAATAATTTACTTTTGAAAGTTCGCACAAAGTTCGAATTGAAATAGAATTAAACTATTTAAACACTTTTTACATAAATTTATATAAATAGCATAAGTTTAAGATTTAGGAAGGTTAAAATTAATGTTTATTATTAATTAAGCCTAAGGTGTTTCTATAAAATTTCTCATAAAGAATTAAATTACCCTCCACAAGAAATAATAAATCCCGTGGGAGTTGAAAAGAAAGACTTTGAATATATTATTCTGTGGATGCTAAATAATAATGAAGAGTGCAATTGGTCTAATTTCTTAGAAGAACCATTAGAAATTAGTTTAGCAACATTATCAAAATATATGAATATATTAATTACAAATGGATATGCTGAAAAGAAAAGTAAGGGAGTTTATACAGTAACATCTGAAGGGAGAAAACGCTACTTCGACTTGAGGTTTAAGGATTCATTTGAAAGGAAGTTAAGATACCCTCCAGAAATAATTTTAAATAAAAGAAATTATAATCATACTATTCTTTGGATGTTGTGTAATAATGATTTTTGTAAATGGTCAGATTTCCTTGAAAAGCCTCTTTCAATTAATCATCATTCTCTATCTAAAAATCTAAATCTTCTAATAAAAAAGGGCTTTGTAGAAAGCGAAAACATGGAATATCGAGTTACTAAACCCGGAGAATTACAATATTCTAAAATGTTAAAAAATTATCATTTAGATTATCAAACAATTTTGGAAGAAGAGGTAGAAAGAATCGAAGATATCAAGAAAAATGCAAAAAATTTCTTTGAAAAATATGAAATTGATGATGATGAGACTAAATTAATATTTTTAGATTTAATTAATCATTTAAATTATTCTAAAATTGAAAGTTTACTTCCATCAGAGGAGGATTTTTATAAAATTCTATTATTCTTGTCATTAAATCATCCAAATAAATATCCAGAATGTATATTACCTGAAGATTTTTCTCAAAAATATGATACAAAACTAGGAACAATCAACTATATTGTGCAAAATATTGTAGAAGAGGATTTATATTCAACAAAATTCTTCAAATTTTCAGTCGATGGAAATGGTGTCTATTACTTTCGAGAAGGAGAAAAGTTTGAGAAGATGTTATATTTAATTATAGATGAGAATATTGAGAAATTTAGCTATCTAAATAAATTAGAACCAGATATTCCCGATGAACAGAAGAAAATACAAACTATAAATTTACTTGAGAATATTTTAAGTGATATTACTAATAAGTTATTTAACAAAAAAATAAAATCTTCAATTTTAGTCTTTTTACAGGAATATACTCGCTTTTTATACTCAAAATTTCAAAAAAGCGCTCATTTGGACGATATATCTGATAAATTCAAAGGATTAGCTTTAAAAAATTTATTAGAATTAGATTTGGATGATTTTCAGAAATTGACACCCGTAAGAAGACCTATAACACCAATTTTAAAAGATTTCCCGAAATATGCAATTTTAAATGAATTTAAAAAAAAGTATCCCCACATATAATTCGAACTTTGTGAAAAGTTTCGAAGCTAAATCTAATAAAAGTTAGTAGAATATCATTTTTTTGATGAATAAATTATGATATTATCTGTTGAAGATACGAGAAGATCCAAGGTAATCAAAATAGATGTAAATGAAAAACATCAGATTGAAAGTATCATAAATGTAGTTGTAAAACACATGGGAGTAATAAGTTCTGAACAAAGATCTTATACATTAGTTCATCATGGAAAGGAATTACCTAATACAATATCTATTAGGGATGCAATTGAAAAGTTTGGTTTAAAAGAAAATGACACATTACAATTATGGGCTAAAGTGATCGGAGGTTAAGCGAGGATATACATTTTTTTTAGTTCAAATTCAATTGATCCAAAACTTCTTTTTCTTTTTCTTTATAACCTGCCTCTCTAAACAAATTAGCAGCTGATTTAAGAAGTAGAGAAACTTGATCTCGTGTTTTCTTCTTCACTTCTAAATTGTGTTCCATATCTGCTTTTATTAAATACCAAATTGCCTTAAAATAAGATGCAGTAGCTAAAACCCACTTTGCTTCCGTTTTAAACCCGCCCTCTTTGAATAAATCAGCTGATTCTTTTATCAACGTTTTTATTTTATGGTAACTTTTTGCTTTAAAATCAATGTCATTTACAATATCAAATTCTAATCCTAATTGTAGAGCCTTACAAAACTTAGTATTTCCCATTAGGAATAATCGTAATTTATTGTCATTAGTAAAACTACCAGCTTCGATAAAGAAATTCGCTGCTTCTAAATATTTATCAGGTTCATTATATTCCTCAGCAAGTTCCATGCTCTCCCATGCTTTACATAGATTGGATAATACGTTAATTTTTTCCCTTTCTTCCTTTAAATCTGTTTCTGCATTATAATCCTTAAGTTGGAAGACAGCTTTTGAAAATTTTTTGGCAGCTAAAATATGATCCCCTTGTTTTCCTAAAATCGCAGCTTCTTCTATTTCTGACCAAATATTTGAATATGTTTCTTTTAGTATAACGATCCCAATATCATTTGATACCTGTTTTGGTTCGACCACGTCAGCTTCTTCTTTTTGTATAATCGATAATTTTAAGACATCTTCAATAATGGTACTTAATTTTTCATGAGAATCTTTTTGAATCGCTGAAAATCCATAACTTTTTATTCCGAAAAATTCCTCAATTTTCTCAGCTTTTAATGCATTTTTTTTATTATCTTGAAAATTAGCAATAAGATAATAATCAGGATTTTGCACATGTTGTTTTAATTCCAAGTAGAATTGTTGAGTACTTTCTAAATTTGTTTTAGTTGAATCTATAATAATGCAAATAATATTAATTGATTCTAATAGAGCCCTATACGATATCAGATTTCTAACTAAATCATTTAAATCAATAATTCTCAAAACACATTGATTTATTCCTTTTAGATTTTCAATATTGATTGGTTTCTTTATAATTTCATTTAAATTTAGGTCTATTTCTAAAATATTCTCACCCGGGAGCAGATTTAATATTGTCGACTTACCTACTCCCTTTTCTCCCGTTAATAAGATTTCAGGAGGTTTTAATTTAAACACCATTCTAAATATGTTAGATGATTTGATTTAAGTTCTGTTGTTATCTATATATTCTTAGTATTGCCGGAGGTTCATAGAGAAGCTAAAATTTGCATTTTTTGTTTTAATTTAGCTTTTCTTTTTTATATTTACACTATATTTAATTATAGATACACTTATTAATTAAAATGATGATAAATCAAAAAAAGATGGCAGAAAAAATTGATTACTCTCTTGGAGTAGAGTACTGATCTCTTACTTTTAGATAAACAATTAATCCAACAAAAAATGGTATTAACCAAATTATCAAAATCCAAACAAAAGCATTCATTTCTTTTTTTTTAGCATCTTTATAAACCCAAATCGAAATAAGTATTAAGAAAAAAATTGGAATAATAATGAAAATTAAGAGAAGTAAGTTGAATATAGAATAGATATCATTAATCAAAGCAATTGGTTTAAAATAATCAATCACATGTTTCACATCGTTGTTGATTTACTTGTCTTTTTCTTTAATAATTTCTTTACTGTGCTCTTTTTCATACTTTAAGAGTCTAAATAGATTAATTGGTTTTCCACATCCCCAACAAACGTTTTCTAACTCAGTTAAAGCTTTAGAACATTTAATACAATACCATGCGTCACAATTAGGGCAAACATAGGTCAGACCAGAAACCTCGTTTTTGCATACCAAACATAATCCTCTATCTCTATAAAATTTTATTTCTTTCATACTAAAATCCAAAGGTTTAGTAAATATCCTTATAAAATCCTTGATTTCAGATTTTTTATCCTCCAAAGAAGTTTCTGGAGCTCTACCTCTCTTAACTAAGTAGGAAATTATATAGATAATCACCAAAACCAAAACAAAGGTTGAAATCCAAATGATTACTTGACTTATAATAAATAATGGCAAATTTGTGAACACAGTCAAACCTAAAAATACTAAGATAAAAATAATTGAGATTAGAACGAGCCAATTAGCTAAAGCTTTGGAAAAAAACTCAAGATTTAAAATTAATGGTAATATCGCGATTATAGTGCCTACTATCACGAATATTGGGGGTAGTATTGGAGAAATTAGATTCAATTCTTTTATAGCTATTGTTTCAAACGCCCATCCTATTAAAACTACAGTAAAACCGATAGTTACCACCGATGATATTGCTTGAAATTCTTTTTTTGATCTTATAGAAAACCAAATAAACAATAAATTTACAGAGATTATACTAATGAAAATATATATGAATAAATATAAATAAAAGTAAAGAAGAATATAACTTGTAATATCAAAAGATAGAATTATTACGTTTAAATCACCCGTATAAGTTCCTTCTAAGATATAATCAGAAAAATAAAAAAAAGCGCGTACCACCGCAATACTAAGCCAAAAACATGCAAACCCGTACATTAAGGTTTTTTCATGCGAAGTTTCCTTTTTGCGACCTTGGGATATATAGAATAGGCTACTAACAATTAGTATAATTATTGCCCCACTAGAAAAGAAACGCTCTAAAGGATCAAAGATTTGAAGAAGAATTGTTTGGAATCACAAAAAAAATGAAATTTACAATAATTAGCTTATAAGAGATATCAGTATAAAAAATTTTGTTTTGAAGAATTAGTTTAAATACCATTATCATCTATATAAATAAATATAGAAACTTTAATGCTGCTCATAGAGATTTACGATGGCGAATAAAACTGGAATAATAATTATTATAATTATCGTTTTCGGAATCGCTCTAATTATTTCGATACCTGCTTTAATAATCTCAACTACTCTTTTACCTTATGGCATTATTGATGAGTCAATTCTATTCTATTATAACCCTGGTAATAGTTCTTTTATGGAAAGCTTGAATATCAATGCAGATGTAGGGGAGATTGATATAAAATATATTAATGAACCAGTTGATTATTGTGCGAAAGTAGAAATAGAGATTGAGATGCTCGGTTTAGGTTTAGCTGGAAAAACATATTTAGACTATTTTAATATTTTATGGCAAAATACAAGTGGTCTTGTAAACTTGACCATGGAGTTAAAAACAGGTATAAACTATGTTGAAGTATTATCCCAAATAAAAAATGTAAACATAAGTGTATTTCTCAAAGCAGATGTATTATGTGATATTAATATTCTCGTTAATCTTGAAGGAAACGTAAAGATAACAGTTCCATCTTTTCACTCTATTGGGAATATATTAAGTAGCGTTACTAAAGGTGGGATTCAATACGATTTTATTAATTGCATTTTAAAGGGAAATATTACTGGAATTATCCAAGATAGAGGGGATATAAAAATAAAAAGCTATAATGTAGAATATTACCAAAATAGCATGTGGTCTCTTTATGCTAATATTGGCGATATCCTTATTGAAATCGATCAAAATGAAGCTGCGAATGCTAATATAACTGGTATTATTACAACAATTACTGGTAATTACCTATTTATTTATAGGGACAATACTGATGATGTTGGTGCATATTTCATATTACATGTACATCCAGATGATTATGCTATCAATCAAAAGATTACGGAGATTACAGGGTTTGCATATATTGTATTACCTGTAAACAATACAGATGTTTATCATATAACTTCCGACGATTATCCTTCACAATATAATTATAATTGGTTGTTTAATTTTCCATTTGGAATATTTGAAGAGCTAGAGCTTCACAACACTTAGAGAAGTCTCTGATTTTATTTAATTACACTTTTAAGTATAAAAATTTTAATGATTTATCTAATTTTAACAATTTATCTAATTATTAGCTATTTGATGTATCAAATAAAATAAATATCTTTATATACAGGATTAAAATGGTTAACATCTAATCCATTTAAATTCGATCGGTAAATTTTAAAATGATTTCTTACGAAAAGATAACACATTGGGAAGATTTCTTCAATTAGTCGCTTTTGAATTTGATAGTATAATTGTTCTCTTACAACTTCATTAGTTTCTGCTATAGCAAGTTCCATTAAGTCCTGAGTCGAATTGTCATTAACTTGACAATAATTATTATCTAATGCTTTATTTGAACATAAAATGTTAATAATACTGCTAGGATCATTAAATCGTGTGATATATCCCATATGAGAAAGTTCAACCATATTCAAGTGATAAGGTGGTATTTCCCAAAAAATTTGCATAAATACTCCAGGAGTTAATTTAACAGCTTCTATCTTTATTCCAATTTGTTTAAGATTTTCTTTTGTTATATTAAAAAAAACAATGCCATTTAGCATACCTAATAGATATGTAAAGTTATATGTAGCAAGAGGTGTTCCATCATCTACTAATTTTTCCCATTCATTACCTGCAGAAATGTTATCATCAGCTGTTAAAGCACCGGCCAATCCATTCCAATTCACATCCTTTAACGTTTGTCGCGCTAATGAAATATTATAATAAGGAATATTAATATCTGTTGTATTAGAGTATAAAAATCCATCTGGAATAGGAGATCTAAGTCTCGTTCCATGACCATCTAGCCACCTTTCTATGTAAGCTGAATAATTACAGGCATAGGATATTGCTTTTCTCATAGTTATATTAATCAATTCGTTATTCATTAAAAGGTAATCAAAATTGGTCGTTGGTGGGCCTTCTTCTACTATTATATCAGGATGATTTATAAATGAATCTAAGACATCATTATCATAAATTCCATAGGAATCCCAATAAAAGCCATGAGAATTTAATTCATTATAGCCACTTAACATTGACAATTCTCCAGACAAAATTGCTTCAAATTTATCTTCAGGGGTTACATAGAATTTGAAAATTAATTTATCAAACTTTGGGATTCCACCCCAATAATTTGGATTAGAAGCGAATATTGTACTATGAAATTCTTTATAAACTTTGAACATAAAAGGACCAGTACCAATTAAAGCTCCTGTATATTTATCAATAAAATCATCTTTAGGAGTAGAAGTAGGCGAGACTATAAATGAAATTGCAGAAGCTAATAATGCAGTGAGAGGGATATAGGGTTTGTTTAAAATAAACTTTATTTTATGATAATCTATAATTTCAGTTTTGTTTATAATATGCATTCCATCGGAAAATAACCAGTATTGAGCTATTCCAAAATGCATTTTACCGTTATCAATTAAAGTGTATATTCTATCAATATTCCACTGAACGGCCTCAGCATCAAAACGAGTTCCATCATGGAATCGAACAAATCTTCTTAACTGGCATGTTAGTTCTGTCGCATTAACATTCCAGGAATGACTTACAGCTAGGTTATGGATAATTTGGGACTGTCCATTAGTCGAGTTATGAGCAAACAAACCTTCAGTAACTTGATTAATTATCTCGTAATCATCAGGAACCCAGGTTTGATGTGGATCAAGAAAAGCTAAATCTTTATATGAGATATATAGTATTTTTTCCTCTGGTATGCTTATAAAGATAGTTATTCCACCAATAAGCCCTGCTATGGCCACAGCAGCAACTATTCCAAAAACTACTATTGGTTTTTCTCTTAATAATCGGCCTTTCTTTTTCGGTAATTTTTTCTTTGGTGCTTTATTTTCTGAATTCATCTTAAAATACATCTTGATTACTCCTATTAAAACCCTTTTAGATTTCACTATAGTGATGCAAAATAATAACTAGGTAGATTCATAATTAAGGTTTTTGATCATTAATAGACCAGTTTCGTTTCATTCTACTTTGAAGTAATCTATTTTTAACGGAAAATTTGAATTTTAATGCTGATTTATCTTGTTTTTTAAGATTTGCGTGCGAATTTAAGAAATAGTTTAAATAAGATTATCATATATATAATTAATTAAAGAATCTATAATTTTACTCATGGAAATTCAACGATGGCAAATAAAATTACATTAGCAATTAGCATAACTTTAATTTTCGGTATGAGTCTAATTATTTCTATTCCTATCTTTATTATATCAACTACTCTCGCGCCTTATGGTAAAATTGAAGAGTCAATTCCCTTCTACTATAACCCTAGTAATTCTTCTTTTATGAAAGAGTTGAATATCAATACAGATATAGGAGATATTGAAATAGGCTATATTTATGAACCAGTTGATTATTCTGCAAGAGTAGAACTCAATCTTGAAATGCTTGGTTCAGGTTTAGCTGAAAAATCATATTTTGATTATTTTAATATTATTTGGCAAAATACTAGCGGTATTGTAAATTTTACGGTGGAGTTAAAAACAAGTATAGACCACGCTAGAGTATTATCAGTAATAAAGAATGTTAAAATTACTGTAACTCTTAAAGCAGATGTTTTTTGTGATATTAGTGTAATTGTTAATATTGAGGGAGATGTTAAGATAACAGTTCCATATTACCATTCTATTGGGGATATTTTAAGTAATGTTACGAAAGGTAATATAAATTTTTACTTTTCAAATTGTATATTGGAAGGAGAAATAACGGGAATTGTCCAAGAAACAGGGAATATAAAATTAGAAACGAATAATGTGGAATACATGAAAAATAATTTATGGACTTTTACTACTGATATTGGAAACATTGTTATTGAAATCAATCAACATATAACTATGGGTGCAAATATAACTGGTACAGTTATGACGCACATTGGAAATTATAGATTGGCTTATTTAGATAGTAATGTTGATGTTGGTGCTCATTTTATATTATGTCCAAACCCAAATGATGCCCAGTTCCAACAACAACTTACTCAGATTGTAGGGTTTGAAGAGCCAGATTTAGTTGTTGTTGATGGGATTGATATTTATACGCTAAACTCTAATGATTATCCAGCATTAAATAATTATAATCTATCGTTTAGTTTACCAAATGGCTATTATGATCTCGATATCCAAAATATTTGAATCGATAATTTAAAAAAATATGATTTAAATTAAGGTTAGTATACAACAAATCCCTATATGAAATCCACGTTTTTATATGTTGAACAAAAATGATTAACTTGTAATCCCCTTACATTGGATCGATATATGTTAAAATAATGTTTATTATAAAGATAACACATTGGAAAGACCTCTTCAATTAAACGCTTTTGAATTTGGTAGTATAGTTGTTCTCTTACAACCTCATTAGTTTCTGCTAGAGCAAGTTCCATTA
Organism: Promethearchaeota archaeon; assembly: GCA_048940645.1. Lineage (GTDB taxonomy): Archaea > Asgardarchaeota > Lokiarchaeia > Sigyniarchaeales > SOKP01 > SOKP01. Next base: position 69,323 of record JBHLOI010000001.1, on the reverse strand, counting down.
AATCTTGAGTAGAATTGTCATTAATCTGACAATAATTTAAATCTAATGCATTATTTGAACATAAAATGTTGATAATACTGCTAGGATCATTAAATTTAGGAACAAAATTCACCCAGCTAAGTTCAACCATGTTCAAATGATAAGGTGGTATTTCCATAAATATAGAAAAATATTCATTAATTGTTACATTGGCATCTACTACTTTGATACCTATTTGTTTTAAATTTTCCGTCAAAATATCCAAAAGTGTATCAGAAAATGGTGATGGAAGAGTTGTATAGTTGTATGTAATTAGAGGTGTCCCATCATCTACTAATTTTTCCCATTCGTTACCAGTAGAAACATTATTATCAACGGTTAAAGCTCCAGCTAATCCACTCCAATTAACATCTTTTAACGTTTGTCTTGCTATTGAAATATTATAATAAGGAATATCAATATCAGTAGAATTTGAATATAATACTCCCTCTGGTATAGGGGACTTTGGTATTGTTCCATGACCGTTTAACCATTTATCAATAAAAGCTGAGTAATTAAAAGCATATGAGATTGCTTTTCTCATAGTTACATTGATTAATTCGTTGTTCATTATAAGATAAAGAAAAGTTGTAGCAGGAGGCCCTTCTTCTACTATAATATCGGGATGATTTATAAATGTATCTAGGATGTCATTATCATAGTAGATATTAATAACCTGATCTGTATCCATAAGTAATTCAACATATCCACTTAAAACAGAAAGTTCTCCTGATAAAATCGCATTATATCTAGCTTCAGTAGTTGGATAACGCTTGAAAATTAATTTGTCTATCTGTGGTTTGCCACCCCAATAGTTTGGATTGGAGGAGAATGTGGTCTTAACGTTAATAAAAAAGTCTATAATTGGCTCGTATATAAAGTCAGCTGAATCATAAATAAATGGCCCCGTTCCGATTATCGTTCCATTTACACGATCAATAAAAAGATCACTTGGTGTAGAAGCAGGAGATAACATAAATGCAGTATGAGAGGCTAATAAGGCAGTGAGGGATATATAGGGCCTATTTAATATAAACTTCACATTATAATCACCATCAATAACTGTTTTGTTTATAATATGATGTTTATGCATGTTCGTTCGATTTCCATCGGGAAATATCCAATATTGTGCCTTCGTCCAATGCATTTGATAATTGTCGATTAAAGTGTATATTCTATCAATATTCCACTGAACGGCCTCAGCATCAAAACGAGTCCCATCATGGAACCGGACAAATCTTCTTAACTGGCATGTTAATTCTGTCGCATTCACATTCCAGGAATGACTTACAGCTAGGTTATGGATTATTTGGGACTGTTCGTTAGCCGAATCATGAGTGAATAAACCTTCAGCAGCTTGACTTATTATCTCATAATCTGTTGGAGCCCATGTTTGAAGAGGATCAATACCTCCAGCTGCACCCATATATGAGACATATAGTACTTTTTCCTCTGGTATGCTTATAAAGATAAATATACCGCCAAAAATCCCTGCTGTAGCTACAATAGCCACTATACCAAAAACTACAATTGGCTTTTTCGTTAATAATCGGCCTTCCTTTTTAGGTATTTTTTTCTTTGGTGGTTTATTATCTGTACTCATCTTAAACTACACTTCGGTCATTTCTTATTTAATTAAGATTATTATAATAGATACTTTTTTTAGATTTCACAAAAATGCTATAGAATAAAAATTAGATATATTCATAATTAAGGTTTTTGATCATTTATGAACTAAGATGTGTAAAAAAAATTATCTTATCTCGGATAAGTTTAAAAAAAAAAGGAATAGAATAGGAGGAAAAGGTTGTTACTTTTCCTCCATTCTCTATTATTTCATTACAAATATATGGAAATGAAAAATTTACTCGTTAGTGGTTCTTTCCTGTTCTAAAATTGTATATTCCACTTGTACTTGTTTATACCGTCATCATAAATGTTGCCTAGAGCATTATTATAAAATAGATTCACAGCTATGCAATTATCATTGCTTCCTGCCATAAATAACCCCCAGCCTCCATTGTTTCTAATATAATTTCCTAGAATTAAGTTATTGCTTGCTTGGAAAAAATTCATTCCATTATTTTCACTATTTGATATTTTATTGCTAAGAATCAAGCTATCACTGATAAAAACGCATCCAATCCCATAAAGGCCTGCACCACGAATGACGTTTCTATAGATAAAAGCATCCTCTAACCCAAATGTCCAAATTCCGCCCCAATTTGCATCATCTAAAGTAATTTCATTATTCGAAACAACTGCTTCAAGTGATTTGAACGACAAAAAATCCGCCAAAAATATACCATCGGAGTCGCTAGATAATACTTTTATAGTATTATGAGTTATAAGCCACTGGGAAGCAGATTCCACGGGAAGATCCTGTATTGCCCAAATGCCACCAAAATAAGTTGTCTCAATATAATTACTAGAAATCTCAAATTTTGAGTTGTCATTTATCGCATTAATTATTCCAATAGCACCTCCTTTAATTGAATTTGATGTAATTGTCAATTCACAATTCATTACCATCCACACAGTAATACCTAACCATAATGAGTCAAATTCACATTTAGTAAAAGTGTGTTTTCCATTTAGACATGCCATATATTCAACTCCTAATCTCACATTATAAGTCTTTTCCGAAAGAGGATGCCCAACTGGATACCCTGATTGATCTCCTTCATGACCAGTTAATTTAACACGTTCAATTCGGGAATTTATTTCCCCTGTTATTAAAATTGTAAATAAATCGTAAGTACCATCATATGATAATCCAGCAGGCTTTTCAGGTGTAATCTCAAAACCTAAATCTGAAATGCATATATCGCCCCCTTCAAACGTAAATAGATGATTACCATAAGGACCAACTACTCCTCCCTCTTCAGGATATATTCCTTTAAGAACATCAATTGTAGTAAGATCCTTGCCTGCTCCCTTAAATGTACCATAGAAATTTTCAACAAAAGTAGCATTTGTATAAAATTGTCCAGCAGTTAGCTGAACGGTGCTTCCTGGACCTGCTGCTTTGGCATCTTCGAATGCTTGTTGTATGGCTCCAGTATCGTCTCCACCTGATGGAGATACAATAAAAGTACCTGGATCAGCGCGAATTGGTGCGATTACCATAGTAAATATTCCAAATACCATTGCTAATGCAAAGATTCCGATTAATAGACTTGCCTTTGTTTTCATTTTCATTTTTTTAGACCATTTTTTTATTTGATTTTTTTACATAAGATTTCATGATAGCAGCAATTTTGTGTTTTAAATTGGTGCTAACTAAAATTTATCACATAAAGTAATTTTTAGATTTAGCTTCGAAACTTTTCACGAAGTTCGAATATTAACTTTTTGTAAATATCATTTCTATGATAAACAAGCAAAACCGGGTAAAGAAAATGGCTCAAGAAAAAGTAAATGAACTATTTGAGAATGAAATATATTTTACATTTATAATTCCCCATATTTACAGTTTTAATTTTTTGACTATTAATGAACTTCTTGCCAAAAATTTAAAAAGAAAAAAAAGATATATAGAGTAGGAGGATGTTTGGTTTAGGTTAGGGTATGCCCAATGCCGTATATCTAAACTATTTCCTCCGCTTTCTATATTTTATTTTAAAATTTATTACTTTTAGTTTATTTATATTTAGGTCATTCAGTATAATTTAACGTATTCAATAGGCCAAGTTTCAGGCATGCATAAAGGAGATTGCACTACGGGTCCTCCTTCATAAAATACACCCTCTGGCACAGACCATACGGTTAATTGAAATACATCGGGATCATCCAGAGGAAGGCCATAGCTGTAAAACGCCATTTGATTGACTTCGACCGTTCCTTCTTCTCCTGTACTAATAGGATCCCCAGTCCCCCCCTGGAATGGAGGATTCCATCCAGGCTCAATATAGTAGCCAGAACCATAAGATTTAAAGTGAAGCCACTTAAAATGACCGCCAAGTTCACGCGCGTAAAAATAAAGTACCCACCATGCTGGAAGATCAGCGCCTTGCCCTCTTTCACCTTCTGGAATTTCCGCAAATGGTACAATAAGCGGTTGAGGGTTTCCATGTTCATCAGGAACTGGAGGTCCAAAATCCCAATCCATTAATGGTCCTCCAGGTATTTCCTTTTCGAGGACAAACATCGCTCTATACGTATAATCTACTTCACCTACGAATATCCACTCTTCGGGGGTTCCAATCGCATTAGCATCGCGTATTGCTATGGATATACCTTTTACTTTTATAGACAAATAATAAAGAAGCGAACCACTTTTCATCAACCATTCAACAATAGAACCCTCATATGATTCTGCGTCAAAGACAAACTCAAGTAATCGCTGTATTAACATATTATCAGGATCCAGAAATCCGGGTCCAGAACCGAATGGATTACCAGCATAGAGCCAATCCTCGATAGGTCGTATTTTTATACAACTGCAGCTACTTCCGCCATAAGCTTGAGCTGTTGGTAAGAGACACAAGGTTAAAACTACTACAGTGGTAAGAAGTGCTAATTTTTTTGTTTTAATTCTATTCATTTTATGCCAACTTTTTTTTCTCAAATTGATCATCTTAAACTGATTATTGATCGATTATAAACATGATTCTTGTTAAAATTATCAGTTTCCAACCTTTTTTATTGGATCAATGATCAGTGACGATCATTGATAATTGATTATAAGCTTATATTTAACTTTTTTGTAGAGAATAATAAACTACTATAAAAGGATAGTATAGGCTTAAGAAACAGCAAATTAACTATTTGACAATAAAATAAATTCTTCGGTTATCTTTTCCCTTATTGACAGTCTTAGTAACCTCTATTTCACCAATTTCTTTTAGACTCCTTATATGAGTCCCCCCATCTACTTGTTCATCGATATCTCCTATTCTAACAATTCGGTATTCTTTAAGTTTTTCAGGCAGTCCCATGGCTAGCCTGGCAAGCTCTGGTTTACCCATAACCTCCTCTCTTGACATATAATCAATTGTTATTGGTAAATTTTGCTGTACAATCATGTTTGCTTCTTCCACAAATTCTTTCAATTTCTCAGGAGAATAATCTTTCATCGAGAAATCCATTCTGGTTTTATCCAACTCAATTTGATTGCCAGTAATTTTGGCATCAGCCCTTCGGAATAGAATATTAGAAATTAAATGAGAAGCAGTATGATATCGCATAAATGTGTATCGGCGATCCCAATCGATTTCACATGAGACTTGATCTCCTTCTTTAAGTCCGGGTTTATCGACTTCATGACTTATTTGTCCCGAAAATTTACCAACATAAACAACCTTGAACATATTACCATTTTTACCAATATAACCTTCATCCCAAGGTTGGCCTCCTCCCTTAGGGTAAAATGCAGTTTTATCTAGCACGATGTATTTACCTTCCTTTACACTAACAACACTCGCATCCCATTTCTTAAGATAGGAGTCGTCCATATATAACGCTTCTGTCATAGTATAAGGAAAGAGCGGTTTAATAAAATATTATTGCACAATAAAATTAAAAATCAAAAGAAAAAGGATACTTTTTTTAACTTTTATGAAGCTTCTTCATGTTCATAGAGTTCACTATCAGGTTTTGCGCCGCAAAAAGCTTGAACTGTAAAAAATTTCTTATTTTTAGCGCAATTTTCGCAATAATAAACTCCAGGATCCTTATTTTCAATGGAGAATCCACATTCTTTACATGCCACTACCTTCATACTAAATGAATAAAGAATTGACTTTTAAAAAGTTCTTATTTTAATACAGAAATAGTTCTATATTAATATCTTAACTAGATAACTCAAATTTTAAGAAATAGTAATATTTCATAAATTAGGTCAAAAAAGCACCCTCGCAGGGTCGTCAACTTGCATCTAATATTTTAATGCAAGCTTCATTCTATTTTCAAAATTCTTTTTAAATTATACTTTTTATCACTTAAATCTATATGATATAAAATATGTAATCTTATTACAAGAACGGCAGAAAAGATATCCTTCATTGTTCCCATCAATTATCATACCACAATTTCTACAAATCAACATATTATTTCATTTAGATATTTATTTGAAAAATTATAAAATTTAAAGTTATGGAATAAAGGTAGAATAAATATTTCTTATTATATTTATAATATCAAGAAGTAATTGAAATATAAGTATTAAAAATTAACATTTTTTAAGATATCACCATAGAGAGGTCATTTTGTTGCTTTACTTTTTATTTCTTTATCGATCTGATTCGGGAATACTCTTATACGATAAAGATTTTCAAGTTAAGGATAAAAAACATATGGATATGTTTGGCTCTTTTTATACTGCATTGAAGGCGTTTATTTCTGGAGTCATGTCCGATAAAAAAGATGAGTTAAAAACAGTCGGATTAGGAGAAGTTAATGCTTATATTTCCCAAATTCCAGAACTTTCAATTGATCTTATTTTAATAGCTGATAAAGAAGACAGCAAAAATATCAGTAAATTAAATCCAAAAATTACCGCTCTTATGTTACAATATAAAGATTTGTTTGAAGAAAATCAAGTAAACCGCGATTTATTCGAGAATTTTAATAAAGATATAAATGAAATAATGTTATCTCAAAAAGGTATTTTAGATCCAAATTTTATTATAGAGAAACGCGGGGATATTTTAAAGTCTATATGGGATCAAAAGGGAGAAATTTCTATAAAAATAAAGGATGAGATAGAAAGACTTAGAATAGAAAGAGATGAGCTAATAAAAAATTTTGAAAAGGAAATCATTTTACTCAAAAAGCTCGAGAAATGCCAAGATATAATCAACATTAGTGAGAAATTATTAGATAAAAATACATTAGTGGAATTCCAGAAAAGTGCAAAAACATTAATAAATGAAATAGAGGAAAGAAAAGCTAAATTACGATATTACTTAAGCCAAGCAAAGGAATCACTAAATTTGGTTTTAGCTAAAGGATCAGTAACTCATGGGCAATATAAGGAGGTTTATTCTTATCTTTATTCTTTTAGTTCTAAATTAAAAAATTTAGTAGAGCGTGAAATTTATCATAAATATTATGAATTAGCAAATAAGTTTATAAATGTAGATAAGTTCAATCATGAAGAATTGTTGATGATGATAAATGAAGTATTAGAAATGGATAATAATATTGATAATTATATTTTCTCATAATTTTTCACATTATTTTTATCAAATAAAATGAAATTCTAATTTTATAAAGATAAATTATAAATTTTATATGAATTAATATATTTTTCAGAGCTTCCATTTTTATTTAAATAGTTATTTTTAGTCATGGGAATGTTATGAGTTATGTAGAATATAAGGGTGAGAGATATGGAGTTGAGGAGGATTTCCTTGATCTTGGATTATTAGGTATCGAAGACATCTCTGAAATTAAGGGATTAGAGTCAATTGATTTAAAAAATCTTGAATTGAGCTCTAATGACTTAACTGAAATTAAAGGCTTAGGACATCTAATTTCTCTAGAAATTTTAAACCTTGGAAGTAATAGTATAATTGATATATCAGGACTGGATCAATTAGAAAATTTACAGATTTTACACCTAATCTCAAATCAAATCACTGAAATAAAAGGACTAGAAAACCTTACTAATTTAAAAGAATTATATCTTCGAGGTAATAGAATAGAAGAAATAAAAGGTTTAGATACTTTAGAAGCAGTTCAAAAATTAGATCTTTCATGGAATGAGATCACTGAACTAAAAGGACTTGATTATCTGGAGAATTTAGAAGTTCTGTGGGTAGCTGGGAATCAAATTAAGAAAATAGAGAGGATTGAAAATTTGGAAAAGCTTAAAGTTTTAAATCTTGCGGGAAACCAAATAACCGAAATAGAAGGCTTGGATAACTTAATTGACCTCACAGAGTTATATCTTAATGATAATATAATAACAGAAGTAAAAGGATTAGGCTCACTCAAAAACTTGAATACTTTTCAGATTACTTCAAATCAAATAGAAAAAATCCAAGGATTGGAGAATTGTAAAAATTTACAAGTATTAAATTTAAAGAATAATAAAATACGTCAAATAAGTGGATTATATCCTTTGGTAAAATTAAATCAATTATTTCTTTCTGGAAATCAAATTTCCGTAATTAAAGGATTAGAAACACTACAAGAATTAGAGACTTTAGATTTAGGTAATAACGAAATATCTAAAATTAAAGGTTTAGAATCTTTATTGAACTTGAAGGGTTTATGGCTCAATGAAAATCCAATTGATGAGAGTATATTAAATGAATTGGGAGGTTTAGATTCAGGAGGATGTGCTATAGACCCTCTAAAATTTGTCGAATATTGTTTAGTAAATTTATAAGGATTTATAAATAAAAAATATTTAATAAGTGTGAAATAATGCTTCCAAGACCCAATCCATACGAAACTCGGAAAAAGCAATTAGAAATAGCTGCTCATTTAATTAATCTACATCCTAATACTATTGAATATCTTAAACGTGTTGAACGTTCGTTAATAGTTTCCATTCCTATTATTATGGATGATGGGTCACTTAAAATTTTTGAAGGATATAGGGTTCATCATTCTACTCTTCGTGGACCAGCAAAAGGAGGCATACGATATTTACCTGATCTAACACTTGATGATATTAAAGCTTTAGCGTTTTTAATGACGTTTAGAAATGCGTTATTAGGAATCCCATTAGGAGGCTCTAAGGGGGGAGTACGGGTGGATATAAAGAGTTTATCTAAAAAAGAATTAGAGAGACTTACAAGAAGATATACAGCTGAAATAATAAATATGATTGGTCCTGATATAGATATCGTTGCCCCAGATGTAAATACAAATGAAGAAACAATGGCTTGGATGATGGATGTCTATTCAATGCAAAAAGGAAGATCCGTTCCCAGTGTAGCTGTTGGCAAACCTTTGGAAATAGGAGGTACAGTAGGAAGGGACGAAGCTGCAGGTAGAGGTATGTATTATATATTACAGGCATTATCTGAAAAACTTAATTTTAATTTAAAATCCTTAAAGATTGTAATACAAGGATTTGGTAAAGTAGGTAGTGTAATCGCAAAAATTCTCCATGAACAGGGTTGTAAGATTCTAGCGGTTACTGATAGTACTGGGGGAATTTATTCAGAAAAAGGTCTAGAGATTACTAATAGCCTTTTAAAATGGAAGCAAGAAGGAAAACAATTTAAGGATTTTAAAGCAGATGGGATTAAAAACATTATGATCCCAGATATTTTTAAAATTAAATGTGATATTTTGATACCTGCTGCTATTGAAAATCAAATAACAAGCAAAAACGTTGATGAGATTAACTGTCAGATTATCTTTGAGGGCGCTGATGGACCTGTGACTTCCAAAGCGGATAAAGTGCTAGATGAGAAAGGAATCATTGTTGTTCCTGACATTTTAGCAAATAGTGGAGCTTTAATTGTATCATATTTCGAATATATTCAAAGCATTCATGCTTATTTCTGGGATTTGGAACGAGTAAATAGCGAAATGAAAACAATCTTACTGGAAGCGTTTGAAAAAGTTTGGAACCTATCAAAAAATCAAAATTGTTCACTTAGGAATGCTGCTTACATGATAGCAATTTCAAATGTAGCTAAATCCCATGAATTGAGAGGTTTGTTCCCCTAATTTTAAACTGTCTGCCTAAATCCTAACTAGACTTCATTGTTTATTAGAAATCAATTTATTTTCAAAATAATTAATTATTTATAATTTAAGATTGAAAATATTTTTTATTAAAAACAGAGGGAAATAAAGAGGGAAATAAAAATGATTTCAATACAAGAACCAGAAGACTTGATTTCTATAGCCTTATATAATGTGCTTTCCAAGAGAAAAGATGAAAAGGAGTTTTATAAGCTAGTCCATAACTGGAATAAAAAAATTGTTATTTATGTAGAACCATTTTATCCTGTAACAGTTGTTTTTGAAGGAGATCAAATATCCTTCCAAATAGGCGAACCTGAAATTCCTGATTTGAAGGTTAAAATGCATATTAACGCTATGCTAGATATGGCATATGAAAGAATAAACCCTTTTTTTGCTATCGAGGAGGGACATATGGAAATTGAAGGATTAGGTCAAGATAGTTCTAAATTGGCTAGATTTTATAGTATCTTTATGGTTAGTTTACAGAGAGTTGCTCAACAAGAAAACCTAAATTACTATGAATTGAATAAAAAAACGAGATGAGAAAGTGAGAAATGACCCAAATAGAAGAGAGGAATATATTTGAAAAAGTTAGTAAGGAAGATGTTTTTAAAAAACTTAAAGATATTTTTGGTATAGAAAATGTAACGTCTAAACAAGTTGATTTATACCCTTATTCTTATGATATGACTGAATCTAAACCTCATATGCCTGACTTTGTAGTCATCCCAGAGAATAATAATCAGTTAATAGAGTTGGTTAAATATTGTAACGTTAATCAAATCCCAATTACACCTTATATTACTGGAAATAATGTAGGAGGTCTTACTATACCGGAGCATGGGGGGATTATTGTAGATTTTGGTAAAAAAATGAATAAAATTCTCCATATTAATGAAACTATGATGTATGCTATCCTTGAACCTGGTGTTACTTTTGGTCAATTAAAAAATTATTTAGATAAAAATTATCCAAATTTAAGATATAGTTATCCTTATGCTCCTCCCTACGCAGGAGTTGTAGGCAATGCAATATTATGTGGGATGAATAATTTATCATGTAAAATCGGTTCAATGGGAGATTCTATCAATGGATTAGAGGTCATTCTCGCGGATGGAACAATAGCAAGAATTGGTTCTTGTTTTTATGGTGAAGAAGAATCTGATCCAGATTCATGGTGGTCACGTTATCCTATGCCAGATCTAATGGGATTGTTTGTTAATTGGCAAGGTACAACAGGATTGGTTACTAAATGTGCAGTACAACTATGGCCAAATGATCCCTATCAGAAAGGAATTGTTGCTGCACTTTTTGGTCTGACTGATATTGCAGCTTTATTGAGAGAGGTAGGTAAATCTGAAACTGTAGATGATATTTCTTATTTCAATATTCAAGCCGTAAAATTAGTAGTTGAAATTGAAAATCCAAAGAAATTTCCTGGTGAGCCTGAATTTATCGCTGTTATGCCTATATCTGCGAAAACTGAAGAATTATTTAAAGCTAAGGAGAAATTATTACATAAAGTCATAAGTGACCTAAATGAACAAGGCAAGAATATTATTTTACTTGACTTAGATGATTTTGCTAGGATTTTTGATCTTAGAGCTCGATGTGCATATGATTTACCAGCTGTTGTAATTCCGACCGTTCCTAAATCTGGCCTTACATGGTTCGGGAGTTATGCTCCAACCCATAAATTTGAAGAATTGATCGAAAAAGTTGATGCAATTTTTAAGAAACATGATTTTCAGAACCCTATCCTTTATGGAAAAATCATGAAATATGGGCATTATGGAATATTTCGTCCTATTCTACCTTATAATAAATATAAGGAAGAAGAACACGTTCATAAAATAATGGAAGAGATTACAGATATCTGTTTAGAATATGGGTGTATTCCATATAAAACACCAACATGGATGACTGAAAAGATGAGAAGAAAAATCAATCCAGGATGGATTAAATTATTTGAAAAAATTAAAAACTGTATGGACCCTAATAATATCTTTAATCCAGGAAGGTGGAACTTGTAATGGTTGAAGTTGATAAAAAATTGCATGGAAAAGATTTTCTTGACATGGCATTCGATTACTGTATAAAATGTAGTTCGTGTAAATATGGATATAAGAGTTTTGATAAAATATGCCCATCAGGTGAAAAATACTTATTTGAATCATATTGGCCTAGTGGTCGTATTAGAATCATTCGTGGTACTTTGAGAGGAGAATTAGAATGGAATGATGAATTAATAGATCCTATTTATGCTTGTACCACTTGTGGCGCTTGTATGGATGCCTGTCAAGCACCTCACAGAGACTATATTGTAGATATGATTGAAGCATTGAGAGAATTAGCCGTGAAGCATATTGGCCCAGCCAAAAATCAGAACTATTTAGTCTCTCGATGTGAAGAAAATTGTAATCCATATGGAGAGATAAATTCTAATAATGAGGATTTAAAGAAGGAATATGAACTCCCAGATAAAGCAGAATGGGTCTACTTTATAGGTTGTACCTCAAACTATAGACAGCAATCGATACGAGATGCTACTCTCAAATTTTTAAAAAAAGTAGGCATTGATTTTACTTTAATTGATGAACATTGTTGTACAAGTCCAATGATACGAACAGGCCAATTAGGAATTGTTAAAGATTATATGAATTACAACAATGCTCAAATTAAAGATACTGGAGCTACAAAAGTAATAACTTCCTGTGCTGGTTGTTACAGAACTTTCATGAAAGATTTTGAAAAATTTGGAGAGGATCATGATTTTGAGGTTTTTCATACACTCGAATTAGTTAAACAATTGTTAGATGAAAGAAAAATAGAATTTAAATCAGAATATAATAAAACAGTTACATATCATGACCCATGTCATTTGGGGCGGCATATGGGGATTTATGAACTTCCTCGCGATATTTATAAACAAATTCCTGGTCTAAAGCTAGTAGAAATGAAAAGAAACAGAAATTTTGCTTGGTGTTGCGGTGCAGGAGGTGGAGTAAAAATTGGTTATCCAGAATGGTCAGTAGAAATTTCAAAAGAAAGACTAGAGGAAGCAAAAGAAACTGGAGCAGCTATAATATCATCTACTTGCCCTTTCTGTCACAGAAATCTAAGCGATGCCAATAATAACTATAATTTTAACTTTGAAGTATTAGATTTAATAGAAATAATTGATAAAATAGAAGTAGAGGTTAAATAACAACTTAATTAATTTTCTTTCTTTATTTTGACACCTGAACAAATTTAGTGAAAATCTTAAATAAGATAGATTTTTGTAAGGCTCATGGAAAATAAATTAATTCTTATTCTTTCAATAATAAGCGGGATTGTTTTAAATATTATTTTAGGTTTTGTTCCTTATCCAACGGGAGATTTAATTGGTACTCAGAAATGGGGTTATCCACTTTATTGGCTAAGTCAAGCAATATATCCTAATGCCCCAGTTGAAGTTTCTTGGCTTAATTTATTTTTTGATTGCGCAATTTGGATAGTTTGCTTCTTCTTATTAATCAAATTAATTAGCTTTTTAATAACACATTATAAAAAATAAAGGATAATTTTCTTTCCACTTATTTTGCTTGCATTAAAGGTTAATTAGCATAAAATGAAATTCGGAAAAAGTAAATGTTTCCAATATCAGTTTTGAATATTCATTTTTGATTACAAATTTGTGTAAATTTTTGTATATGTTTTTATATGATTCTATAATTTTAGCTTATATCTTAATTTAATAGTATAAAATATTGCAAAAATAATGTCAATTAAAATAGCTTTTGTGCAATTATCCAGTTGTTGGGGTTGCCACCAAAGTCTTTTAAATGCTCATCTCGGATTACTGCCTGTTTTACCTGAGTTAGAGATTGTGTATTGGCCAGCAGTACTGGATTATAAACTCGATTCTTTGAAAGCAAGGGAAGATGGTGAAATTGATGTTGGAATAGTTGAGGGCGCTGTAAGAACAAAACAAGATTTAGAAAATTTAAGACTAATGAGAGAGAAGTGTAAATTACTTACTACATTTGGAACTTGTGCATGTCAGGGGGGTGTATTTGCAATGGCAAATAATTTTCCATTAGAAGATTTAATAAAACGAAAATTTATGGAAGTCGAATCTATAACAACTGAGAATTCAAAAGAACCAACTACTCATCTTTCTGGTTTCGAAGAATCCGTTAAAGGTATTGACGATTGCATCAACATTGATGCATATTTTGTGGGTTGTCCACCTAGGACGGAAGCAATAGTAAGTAATATACTATCATTATTAGGGAAAACTCCACTCCCGATGATGGATGATCCTTACTGTAATGAATGTATATTAGATAATTCTGGGTGTCTTTTGGATTCAGGAACTCTTTGTTTTGGGCCAATAACTAGCTCTGGCTGCACAACAAGATGCACAAGTAAGGAATCACCATGCGTGGGTTGCCGAGGCCCTTCAAATACTCTGTCATCTAAGGCAGAAAAATTAAAAGAGATTACCAATAATTTAGATAATTTAGATGAAATAAGTCGAAAGACTTTACAAGAATTCTATCCTCTATTCCTAAACCTACCAATGCTAGCGAATTTTCTCTTAGTAGGGCCGAAACTACCTCAAATGCCTTCAGAAACTGAAGAAATTATAGTAAAGATTGTTGATTTCTTACGATTCACAAGATTTCCAAAGAGGCTTAAGCTCTCTTCAGATTTCATTCCATTATCCTCTGTTTGTGATACTTGCGGAAGAATTAGGGGAAGAATGAAAATGACGAGAGTTAAAAGAGACTATGAAGGATTGCCAAATGAAGAAGATTGTTTTATAGAGCAGGGATATATTTGCTTGGGTCCAAGAACTAATGCAGGATGCGGAGCACAGTGTATAAATGTTAATGTGCCTTGTACGGGATGTTATGCTCCGATAGATTATGGTTTCAAGCATGGAAGGTACCGAGAGGATGCATGGGCTGAAATAGTAGTGAAAGAATTCAATGTGGCCCTTTCAAAAGAAGAACTATTATCTCAAATAAAGGATCATTTAGGAACTTTTGAAAAGTTTTCATTAGCGAAAAATCCGCAGTACAAAGGGGGTTATAAGGGTAGATTAACCGGTCAATGGTGGCTTGAGGCAAAGAAATGATAGGAATATGGGGGATAATAATTGGTAAAAGTATATTCAAAGTTAAGCTATATTGAATTACCAGAAAGTGTAAGCAAAGAATTTCCAAAAAGAATTGAGCAAAGAAAATTAAAAACAAAAGCCATAAAGATAGATTTAGCAATTTGGAATTTAATAAATAAATTTCATATCACTAGGTTTTTTCATTTATTTATAAAACAATGTCCAACATGTGGTCGAAATTATTCTGAAATTTTTATAGACTATTATATAAACAAAAAGATTTTATGTAGGAAATGCAAATATAAGACGCTTTTTTATACAACTTTGATTTCCTTCGTTTTAAATGCTGTGAGTCGTAGTTTAAATATACCTAAAAAAAAGTTTTCAGAAATTTTGAGAGAAAGTGAACCTTTAAAACAATTAGCATTATCTTATATAGAGGGAATCGGTAGGTATGGTTTTAAATTACCAACTATCCCTATAGGACCCCCAGTTGTATTTTGGTCAGTAACTCAACGGTGTAATTTGAATTGCACTCATTGTTATGTTGACCAAGATTCAAATGAACTTTCTTATGAAGAAGCTTGTACTGTCATAGATCAATTATCTGAAGCTAAAAATTTTATTCTCGTTTTTTTCGGAGGTGAACCTCTTCTTCGTGAAGATATATTTGATCTTATGAAATATACGTCAAAAAAACACATCAATGTTGCTCTCGCCTCCAATGGAACCTTAATAAACACAGAAATGGCTAAAAAGTTAAAGGATATAGGTGTTGGTTATGTTCAAGTTAGCATTGATGGATTAAAAGATGTCCATGATCAAATACGTGGTAATGGCGCCTTTGAAAAGGCAATATCTGCTATTAAAAATTGTCTTAACGAAGGTATATATACTTGTATAGGGACTACAATTACGAAATTAAATGTCCATCAAATTTATGAAATAGTTGATCTGGCTAAAGCCTTAAAAATTCAAAAATTTCAGATGGTTGATTTTGTTCCCTCTGGTAAAGCAGCTTCACAAGCCCACATATCATTGACACCTCTCCAGATAGAAAAGTTTAGTGTTATAGTATGTGATATTTGGCAAAAAATTATTGAAGAAGATTATCCCTTAACTCTTTCATATAAAAATCCTGTTTTTGCTAGAATTATGGCCCAAAGATTTCCAAAAGTGTTTATAGCTCCCTTTTTTAAAATTATATTCTCAAAAGAGGCACTTTCATACTTCAATTTTTCTGAAAGGCTTAGTAGCGGTGTTTTTAGTAAACAAAGCCCTTTCGACCCTTTTATAAGTGGATGTGAGTGTGGGGTTTTTACTTTGCATATTAAATCAAATGGAGATGTGACACCTTGTCCTTTAAATCCTGCGGTTCTTGGTAATATAAAAAAACATCATGTCCAAAAGATCTGGCTTGGCTCGCCAATTCTAAATAAATATCGTGGTTTGAAATACGAAGGTCAATGTGGTAAATGTAATTATAAAACTATATGTGGGGGTTGTAGAGCCAAGGTATTTATAACATCAGGAAGCGCACTAGGAACAGATCCAACGTGTTTATTAGAAATAAGGAATTAAGATGGAAAAAAGTAGAGATAAATCTATTAACAAAAATGACGAGATTTCAATATATGGTGTAGGCCCAAAAATGACATTAACATTAGTTCCATTCATAGTGCTGCTAGGTATATTGAATTTTATTTTTTCTTCAGTTTCTCAACTTCCTATATATCAAATTTGGATGATCCCTCTAGGTATTGTGTTAATAATAATTGGAGTATTTATCTTTATAAAATCTGAAATCCTTCTAAGAAAAGCATACAATGCATCCGAATTACTTGTAACAGGATTTTATGGACATATGAGGCATCCTATGTATGGTTCAGTTATATTATTAATTATTCCTGGAATAGTAATTATCATTAATAGTTGGATTCTCTATTTTCTTCCATTTGTATTTTATATTATCTTTAGAATCTTTATTATACAAGAGGAAAACTATTGTTTGAAAAAATTTGGTGAAAAATACATTCACTATAAAAAGAATGTACATGCAATATTTCCAAAATTGAAAAATTATCAACCTAATTAAAATTGAAATATAATAGAAAAGTAATTTAATGTGTTTAGCCGTGATGGAGTCTGAGATTGTACATTCAAAAGCTCTAACAGAACTCGAAAGAAGTGTGTATGTGGCATTAGAGACATATTCCAATGTTCATAGAGGCACTGGATATAATTCAATGGTAACAACTGCTTTATACGAGAGAGCAAGAGAGATTATACTTGAGTATCTAGATTTAGATAAAGAGAAATATGTTGTTATTTTCACAACTTCTCTAAGAATGAAAAGATTTAAGAGAAAGCTTAAAAAAACATCACTCCACATTCTTTCAAGTAAAGAGATTGGTTTGCCTTTGGGAATAAGAGCAATTGCAGTAAAAGTAAAAGATTTAAAAAGGGTACCCCTATTTCATACAGGAGGCGGAATGATAAAGCATGTCGCCGCAAAGTCTGTTGTTTGGGCTGAAATTCCAGAAAAATTTGAGGCTGGAACGCCAAACATCATAAATGTTATTGCTTTTGCTAAAGCGCTTTTAATAAAAAAAGATACTGGAAATGATTTTACTAAAGAGCAAAAAAGTCGAAACTTATCCGTTGAGAAAATTCTTTATTTCGATAATTTATTAAAATACAAAGGTAAGGATTTATTATTTAAACTCAGAGAAGAATTGGTTGGCTATGGTTTATTAATTCCAACTGTAGAGGGAAAAAATCATTATGTTAACTTTGATAATGCTGCTAGTACACCTACATTTCGGCCAATTTGGGATGCCTTCCGCCAAACTTTAATTCAACCGAGAGAAATGCAACAGAAAATTGTTAAAGAAGTTAAAAAAATTTGCTCAGAATTTTTACAGGCACCATTAGAACTATATGATATTATATTTGCATCAAATACAACTGAAGCAATTAACATTGCTACTCAAAATGTTTCTCTTACATTTGAAGAAAGTATTAAACTAGTCATTCTCAACACAAAATTAGAGCACCATTCTAATGAACTTCCTTGGCGTTATATTCCTGGTGCTTATTTAATCAGAAATCCAATAGATAATGATGGTTTTATACATTTAAAAAAATTAGAACACCTCCTTCGGGATTATAATGAAAATCATAAACATGGAAAAAAGAGAATTAAAATTGTAGCTATATGTGGAGCCTCTAATGTCTTAGGGTCTTTTAATAATCTTAAAGCAATAAGTAGAATAACCCACAGATATGGTGCACATCTATTAGTAGATGCAGCACAATTAGTAGGACATCGCAAAGTTAAATTAGCAGAAATTGATATTGACTATTTTGCTTTTGCTGGTCATAAACTATATGCACCGTTTGGTACTGGGGTTCTGATAGCTAAAAAAAACCTTTTGAGATTTAACCCAAGTGGATTAAAGGCAATCAAATTATCAGGAGAAGAAAATACAGCGGGAATAGCTGCCATGGGGAAAGCGCTATTGTTACTAAAAAGAATAGGGATGAAAATAGTTGAGAATTATGAGAGGAAGTTGACTAAAATCGCTTTAAAAGGCCTTAATGCTATAGAAGATATTGAAATTTTTGGTTTGCAGGATATACAATCGCCCAAGTTCAATAGAAAGGGAGGTATTATCACTTTTAGTATGAAAAAAGTTCCACATAATCTTGCTGCAAAAGAACTTACAGAAGAAGGAGGTATAGGTATTCGTAATGGATGCTTTTGTGCGCATATTCTAATTCGACAGTTGCTCAAGATTAATGCTTTTAGGACATATGGTTCTATTCTACTTGCAAGTTTGATCCCAGAAATGACAGATATGATTCTTCCAGGAATTATTAGGATGAGTTTTGGTATTGAAAATAATGAAAAAGAAGTAAAGCACTTTTTACAGATTTTGAAACAGATCAGCAATAAACCGAGAACTCTAGGTCAAAAGGCAGTTGCTCGTTTTCATAATGGAGTTCTTTTTTCCAGTATTACTAAAACACAATTCAAAATCGAAAAATCTATTGAAAAATTAATTAAAGAGATATTCAAGTGAATAAAGCCTTTGTTTCAAATTTAAACCCTCTAAATTTATTTTCATAAAAGAATGGGAGTCAATTATTCTGTATATTATTTCTAAATTAGTATTTATAGATTAAAAGGAGAAATAATAAAAATCTCATTATCCTAAAAAAATTAACCGATTTGTTAATTTATATTTACCCAAAAAGCAAAATATTAAGAGCTATGTTTAAAATTGCTAAAATTCAGTATAAAAAATGCGTTTAGAAAAAAAGGAACCGCAATTTTAGCTAGTATTGGTGTTGGATTTGGATTAATGCTTGTTTTTGTTATAGGAGCATTTACAGCAGGAGTAAACGCTCAATTCCAAGATAGTTTAACAAGAAGTATTGGTATTGTAGAAATTATAGAAAAGGATGTTGAAGGTCGAGCAAATAGTCATTTACCATTAAATTTACCAAATAAATTATATGAGACTCCTAATGTAGGAAATTTTATAATTAACCATAATGTTGAAACTCAAGCGCCTATATATTTCACATCTAATTATTCAGGTCCCTCAAAATTACAAAATTTAGGTGATACATTAACTTTAATAGGTTTAAATCAGAGTCTGGATCAAAATTGGGGAGGATCAACTACAAAATTACTGCAAGGAAGATCCTTTACTATCGGAAATAATGAAGCAATCGTAGATAATCGTTTATTAGATGCTGCTCAATTTCCAGTATCCATAGGAGTGAATATTACAATAAGTCTTGATCCAGGTGGAATTAACACAACAACTTTAACCATTGTAGGTATATATGAAGAAGAAGATATTGGGGCTCCTGATTTTGTTCCTAGAGAATATTATATTTATACAGATATTCAAACTCTGTGGAATTATTTATATCTAGCTGGAGAGGAGACTAACGTGTATAGCACAATTGATTTGAGATTTAATGTTGAAACCACGGAAGAAACAGAAAATTTCGCCGATTTAATTAATGAAAATTCTGATGGTGGAGGATATTCCCCTACTTTTATTACAGCTGTTGCACTTGCTACATTTTTTAAATCTATAGAGGAGACATTTGCTATTTTTAACGCTTTTGCAGGAATAATAGGCATTATAACAGTAATTGCGGGAGGAATGGCAATAATTGTTACCCAATTGATGTCGGTAACAGCACGAATGAAAGAATTTGCTATACTAAAATCGACTGGATGGAAAAATCGTCATATTTTCTTAAATGTAGTGTATGAATCTCTCACTTTAGGCTTTTTAGGGGCTGCAATTGGGATGGGTATTGGCGGTATATTAATCATTGTATTAGGAAGTGGTGCAAGTCCATTCGGAGGAGCATCAGCAATAGTAACTTTAGAAGGTGTTATTGAAGTCCTAGCATACGCTTTAGGTTTAGGCGTAGTGGGTGGATTATATCCTGGAATTAAAGCATCAAGAGTTAGACCTGTAGTGGTCTTAAAAGGTGAGTAATGAGGTGAGAAAAAAATTTCACTCATAAGTTTGAAAAATGTGAGCAAAATTTATGGCGAAGAGAGAACTACTATAAAAGCACTTAATCAAGTAGACTTAGAAATTGAAGGAGGAAAGATTTTTACCATAATGGGACCCTCAGGAAGCGGAAAAAGCACTTTATTAAACATTCTGGGTGCTATGGATAAACCAACCTCAGGAGAAGTATTAATTAATGAGATTGATATAGGAAGTTTGCCTGAGCGTAAACTAGCGAGATATCGAAAGGAAACAATAGGGTTTGTGTTTCAGAGTTTTTACTTATTGCCTAACCTTGATGTTATAGGGAATGTTCTTATACCCTTAATTCCATATAGAATTAATGATAAAGATCGAGAACGAGCTCAAGAATTATTAAGCATAGTAGGCTTAGGAGATAGAGCTCACAGTAAGGTAGGAAAATTATCTGGTGGAGAATCACAGCGCGTAGCGATTGCAAGATCTCTCATTAATAACCCAAAAGTAATACTAGCAGATGAACCCACTGGGAACTTAGATTCAGAGACAGGAAAATCGATTATACAATTATTGATCAAGCTAGCTGAAGAAGAACAGAAAACTATAATAATAGTTACTCATGATCCTCGGATAGCACAAGTTGTCGGAGAACATCCTCTAGGAAAAAATATTTGGATTAAAGATGGAGAATTAAGTGAAAAACCAACTTATGACATGTATTGCTGGTAATTCTATTTTTAACAACTATTTAATTTGTAGTTCTTATTAAAATTAATCTAATAAAAATTTCCTAAAAAAGAGTAATAAGTACAAAAAAAATAAAAAAAAGTAAAGGATTTTAACTACTTGAACCATCCACTGTAATGCTTCCAGTTCCTGTATTTATGTTAAAATTATAATGGTATGTTGTTGGGAAATCAAGTGACATAAATGGATTAAAATTAGTAGGAGTGAAACCTCCAGAATTTATTCGATTAAAGCTTCCGGTTCCTGTACTTCCAAAGAAACTTGCTCCCACACTAGCACTTGTGTCTATATATATAATATTAATACTTCCAGTTCCAGTAGATAGAGTCCCTGTAACATTTGCACCCATAAGACCATGTTGATTTATAACAACATCTATTCCACCGGTTCCGGTAGATAATGCCCAAGCACTGTTCTTAGCATATTCTATATGATATGTTTTAAAACCTATACTTCCGGTACCCGTGGATAAAGCAATATCGCCGCCAATAATACTATTACTGAGATTTGCGACTATGGATCCTGTACCCGCATCCATTAATAACCCTTTTGAAAAATTTGCACTTTTACCATAGAGAGATATACTACCAGTTCCAGCATCTAAATCTAAAGTATCTTGGATTGTCGTATTATCGGATATATCTAAATAAATGCTCCCAGTACCAGAAGAAAGAGATAAATCGTTTAAAATCACATTATTAAGTGTAACTATTTTTATTGATCCAGTACCTGTATCTGCATTGATTTTATATATAACATCCGTTCTCAATGTAACATTTACATCGATATCATATGACTTGAACCAAAATGTAGGATTAAACCAAGTTTGTGGGAGAGGATCCAATCTAAAAGTAATTGGGGGGAAGGTTGTATTTTGCCACCAATCTGTAGATGGTCCAAAAAATTCAGCATATCCTCTATTTGCCATGAATAGTCCTGAAATTTTTATATCTACATCAATTTTAACTAGGTAGGGAGTATTAGACGTGTTATATCGAATATCTAAAGATCCAAGACCAACATCTAAAGTTAGGTCTTCCATTGATGAAGGAACAGCTTGATAATGAAAAGTGAAAGATTCCTCGATTGTACCTGACATCGCAAAACCTGTTATAACAAAACCAATTGCGCCCCCACCAATCAATGCTGAAAGAACTATTATTGCAGTTCTAACATTTTTTCTCAAAATTTATCACAATTTTTTTTTTTTAGTATTATGAAATGATATTAAAGGTTGGTATTTAAATAAAATTTAGTCTAATTTTTATAAGCCTTTATTTTAAAAAGTAGGGAAAAAGGAATTTGGTTTAAAATTTTTGTAAAATAAATTCGGCAAATTTTTCAGCGCTTTTTATATCATCTTCATTAGGATGTCCTTCTGTTAATTTTAAGTTTTTTAGAGCTTTATCTCTTTCTTCAGCAGGTAAACTATTTATTGCTTGCATTCGACTTTCTAACGACATAACCTTATTTTCACCGACACAGTCAAATTTTCCTATGATTTTACAATTATTTTTCTCAAGAATTTTAGTTACTTTTGCAAAGGGAGTCTGATAAAGCTTTAAACTTGCATGGGTACAAAAATATATAAATTTAATAGGAAATTCGGTAACTTTTTTCATTAGATTTACAACAGAGCTATGTACTCTACTAGCATAAACTCCAGAACCGAGAAAAACTAGATCATATCTACCAAAATCCGTCGGTTCCATCTCATTAATTGGCTTAAGATCTACTCCTTCAGTCGATAAGCCATTTTTTATTGCTTCAGCAATCATCTTTGTGTTTCCAGATTGACTATAAAAAGTTATGAGTATTTTCATTGCCTACTCAATCTTAAACTAATTTTATTATAATATTTGCTTCTAAACTATGATTAAATAAAAATTTTGCAATTTGACTTGAAATTAAGACAATTTTATACTAAAAACAATTTAGTTTGCCAAATCTAAATTAAAGAATTTTTCTGCGTTCTCAATTGTTTTTTCACTAACTAATTCTTGAGAAACATTATGAGAATAAGCAATCGCGGCAATAGAAAAACGAGCATTTGATGGCACATTAATCGGCCCTCTGAGATAGGGGTGTTGATAATAACTGTCTGTCTCAGTTAATAAAGCATCTAAAGGAGAATTCTTAGTAAGATTACGCCATCTACTATTACCATACGCCGAACTTGGTACTGATAATTTAAATCCTTGTTTAGGTAATATAATTCCATAATCATCTGGTCCAGAAAAACAATGCCACATAATTGTTTTTGGATTAATATTAAATTCTTTAATTATGTTTAAAATCTCCTTAGAAGCACCATCTCTTTTATTATATCTGTGCTTAGGGTTTTCCCTATCATATTCACGTTCAGCAGCATTTCTAACATGAAGAACATAGGGTTTTGCGAAACTTTTTGTTATTTCAAAGATTTTTTTTAACTCAGAGACTTGCTTTTCCCTTTTTTCAAGACTTTGAGCATGATGAAAATCTAATCCGATTTCACCTATAGCTAAATATTTATCTTTATTATTTCTGATAAAATCAATCCATTTATTCCAATTTCCCTTATATTGTGTCTTGGGAGTATAGGTAACCGTTTGTGGCGCCCATCCGCACGTAAAACCAATATTATGTTTATCTTTTATAAAATTTAAAATTAAATCAAGAGTCGTGTTATCAATAGAACTTGTTATTAAATAAATTCCTCCAATCTTAAAATAATCTCTGTATTGTAACTCGTCTGAAGGTAATCTATTATTTTTCTTAGGTCTCGGAAATGGTAAATGGCAATGAACATCAATAAATTTAAGCCCATCTTCTGGTTCGGGAACAACAATTTTTTTAGGCATAATCTAAGAGATATTTTGTTTAATTATCTTTTGCTAGGTAATTGTTTAGAAAATATAACTTTTATTTTAAGAGCACATATGATTTAAATAAATTTTTAAGTAACTTCTTAATTTAAAAAGTTATAATTAAAAATTTTATAGATTGTTCTATGGCAATAAAAGAGATTAAATCTAAATTGGAAGAATTAGAAGCTAAAAAAAGGGAAGTTAGACCTAAAATAGAGGAGGTTGAACTATCACGTCAAGAAGAATTAGCAGAAGTCAATAAGAAATATGATCACATGGTTGATGATGTGAAACAAGATGTAAAATTGTTAGAAGATAATCTAATGAATAATATAATTGATACTTTCGAGAAGGTTGTTATGAATGAATTTGATACTAAAAGGAGTACAAGTGAATACATGATTACAGATGATTTTAAAGACTTTAGAGAGGGTGCTTCAGAAATAGATATGTTCCCTAAAGACCTAATAGAACGCTTAGATAAGGTTATTAATGGAGATCCTATTGAAAATATTGCCTATGAATTAGAGAAAATCAAAAATATGTATAAAAGGGATTAATTAATTAAAGGTGATATAATTGGAGAAGAAATTCGTACCCGTTTTAATATGTTTTATCTTTTCAATTATAGTTTTTCTCACATTTTTGATTTTGGGAATCTTGACTGTTAATAATCCTGGTTTAGATTTGATTCCTATAGAATATGTATATTGGTTTCTTCCTTTGCTTCCAGGGACAATGTATACCGATACGATTTTTTTCTATCTTTTCCCTATTCTAATTTATTTAATCTTTTTCGCTATTTCTCCTTTTCTGGTTCAAATGCTGTTTAAAATCAATAAACTAACATACACTTTCAGGAAAAAACCGGAATATGGATTTTTAGAATTCAATAGGGATATTAAACCAACACGCATTTTATATCGCGCAATAATATTAAGTTTCTTTACATTTAGTACAACAATATTAGTTATGCAACTTTTAGATTTACCTCCACAGGCATTTAGAAGATTTTCATGGTCAGATTTAATTCTTAATCCTGATTTAAAATACTTATATGTTGCTGAGGGTACCTTTTTCATGGCATTCTTTCTTACATCATTTTGTTCACTTTTATTTTTACCAATTTGGCTTTTGGAGGATTGCGGATTAATGCTATATAGAACATTTCCAGAACAACGTAGAACTCCCATAATTGAGGGTGTGCATAATTCATATTTCAAAGTATTAGAAACATATACGGGTATAGCTACAATACTTGCTTATATTCGTCAAATCTATGTTACATTTCGCGTAGTTGGTCAAATGCCACCTTTTGATCCAGCAATTTTAACCCCTCTAATTGTACTTTTTCTGCCTTTTATAATTACAGGACTTTTGGCGATCCCCATATTTATTTATGAGAAAATGTTATCCAAATCTCTTAAACGTGTTAATTCAAGGTTTTCAAAATATAATCTGCCACAATTTAAATTACCTGAATTAAACGATTTATTAGAAAGATCTAATGAATAATATCCGCATATTATAATCAATAATATGTGTTTTCACAGCAATTCATATCATTAGACAACCATAAGAACTTCTGACTATTACATGGAATTATTTGAGGAAGAAATTGAAATTTATAATTCTAAGATGCGATTATTAAGTTGGCTATATGATGAGTTAAAATTACAAAAAGAGCTCTCCAAAGATATTTTAAATGAAAAAGGTCAGAAATTACCTCTTAATTTATAAACATGTAAAATTATTAAATTAAGGCCAAAATAGCTTTAATTATATTGTAAAAATTCTTTTTTATACTGTTAATATTCCCTTTTGATGGTAAATGGATGAATATTACGGGATAATTTCCTTTTGCTAAATATAAAGCCCAATAATAGATATAATTGCAGAGAAAAAGACCAGCATAACTAGATAACGATATAATTTTAGAACTTATCCTATTTGATATTATTTTTTCTACATTTAGAATCATTTTTAATCTCATAGATTTTTTAAATTTAACAATTCCTATTCTAAATTTATTCTCATTATCTAATCCAAAAGCTAAATTCCATCCACATCTTTCGATTAAAATTTTTTTACCTGAATAAACTCCAGTAAGGATTACTAATCTTGGATCACACTTTAGTATTTGTAATATTCTCTCATAATCTTTAATACTTCTCTTCCAACTTACAGGTAAAACTTTTTTTATAAATAGAAAACCTTCGAAATTTTCTGGAAAACTTCTCACAATCTCTTCACTATTATTAAGAGGATATTTACCAAACTTTTCAAAACCAGTTAAAACTATCATTATTTAAAAATAAAAAATTAATAAAAAGTCAATGAATTAAATAATTTAAGCTAATTTTTGCTTCAGTTTTTCGTTTTCTAGTTTTTCTAATTTTTTATCTAAGGAAGCTATATCCTTTTCCTTCGCTTTTATCTTAGATTTCTTTTCTTTTTCAATATTATTCAATTTATCTTTTAACGCTTTATCTTTACCTTTAAGCAAATTAGCGTGTTCTTTCTTTAACGATTTCACTTCCACTGTTAATCTATTTCTCTTGGATACCCATTCGTCTGCTTTTTCAATAGCTTCTTTTATATCTGTTTCAGCTGTATCTAAATTTGATTTTGTATTATGGATTTTGGAATCCCAATCTGCTTCTATCTCTTTCTCGGCATTTGCTTCCTTTTTAGTCGCATCTTCTTCAATCCGAGTTATATCGTCCTTTAAATCACTAATTTTAGTTCTAATTTCTTCTTCAGCCATTTTGCATGTTCCTTTTTAATTTTTCAATTTTGTATTAGGTTGTTTTATTTTTTGTAAGATAAAAATTTTTTTTATTGCACTAATTAATACCCAGTTGGTTATTTTAGATCTATCCAACTTTAATAGTCTAGTTTTTCTCCTAATGCCATTCGACATAAATCACTGAGAAAGTAATTTTTCAAACCGCTTCTTACTACTCTTGAACCCAAAGAATCCATGCAAGCAGGACAATTATATACACATATTTTTGCTCCATGTTTTATCATATCTTCAACATTCTTTTTCTGAACTTCTCGAGCTAATTTTTTCTTTCCTAAAGAAACAATTGTACCAGCGCAGCATAAAGCATTTTCTCTATCATATTCTCTATCAACTCTTTCAACTCCAATCAATTCACAGACCTTATCAACCCATTCATCGATTCCGGGTGAAAAACGATTAGAACAAGGTCGTTGATAAGCAATTTTCAAATTAAGTTTTGTAATTTCTGATTCATGCTCTTTCAAATAATGATAAAGATATTCAAAAAGATGCATTGGTTTGAAATCTTCTGGTAATTCTATATTATTTCTAGGACAATAAGAAGCATAAAAACCGTAGCATTCATCATGGAAGCATATCATCTCTTTTATTCCTTGAGCTTTAATATTATTAATAATTATTGTTGCTCTCTCTCGTGTTATAGAATCTTTCCCATAATGGTGATAAGCTAAATTACAAAAATAAGAAAGACCGCTAACATATTGAAGATTATCAAACAATTGACCTTGCATATTTCTCGCATTTGTTCTTGGAAAAGCGCATTTATTTAATACTGGTTTATTTGGATTTATATCTTTTAATCGTAATTCAGCGTGAGGTTGATAACGCTTGATCGTCGATTCTACAATTTCTGGATTTAGATTTAGACTATTGTATTTTTCCTGCAATTCTATAATCAAATCAAATGGATGGGATTCATAGGGACAATACTCATCACACGCAAAACACGTTACGCAATCAGATAACACTCTAGATTCCTCTCCATTAATCATTTTAGTCATCTCTAGTCGAGCTTCATCATCACCAGAAAAAACTATGTAGTGACAGCGTATTAAGCAATCAACATTATTACATTCAGCACAATGTGATTTGTCAAACATAAATTTATCAATTTTGTATTTTAATGAATTATTATTTAAAATGAAAAATGGATATAATATAAATACAATTAAAAAAGATTGACAGTTTCGGTTAATCTTTTAGGATAAATTCCCAAGCGCAGTAATAATCAGCAGGATGAGAATCAGGGGGACAACAAATACAATTTGTCTCAATACGTGAATCTATAATATTAGCAAAATCACCATATTCAACTAAACCTACTGGTTTACAAGGAAAATCAGGAAGATTTCTACTTTTTCTTGCAAATTGAACACGACAATTTTTCATCCGGAACACACATCTATTTTTAGAGACTTCTACAATTTCTTGAATGTTAATATTAGCATAAACTCTAAATTTAAGAGCTTTAATTAGAGCTGGAATCCCTCCATTTTTAGGAAGATTAAGTAAGTTTATAATTCTTTTTGCTTCGATTACTGTAAATCTTTTCCATTGTTTAACATCGATATCTATGGCTTTATCCAATCCATATTCCTTCTCAGCAACTTGAAACCAAGTCCCGTCAATAGCAAGCCATAGCTTGGATATATGTTCAATATAATCTATTAACTCTTCCTTGGACAATTTAATTAAATCTTCTCTCAATATTTATAACCTAAGCAAAAATAATAATTATTCAATTTAAAAATATGACAAAGCAAAAAAATTATATGATTTACTTATCATTTTATTAGATATTATTTGAAATTAAAGTAATGTTTGAGCAAACAACTTTATTTTTTCTCTAATAATCTTCTCAGATGCGAACCGTGCATCACCAACATCTAAATCAACTAATAACATAGGAATTCCAATCTCATCCCTTAAGGCTTCCCGTAGAATTTGAGGTATGCTACCAAATTGCTTACATCCAATATGAGAAGTAAAAATGAAACAATCTGCTGAAAAATCTTTAGCTAATTGAACACAGGTTTCAATAAAAGGATAATAAAATTCAGCACTCTGTTTAGTCATTGGAGCTTCCATTGCTTTTTTCGCCATACCATAAAACATAGTGTCTAAATCTGACTTTGTATTGATAGGATCCGCGAAATTATAATTAAAGATATCAAATAAAATCGACATTCCAAGATCACGATTTAACCATTCACACATAGCTAAGTCAAAGAAGACGATCATATAAGGCCAAATGCTTCTTATTTTTTCCTCTCCCGCATGATGCTCTTTCTTTTTGTATCTAGTTTTTGCAATTTCTAACATCTGTTTATAGAACTCAAGTTTCTCTTCTCGACCAGCTAGATAAATTTGAGCTGCGGCAGCCATTACATTGAACATATTCTCTACAGGGCATGGGGTTGCTTTTTTCAATTCAAAAATTTCCAATTGAAGATTGGTTACTTGATTTTCTAATTCTAATATTTGCTTTAATTTATTATAATTAGGTTCCTGACCAATAATATTTCCAACTTTTTCTAATCCCAATTTTATTTCGTCAGCATGATATCGATAACTCTTTTCTGCTTGAAGAAATGGTAAATCTGGGGTGATTAAAGGAATTTCTTTGTAATACTTAAAAAAAGGATATGAAGCATAAGTATTATCACATGGAGCAGTAGGAGTGATAATAGCATCAAATTTAAATAAATCGTCAAGAGTCATCCCCATAGTACCCTTTTGGGAGCTACAAGTATGAAACGGGTGACCCCATTGTGTAATCAAATCATAATAGGGTTCAGAACCATTAGGTAATAAAGCAGCTAAAAAATATGATGTTCCTTCAATACAGACAGGTACACAATCAAAACAATATAAATATTCAGTTGGAAATGAAAAATGATGTCCAATTATCGGGAATCCTTCTCTGGCTTTATTAATAAGGTCTTCCATAACAGATTTTATGTGCCCTAGACCCAACTTTAAAGAAGGAATACCATCTTCTGGAAGAATTCCATTAACTAATCTCTGAGTAGAAACCACAGCTTCATAAAGCATTTTATAGGGAATGATGCGATTTTCCATTTTAATTCTGTTGACCATACTTTTATCCCAATTTTTCAATTTATTCTAAATTGATTTTATAATATTGAAAGTCTAAATTAATGTTTGAACAAAGATACTTATTTTTTCTTTAAATGTTTTAAGAGAAGTCATACGAGCATCGCCTGCATCAAACTCAATGAGCAACATAGGGATCCCAACCTCATCCATTAATGCTTCTTTTAAAAGTTGTGGAACAGAACCAAATTGCTTACATGCGATGCTCTGAGTGTATATAAAGCAATCTGCAGAAAACTCTTTCGCAAAACTAATGCAATATTCAATAAAAGGTTCAAAAAATTCAGTGGATTGCTTTATCATAGAAAAATCCATTCCTTTTTTACTCATACCTAAGAAAATCGTATCCAAATCAGAGTTTGTATTAATAGGCTCTGAAAAATTGTAATTGAAAATATCGAATAAAACACTTAAGCCCAAATTTCTATCCAACCATTCCATTAAATCTATAGAGAACCAAGTTATCATATAAGGCCATATACTTCTTACCTTTTCTTCTCCACCATGATGTTCTTTATTTTTATACCTCAGTTTGGTTATTTCTAGCATTTCTTTATGGAAGGAAAGATTTTCAGGCATACCTCCTATAAATATATAGGCTCCAGCAGAAACAGGATTGTATAAATTTTCGATTGGGCTAGGTACAGCTTTGATTAAGTCAAATATCTCAAATTTTATTTTATTAACTTGATTTTCAATATCTATAGCTTCCTTAAGTTTTTTATAATTGAGATCTTGACCAATAATCTTACCAAGGTTTAATAATCCAGATTTAAGCTGATCTGCATAATAAAGGTAACTTTTTTCCTCATGTAGAAACGGTAAATCAACCATAACAAGTGGAAAGTTTTTCTTATATTTAAAAAATGGATAAGATGCAATAGTACAGTCACAGGGAGCTGTAGGGGTTATAATAGCATCAAATTTGAATAGATCCTCTAAAGTCATTCCCATCGCTCCCTTTTGAGATGTGCAAGTATGAAATGGATGACCCCAGCTATTCATGAGATCGTAATAATTTTCCGTACCGCCCTCTAAGAGTGTAGCCATGAAATATGATGTCGCTTCTAAGCAGACAGGAACACAATCAAAACACTTAAGATATTCAACAGGAAAAGAAAAATGATACCCAATAACTGGAAGACCTTCCTCTGCTTTTTCAATATAACTAGCTATAACAGATTCTATTTTTTTTGTTCCTATTCTTAATGAGGGAACTCCTTGTTTAGGTAATATTCTTTCAATTAATTCTCGTGTTGTTAATAATGCTTTTAAAAACATTTTATAAGGAATTATTCGATTTCCGTTTTGATTTTTGTTAGACATGATAATCACTGTAAATTTAAATAGTTTCAAATCATTTCTATAAATGCTTCGATCCGAGTTTGTAAACGAGTTGTGTCAGATTGATAAAATTCCCTATCAATATTCAAAACTGGGACATCTAATTCCTTTAATTCATGCGTAAAAAGCATATTATCGCACCCGTGAAGATCGCAATTGTTAATCCTCTGTAGAAGTACACCATCGACTTTAGCTCGATTTATTTCTTCTTTTAAAAAATCTAAACGTCTTAAATGGTCATCCATCATTCTAGGGCAAGAAATTCTATAATATACTCGCTTAGTGATATTTTCTAAGGGATCATCACGATTTACCAATTGTACATCATCATAGAAATATCTAGTTCCGAAACAAAGAAAATCAGAGGCAATGAAAGCACCTGAGTTTTCAATTAATTGTGTAAAATCAAGGTTATCTACAATACTTCCAACTAGTAAGATTCTTTTTTTGTTACTTACATCTATAGACTTGCGACTTTTTAAAGCAATAATTATTCTATTTAATTCTTGATTAGCGATCTCTTTTGGGATTGACGAATTAGCTATATTTATCTTTAAAAACTCACTACCAGTAAGTTTTGGTTTTTCCTGAAGTCTAAGCTCGTGGATACTTCTTAGTAATTTTCTATTTTCATTGTATATATGAATCGATTTTAATAACTTTTCATTTGTAATCTCTTTAATTTGGTAGGCTTTTTCCAGTTCTTCCTTTAATTCTTCAACTTCCTTTTTATACCATTCAAAACCTTCATCTGTTATCACATGTGGCAATGCTATGTAAAATTGAGGAACCTTCTTATTGAAATTTTCTCTATTAAATACCTTTAGATTGAATAATTCAAACATTCTTCTACTGTGATCACAACTATTACATACTAGAAATCCATCAAGAAAATCATAACCTCCTCTAAGCGCCAAATCCAAAGTAGCCCTTACAAAAGAGCAAGTGAATCTCACCATATAGATATCAGCTAAATCAGTATCTTTAGTCCCTGTTGCCCTTATTCTAAAAGGAAGCAATTCAGCAGCATGGAGTAATTCTTCAGGAATGTAAGTGCAATAATAACCCACCACTTTCCTATTGGATTTCTGCCAATCCTCTATGTACGGATTTATAATTGAAGTCGAAATGTTCAAAAAAAAATCATTTTTTAGACTCATAAAAGTTAACCTTATTTCCTTTTTTTATACACATCATTTTTACCAATCATTAGGCATTTGACCAACTTTAATGCTGCTTTAAGAGACCCTTTTACCTTTGCTTTACCTGGAATTAAATACTTCAATAATTTAGCTAATCCAAATATATTGTTTTTAGAGCGTATTATATCACTGATGACCTTAATAATTTTTTCTTCTTTAATCGTAATGATAAGTCTAGCAATTGGATTATTGGCTTTTTCTGCGTGACAATCAAATTTCTGCCTATCTGATGTTAAAATGAAAGTAATATATCCATTTAAATTTTTTAAATATAATTCAACTTCTTGACCTTCTAATTCTTTTCCAATATCCTGGAAAGGTTCATCTAAACCAAACAAATCTACAAGCATTTTAGCTAATCTTGCTATATTAAGCACCTTGGTTTCCCTAACAAGATTTTCTGCTCTAATATCTCTGTTAATTGTTTTAATATGTTCCTCTTGTTTAATAATTTCCACCAATTATTAACTATTAATTAACCTAAAAACCAGTATAATTTAAAAATACGATTATTATTATTTGAATTATTTAAAGATTTAAAGATTTATCTGTTTGAAACTGGATCTATACAAATATGGAAAATCAATAGAAAGGGTTTCATTATCTTAACTAAAACTTTGAAATATTAATTTTTTGTTTTTGGGAGTTCTAATCCTTATAACTAAACCTTTTTGTACTATTTTTGAATATTTTCTTCCTTAAGATAACTAATTCTTAAACCTAAATTATAAATTGATATATAACTAGATATTACATAAAAATTAACTAATTTTTTGGGTGAAACTAATATGTCTCAAAATGAAAAAGAAATCACAATAAAAGAACAAATGAAAAAATTTTTGATAAAAGGCTTTTATGGATTTAATACAATATTAACATATGGTCTTGGTCTACGGCTTGGTATTTTCGATTATCTTTACAAAAAAGCCAAATTTTTATCTGAAACAACTACTATATCTTCAATGATTTTTACAATAGAAGAAATTTCTGAAAACCTCAATTTAAATCTAAAATATGTAGATGCTTGGGTTCATTTAGGTCTCGAGTGTGGTCTTTTCGAAATTAATGATTCATTTAAAAGAGAAATAAAAACTGCACCACATGTATATAGTTTATTAATTGATCGCAATCATATGTTTTATGTTGGAGACACTATTGGAGCATTTTATTATCTTGCACCATATCAAGATTCAATACTTGAATATATTAAAGGAGCAGGAAAGTTATCTACTAGCGAATTCTATAACGACTATCCTGAAGAAGTAATTAGAGCTACGCAGATGATGAGTTCTAGGGTTGGATCATTGATTGAAAGGCTATTTGCTAAGAATTTCAAGGATTTTTGTAGAAATTTACGAAAAGAATCTTCTATTTTATCAGTTGGATGCGGTTATGGTTATACTCTAGCAATTTGGGCAAAAAAGTATAAGAAAGCAAGGTTTGTAGGCATCGACATTGATTCTCGAGGGATATCAGCTTCTCAAAGGTTAATAGAAGAAAATAATTGGAGTGATAGAGTTGAAATTCTTGAAACTTCAATTGATAAATATACTGAACAATCAGAAACGAAATTTGATCTGATATTACTAAATCAAGTACTTCATGAGATGGAAAAGGATAAAGCTTATCGATTGAGTGTTTTCAATGATCTCAATACTTTATTGAAAGAAGATGGAATTTTACTAGTTGCAGAGAGTATGATTCACGGAACCTTTGATCCACCAGAAGAATTCCAACTTTTTGATGTTATGCATAAGTTTCTTGAAGCTGATTTTGCAGGTTTTTACGATGAGAAATCTTTTAAAGAATTTGTTGATTCTACACCTTTTAATAGAGCAGAGTTCATAAAAGATAAGGGAACTTATTTCTGGGTAGTTCGAAAATGAAAATTTATATTTTAAAAAAACATTAATCACTTCATTTTTATTAATTGATAAGGGAAGTAAATGGGAATTCATAGCTTCTATTAATTTTCTAATTCTTATAATTGACTAATTTAAATAAAGGGTTTCACTATCAATACTAAAATATTGAAATATTAATTATTTACAGCTTGAAAGGTTGGAATTTATGGGAAAAACCCTAACTGAAAAAGTTTTAGAACAACACTTAGTAGAAGGTACTTTAGAAAAAAATGCAGATATAGCTATAAAAATCGATCAAACTCTTACTCAAGATGCTACAGGTACTATGGCTTACCTTCAATTTGAAGCTATGGGCATAGATCGCGTTCAAACTGAATTATCTGTAAGCTATGTAGATCATAATACTTTACAAACAGACTTTAAAAATCCAGATGATCATAGATACCTTCAGAGTATAGCAGCAAGATATGGACTCTATTTTTCTAGACCTGGAAATGGTATATGTCACCAATTACATTTAGAAAGATTTTCTAGACCTGGAAAAACTCTACTTGGTTCAGATTCGCATACGCCTACAGGTGGAGGTGTTGGAATGATTGCTATTGGCGCTGGTGGTTTAGATGTAGCAGCAGCAATGGCAGGTGAATCATTTCGCTTAAGAATGCCAAAAATAGTTAAAGTTTATCTAACAGGGCAATTACAAGACTTTATTTCTGCAAAAGATGTTATATTGGAAGTTTTAAGAAGGATTGGTGTTAAAGGAGCTGTTAATAAAGTTCTAGAATATACGGGTCCAGGGGTTGAAACATTATCTGTTCCTGAAAGAGGAACTATTGCTAATATGGGTACAGAAACTGGGGCTACAACTTCAATATTTCCTTCTGATGAAATTACGAAACAGTTTTTAGAATCACAAGAACGGGGAGATCAATGGATAAGCTTAGAACCAGATGAAGATGCTCAGTATGATGAAGTAATTGAGATAAATTTAAGTGAGTTGGAACCTCTTATTGCTGAACCACATAGTCCTGGAAATGTTAAAACCGTAAAAGAACTTGAAGGATTAAACGTCGATCAAGTATGTATCGGTAGTTGCACGAACTCCTCTCTGAGGGATCTTAAAATTGCAGCTAATATGTTAAAAGGAAAAACTATCAGCAAACATACTGTCCTAACAGTTTCTCCTGGTTCTCGACAAGTAGTAGACCATATGATTCATTCGGGAGAAATGACTTATTTAGTAGAAGCTGGTACTCGTATCTTAGAAAATGCTTGTGGACCTTGTATTGGAATGGGATTAGCTCCAAAAACAGACGCAATATCCTTGAGAACATTTAATAGGAATTTTTTGGGTAGATCTGGTACTAAAAGTGCAAATGTATACCTAGTTAGTCCTGAAACTGCAGCTATGGCTGCAATTGAAGGTATTATCACGGATCCACGTAAATTTGGTAAATTACCCCAAATTGATATGCCCAAGAAATTTATAGTTAATGATAATATGATTATTCCTCCTATACCTCCAGAAGAAGCTAAAAAGGTTGAAATAGTGAGGGGACCAAATATTAAACCATTACCAGAGTTTAATCCAATACCAGAAAAATTAGAAGGTGAAGTCTTACTTAAAGTGGAGGATGACATTACTACTGACCATATAATGCCAGCAGGAGCTAAAATCCTTCCCTTAAGATCTAATATCCCTGAAATCAGTAAATTTGTATTTAGTGTAATTGATGAAAATTTTCATGACGCATCTTTAGAAAAAGGAGGGGGGTTTATAGTTGGTGGAGATAATTATGGTCAAGGTTCCAGTAGAGAACATGCTGCAATAGCTCCTAAGTATTTAGGAGTAAAAGCAGTTATCGTTAAATCTTTTGCTCGTATTCATTTAGCAAACCTTATTAATTTTGGTATTGTTCCTTTAACTTTTGTTGACAAGGGCGATTATGATAAAATAGAAAAAGGAGATCAATTTGAAATTGATCTCACTACCTTAGAAACAGGAAGAGTAGCTTTAAAAAACTTAACTAAAAATACTGAAATTCAATTAACTCATTCTCTTAGTCAAACTGAAATTGAGGAATTGAAAGCTGGTGGGAAACTTACATTAATTAAACAAAAACATGCCAATTAATATTTAAAATAACTTTTTTTTACTTTTTTCATTTTTTTATTTGAATTGTATGCCGAAGAAGAAATTCATATTAGACCCTAAAAAGAGATTCTCATCTCGTGTTGAGAATTACATCAAATTTAGACCAAATTATCCCTCTGAAATTATAAAATTTTTGAAAGAAAAAAAGATCTTAATAAAAGATTCAATTATCGCAGATATTGGTTCAGGAACAGGTATCTTAAGTGAAATTTTCTTAAAAAATGGAAATGTAGTATATGGGATTGAACCAAATGCAGATATGAGAAACGCTGCTGAAAAATTATTAGAAAACTATTCAGATTTCATAACTGTTGATGGTTCAGCTGAAAGTACTAATCTAAAAGGAAAAAGCATTGACATTATAACTGTTGGTCAGGCTTTCCATTGGTTTGATATTAAACAAACGCAAAAAGAATTTAGGAGAATACTTAAAGAAGGAGGTTATGTCATACTAATTTGGAATAATCGCAAGAAATCAGATAGTGGATTTTCGACTGAATATGAGAAATTTATCATAAAATATGGTAAAGATTATAAATTTACACGTAAAGATGAAACGGATATCAATAATTTCTTTAAATATGAAAAAGAAGTGTTTTATAATTACCAAGATTTTGATTTTGAAGGTTTAAAGGGGCGTTTATTGTCTGCTTCTTATATTCCTCTCGAAAATAGCCCCGAATATGAGGATATGATAAAAGAATTAGCTTTTATTTTTGATAAATATCAACATGATGGGACAATAAAACTGGAATATGATACAGAAGTATATTATGGAACTTTTTAAGAATAATACCTTTATAGAAAATTATCTATGAACTTAATCAAATTTTATTTCTTTTATTGGATATCCCTTTATTATGGATATTTTTTTCCAAGTAAGTATTGTTAAAAATGCAACAGCAATACTAATCACTACAAATAATAATTCAAACCCTGGAATACCTGGTGTAATTAGCTCTGTTACTGTCCATTCCATGAAGTAACCACCACCAATATCCATAATGCCTTTAAGATTTATTCCCGAATCTACATCAAACCACATTAAACTTCCAGAGTCTGCATGTTCCAACTTCCAACAAGTTGTACTTGCTCCAGCAGTAGTAATGATTTCTTGCGCAATTACTTCATAAGAATAATCTCCATATCCATTAGTTGAGAGAGGGATATAATTTCCTATAGAAACACCTGTTATTATAATCCAACACATATCATGACTACCCGAAACAAGGGCAAAGCCCATGTCTGATGTTGGACTTGATATTACTCTTGTAATGCTATCTACATTCCAAGCCATATATCCATCTAAATAACCAGTCATAGCTACATGAGCATGATATATATTTCCTGAAGAATGAGTGTATGTTAAATGGATCGAAAGCGCTTGGCCAGCATAAGTACCCGAAGCCTTGGCTTCTAAACCCTCTGACGGGACATTTATATCAAAAGCAAAAACTGGGGATGATACTGAAAACATTACAGTTAATAAAATTAAAGCTGCAAATCCAAATTTCATTTTCTTAATTTTCATCACCCTCTTTTAGGTTTATGGTAGTATTTTAAGTTTTTATTTCATACAGTTTTGTATTTGACAGTAATGTATATTATTCATATAAATATTTATATATACGAAAAACCGATAAAAATTAAACTATTAAAATCACTTCTTAAAGGAGAAGAAAAATGTGAAGTTGCGATTTATATCCCTCAAGAAGATTTAAGATAAGAAAAATTAATCAAATTCACAAATCCTTGCCTCCACTTCAGGTTTTAAATTAATCAAACTACCAGCAAGAACCGCTTTAATTTGTCGTTTACTTAAGCTGTGCTTAGTATCATAAGTTTCTTTTTTAGTTTCATTTATAACTTTAATATTGACATTATTTTCAATTTCTTCTCTAACATTATGAATAATTAATCTGTTATTTTGATCGATGCTATCCCAATCTTGTTTATTTTCAAAAGTTAACGGTAGGATACCAAAATTAGTCAAATTTTGCCAATGGATTCTAGCAAAAGATTTTGCTATTACTATTCTTAAACCTAGGTAACGAGGAGCTATTGCGGCATGTTCTCTACTCGATCCTTGACCATAGTTCTCCCCACCTATTATAGCAAATCCTTCTTCCTTATATTTAAGAGCCCGACTATAGAAGTTTTTATCCACTATTTCATAGACATACTTACTAATTTCTGGGATATTACTTCTAAAAGGTAAAACTTTTGCTCCCGCAGGCATAATTTCATCTGTTGAAATGTTATCTCCAACTTTCAAAATAACTGGTAGTTCTAAGCTATCAGGTAATTTTGAAAATTGAGGTAAGGATATGATATTTGGTCCTTTTCTCAAATCAATTGTCAAGCATTTAATTGGTGGAGGAATTAACATATTCCTGTTAATAATTAGCTTCTTTGGTTCGAAATACTTAGGATAAGGCATAGATAAAGTTCGCGGATCAGTTATAACTCCTTTTAATGCCGAAGCAGTTGCAGTTTCTGGACTACAAAGGTAAACTTGGTCCCCCTTTGTGCCTGATCTTCCAGGAAAGTTACGAGGAACTGTTCTTAGACTAATCGCATCCGTGGGTGGAGCTTGACCCATTCCAATACATCCATTACATCCTGGTTCATGGATTCGAGCACCCGCTTTCACAAATTCTCTCAAAAGCCCCATTTCAAGTAAATTTTCTAATACTTGTCTAGTTGATGGATTCACATCATAAGAAACAGTGTCTTTAATCTTTTGATCCTTTAACATTAGAGCACAGATAGCAAAATCACGTAAACCTGGATTGGCAGAAGATCCAACGTAAGATTGCAAAATATCTTTTCCTGCTACTTCGGTAACAGGTTTAACCTTGCCTGGGCTGCTTGGTAATGCAATCAGAGGTTCGATTTTAGATAAATCGATCTCTTCATATATATCATATTCACAATTTTCATCTGCATTTAATTCTTTCCATTCATTCATTCTTTCCTGTTGGTCCATAAAATGCTTAACAACTCCATCAGAAGGAAACACAGTTGTAGTAGCACCTAATTCAGTCCCCATATTAGCTATAACATGTCTATCCATAGCAGATAACGATTTTAATCCCGGTCCGTAATATTCAATAATTCGGTTTACTCCTCCTTTAACACCATGTCGTCGCAACATCTCCAAAATGATGTCTTTTGCGCTAACCCATTCTGAAAGCTCTCCAACTAACTTTACCCCCCAAATTTCAGGCATCTTAATATAAAGAGGATTTCCTGCCATTGCTAACGCTACTTCTAACCCACCTGCCCCAATCGCTAACATCCCTAAAGAGCCTCCCGCAGGAGTATGAGAATCAGATCCTAAAAGAGACTTACCAGGGATTCCAAATCTTTCCATATGAATTGGATGACTCACACCATTTCCTGGTCTGCTATACCATAATCCAAATCTTTGACAAGCAGTATAAAGGAATAAATGGTCATCTGAATTTTTAAAATCAGCTCTTATAAGATTGTGATCCACATATTGAACTGAAATATCAGTTTTTACTCTATCCAACTCCATAGCCTCTAATTCAAGCATTACCATTGTTCCTGTAGCGTCCTGAGTTAGAGTTTGATCAATCTTCAAGCCGATTTCCTGAGCAGCAATCATCTCTCCTTCTAAAAGATGGGATTTTATTAATTTTTGAGAAACATTATAACCTTTTTCCATCACTCTTAACCAATTTTCTAAAGGACAGAAGTTATCTGTCTTCTATTTTTATATATTTTTTATTTAATTCTCCAATATATCGGAGTCTTGGTCTTATTAATTTATTATCAGATAATTGTTCAATCGCATGTGCAACCCAACCAGCACTTCTAGAAGCGGCAAAGAGAGGTGTAAATATAGGGGTAGGGATGCCTAATGCGTGTAATGCTCCTGCGGAATATAAATCAACATTTGGATAGATATTTTTAGTTTTTATCATAAAATCTGTAAGTATTTCCGTCATTTCAAAAATATTATCAATTTCTTCATGCTCCCTTTCGTGTACTATATCGGGAATTTTTTCAATTACATCTGGATGATGCCACAATTTCTTTGACATTTCTCTTAGAATTTTAGCCCTTGGATCCCAAGTTTTATATACTCTATGTCCAAAACCCATAATTTTCTCTTTATTTTCAAGTTTTGATTTAGCCCAGGGAATAACATTTTCCTTTTTCTTTATTTCTTCTAACATAAGTCTCATAACTCTCTCGTTTGCTCCTCCATGGAGAGGACCTCTTAATGTTCCAATAGCACTTGTGATTCCACTGTAGATATCTGATAGAGTTGATACAGTTACACGACAAGAAAAGGTGCTACTATTGATTGAGTGGTCCATATGGCAAATTAGAATCTTATCAAATGCATCCTCAAATTCCTTATTCGGAACTTCTCCAGTCATCATATAATAATAATTACACGCATGAGATAATTCATCTGAAGGTTCTATCAACGGCAAATTGCTTTGAATTCTATGAGAAAAAGCTAAAACAGTAGGTATTTTGGCGATAATTCTTATCCCTTTCCGAATATTTGCCTCTTCAGAAAAATCATAATCATCTGGATCGTAAAGAGATAAGGCTGAAATGGAAGTTCTTAATAATTCGATTCGTGTTGTATTTCTAGGATACATTTTGAGAATAGTTAAAATATTATCAGGAATATTTCGTTCTTTAACTAATTGTTCATTAAAATTTTGAAGTTGGGAACTTGTTGGTAATTTTCCATATATTAATAGATACGCTACTTCTTCAAAAGAAGATTTCTTGACTAAATCCTCAAGTGTATAACCCCTATAATATAATTTTCCTTG
This sequence comes from Promethearchaeota archaeon, assembly GCA_048940645.1. GTDB lineage: Archaea > Asgardarchaeota > Lokiarchaeia > Sigyniarchaeales > SOKP01 > SOKP01. The sequence continues at coordinate 28,096 of JBHLOI010000001.1, read as the reverse complement.
GATTCCATCAATGTAAGTGATTAAACTCTCATCTACATAAATTCCAACTAAACCTTTATAGGTTTTTGATTGATCTAGCTCACAGAGTTTTTGTTCCTCCTCTGCATAATCTTCGCAAACAAAGGTATCTGGAGTCTCACACTTATTTACTTCTTTATTCATGGTTTTTACATGGTTAATTTTTGTAAATTTCCAGTTTAGCTTTAAGTAAAGAAGTGAAATATTTAATTATTAGGCTTTTAAATCATTAATAAAAATAGTTTAAATGAAAATTAACAGAGAATATTAGCATTTATTTCACTCAAGTTTTTACAATTTGTCATCTTCATTGCTTTTGCTAAAGTTTTTCTCATATAATCCATATGGATTTTTACTCCTTCAATTCCTGCCCCAACCGCGGCTCTAACTATATCCCGCCCTATTAATACTGCTTCCGCTCCTAAGGCAAGCATTTTAAGTACGTCATAACCGGTTCTAATTCCCCCATCTACAACTATTTTTGTTTTCCCTTTAAAATTTGCAGCTATATCAGGTAAAACTTCAGCAGTCCCTGGTGTATGGTCTAGAACCCTTCCACCATGATTAGATACAACAATTGCAGAAGCTCCTGCTTCATAGGCTAATTGGGCATCTTCAATACACATGATTCCCTTAATAATAACTGGTAATTTTGTATCAGAAACAATTTCTTTGATCTCCTCAACATTTTTACGATAAACAGGTTTATTATGGGTAGCCATGGCATATGATCCGCAACCGTCTATGTCAATACCTACAGCAATACATTCAGCTTCTTCAGATTTTTTGAAAAATTGTTTTATTGTTTCCTGATCTCTAGGTTTTACTATTTTAACACCCCACCCGTCTGCTTCAGCAATAGCATCAATTCCATATGAGTTTTCAATGGAATATGTATAAGTATCCCCTCGCCAACCTACAGTTCCAGCTTTTTTACATCCAAATACAACAGAACGGCAAAATTCTTGTTCTGTTATTACTTTCTCACCACCAAAACTATTCACACCTGCTACACTAGCTCCCATAATCGGCATACTTAACTTGTTTCCAAAGAGATCATATGAAGTATCCGGTTCAAAATGTTCTCCAATTAACTGCATTTTCAGATTAATTTTCTTTAACGCTTTAACATTATTATAAAAACTAGATCCACTTCCAATTCCACCAAAATTCAAGGCTCTTCCATAACTCTGACCTTGACAAATTCTTATTGAATCTCCGTCACATATTTTGTAAACCCCGCAAATTCCCATTAATTTCTTTCTTGCTTCCTCACGAATATCTTCTAAGGATAAATTTTCAGACAATATATAATCACCTCATCAAACCATTCTTTTAGGATCTAAAAGTTTATCTAAGTCTTCTTCAAATTTTAAACCCATCTCATCAATAACTTCTTTAATACTTTTATTTTCATCATAAGCTTTCATTGCAATTGCAGAACATTTATCATAACCAAGTATAGGTGTTAAATTTGTGACAATCATCAGTAATCGTTCAAGTTGAGATTTAATATGATCTTGGTTGGCTTCTATATCTAATAAACAATTTTCCATAAAAGAATTAATTGCATTACTTAGAATCTGGATTGAGTTAAGTAAATTAACAATCATAATAGGTTTGCAGACATTTAAATCTAAAATACTACCATAAGCTTCTGCAAATGAAATAACTGAATCATTTCCAATGATTTGTAGACATACTTGTATCAATGCCTCAGATTGAGTTGGATTAACTTTTCCAGGCATAATTGAGGACCCTGGTTCATTTTGGGGTAAAATCAGTTCAGATAGACCCGTTCTTGGCCCACTACCCATCCATCTGATATCATTTGCCATTTTCAATAAGGAAAGAGCAAGTAATCTAATACCACTGCTTGCATTAACAATAATATTATGAGAAGAAATACCTTCTGCCATGATTGGATTAACTTTAAATGGTATATTAGTTATTTTTGAAAGATGATTAACTGCGAGTTCAGAAAATTTTTCATGGGTACCTAATCCAGTTCCTACTGCTGTACCACCTATTGGAATATAATGAAGTTCTTCGCATATTCTTTTCAATCTTTCTTTATTTGTTTCAATTTGTTTTTTATAAACTTCAAATTCTAATGATAAGGGTATAGGTACCGCATCTTGAAGATGTGTTCTACCAACTTTGACAATATCTTTGAATTCTTCAATTTTTTTTGATAAAGATTCTATCAATCTATCTAAAGAAGGAAACAAGTTTTTCTTTATTATATATAAGGAAGATATATGCATGGTGCTAGGAATTACATCATTGGAGGATTGCCCTTTATTAACGTGATCGTTTGGATGCACGGGCTTTTTTTGACCCATAGGATGCCCAAGTATTTGATTTGCTCTATTAGCTAAAACTTCATTCATATTCATATTAGTCTGTGTACCGCTCCCTGTTTGAAAGATATCAATTGGAAACTGGTCCAAATGCCTATTCTCTTCTAAGATTTCGTTTAAAGCTTTAAGAATAGCTTCACCAATGTCATGTTCAATTAAATTAATATCGAGATTAGCTAAAAGGCAAGCCTTCTTTAATTGTGCCAAAGATATGATAAAAATTTCTGGAAAAGTTTTACCACTTATATTAAAATTTTTTATAGCTCTTTGAGTATTAATACCCCAATAAACATCACTAGGAACTTCTATATCGCCCAATATATCTTTTTCTATACGAAAATCCAAGATTTTCTCAACACTCATATAATTATTAATAAGGTAATAAAGATCAAAACTATAAAAAAAGTTTATATTAATACACTATAAATTCTATTTTTTAATAATCAATTTATAAGTTATTCCTAATTTAGAAGTTTCAAACATTAAATATGAAAGTGGATTTTGATAATTGCTTAACTTTATTAACTTAATTCAAATAATTATTTAATAATTTATAATACGAACATAGAAATGGCTAGATTTAGCTATTTATTTAATTAGAGACTATAAAAAATTAAAGGTGAAAATATTGGAAGAATTAGCAGAAGTAGAAGAAAAAAGTGATATTGAAGAAACAGAAGAAGAACCTAAAACAAGATATATTATTCCAGAGTTATGCATGTATGATAATGAAGACAGTACTGGTTATATAATTGAAGTAATATTACCTGGTGTAGAGAAAGACACGATTAAGCTAAAAATGAATAAGGACAATTTAATTATTTATGGCGAATCTGATACATTAAAGTATGGTGGTCTTTTTCAATTATGTTGCCCAGTAGATACAGAAAAAGCTAAATCAACCTATAACAATGGATTGTTAAAGATTGAAGTTCCTTATTTAGACACATTGAAAGATACTGTTGAAATTGAAATAGAATAATTTTTTTTCCTTTTTTTTAATTATTTAAGGTTTGTTTCTTATATAACTAAGTTAATAAGAAAATAGATTAAATAGGTTTTAATTTCCTAATTTTTAATGCCTCGAGAATAAATATAACCATTCCTAAAATCAAAAAGGTTAATAAAAGTAAACTAACCGGGTCAGTAACAAATTCATTCCCTCTTATTATAGCAAGAATAAAATATACAATAAAACCCAACATGTAGACGATTAAATATAAAGAAATTCGTGGGATCACTCGATTACCAATGCGTATAAAGAACTTTAATATTCCAATTTTTATTTCTTCATTTAGTGAATATTTACCTTCTTCAGAGTTCTTCGATATAACTCCAGCTTCCAATAATTTAGTTATTTGATAAGAAACTGTTCCAGAAGAGGATAAATTTAATGCTTTCTGAATCTCCCTAACACCAGCATGACCATGAGTAAAGATATACCAGTAAATTTGAAGTGTTTTGCCTTGCAGTAAATCTTCAGATAATTCTGCTTTAGCTTCTTTTATAGGTTTTACTATTTTAGTAGGTTTATAAATAAATGCGTCAATTTCAGATTTCTGTAATATGTTAATCCCCAGGATCATAAAGCCATAAACAATAAAGACAACTATAGAGAAATATAGATAAAATACTATGTTTACTTGACTAATTACTCCTTGAAAATACATTATTAAAAATATGATTGTTATTATTCCGTGCAAAATAGTAAGATAATGTAAAATTTTTTTGAGAAAATAACTTATAATATTTTTTGAATACGTTTTTCGAGATTTAACCTCTGTAGAACTTTTATCCTTATATTCTACTTCTTTAAATACCATTGTGAATCCAATTCCTCCTTAATATTGTTTATCCATTTTCAGTTTTTAAACATTATTAAATTCCTTTAAATAATGCAAATTGCTGTTAATTGCTGTTCAAAAGTTTGAACACACCAATGTTTTTAAATTGAAGAATTATCTATATTTGTAAAGACTAAATTAGAAAGCTTATAAAAAAAGTTTATTTCCAAATGAGTACGACTGAACTATCAAAAGAAGTTAGAGGAAATGATGAACTAATAAAGATAAAGAATAAACAGATTTTTAGCGTTATCGCTTTTTGTATTATCATCTCTTTATGTTTTATATTGAGTAAGAAGTTCATATACGGAAAGGCTACAATTAGGGGTACATCCCTAAGGACGACGTATCGTCCTGGATATTTAATAGTATTTGATGATTCGTCATGTTCATCTGTATTTGTTATAGCTAATCCCGATGATTACCCTGAATATATGCAAAATGGTTTAGAAGTAAATGCTATTGGAATATTTCACTCAAGTGGAATAGGCCGCTCGTGTTACGGCCACTGCATTAACATCATATATTTACTTCATGTTGTAGAACCTAATGAATTTCCCCCCATTTCTTTGGTATTGTTAAAAATGGCTGCTATATTCTTAGTTTGTTTAATTAGTCTTTTTGGAATTATATATCTACTCTATAAAATGTTGATGTTCAAAGATAAAAGAATTTATCTAAAAGATTCGAAATCCAGTAATTTTAAGAAAAAAGAGAAAGATTGATAAAAAATTTGATTTCTATTCTTGAATCCAATTATCTCTGAAGTCTTTAATTGCCGTACCCGGTAAGACTTGTTTAGGACATACCCTATTGCACACGAAAAATTTTTCACATGCTGGAACAGCATCATCTTCTAAAATCCGAGATAGAATTGTGTTTTTTATTTGATCATCAATACGAGAATCCCTTACAAATCGGTTTGCCTTAGCTAATTGAGCAGGTCCTAAATAATTCGGATTCTTTTTATTTACAGGGCAAGCCCAACATAATCCACATAATATACAGTAGACCAAAGGCTCAATCGTTTTCATTTGAGTTGGAGATTGTGTTGATTCTGGGGCAATATCATTCCAACTCCTCGCAAAATATGGCTCTACTTCTTTATAGAATTTCCAGAAAGGTTCCATATCTACTACTAAATCTTTTAAAACTGCCATATTGGGTAAAGGTTCAATTAGAATTTCATTTTCTTTATTCCAGCTTGAATTATCACCAAATTTAAACTCTGGTAAATTTATTGGTTTTTTCATAGTTTTAACCATAGAAACTTGAGTTCTACATGCTAATAAAGGTACTTTATCAATGGTCATTCCACAGGATCCACAAATAGCACCTCTACAAGCATAACGAAATGCGAGACTTGAATCAAAATAATCTTGTATGTAAAAAAGAGCTTCTAATATACTCATTCCTTTTTTAATTGGAATCTCAAATTGGTCATAACGGATATTTCTATTACCATCATTCCTATAAATTAAAAATTTCTTTAATATACTCATTAGTATTTCCTCTCCTTTACCTCAAAAATTCCTAATTTAACTGGTTTTGTTTTAATTATTAAACTACCATTTTCTCGATAAACCATGGTGTGTATTAAATAATCAGTATCATTACGTTTGGGATAGTCTCTTCTGAAGTGAGCACCTCTACTTTCCTTTCTCCATAATGCAGCATAAGCTGTAGCTTCTGCTATATCTAACATATTTCTTAGTTCTAAGGCTCTAAGTAAACCATAATTGAATCTTCGATCTTCAGTTGCTATATGAATATTTCGGAATTCTTTTAGCAATCTAAGTATTGTATTAACTGCTTCTTCAAGATCATCATGATTCCGAAATACTCCAACTTTCTTATTTAATACATCCCCCATCTCATTTCTTATTTCAATAGGCTTTTTACCGGTATTATTTTCCCAGCTTTTTAATAACTTATCAACGCTTCTTAATTTTTCATCCTCTGCTTCTTTGATATGTTTTGATGCAATCGGTTTTGGTAAACCTTTTTTAAGCAGATTTCTCCCTATGTACCTTCCGAATACTGAAGTTTCTAATAGTGAGTTTCCTCCTAATCGATTGGCTCCATGTACAGATAAACATGAGTTCTCTCCTATGGCATAAAGACCTGGTAACTCTGTTTCTCCATAATTACCATTATATTTTGTTCCAATCCCTCCCATAGAATAATGTTGACCTGGTTGTACGGGTATAGGTTCTTCAATAGGATCTACTCCAGCAAAATATATACTTATTTCACGTATTCCAGGTAGTCGCTCCTTAATGCGCTCGGCTCCAAGATGAGTAAGATCTAAGTGAACATATGCATCCTCAAAACCACTCCCTTCTAACACTTCAGTATCAATAGCTCGTGCAACAATGTCTCTTGGTGCAAGTTCCATAGCATCAGGAGCAGTTCCTTTCATAAATCTTTCGCCATTATTATTGAACAAATATCCACCTTCACCTCGGGCACCTTCAGTTATCAATATATTTGTCCCATATAGGGTAGTAGGATGAAATTGAACAAATTCAACATCCTGCATAGGAACGCCCGCTCTAAACGCAGCTCCAACTCCATCTCCCGTGTTAATAACTGCATTCGTAGAGCTCTTAAAGATTCTCCCAAAACCACCTGTAGCTAGAACCACATATGGTGCTCTAAAGGATACAAATTCCCCCTTTGCAATATCAATAGCTAATAAACCAACAATTTTTCCATAGGCTTTAAAAAGATCTACTAAGAAATATTCATCAAAAAATTTAACTCCCTTACGTATACTTTGCTCATTTAAAGTGTGAAGTAAAGCATGGCCTGTCCTATCACCTGCATAACAAGTTCGAGGAAATCCTGCTCCACCAAATGGTCTTTGAGCGATTAAACCCGAATCTAACCTTGAAAATGGAGCTCCCATGCTTTCAAATTCAATAACTATTTTTGGTGCTTCTTCGCACATAAACATAACAACATCTTGATCCGCGAGATAATCGGATCCTTTGACTGTATCAAACGCATGATCTTTAGGTGTATCACCTTTTCCAACTTCTAAATTTCCCAGAGCTGCATTGATACCGCCTTGAGCTGCTCCAGAGTGACTTCTTACAGGATAAACTTTACTAATTACTGCTGTATTCCATTGACTTGAAAGCTCCAGAGCTGCTCGTAAACCACTAAGTCCTGCTCCCACAATAACTACATCAAAATCTTCAACTCTCATCAGATTTCAACTCATTTTTTGATAATTAGGTGAATTAACGAAATGAATCTAATAGTTCATTGAATTTTCCCTTATCTAGATCTCTTTGAAATAAAGGGCGTTTATCTTCATCATAGATGCGAACATTTTCCTCATAGGGTCTTCTATTAAGATTAATATATAAAATCCCTAACGCAAATTTTTTGGTATCTAATGCTAATTTCATTGCTATTTCTTGATCATATTGATCATGAGAATCATTAATGTAGTAACTATTCTCTTTGTACCATTGAAAAGTATTTACTCTATTGAAAGTAACACATGGGCATAGAAGGTCTATTAATGCATACCCTTTATGCTTAATCGCTTTTTTTAATATTTTTTTTGTTTGTTCTATATCTCCCACAAAAGCTCTCGCAACAAATGATGCATTCAATGAGATAGCAACAGCAACAGCATTAAAAGGTTCATTAATAACACCAAAAACTTGTACTTTTGTTTTAAATCCTAATTGAGAGGTGGGAGATGCTTGACCTTTTGTTAAACCATATACTTGATTATTATGTACTATATTAACTATATCTGGATTATATCGAATGGTATGGATGAAGTGATTTCCACCCTCACTATAAGTACAACCATCTCCACTTACTGCAATCACAGTAAGTTGTGGATTAGATGCTTTAATCCCTAAAGCTGCAGATAAATAACGACCATGCAAACCATTATAGCTCTGTGCCTTTATAAAATGGGGAAATTTACCTGCTTGTCCTATGCCAGAAACTAAAACTAAATCTTGCGGTTTTATTTCTAATTCTGTTAATACCTCTTTCATAACTTTAAGGGCATTGTAATTCCCACAACCTGGACACCAATGAATTTCTCCATCATAATCAAATATTGATCCAGTCATTTTAGCCATCTCCAATAAATTTTTTTAATTCAGTAATAATTTCTTCAACAGAAAAAACGTAACCACTATGTTTCAAAATTCTATGATTCATATTAATATGTGTTTCGTTTTCTAACAACTTAGCAAACTGACCGGTTGGATTTTGTTCAATAGCAATTTTAGTTTCTGCTTTAATTAAGTAATCGAGGACGCTCTTGTGAACTGGATATATTTGTTTGAAAAACAGGAAGGCAATATCATCTCGCTCTAACTTTTCTAGAGCTTCTTTAATGAGATAATAATTACTTCCCCAACTTATGATTAAATGTTTGTAATTTTCTTTTCCAATTAATTCGGGTGGAATCGCTATTTTTCTAAGGAGACCTAACTTTTTAAAGCGTTTTTGAACTGTTTTTTTCCTAAGGATTGGATCTTCAGTTATTTCTCCAAATTCGTCATGGCTATGACTATCAGCATCAACCAACCCATCTCCATGTCCAGGAACCCCTCTAGGAGATACTCCAATCTCTGTATATCTATATCTTTCATAATCTCGATCAGTCTTTATAATATGTTTCTCAATCTTCATATTTTCATGATTTAATGAACCAATATTATAATAGGAATCAACTAAATACTGATCTGTTAAAATAAAGGCTGGAACATGAAATTCTTGGGTTAAATTAAAGGCTTTTTGGGTTAATTTAAATGCATCTTCAATTGTTCCAGGGGAAAAAATAACTCTTGGAAAAAAACCTGCTCCTGCGTACAAAACAAGCTCTATATCTTCTTGGCACGTACGAGTAGGCATTCCTGTCGCTGGTCCAGGTCTCTGTCCTACTACTATTACAATTGGTAACTCTGCCATACCTGAGAGACTAACACCTTCACCCATCAGAGAAAAACCACCTCCTGCGGTTGATACGAACGCTCTTGCTCCTGCGTAAGATGCTCCAAGAGTTTTATTAATTACACTAAGTTCATCTTCAGATTGATCAACAATCATCCCAAAATCAAGAGCATGTTGAGCTAAAAATGTTCCAATCCCTGTGGATGGAGCCATTGGATAAAAACAAGCAAAATTACATCCTCCAGCAATCGCACCTAAAGCAACTGCTTGGGTTCCATCAAGGATATAATCATCAGTTATATCTGGATTTTTTTTTATATTAAAACTAATTTGAAACTTTCCTTTTTCTATCAAATCTTCAATGATTTCATAACCTTTATTGGCTGCTTTTATATTAGCTTCTACTATTCCTTGACCTTTAGATTTAAAATTTTCCTCTAGTAATTTATGAAGTACAGTTTTTTCAGCTTTAAAAATACGTAAAATTACACCTAAAGCTATAATATTAGCATAAATTTTCCCGCCAAGGTCATTTGATATGGTCAAAAAAGGAATTTCTACTTTTTTACAGTTCAATTCTTGTACATTATTAATAAATATTTGTTCACCAATAATTAGAGTGTCGTCTGTTATTCTATGTTTTAGATGTGAGACAGCTTCCTCACTAAGTGGAATTAAAATATCGATTTGATCTACAAATGCTCTTACGGGTTTAGAAGAGACTCTAATTACTGTAGAATTCACTCCTCCACGAACTCTTGACATATATTCACGAGTAGCAAATACATAATAACCAGATCTTTTTAAAGTTTTAGTTAAAACAGCTTCAACAGTCTGGATCCCTTGTCCCGCAGCCCCGCAGAGAACTATTGCAATATCTTCTTTATTATTTTGAGAATCCATAATAAATTTCTGTTTAAATTGTTAAGTTATATTAGGAAGGGAAAAATACAGTTAAAAAGACTTTTTTTATACTTTATAAATAGCAGAGATTTATTATAAGATGTAACGATGGATAAATTAACTAGAGTAATCAATTTTAATAGATAAGGGAAGATTCCTCGAGGAATTTCCAACCCAAATTGTAAAGCTTCCTGCTTCCCTTTTAAATCTATGATCATCTTCAGAATAAAACTCAAAAGCGGATTCATCTAACGTGATTGATATTGTTTTTATCTCACCAGATTCTAAAAAGACTTTCTCAAAACCTTGGAGTTCTCTTGGTGGGCGATCCACGGAACAATCATCATCACTAATATAAACCTGAACAACCTCTGCCCCTGGAAACTTTCCAATATTTTTAATATCTAGAGAAACAGTAAAATTATTTTGTCCTTTCACATGGGATTTATCTATCTTGATATTCGAAAATTCAAAGCTCGTGTATGAAAGACCAAATCCAAATGGAAAAGAAGGTTCAATTTGAAATTTATCAAAAAACCGGTATCCTACATAAATACCTTCATCAAAATAGATCTTTAAGTTGTCTAAATCTCCTGGAAACCTTTTATTCGATTTATGGGCAGGGTGATCATCTAATTTTTTAGGATAAGTGATGGGTAATTTACCTGAAGGATTTAAATCTCCAAAAATAACCCGGGCTATTGCGTCTCCTCCCATCATTCCAGGATACCATGCATTAATAACAGCAGGTACTTTTTCAAACCAATCCGAAAGCTCTATTGGACTTCCCATCACTAGTATAACCACAACATTTGGATTTCTTTTTAGAGTTTCGTGAATTAAATGTATCTGTTTATCAGGAAGTGAGTATCGAGTTCGATCTCTGCCCTCAGTATCACCTTCTTTCTTAGAAAAAAACATCGAAAGTATACTCCCCCCATGATTAAGTCCAAGGACTAAAAACACTATATCAGCTTCTTCAGGAGACTCTACGATATTAACTTTTCCTAGAGTATAGTTTTTTATTCCTTCATATGGAGTGATAAATTTTGGAGGAACAACAGCCGAACTGCCTCCATGCAACGGCTTTCCAAAGATTTTTTTAGCATTTGGACCTAATATTGCAATTTTGTTTATACCACCAATATCTATCGGTAAGATTTTTGGTTCATTTTTAAGAAGTATGATACCTTCTTCCGCAATTCTTTGAGCTATTTTTTGATGCTCAGGGATATTCAATACCTTTTGAACTTTCTCTTCAACTTTCTCAAATAATTCTACCCGAATAAACGTGCGGATTAAATAACGTAAAACATAGTTCAGATCTTCCTCATTTATTTCTCCATTATTCAATGCTTTCTGAATTTTCTTTGGTGTAAGTTTTTTACTGAAAAAGCTTCCTGGCATTTCCAAGCTCAATCCTGCTTTAATGCATTTTGCGGTACTTGATGTACGCTGTGCAGCACCCCAATCGGTAATAACATGTCCCGTAAATCCAAGTTGATCTCGTAAAATATCTCGTAAAATATATTTATTTTCTGCACCATATGTGCCATTTATTTTGTTGTAGCATACCATGACGCCCCAAGGATCTGATTTTTCAATGATTCTTCTGTAATTTTTAACAAAGATTTCTTGTAGGGCTCGTTCACTTATTTCAGTACTTATTTTCATACGCTTAGTTTCTGAATTATTAGTTAGGTAATGTTTTATACATGAGGCTATTTTCTGAGATTGAATTCCTTTAACCACCTCAGCGGCAATATCAGATGATAGTACTGGGTCTTCACTTAAATACTCGAAATTCCTACCGCATAATGGAGAGCGGATTATATTAACTCCTGGTCCTAAAACTTGATGTCTTCCCGATAATTTCGCTTCTTTTCCTATTGCTTCCCCCATTTTATACGCTAATTCTTTATTCCAAGTGGCTGCTAGTCCAATTGTGGCTGGAAATCGGGTTCTTTTTCCTCTATGGCTAGAATGCCAAGCAATTCCGAGAGGACCATCAGTCATTCCAAAAGCAGGTATGTTAAGTCGCTTAATTTTATTAGTTCTCCAAAAACCATCACCTCTTAGGAGCCGAATTTTTTCTTCGATATTTAATCGTTTAACAAGATCCTCAACACGAATCTCTTCATCAGTATTAGAGTCTAAATAAAGAAAATCCTTAAACATCATATTTACGTCAATTTTTAACTAATTTTGTCAATTATAATTTAAGATGCATAAATAATCAATCTTGTTTTTCTAAACTATAAAGATTTCTTTCATATAAACAGGAAATGTAGGATTAAATAGAAAATCAAAGATTTAATTCTCTTAATGCTTCATCTACATCATAATTTTTATGAACAATTAGAAATAACGCTTTTACAAATTCTGTAGGATCGTCTGCTTGGAAAACATTTCTTCCATAAGCAACGCCAGCTCCGCCCACGTCTATTGATTGTTTAGTTATCTCAAGAATTTCTCTGATTCCTGCCTTTTCTCCTCCTGCAATTATCACAGGCGCCATACATCCGTCAACCACTTCTTTAAAAGAATCAGGGTCTCCAGTCCAATTTGTCTTGACAATATCGGCGCCTAACTCAGCAGCAACCCTAGCAGTTATTTTAACCACTTCGACATTATATTCATCGTCAATATTTTCCCCTCTTGGATACATCATAGCGAGAAGTGGCATTCCAAGATCTCGACATTCTCTTGATACTCTTCCTAAAGTTTCTAGCATTTCTGGATCTGATGATGTTCCAATATTAATATGAATTGACACACCATCCGCTCCAAATTTAACAGCTTCTAGCACAGTATTTACCAGAACTTTATAATTTGCATCTGGACTTAATGAAGTTGAACCAGATAAATGCAGAATTAAGCCAATATCTGGTCCATAACCTCTATGCGCATATAAAGGGATTCCAACGTGACCTAAAACAGCATTAGCTCCACCAAGAGCAATCTTATTAACCATTTCTCCTAGTTTTTTTTCAATTCCCTTAATTGGTCCAACAGTTAATCCATGATCCATTGGAATAATAATAGTCCTATTTGTTTCTCTATTAATTATTCTTTCTAATCTAATTTTCTTGCCAATATATCCAGACAATTTTAAATTTCCCTCATATTGTAATTCAACCTATAAAGAATATTGGTATCTTTAATAAATCTATCTTTTAAAAGATATCTTAACAAATTAATTTGATATTAATTTGATACCAATAAACTTATAAACCCATATTCTGTAATTTTTGCATTATTTCTTGCTTTTTCTTGCCTTTTAAATCATACCATTTTAGAAATATTAGAGCTGCGATTACACAAAAAATGAAAGGGAAAAAGCCTTGAATCAAACGGAGTCCTAATAATGCCTCATTAGTATGGATTAAATTATTTGGATCATAAACAGTTAAAGCATGAATTATTGCTATGATAAAACTTTGAATTAATAGAGTAGATCTAACAAAAATATTTCGGATTCCTATTAATGTAGCTTGATGGTGTTTTTTAGTCTTCACAGCAATTTCGTCATAGCAGTCTGCTAAAACAGGTGATAACATAATCATGTACATTGCAATTGCTACACCATTAAAAGAACTAATTATATAGAATTCTAATGCATTCGTAATAAATAAATTCAGTAATAGGCTAAGACCAAAAGCTACTAACCCTATTGAATAAGTATTAGAATGGCCAATTTTTTTCGCAAGCAGAGCCCAAATTGGCATTGTTAATAATGAGAAGATAAGCGTTATAACTGCCCCGATTGACCTTATGTGTTGTCCTTCCTGTAAGACATCATCTACGAAATTTACAGCATTCATACTTGTCAAACCAATTGCTATCATGAATGAGATGTATGTAAAAAGAGCTAACATAAAGTTTTTTTGCTTGAGCATCATTTTCATAGTTCGAAAAAAAGGAATTTTTTCCGCCGTTTCATAACCCATTATAAATCTTTCTTTTATCTCATTAGATTCTTTTGCACCAGGAAAAAAAATTATTAAAGAAATCCCCATGACTATACTACTTATTAATGCAGCGATTATAAAAGTGGTCGGATTACCAGGATCAATTATTTGAGACCATATAGTTATTGCTAAAAAATTCGCAAGAAATGTGAAGAGTTGAGTGAAAAATCCTGCTCTTCTACGTGCTGTATCACTCCTAAAATGGGCAGCAAATGCTCCAAATGAATGTGTTTGAAAAAGCGAGTTGAATATATCAAAAGAGCATACAATTAATAGATAGTATATTATAATTGGCAATGCGCTCTCTGGCCCTGAAACAGAAGGCGGCGTAAAAATGAAAAAGAATAAAAAGATTGTTGGTATTCCGCTAATGAAGATCCAAGGTGTATGGAATCCAATCCTTCTCGTTGATTTTAAGGGGCGATCTGTATAGTATCCTAAAAGAGGATTACTTATCATACTCCAAATTGTATATATTGTATTTGCAATCGCCATATAAATTGCCCATGACCCAATCGGATATACTAAACTAATTAAACCCAGTTCTCCTTCATAATAAGTCCAAACATAATTATTAAAAGCTACAATAATATAGGTATTAAAGAAGTATCCCATGGAAAACAGAATTGTTTTTCCTATGTTTTTCTCTTTCAATTTAGTTTGTCCTGAACCTTTTTCTGATGACTTCAAAATTAGGTTTTAGATGTTTTTTTCAATATAATTAATTTCTTTTAATTCTATATTAAAGTAATATATTAAAACTCAAAAATTAAAGAAACTGAATGAAATTTTTGATCTTAATTATAGTTTATTAGAAGAAATTTTAATAATTTAAGAAGAGAATTCATACTTAATTAAAATTCCGTTTAATTTGCTTGATGCTTTAAAAGATAGGTGGAGTAAAAGATTAGATTACTTGAGTATGAAAGTAAAGAAATTTTTGGTAAATTTGATATCCCACTAGCAAAAAATATCATTATTATAAAAGGAGATAATATAGAAGAGAAAGTAAATCAATTTAACTTCCCTGCCATTGTCAAATCTCAAATTGCTATTGGAAGTAGAAAAAAGGCTGGTCTAATAAAGATTGCTCAGTCAAGAAAAGAAGCAATTTCATTATGTAAGGAATATTTTAAAAGAATTATCGCTGGTTTTGGAGTAGAAGCCATTCTCATTGAAGAGTTAGTTGATATTAAACATGAATATTATTGTTCTATAGCATTGGATGCTTCGGGAAGACAATTTTTTATTATTACTAGCGAAGAAGGTGGTATTGATATTGAAGAAGTCTCTAAAAATAATCCAGAAGCAATTATTAAAGAAAATTTTACTTATAAGCAAGGATTATCAGAAAAAATCGTTAACAGCATTGCCGAACGATTAGGTTTTTCAGAATCACTATTAAATGACATTAAAGCTATATTTTTAAAATTATGGGATATAACACTAAACCTCGAAGCACAATTAGTCGAAATTAATCCGTTAGTATTAACTTCCACTGGATTAGTGGCTTTGGATGGTAAAATGATTCTAGATGATGATAGTGCATTTAGACAGCCCATTGTTCGAGAATTTCAATCAAAAAAACTTTCGGAATTAGAAAAAGTAGCAGAAGAAGCAGGATTCTCTTTTGTGGAATTAGAAGGGGATATTGGTATCTTAGCAAATGGCGCAGGCTTAACTATGGCTCTATTGGATGTTCTATCCGAGCAAGATTTAAAACCAGCAAATTTTTTGGACGTTGGAGGTGGTGCCAGTAAAGAACGTGTTTATAAAGCCTTAGAATTACTTTTTAAAATGAAGCCCAAAGCAGTATTAGTAAATATATTTGGAGGTATAACACGTTGTGATATCGTTGCAGCAGCGATTGTCCAAGCTCTTAAAGACTTTAAGAAAATACCACCATTAGTTATAAGACTAACTGGAACAAACGATAAAGAAGGAATAGCTATTCTTAAAGAGGCTGACATTAATGCATATAAGAATGTTATGGAAGCTGTAGAAAAATTAAAAGAGGTCTTAGTAAATTAAAGGGGGTAGATAGTGTGTATATCAATCATAATTCAAGAGTTTTAGTTCAAGGAATTACAGGAAACCAAGGTATATTTCATACGAAATTAATGCTTGATTATGGAACTAATATTGTAGCAGGAGTAACACCAGGTAAGGGAGGACAGGAAATATTTGGAGTTCCTGTGTATAACACAGTGAAAGAAGCTATTAAGGAAACCGATTGTGATACAAGTATTGTATTTGTTCCCGCTAAATTCACTTTTGGAGCAGTAAAAGAAAGTATACTTGCAGGAATTAATATAACTTGTATCATCAGTGAAAATGTTCCTGTTTTTGATATGCTTCGTTTAATTGAGATGGCTCATGAAAAAACAGTCCATATAATTGGGCCAAACTGTCCTGGAATGTTGATCCCCGATAAAATCAAACTTGGTATAATGCCAGGTGATATGTGCCATTTTGGGAATGTTGCTGTTATCTCAAAAAGCGGCACCCTCTCTTATGAAATAACAAAAGCTATTGGAGATCAAAATATAGGAGTTTCAGCATATATTGGAATTGGAGGAGACCCTGTACGTGGTACTACAATGGTAGAAGCTGTCGAATATTATTCGAAAGACCTGCACACAAAACTTATTGTTCTTATAGGTGAAATAGGTAGTGATGAGGAAGAAAAGACAGCTAAATTTATTGAAAAATATGTTGAAAAATCGGTGGTTGCATATATTGCTGGAAAAAGTGCCCCAGAAGGGAAAAGAATGGGACATGCAGGTGCAATTATTTCCGGTGATTTTGGTACAGCGCAAGGTAAAATTGAGGTATTAAAAAAAGTAGGAGTATTAATAGCAGAAACTCCATGGGATGTGCCGAAATTAATTAAAGAAAGTATTTAATTCATTGCTTCTTTTTTGATTCATAATTATGCCTTCCAAAACAAAAGATTATCCTAATATAATTTTCATTTTAGCAGACGATTTAGGGTATGGGGATTTGGGTTGCTATGGCTCTGAAAAGATTCCTACACCTAATATAGATAAAATTGCTTCTGAAGGAATTCGTTTTACTGATGCTCATTCGTCTTCTGCTGTTTGTACTCCCAGTAGATATTCAATTCTCACTGGTCGATATTGCTGGCGAACTAAATTAAAGCGGAGTGTCTTATGGGGATATAGCTTTCCACTTATTGAGCCAGAAAGACCAACGATCGCTACGTTATTGAAAAAAAGAGGATATAGCACAGCTGCAATTGGTAAATGGCATGTAGGTCTTAAATGGCCAACCCAAAAATATCAGCCTCTTAATAATCCTAATGACAGCAATCCAGATATCGATTATTCAAAACCTATAAAGGGAGGGCCTACGTCTCTCGGTTTTGATTACTTTTTTGGAATATCTGGATCACTTGATATGCCACCCTATTGTTTTATTGAAAATGAGCATACTGTAGGAATACCTTCTCTTCCAAAAAAACCTTTATATCAACAACAAAGAGAGGGATTAATGGTTCCAGGTTGGCGTGATGATAATGTTGATATAAAATTTACTGAAAAAACAATTCAATTTATTCAAGATCATGTTAAAAATGATAGTTCTAATCCATTCTTTATATATTTATGTACATCTGCCCCTCATCGTCCATGTGATGTACAACCTGAATTTGTAAAAGGCAACAGTCAAGCTGGTGATCGAGGAGACATGGTAGTTTTAGTTGATTGGGTAGTTGAACAAATTAATGGCGAACTGGAAAATTTAGGACTAAACGAAAATACCTTATTCATGATCACAAGCGATAATGGAGCTAGAGCTACTTGTTTCAACGGTAAAGATTATGGACATAATTCAAATGGTTCTTGGAGAGGCCAAAAGGGAGATATCTGGGAAGGTGGACATCGAGAACCCTTAATTGTGAGATGGCCTAATCATATTAAACCAAATATAATTTCTAAAGAACCTTTATGTTTAGTTGATTTCTTTGCCACCTTTGCAGCTCTATTAGACTTATCTGTTCCTGATGGAGTTGCTGAAGACAGTTTCAACATGCTTCCCGCTTTATTAGGGGAAAATCTTACAAAAATAGTTCGCGATTCAATTATTCACCATTCTATGTGGGGAGTATTTTCTATTCGTCAAGGAAAATGGAAATTCATTAGAGGACTAGGTTCAGGAGGGTTTACATTACCTGCTAAGATTTACCCTAAGAAGGGAGATCCTAAAGGGCAACTATATAATTTAGAAAAAGATCCAGAAGAAAAGCATAATCTATGGACCGATAAACCAGAAATAATAGAAGTTTTGGGAAACCTTTTAAGTCAAATAAAAAAAAAGTATTAAATTTGATTATTTGAACTTATCCTTCTTGAACAGAAAGAGTTTAAATATTTTTTTAACATAATAGTCCATGAATTTAATAAGAGAAAGATAAATATTGAAAAAATCAAATTTAAGGAAATTAATAGTTTTCGTATTGATCACATTGTTATTACCAATAAATCATAATTCTGGCATAATTAAATTATATTCAGCTAATTATAATAAAAGTGATAAACCTTTAGTGGGGCCTATTTTTATAAATGGAACTGCACATGGAGTAGGAGCTCATAATTGGACGTGGGCAAGTTCACAGGAATGGTGTGCTGGTAATGGTACTTTGAATGATCCTTATTTGATTGAAAATATACGTGCTGGTATCCATATTATTAATTCTAATTGCTTTTTTGTTATTAGATATTGCATTACTCATCTATTGATTTCCAATACATCTAATGGTGTATTATTCAATAATTCTCTTCGTTATTATAATGATATTACAATTATAGAATCTAAGAATTTCAATATATCCAATAACTATATATTTCGCTCAGAAACATATGGAATTAGTCTGAATTTATGTAATAATTTTACAATATCTAACAATAAATTAATCGAAATAAACAATTATGCGATATATTGCACAGATTGTTTGAACCTTAATATAGTAAATAATTACTTAATAACAATGGATACGTATCATTATCATCTACTTAAAAGCATTTACTTCTCAAATGTCAATTTTAGTAAAATGATTGGAAATATAATGCAATTTTTGAAGGTAGATTACCACATTTTTCTACATTACAGCAATTATAATTTTATTCATAACAATTCAATCTTATCATCTCACGGCTTCAGTAGCTTATATTTACAAGAAAGTAGTTTTAATAATATAACAAATAATTCATTTCAAGAAGAATCTCAAGGAATAATTTTATGGGAGGAATGTTGTAACAACAGAATACTTTATAATAATATTAGTCATACTTATGATGGAATAAGAATATCCCAGGAATCTAACAATAATCTAATTATCCTGAATCAAATCGAATATATTAAAAATGATGAGATCACCAATGGTAATGGAATTACTATTTCTGAAAGTAATTTCAATATTGTTTTAAACAATACACTAAGAAATGGTAAATACGGTATTGAATTATCATTAAGTAATTATAATACTATAAAATACAACAAAATTACGGAATACCTATTAGGATGTATTAAAGAGACATCTTGTGAAGGAAATGTTATTACTGATAATTACTGTAGTTCTTCAATAGCTCCTTTAGATAAAGTTAATGGAATGAACTGGTATTTTTTCGTATTCATTTTTATTGGATTAGGGTTATTAGCCATTATATTAGTAACAAAAATTAAAATTAAAAGATAAAAATTCATATTCTGTCATAGACATCCTATAAAGAGGATATATTTCTATATTGAATACGCATACTATTACATTTAACTTTTTAAGATTTTTTCCCATGATTTATCAATTTTCTTGTAGTTTATTTTAAATTGATTTTACAATTTCAAGTTATTAGATATTGTGGACAATCTAGCTTTTCAATTTTCAAATATTCTTAAAGAATTTATCGATTTATAGGAAAAGGAGGGAAAATATTCCCATATAATTTCTGTAGGGAAAATTTTTATAAAAGCCAATTTTACACATAATAGCAATTATTATATATAATAAGGTGGAGAAAAAGAGAATTGGCGCAAAAAAATATTTATGAATATGATGCTAAAAAATTATTAGCGGGTGAATTGCCTAAATATTATTCGGACTTTAACTACCACAACAAACTCGTAGTTATCGACTGTGATACAGACTTAGAAAAAGCTATATCTGAAAATCCTTGGATTCAATCAGAAAAAGTTGTTGCTAAGCCTGACCAACTATTTGGAAAAAGAGGTAAAGCTAATCTCATTTTATTAGACGCAAATTGCGATGAAATGAAAGATTTTTGTTATAGTAATTTGGATAGAGTGTGCGAAATTGGAAATGTTAGAGGAGAATTAAAAAGACTATTAGTTGAACCCTTTGTTTCCCATGAAAAGGAATACTATATTTCTATAACTTCTGATAGAGAAAATGATATAATCCATTTCAGCTTCGAAGGAGGAATTTTTATTGAAGAGAATTGGGATAAAGTCTCACATATACCTGTTCCTCTAGGTACAGAAATTAATTCCTTTGATTTAATAAGTAAATTACCAAACTTGGGCGAATTTGAAAATGTTTTAATACCATTCATTAAAGGTTTGTTTCAAGTGTATGTGGATCAAGATTTTGCTTTTCTTGAGATTAATCCTTTTGCGATTACCAAAGATAAAAAAATTGTACCACTAGATGTAAAAGCTAGATTAGATGATACTGCTGCCTTCCTTCATTTGGATACTTGGGGAAATCCAGATAATCCCATTGAATTTCCAGCCGGTTTTGGGCAAGTATTATCAGAGGAAGAAGAATTAATTAGAGAATTAGATGAAAAGACTGGAGCATCACTAAAACTTAAAATTTTAAATCGAGAGGCTAGAATCTGGACCATGGTTGCTGGAGGAGGAGCCTCAGTTATTTATACTGACACAGTGGTTGATCTTGGGCTCGGAGAGGAGCTTGGAAATTATGGTGAATATTCAGGAAATCCCTCTAGGGAACACACAGAGATATACGCTCAAACCATAATAGACTTGATCACCGAAAGTCCTGATCCTAAAGGAAGAACAAAATATCTTATAATAGGCGGTGGAATTGCTAATTTTACAGACGTAAAAGCTACTTTTGCTGGAATTGTAAGTGCGATTAGAAAATCAGTTGATAAATTAAAAAAGGCAAATGTAAAAATCTTAGTACGGAGAGGTGGTCCTAATGAAAAACAAGGTTTAGAATTAATGAAGCAAGTCGGTGAAGAAACAGGAATTCCCATTGAGGTATATGATAGATATACCCATATGACAAGAATAGTATCATTAATAAAATAATTAAGAGGATGAGAAAAATGAAAGATTATGAATTATTTGATAGGAAAACACAAGCAATTATTTATGGGTTTCAAGCTAGAGCAATCCAAAGGATGCTTGATTTTGATTTTTTATGTAAACGTGAAACACCTTCAGTAGCTGCTGTTATAAGACCTACTCAGGGAGCCGCTGTTAATTATCATAAGGTTTTCTGGGGAAATAAAGAAATTGTCATTCCTGTTTATAAAACCTTAGAATTAGCCGTTAAAAAGCATCCAAATACAGATGTAATGATAAACTTCTCTTCATTTAGATCTGCTTATCCAACTAGTAAAGAAGCATTAGAATCGGACACAATACGTACAATAATCATTATTGCAGAAGGAGTTCCAGAACGACAAAGCCGTCATTTAATTAAAATTGCCGATGAGAAAAAGAAAATAATAATTGGACCTGCAACTGTAGGTGGAATAAAAGCAGGGGCTTTTAAAATTGCTAATACTGCTGGAACTGTTGAAAATATTATACTCTCAAAATTATATAGACCTGGTTCTGTAGGGTTTGTATCGAAATCAGGTGGTTTATCAAATGAGATGAATTTTATGATTTCTCAAACTACAGATGGAATATATGAGGGAATAGCAATAGGTGGAGATAGATATGCGGGTTCAGTTTTGATTGACCATATCATGCGATATGAAGCAAATCCAAACATCAAAATGATTGTAGCTCTAGGAGAAATAGGAGGAAAAGATGAGTATGCTATTGTCGATGCTTTAAAATCTGGAAAGATAACTAAACCGATTGTGATATGGGTCGCAGGAACTGCTGCAAGAATTTTACCCTCTGGGTTACAATTTGGACATGCTGGTGCTATGGCAGGAAGTGCAATGGAAACTGCTGAAGCAAAAAATAAAGCATTGAAAGAAGCTGGTGCTGTTGTACCCGATTCTTATGAAGATTTAGATAAAAAAATAAGACAAGTATTTGAAAAGCTAATATCTGAAGGGAAAATTGGAGAAGTCGAAGAATTTGAACCACCTAAAATTCCATTAGATTTTGGCGATGCTACAAGATTGGGTATAGTCAGAAGACCTAGTGATGTTGTTGTTACAATCTCAGATGATAGAGGCGATGTTCCTACTTTTGCTACAGTTGGACTAGATAAAATCATACAAGAAAATAAATCTATAGGATATGTAATTGGACTTTTATGGTTCAAGCGTGAACTTCCCGATTTTGCTCAACAATTTATTGAAATGGTGATTAAATTGACTGCTGACCATGGACCCGCAGTTTCTGGAGCTCATAATGCTATTATTACCGCCCGAGCTGGTAAAGATTTGATGTCGGCGCTCGCAAGTGGTATTTTAACTATAGGACCTCGCTTTGGGGGTGCAATTTCTGATGCTGCAAAATACATTAGAGAAGCATTACAAAAGGATATGAATCCATCAAAATTTGTTAAATATATGAAAGATGTTGCTCAAATTAATATTCCTGGAATAGGACATAGAATTAAATCTGTTCAGAACCCAGATGTGAGAGTTCAGCTGCTAAAAGAATTTGTGTTTAAGAACTTTAAAAAACATCCTCACCTTGATTTTGCGTTAGAAGTTGAAAAATTAACAACTGCTAAAAGAAATAATTTAATTTTAAATGTTGATGGATGTATTGGCATTACATTCTTAGATCTATTAGAAAATTTAGATTTCACAGAAGAAGAAATAGAAGATGTTATATATAGCGAGGCATTAAATGGACTTTTTGTACTTGGACGAAGTATTGGTATGATGGGCCATGTTTTTGATCAAAAAAGGCAGAGAGCTGGACTGTATCGCCAACCTTGGGATGAGATTTTATTCTCATCAGATTAATTCTTATAACTTATAAGGAAAAAATTAATTTAAAATAGATAAAAAATTTAATATCAAAATTGGAAAAAAAAATATTTAAAATTAAAAAAAGGTTTTTCTGATGAATGATATCGTAGAAAAGGCAAGGCAACATTTTGGTAAACTTGTAGAGGAGCAGTTAGAAAGAGTTGAACAAATGAAAAAAGCAGCAGATTGGACAGATTACTCGAAATTAAAGCCTATAATCATTGGAATTGCTGGTGGAGATGGGATTGGACCATATATCACTAAACATGCTCAAACCATATTAGAGTTTTTGTTGAAAGATGAAATAGAAAATGGAAAGGTAACACTGCGCATTATCGAAGGCTTAACTATAGATAATAGAGCAAAACATATGAAGGCTATACCAGATGATGTTTTAGCGCAATTAAAGGAATGTCATGTAATTTTGAAGGGTCCAACGCATACTCCAAGAAAAGGTGATGGTTGGCCTAATATAGAAAGTGCCAATGTTACTATGCGTCGAGAACTTGACTTATTTGCTAACGTACGTCCAGTTAAAGTTCCTCAATTAGGTATAGATTGGATGTTTTTCAGAGAAAACACTGAGGGAGCATACGTATTAGGTTCAAAAGGAATAAATATTACTGATGATTTAGCTATTGATTTTAAAGTAATAACTGAACAAGGTTCAGATAGAATTATACGTTTAGCGTTTGATTATGCATCAAAGAATAACATTAATCGAGTTTCTGTAGTAACAAAAGCAAATGTAGTAAAAGCTACTGATGGCAAATTTCTCGCGATGGCTGAAAAAATTGCTAAAGAATATCCCCAGGTAAAATGGGATGATTGGTATATTGATATTGCTACTGCGAAGTTAGTAGATCCAGCGCGTCAAAGAGATTTCAAAGTTTTTGTCGCTCCAAACCTATATGGAGATATAATAACAGATGAGGCAGCACAGATTCAGGGTGGAGTTGGAACTGCAGGTAGTGCAAATATTGGCAAACAATATGCAATGTTTGAAGCAATTCATGGAACTGCCCCTCGAATGGTAGAAGAGGGAAGGGCAGTTTATGCTGATCCGTCGAGTATAATTAAAGCTGCAGCATTGCTACTTAATCATATAGGATTTAATCAAAAAGGAAGGAAATTAGAAATGGCACTTGATATCTGTGCCCAATTTGAAGCAAAAGTAAAAATTACAG
The DNA here is from genome assembly GCA_048940645.1 of Promethearchaeota archaeon. GTDB lineage: Archaea > Asgardarchaeota > Lokiarchaeia > Sigyniarchaeales > SOKP01 > SOKP01. The sequence continues at coordinate 3,699 of JBHLOI010000001.1, read as the reverse complement.
GGCGAGATAATGGAGCCACTGGAGAAGAGTATGCAAAATACATAATGGAAACAATTCAAGATCCTAATCTTGAGCAAAAATGGAAAGCATATCAATAAATCTCTTAGAAATTTTAAAGAATTTTTTTAACTACAATTTTTTTTATTTTAATAGAACTTAATGAAATTTATTATTTTATCCTCATTTTAAGATGTATAATGGATATTAAAATTGTTCTAATTGGAGCAGGAAGTCCTTCTTTTGGTCCAGCAACATTCATCGATTTGAACCGAAGTGAGATTTTAGCTGGATCTACTATTACGCTTCTAGATATAGACGAAAATAAGTTACAGATGGTTTACGAAGTTGTATCAGAGGATAATAAGAAAATTGGCAATAAATTCATAATTGAATCTACAATTAATAGAGAAAAAGCTCTTAAAGACGCAGATTTTGTTATTAATTCTACTGAACATGGAGATCGATTTGAGTTACGTTGGCAGGATAATACAATCCCTAGAAAACACGGGACAACTGAAAGAATGGGTGAGAATGGTGGTGCGGGAGGATTCTTCCATAGTGCACGTCAAATTCCAGAAATTATCAAAATTGCTAAAGATGTTCAAAGAATATGTCCCGATGCTTTTTTTATAAATTATTCAAATCCTGTTTCACGTATATGTCTTGCGTTGAAAAGAGTAGTTCCTAAATTGAAAATGCTTGGGCTTTGTCACCAAATAGGACTCTTAACTTCACATCACTTACCTACTATGATGAATAGAGATTTAAGTGATATGCAGCTAATTACCGGAGGACTTAATCATTTTGCATTTTTACTTGGATTAAAAAATTTAAAATCCGGAGCTGATTTAATGCCTGAATTCAATTCAAAATGTATGGAGTATTTTAAGGATAAGTGGGATAGATTTCATTTTGCTGATCTTACATTTGAGTTATATAAAAGGTTTGGATGGTTTCCTTATGTCGGCGATAATCATATTTGTGAATATTTACAAATAGGGTCTCAATACACTACAGAAGAAGATTTAACAGACTGGATTTCAAGGATGGAGCAAGCCAATAAGGGTGGTATTGCTCGATTAACGAGATTTTATAATCGATTAAAGAAAGGAAGATATCCTAAAAAAGGTATGTTAATGCAAGAACCATCTGGAGAGAGAGCAATCCCCATTATCGAAGCTATAATCAAAGATAGTAATTCATATGAAATAGCTGTAAACATCCCTAATGATAGGATTATTGAAAATCTACCTCAAGATTTAGTGATTGAATGTTCCGGAATAGTTAATAAGAATGGTATTCATGGAGTAAAATTAGGGAATATTCCAAGTAATATTGCGGCAATCTTACGTATAGAATCTTCTATTCAAGATTTATGCGTTGAAGCTATACTACAGGAATCGAAACAACTAGCTATTGATTGTATAGCTATTGATGTGAATTGTGGCAGTTTTGAAATAGCTGAAACAATATTTAATGAAATGATGGATATTCAAAAAAATTATTTACCTAATTTTAAATAATTAATAATTCAAGTATAAGAATCTCGAACTTTCTAATGTCAAATGAAAGAACATCCTTATCTTTATCTCAATCAAATTTATTTATAATAGAATTCACTTACTATTTCGTAATGCTGTGAGATTTTATCGTGTCTTAAAAGAACATTTTGTGCTTTTTGAGGAACATAGGATTTTTCATACTCGTTACCCGCAAATTCTTTTACTGCACTCAAATTTTCAAATAGCATAATTGTAATAAATTCAACCTCATTTTTCAAGGGGCGTCTTAAAAGACTTATTTTTCTATATCCTTTTATGTTTTTATTTTCAATAGACGGGAATATCTCATTTCTAAGTAAGCTTTCATAAGTATCTGCATTTTCAAATGTGGTCCAACCATGCCAGATTCTTGCTATCATTTCTTGGAATTATTTTAATGTTGTTATGTTTAAAAAATGCTTTAAAAATATTAAACCTAATTTTTTCTGCTAATTTTTTATACTCAAACTAAGTATTTTGTTAACTTTCCCTTTTATAGAATATTAATAAGCTTAATAATAAGTCCCAAATTAATTATGATGATTTTACTTTTATGAAATTCAAAAGTATATCCTATCAAATATTGAAGTATAATTAAATGATACTGTATTGAATAACCCTAAGGTTTTATAAGAATGAGAGAATATAAGAAAAATGAGGTTAAGCCTCAATATTATCTTTTAACTAAAGAACAAATTAATCGTTTGCATTTAGCTAGTTTGGAAATTCTGGACAAAATCGGGATTAAAGTATTTCATAAAGGAGCAAGGATATTATTAGAAAATAATGAATGTTTTGTGGAAGAAACCAATATCGTACACATGCCAAAATGGTTAGTTGAAGAAAGTATCCGTAGTGCTCCTTCTCAAATTATTATCTACAATCGAGAGGGCGAAGAAACGATGAGATTAGAGGGAAATAATAATTATTATGGACTCGGAACTGATCTACTAAGAACAATTGATCTGAAAACTGATGAATTAAGATTTTCAGTTTTAGATGATGTGAAAAATGCTGCTATTGTAGCTGATTATTGTGAAAACGTAGACTTTATTGCATCATTCGCATTACCCAGTGATGTCCCAATGAACTTAATGTATATTCAATGTGCTAAAACCATGATGGAGAATTCTGTAAAGCCTATATTTTTCACAGCCGCAGGAAGGGAAGATTTAGAAATTATTTTTAGAATGGCAGAAACTATTATTGGAGGAGAAAAAGAGCTTAAAGATAAACCGTTTATCATTCATTATTCTGAGCCAACAGCACCACTCTGTCATTCATTTGGAGCAGTTAGTAAATTATTTTTTTGTGCTGACCATAAAATCCCAATATGTTATCCTCCAGGAGATATAATCGGAGGAACCGCACCAGTAACTTTAGCGGGTAGTATTGCTCAAGCAAACGCAGAAGCCCTGAGTGGAATTGTATTGCATCAGTTGAGAAAGAAAGGAGCACCCATTATTTCTGGGTTAGGTGTAGTACCAATCGATATGAAATCAGCAACATTCTGTTATGGTGCACCTGAGTTTCATCTTGGAAATTCCGCATTTGCAGACTTATATCATCATTATAAAATACCGATGTGGTCAACAGTAGGATCTGATGCCCATTGTTTGGACCAGCAAGCAGCTATGGAACATTCCTTTGCAACCCTTCTCTCTTCTCTAAATGGAGCAAATCTGATTCATGATGTGGGATATCTGGGTCAAGGCTTAGTGGGAAGTCCTGTCTCCATAGTAATGTGTGATGAAATTATAAGTTATGTTAAAAGATTCATTAAAGGATTTAAAATCGATAAAGAAAAACTAGCATTTGATGTAATCAACAAAGTTGGCCAGGGAGGAGTATTTCTAGCCGAAATGCATACAGTAAAACATTTTAGAGAAGAAATTTGGCGTCCAAAATATTTAAATCGCGATGATCCTGAGAGTTGGATTAAAAAAGGTAAGATCAGCTATGGTGATAAAGTAAAAATAAAAACTCTTAAGATATTAGAAACTTATAAATCTAAACAATTGCCCGAAGAGGTTAAGGAAAAACTCAGGAAAATCGTTAAAGTAGCTGAGAAAAAATTGATTAATTTTAAATTTAAAGCTTAATGTTTTTTAGATTTTTATGATTTTATTGTATTAATGTTATTAGAAGAATTTAAGCA
>JBHLOI010000070.1:0-15763 GCA_048940645.1 Promethearchaeota archaeon | reverse complement strand
TATTGTGATCGAAAATTTTTTTGTGTTTTTATTGTCGGAATCGATCATTGCATTTAAATATTTTAATTTCTTTTAAATTTACTTGTAAAATAGAAAAAAAACTAATAGTATATTTTGTTTTTGAGTGTTTTATTTGAGATAAAATCTTTTCAGTAAGGTGATGAATTATTTCAGATAATAAAATACAGAATACCATTAAAAGTTCTGATTTTGATACAGATTTAATTAAAGAATTATCCAAAATTGAAGAAGCAAAAAGTATTTTAGCGTGTTTCCAATGTGGAATGTGCACTTCAAGTTGTCCTATTGCAGAACAATTCCCTTTAAATCCACATGAAATGACTAAATTAGCAGTATTAGGAGCAAAAAATCAAATTTTAGATGAAAGTGTTCTTAAATATTGTTTAACTTGCCGAAAGTGTAAGGAATCTTGTCCTCAAGATATAGATTTTATTGAATTCATAAAATCCGCTAGAAGGTTATTAATAGATAAGGGAATCAAATATGAAGAAACACATCATGGAATTATCACTCTTATCTCTGAAATACAAGCAAATTATTCATCAGGCCTTAAAGTACCCACTGATTTAATGCCAAAAAATTATAAAAAATCTAAAAAAAGAAATGTTGCATATTTCTTTGGATGCCTACCAATTTTAGATGTTGTATTTAGTAATTTGCAATTAAACCTAGTAGAAATTGCCAAGAATGGAATAAAGATTTTAACCGAAATTCTTAAACAACCGCCTGTAATTATTGAAAATATGAAATGTTGCGGTCATGACGCCTTATGGAAGGGATATTTTAACATTTTTAAAAAATTAGCGATCCATAATGTAAATAAAATTAATGAATTAGGTATAAAAACTGTCGTAACTACGTGTGCTGAATGTTATAGAACGCTAAAAATAGACTATCCTAAATATGTAAATGTCAATTTTGAAGTAATTCATCTTACAGAATTAATTGCTGATAAAATCAAAAATAGTCAATTTGAATTTTTAGATTCTCCTAATCAGGCAGTTACTTATCACGATCCTTGCAGATTAGGAAGACATATGAAAGTTTATTCTCCTCCAAGAGATATCCTAAATTCGATGAAAAAACACGGAATTGATTTTAATGAAATGCAAAGAACAAGAGAAAATTCTATGTGTTGTGGAGTAAGTTGTTTTATAAATTGTAATGATTTATCAAAGGCTTTACAGCTTGATAGAATAAAAGAAGCAAAGAATGTTGCTGACTTATTGGTAACTACATGTCCAAAATGCCAAATTCATTATAATTGCATGTTACAAGAGAAAAAAGAGTATATAGCTGATGAAATCAAGTTAGAAGTCTCTGACTTAACAAATTTAATTGCAAATATGATGAAGTCTTCAGTTGAAAAAAAGGAGGAGTTATTATTAGCTCGGAAAGATAGATGAGGTTGAGAAAAAACGTTTGAAAAAGTAAACAGTAAAGAGGAAACTATACGAATAGGTGTTTTCGTTTGTCACTGTGGCTCAAATATAGGAGGTATTTTAGATTGTAAAGCACTTGCGAATTTTGCCAGGACATTGCCTGATGTTGAATATTCTGAAGATAATTTGTACTTATGCTCAGAACCAGGACTAACCGGTATTAAAAATGCAATAGAGGAATATAATTTAGATCGGATTGTAATAGCGTCTTGTACACCTAGAACGCATGAAAATCTTTTCCAGAATACAATTAGAGAAACTGGAATAAACCCATATTTGTTTAAGTTAGTAAATGTTAGAGACAAATGTTCTTGGATGCATATGTCTGAACCTGAAAGGGCTATGGACAAAGCAAGAGATCTTATTGCAGTAAACGTTTCAAAAGTCAAACTTCTTGAACCAATTTATGAAACTACAGTTGATATTACTCATTCTGCATTAATAATCGGTGGTGGAATAGCGGGATTAACAGCAGCTCTTAGCTTAGGGCGACAAGGTTTTGATACCTATTTAGTTGAAAGGGAAAAAGAATTTGGAGGACTTGTAAGGAAAATTCATTATGTTTTAGGTGAGGGAAATCCTAAAGAATTCCTCAGAAATCTTATCGAACAAGTTGAAAATCATAAGAAAATTAAAGTTTTTACTAATGCAACAATAGATGAATTACATGGTTTCATTGGAAATTTTTCAGCTATAATAAAACAAAATAATAAACAAGAAAAAATCGATACAGGAGTGGTAATAGTGGCGACTGGAGGAAGAGAGTACAAACCAAAAGAATACTTATATGGAATGGATAAGCGAATTTTGACTCAATTAGAACTTGAACAAAAAATAGTCTCAAATGAAGTAAGTGCGAAAACAGTCACTATGATCCAATGTGTAGGATCTAGAAATGAAGAACGTCCTAATTGCAGTAGAATTTGCTGTTTGGAGGCAATTAAAAATGCTTTAAAATTAAAAGAGGAAAATAGTAAAATAAATATTTGTATTCTTTATAGAGATATACAGGCATATGGCTTTAAAGAAAATTATTACAATAAGGCAAGGGAAAAAGGAGTTATTTTTATTCGATTCGATGAAGGCTTTGAACCAACAGTAGAAATCGATGATAAAGAATTGACAATTACAATAAATGATACTCTATTAAATGAGCTAATAAAAATTAATACAGATTTGGTAGTATTAAGTTCTGCTTTTTTACCATCAGAAAATAAAGAATTATCACAAATACTTAAAGTTCCTCTTGATAAAAATGGATTTTTCTTAGAGGCACATGTTAAATTAAGGCCACTTGATTTTGTAACTGATGGAATTTTCTTATGTGGAGCTGCACAATGGCCAAAATTTATTAATGAGACAACTTCTCAAGCATTAGGAACTGCTGCAAGAGCAGGCACGATTTTATCAAAAGATAAAATCAATATTGTAGGTTCTATTGCTGAAATAGATGAGGAATTGTGCACTGGATGTGGAAATTGTAGGGATTCATGTGCTTACAATGCTATAGAAATCATTGAAACTCAATCAGGGCTAAAAGCAATAAGAGATATATCAAAACTAACATATAATTTAACTCGCTATAAATCGAAAGTTCTTCCAGCAGTATGTAATGGATGTGGTATTTGTGTCGATGTATGTCCAGAGGAAGCCTTATCACTGAAACATTTCACTTTACGACAATTATTAACTATGAATAAATCATATTTAGATTAAAAAGCTGCCGCTAAATGGTAAAATCTTATAAAGAATTTATGCTTAAAATTTTGATCAAATGGATGTACATCGGTTGGTTGGTGAAATAAGTAGAACGGTAACAAAAAAAGCAGAAATAATTAAAAGAGGATAAAATTATAATGTCGGTTGAAGAAAAAAATGAAAAAGAAGTTAGAGTAGGGATCTTTGTTTGTCATTGTGGTTCCAATATTGGAGGATTAATAAATTGTAAAGAGCTTGTTAAATATGTGAAGAAATTACCAAATGTGGCATATGCTGAAGATAATTTATATACATGTTCAGAAATAGGTTTATCCAGCATTAAAAAAGCTATAAAAGAGTATGATTTAAATCGCGTAGTTGTGGCTGCTTGTACTCCTAGAACGCATGAACCTTTATTTCGTGAATGCATTTTAGAAGCGGGACTAAACCCTTACCTCTTTAATTTTGTTAATATTAGAGATCAATGTACTTGGGTTCATATGAAATATCCTAAAGAAGCATTCGAGAAAGCAATAGATCTGATTGCCATGGGAGTGGCTAAAGCCACAAAATTAGAACCTTTAGAAATGATTACGATTGATGTAACCCCTACTGCTTTAATAATTGGTGGCGGAATCTCAGGAATGAGTGCAGCACTTAATTTAAGTAGACAGGGCTTCAAAACATATCTTGTTGAAAAGGAGAATGAATTAGGTGGAAGACTAAATTTACTCTATAAACTATTTCCTTATGATACAGAGGCTTCAGAATTAATCGAGGATATTAAGAATAAAGTTCAAAATGCTCCGAATTTAGAAGTCCATAAACCAGCTAGAGTAAAAAGCATTGAGGGTTTCGTTGGGAATTATGAAATAGAAATTGAACAAAATGATAATATTATTAATTTAACAGTAGGAGTAATTATAGTAGCTGTAGGGGCCTCGCTTTTTACTCCTTTTAAGTTTTTTGAATATGACGGTAAATTAAGAATAACACAGTACGAATTAGAATCTAAATTAAAAAATAATGAAGTAGATGCCAACAATATTGTAATGATACAATGTGTAGGTTCTCGTATTGACGAAAGACCTTATTGTTCAAGTGTTTGTTGTATGACTGCTTTAAAAAATGCTTTAATTATTAAAGATAAAAACCCTGGTGCAAATGTAACGATATTATTTAGAGATTTATACACTCCCGGGACTAATTATGAAAAATATTATAGAACTGCAAGAGAAAAAGGAATAATCTTTATAAAATACGATCTTGATAAATTACCTTCTATAGAAGAAAATCTTATAAAAGTATTTAATGAATACATGGGAGATTATATAATAATTCCTTATGATTTATTAGTATTATCTACTCCTCTAGTTGCTAACGATGATAATAAAGAATTAGCTCAGTTATTAAAAGTTCCATTAGGAGCCAACGGATTCTTTTTAGAAGCTCACGTAAAATTACGTCCCAATGATTTTGCTACGGACGGAATATACATAGGGGGTTCAGCAAAATGGCCTGTAGATATTACAGAAGCTATAACTCAAGGTTATGCTGCGGCATCAAGAGCAAGTACAATTTTATCTCATAAAGAAATTCAAGTAGAGGGCGCCATTGCTACTGTTGATTCTGAAATGTGTATTGGATGCGGGGCATGTGAAATGATCTGTCCATATAATGCAATACAAATTGAAAGAACAGAAAAAGGATTAAAATCCACTATTATTTCAGCTGTTTGTAAGGGTTGTGGAGTATGTGGAGCAAGCTGTCCTTTAAATGCGATTTCGATAAAACACTTTAAGGATCCTCAAATATTTGAACAAATATATGCAATATCAAAAGGATTATTAGAGAAGGGTGTTTAAATGTATCAGCCTAAAATTTTAGGATTTTTATGTAATTGGTGCTCATATGCAGGTGCTGATCTTGCAGGTGTTTCACGACTTAACTATCCACCAAACCTTAGGATAATTAGAGTAATGTGTAGCGGAAGAATTGATCCAATTTTTATAATAACAGCGTTCGAAAGGGGTTTAGATGGAGTATTAGTAACGGGATGTCACCCTGGAGATTGCCACTATCTTTCAGGAAATTATCATACAAAATATAAAGTTTTAATGACTAAAAAGATACTTGAAAAAATTGGGTTCGAGCCAAAAAGGTTACGGCTTGAATGGGTATCTGCCGCAGAGGGGAGAAAATTTGCAGATTTAATTACTGAATTTACTGAAGAAATGTTAACATTAGGAGCTTCACCTGTTAGGTCTGATAGAGATTTGAGAAAGCGTTTATTTTATGCCAAACAAATATGTTCTGACTTTAGACTCAGATGGTTAATTAGTAGAGAAAGAGATTTAGTTGAAATTGAAAACGTTTATAATGAAAAAATTCCTGAGGAGAAATTTGAAATAATACTAGATGAAATAATAGAAACTGAATTACTTAAAGTTAAGATTCAAAATCAAATTGAAGAAAAAGGTTTATCAGCAGAAGAGATTTCAAGTATGTTGTCAATTCCTCCAGAAAAAGTTATGGAACATCTTATTACATTGAATGATGAGCATAAAATAACATTTAATATCAAGGATAAAACTGCAATATTTATTAAAGAGGGAGGAGAGATTAAATGAGTATAATTGAATCTAAGAATAAAGTAGGAGCAGTATTAGTACTAGGGGGGGGAATTGCCGGGATACAAACATCATTAGATCTGGCAGAATTAGGGTTTAAAGTCTTCTTGGTAGAAAGTTCTTCCGCTATAGGCGGAATAATGAGTCAATTGGATAAAACATTTCCTACAAATGACTGTGCAATGTGCATTTTAAGTCCTAAATTAGTAGAGGTGGGTCGACATCCAAACATTCAAATCATTACTCAAGCTGAAATTGAGAAGGTAGAAGGTACAGTAGGAAATTTCAATGTAATGTTAAAAAAGTATCCAAGATATATTAATGAAGATAAATGTACGGGTTGTGGACTATGTTCAAGCTGGTGTCCGATTGAAACTTTAAGTGAATATGATGAGGGATTGCGAAAACGTAAAAGCATTTATATTAAATATCCACAAGCTATTCCAAAATTACCCTCTATAGATAGAACAATTTGTTTAGGTTGCCGGTTATGTGAATATATATGTGAAGCAAGAGCTATTGATTTTGCTCAAAAAGAAGAATTGATTCCTTTAAATGTCGGTTCAATAATCATTGCTCAAGGATCTACGCTCTATAACCCATTATCTCTAAAACAGTATGGATATGGGCGATTTCCGAATGTAATAACAAGTTCCGAATTTGAACGAATATTGAGCGCATCTGGACCTTTTATAGGTCATGTATTAAGGCCTTCCGACGGAAAAGTACCAGAAAAATTAGCATGGATACAATGTATTGGTTCAAGAGATCGAAGAATAGGTAATGATTATTGTTCAGCAGTTTGTTGTATGTATGCAATTAAAGAAGCAATAATTGCAAAAGAGCATGAATCAGATATTGATTGTCACATTTTTTTTATTGATATAAGAGCTTATGGAAAAGGATTTGAGGAATATTATCAAAGAGCTCAAGAATTAGGGATCAAATTCTTAAGAGGAAAAATTGCGTTGATTGATGAAAATCCGCATACGAAAAATTTAATTATAGCTTATGAAAATACTGAAACTGGGAAAGTATTAATAGAAAATTTTGATATGGTTGTTCTTTCTATAGGTTTACAACCTTCGAATTCTATTATTGATTTGAGTAAAAAATTGGGAGTTAATCTCAATAAATATAATTTTTATTATACAAATATATTTAATCCTATGGAAACAAATAAGCCAGGGATTTTTGTATGTGGAACTTGTTCTGGTCCTAAAGATATTCCTGAAACAGTAGCAGAAGCAAGTGGTGCTGCTGGAAAAGTCTCCTCATTGCTTTCTACTGAAAGAAATACATTAACAACTATAAAAGAATATCCCCCTGAAGTTCCAATTGAAAATCAAGAAGCTAGGATTGGAGTATTTATTTGCCACTGTGGGATAAACATCGGCGGGATTGTAAATGTCCCTGAAGTAGTAGAGTTTACAAAAACTCTTCCTAATGTCGTTTATACCGAAGAAAATTTGTATACTTGCTCCCAAGATACCCAAGATAAAATAAAACAAATAATAAAAGAACATAAATTAAATAGGATTGTTGTAGCTTCGTGTACTCCTCGAACACACGAATCCCTTTTCCACAATACAATCCGAGAAGCGGGTTTAAATCCTTATTTATTCGAATTAACTAATATTAGGGAACAATGTTCTTGGGTTCATATGTCCAAACCTGAAGACGCAACAGAAAAAGCAAAAGACCTTGTTGCGATGAATGTTTCCAAAGCTGAACTGTTAGAACCCATATATGAAACATCTGTAGAGGTTACAAACTCTGGACTAGTAATAGGTGGTGGAATAGCTGGAATGAATGCCGCATTAGAATTAGCAAATCAAGACTTTGATGTTTATTTGATTGAAAAAGAAAAAGAGCTTGGCGGATTTGTGAGAAAGATACATTATCTTTTAGAAGGTGGGGATCCTCAAGAATATCTCGGAAAACTTATTAATCAAATTTTAAATCACGATAAAATTAAAATATTCACAAATGCGACTATTGAAGATATACAAGGATTCGTTGGAAATTTTTTAATTACAGTGAATCAAAATGGTGAAAAAAAACAACTTGATTCTGGAGTAATCATAGTTGCTACAGGTGGAACAGAATATATTCCAATGGAATATATGTATGGAAAAGATGAAAGAATATTAACTCAACAAGAATTGGAACAAAAAATCGTTTTAAACGAAGTAGATGCGAAAACAGTAGTAATGATTCAATGTGTTGGTTCTAGAAATGAAAAACGACCTAATTGTAATAGAATATGTTGTTCTGTTGCATTAAAAAATGCTTTAAAGTTAAAAGAGAAATACCCTAATATTAATATTTGCATTCTATATAGAGATGTTAGAACTTATGGTTTCAAGGAGGATTATTATCGGGAAGCTAGAGAAAAAGGGGTTATTTTTATCCGATATGATGAAAAACTCGAACCCGAGGTTAATATTATAAACAGCAAGTTGATGGTTACTGTAAATGATTCTTGTTTAAATGAACAAATAGTTATTAAACCAGATCTTATTGTATTGAGTGCTGCCTTTTTGCCAACAGAAAATAAAGAATTATCCCAGATGTTAAAAGTTCCTCTTGAACAAAATGGATTTTTCCTAGAAGCACATGTTAAATTGCGTCCTCTTGATTTTGCTACTGATGGAATTTTCTTATGTGGAACAGCTCAATGGCCAAAATTTATCAATGAAACAATTGCCCAAGCAAAAGGAGCAGCTGCCAGAGCAGGTACAATTTTATCCAAAGATAAAATGAAAATTATAGGATCAACTGCAGAAATTGAAGAAGAAAAATGTATAGGTTGCGGGGAATGTCGGGATACATGTATATATGATGCTATAGAGGTGATTGAGACTATAAGTGAATTTAAAGCTATACTGGATTCAGTAGTTCCATCTGTAAGTTTAATCCGATATAAATCTAGAATCCTTCCAGCTTTGTGCAAAGGGTGCGGCTCTTGTGAAGGTGTTTGCCCTGTTGGGGCCATATCTTTAAAACATTTTACAAATCAACAATTAACCGCTATGGTTCAAGCATATTTAAGATAAAGAGGTGAATAAATGTGGATCAAAATCAAGAAGAATTTATTCCTAAAATAATTACATTTTTATGTAATTGGTGTGGTTATGCTGGAGCTGATTTAGCAGGAGTAAGCCGTTTTCAATATCCTCCCACTATTAGAATAATAAGGGTAATGTGTTCCGGTAGAATCGAGCCATCTTTAATACTTGATGTTTTTAATCGTGGTGGTGATGGAGTTTTGGTATGTGGTTGCCATATCGGAGATTGCCATTATCTTTCGGGAAATGAAAAAGCTCAGGAACAAATTAAGAAAACTCAAAAGTTACTTGAACTTTTAAGAATTGAACCAGAAAGACTTAGATTAGAATGGGTTTCATCGGCAGAAGGGGCAAAGTTTGCAGATATAGTAAAAGATTTTACAGAGCAACTAATTACATTAGGACCATTTAATATAGAACATTAGGATGTGAGAATAAAATGATACGAAATAAGAGTTATGAAAACCAAATTTTGGTAATTGGGGGAGGTGTAGCAGGGATTTCTGCCGCCTTAGATCTTGCAGATCAAGGTGAGTTTGTTTATTTAGTGGAGAGATCTCCATCAATAGGAGGTAAAATGGCCCAATTAGATAAAACTTTTCCCACTTTAGATTGCTCAATATGTATTTTAGCACCTAAAATGGTCGAATGTGCACGTCATCCTCGAATTAAACTTTTAACTTATTCAGAAGTACAAAAAGTAGACCCTATTAATAATGGCTCTGCCTTTAAAGTAAAAATTCTATGCAAACCTCGTTATATTGACGCTTCAAAATGTACATCATGTGGAACTTGCGCAAAAAAATGTCCATATAAAAAGTTTCCTTCTGAATTTGACCAAGGACTTATTAAAAGAGGCGCGGCATATATTCCTTTCCTTCAGGCAGTTCCTGCTGTTTATCTGATAGATGAAGATAATTGTATTTATTTTAAAAATGGTACATGTAAAGTATGTGAAAAATTTTGCCCAACTCATGCAGTAGATTTTGAGCAAAAACCACAAGAAATTGAAATCGAGGTTGCTTCTATCATTAATGCTTGTGGTTTTGACTTAATGGATGTAAGCTCGTTAAGTAGGTATGGTTATGGAGAATATTCAAATGTCATTATATCCATGGAATATGAACGAATAATGTGTGCATCAGGACCAACTAAAGGAGAAATATTACGGCCTTCAGATAATAAACATCCTCACAAGATAGGTTTTATTTTATGTGTTGGATCGAGGAATATTGGTTTAAATCCATATTGTTCTAAAATCTGTTGTATGTATGCTACAAAAGAAGCAATAATGACTATGGAACACCATCCAGACGCTGAAATTGAGGTTTATTATAATGATTTACGAACTATTGGAAAAAATCATAATGAATTTATTGAAAGAGCTAAATCAGACTATAAGGTACATTATATCAAAGGATTACCTAACAAAATATATGAGGTTCCTGAAACAAAGAATTTAATAATAAAACACATTGATTTTGAATCAGGTGAAGTTAAATTTGAAACTGTGGATATGGTAGTTCTCTTTCCAGCAGTTATTCCTAGCAGAGGATCAAACAAATTAAACCAAATTCTTGGAGTTAATATGGATGAATATGGTTTTGTAGAATCAACAGTGCCATTTAACAATATCGAAACAAACGTTCCAGGAATTTATGTATGCGGGTGTGCTCATGGTCCAGAAGATATTTCAACGTCCGTTGCAGAAGCCAGTGGAGCAGCCAGTAGAGCGGTTAGCAGAACTTCATTAAAGGCCATAGAAGAAGAAAAAGAGGAGATTTTTGAAAAAAAAGTTTTGCGTGAAGATCCACTTCGAATTGGGGTTTTTATATGTCATTGTGGTTCAAATATAGCTGATTTCGTAGATGTAGAAAAAATAGCAGAAGAAATTCAAACTATTCATGAAATAATTTATGTTGAAAGAAATTTATATACCTGCTCTGAAGAGTCGCAAAGAAGTATTCAAGAAGCAATTAAAAAATATGACTTAAATAGAGTTATTATTGCAGCATGTACTCCGAGAACCCATCTTCCACTATTCCAAGCCACATGTGCTAAAGTAGGTCTAAATCCCTATTTAGTTTTATTTGCTAGTATAAGAGAATTAGTTAGTTGGGTTCATATGTCTGAACCTGAAAGAGCTACTCAAAAAGCAAAAGAGCAGATTTTAATGACCGTATCAAAAGCAAGACTCGTAGAACCATTGTACGATATAGAAGTTAATGTATTACCTTCTGCTTTAGTTATAGGGGGAGGTATAACTGGTATGACCTCTTCACTAGCAATCGCTAAAAAAGGATTCAGAGTATTTCTTGTTGAGCGGGATGAAGAACTTGGTGGATTTATCCGAAACTTACATAGTATTGATCCTGATGAAACTCCTCCAGAGCAAATTTTAACTCCAATGATTCAAGCTATAAGAACCAATCCAAATATAGAAGTACTTACATCCTCTTTAGTTAATTCTGTAAAGGGTTCAATAGGGGATTTTAAAGTAAGCATTGGTCAGGATGGAGTCTTAAAGGATATTAATGTTGGCACCATTATTGTTGCTGTGGGAGGACAAGAATTTAAACCAAAGGGATTTTATAAGTATGAAAAAAGTAAAAATATCTTCACTAATTTAGAATTCGAGAATCTAATTCGAAGTAATCACTTGAAAGATGGTGAAAAAATAGCTTTTATTCAATGTGTAGGTTCTCGTGAAGAAGAAGGAAGGACTTATTGTTCATTGACTTGTTGTTCTGAATCAATAAAAAATGCTTTAATCGTCAAAAAGTTATATCCAAATTCTCAAATTTTTATATTATATCGGGATATCAGAGTATCATATGAAGAAGAGATTGAATATAGAAAAGCTAGAGAAAAAGGAATTAATTTTATACAATATTTGGCAAATGACCGACCGTATTTGAAAAATAAGGGGGGAAAATTATCAATAAACGTTAAAGATTTTCTTACAAGAGTTAATTTTGATTTGGAGGTAGATAAAATAGTATTAGCAACCCCCTTGATAGCTTGGGAAGAAAATAAAAAATTATCTGAAATGTTAAAAGTCCCGGTAGATAGTCACGGATTCTTCTTTGAAGCTCATCCAAAATTAAGACCTGTTGATTTTGCGACGGATGGTATTTTTATTTGTGGAACCGCTCAATGTCCTAAAAACATTAAAGAGTCAATAAGTCAAGCTCTTGGAGCCGCATCTAGAGCTTTAATACCTTTAATGAATGCTAAAGCCTCAGTTGAGGGTGCAACATCAAGTTTACCTGAATTTAATAAAAAATTATGTACAGGGTGTGAAGTTTGTTTAACAGTTTGTCCTTATAATGCTATTTATAAGAACGATCTAGATGAAATTGAAATAAACCAAGTATTATGTAAAGGATGTGGAGTATGTGGAGCAACTTGTACTAACCAAGCTCTGGTGATAAAGCATTTTACAGATGAGCAAATTATATCTCAAATTAATTCTATTATTGAAAGAAAGTTAATTGAATATTGAGTATGAAATAAATAAAGTCATAAATAGTTATTAAAAACTTAGAATTCTTCTTTCAAATCTATTTTTTTGTCTTTTCTTATTATTTTTTTAATTTTTCTAAAAAATTAAAAAAAATATTTATTATGATTTTACATAACTTGATAAACAATAAGATTTTTTTTTATAATATAAGAGTTTGATTGTTTGTTGAATAAAAATAAAAATGGATGAAATAGATAAAAGTATTTTAAAAATATTAAAAGAAAATAGTAGAGTTTCTTTTAACGAAATATCTCATAGCATTGGTAAAACTGAAGCGACCGTAAGAAGAAGAGTTAAGAATCTAATTGAAAAAGGGATAATTCGAAAATTCACAATTGATTTCAATTTGAATAATAAGCCGAAAACCTTTGCTACGATTAAAATTGTACCTGATTTAAAAGATGTTAAACGAATTATAAGTGAATTAAGAGAAATTGGAGAAATAACAGATATATGGCGATTAAGTGGAGACTGTGGTCTCATGTTAAAGGTTGAAATTACTTCAATTGAGCAAATAAATCCCTTAATTGAAGAGAAAATTTCTCAAATTAAAGGGATAAAAATAGTAGAAACATGCTTTATAACGGATATCATTAAATAATTCAAAATAGGGAATTCAGATTAGAAATGTGTTTAAAATACTAAAAGATCGTAATTCGCTATTTTTTTAATTGTTTTTTTTCTATTTCATTAATTTCTTCTTATTTGGTGATCGTTTAAGGTAGTTTTGTTCTATTTTAGCGATCAATTCCGATCATTTTTAACTATCTCTTTAATGATTAATTAATTTTTTTTCAAATTATGACATAATATTAATAAGATTGTTAACTCTATATTATCAATTTATGAATTTCATATATAGGGATTTAAAATTATTGATCGTAATATGATAACATAAATGTCTGAAATTGAGATAATTTATAAATTTTGAAAGTTTACCTTTACTTAGAGATGTATTTATATTGATGGAAAAAAAAACTGATATCGAATCAGTGGAACAAGCTTCGAAAAATTTCGAAAAAATAAGGCAATCCGTAACTGGATTGCTGGAAATTTTAAATATCACTCTTTCCGATAATGGAAATGAGTTTTACTTTAATTTAGCTTTAGATAATATTGATGGGTTTTATCAAAATTTTTTAGAATTAATTTTAAATGAGCAAGGATTACCGAAATTTCTTCGTAGACTAAGACATTCTGATATTGAAGTAGGTATTCCTTATGGAGAAATACTTAAAGACAAATTGAAGGATCTTAAACAAAAATCAACTCATAAACTCTAATTATTCAAAGATCTTTTTATTATAATTCAAAAACATTTCCAGTGTTATAGATTGTATCTTCCAAGCCAAGATTTATTTGACCTCCAGAAGCAATATCAACCGCATTATTAATCCCTTCTAAAACACGATTCATCATAAATTCATAAGCTCTAAAGCAATCTTCAAGCTGATTCATATTTTCCTCTACAATGCAAGTAGATATAGCAGGAATTAATTCAGGGATAAAATCTTGACTTATCATTATCTCCTCCGCATCAATCATAGTTTCTTTGGCAATCGTGAAAGGTGTGAATACATCCATATTGGCAAACATAACTTTACACACAAATAACGAAGCTTTAATTTCTTTCATGATGAATTTGATTCTATTTTTATCATCCAAAAATTTTTTGAAAGTTACTGCATTAATAATATCTTCATTTGTAATAGTTTTTGAGGTATCCATTAATTGACTTACTCTATCGGAAACGCGCTTAGTTGAAAGCATTAATTTAAGATTCATCATATTCTTCTTATAATAGTCGTTATAAAACGCAAAAAGAAAGTTGTGTGCGCCTAATCCTTTTTGATCTTCTGATAAATCCAATTTATAATTATTCTCTTTAAATTTATCCATGAAATGCTTTATAAGCAAAAATTTTAACTTTAATCTATGTAGTGCTAAATACAAACAAACTCGTGTTTGTGTATAAGCTACTACATTGCCCATTCGAAATCGATCATGATGATCCCTTTCATACATGACAATCGGTTTTAATTTACTGACAACAACATCAATAAAATATTCAATTATCCTTTCTAACGGTTCGCACTCGATGACTCTGAAAACCTCTATAAGTCTATGGCTCGAGGGTTGACTTCTTGGTATTTCTTTTATCTCATCATAATTATAATATTCAAGGAATAAGGCAGTTAATGCCTCCATTTCTAATACTGTCCGGCAAGGAATAAACACTTTATTTAAATCATATAAGATAGTTCCACTTTCAGGCATAAAGATTAATCTCTTTTTTCTTA
This sequence comes from Promethearchaeota archaeon, assembly GCA_048940645.1. GTDB lineage: Archaea > Asgardarchaeota > Lokiarchaeia > Sigyniarchaeales > SOKP01 > SOKP01. The sequence continues at coordinate 1,075 of JBHLOI010000070.1, read as the reverse complement.
ATTTTGAAAAGTTAGGAAATTAAAAGCTTAATATTTTCAATAAAAATTAATATCCCATCATGTAAATTAAAATTTACGATATGAATTAATGCTATATCTTTTTTTTTATTTAGTGTATTCGATTCAGATTCAGATTTTAATTCTTTTTTATTTCTTCTTATTAATTCTTATTAATATAATTACTCCAACAACTCCCAAAACTATAATACCAATTATACCAAGTATACCAAGTATACCAAATATATCAATTATGGTAAATTCTTGAGTAATCTCAAAATAATCACTCAAATCATAAGTTCCTTCATCAAAATAATCACTAACTTTAACTCTCCAATCAGGCCCTGGTTCTATACTATAAGGAACACGCCATAAAAAAGAACCGTCATTATTTGTTTCTTCTATATCGTATTTTAAAACACTACCTTTATAGATATCGATCTTAATTATTTCAATTCCTCCTTCTGTACTCCATGTAATATATGTATTATCACCAGGCTTCAATGATGTGTTAGATGTTGGTGAAGTACAAGTGATTTGATTTGTTTGTTGTGTGCTAGCTTTGATAAAGGGGAAAATGCAAAATAAACTAATCATTATAAATAAAAAGAAATAGATACTACGTTTTTTGCTAAATTTTATCAAATTCTGTACCATTATATTTAAGAATAACCTCTGATATAAATTTACTCGTTTGTATCTATAACCTTCATCTTCTAAAGAATTTGCTTAATGCCTTGTTAATATGATTTTTCTAAAAAAACTTCAGCAGAGCTGAATTAGTAGAATTATTGCTGTACTTTTCAATAATAAAAAAAAGGAAAATAAAAAATTTCTAAAAAAAATGTGGGAGACTGTCCCATTAGAAGCATCGGTGTATTACTTGGGGGCCCATCTCCTTATACTCGCGTCTAGTAACCCACATTCGGTGGAATGTTTTCAATGAACTTAAGATTGAGCCACCTATCCAAACGGAATACATACGTTCTGGTGGAGCAATGATTTTTACATCAACACTCTCAGGAATTTGTTCTTTAATTTCCTTAGTTAAACGTTCTTTAATTCCTGGGAACATGGT
>JBHLOI010000069.1:0-16409 GCA_048940645.1 Promethearchaeota archaeon | reverse complement strand
ATATCTATTTCATTTAATTGATAAGAAGGAAATCCACTCTTTGTTGAAATATCTATGTATTCCTCAATTGCTAATTTATTAATTTCCTCATTTACTTCGCTATTAAATTCATTTAATTTTTCTAAATTTATATTAAAATCACTAAAATATTCGAGATATGAATAGTCATTTCCAGAGTTATGAACAGCTACTCCATCAGGTTGAGATACTATTTCATATTCCGAAATATTACCTACATTCCACGTTATTTCTTTCTCACGCTCTTCAATAAAGTTTAATTTCTGTTGTAATTCCGGAGTTATACCATTTTCTTCTACATAATTTTCAGCAAATAATATGTCCTGATCAGTAATATTAGCGTTCACCATTTCTTCAATAAAAAGTGAATTATATTCTCTTAAGGCATTGTGATATTGCATTGTATACAGTGCTTCTAATTCGATACTTTCCCTTAAATCATTCAACTGAAATTGTACCCATACGGTTTCATTGTCTTCTATGGCCTTATTCATGCGATTTCTAATTTCTTGTTGAACCTCCCTTTCTACTTCTAGGTTCTTAACACTTTGAGCCAATTCATACACTACCGAAGTATAGCGGGGATTGTTTTCAAAATCACGAGGTATTACTGCTTCCGTATAATTTCTAACCACAGGTAGGGTATAATCCCCCTTAGGAGGTTGGGGATCATCACATCGCTCTCTAGCTTTATCTCTTTCGTCCTCAGCTATCAATTTCGCAATAAATAAACCTACACTTGCAGCCAGGCACGCTGCTGCAACATATGGATTAGATGAAACAAGACCCACAACACCCACTGCTAAGCTGGCAATGTCCAAACCAATTATTACTTGCTGATAGTCAAAGTATTTATACATTTCTTCTGTTTGCTTTGGACTCATAGATGTAGTCACGTTGAAACTTAATTCAGTTGTATTTATTACATCGTAGTATAATCTTGAAAACTTTTCCTCGTTTGCTGATGAGTAATAGTTCCAGGAGATATCCTCAGTCAGGCAATTTATATTAAAAATATTAATCCAATCTAAATATAAATGTTCATAAAAAAGATAAATATCTCCTATAAGAGCTCGCGCGTCCTCCCCTAAAGCCATATAACCTCCAACATCACTCGTATCAAATATGTTTAAAAAATCTAAAATGTCATGAAAGCCTATAAAACTTGCAAAAGCATCAAAAATCGATGTTGAAAAACAAAGTTCGAGCCAATTTGGCAATTGCGAATAGAGAGTTGGAAATACGGTTGTATCCGTGATTTCAAGACTGAATGGATAAGTCTCAGAATTGAGAGGATTAACGGATATGTCAATGGCACTACCATCCCTAATCCATAGTTTATTAGAACTTCTTCCCTTAAGATGAGTCAATTCAAATCTTAATGTATCATGAGCATTTACTTTTAATCTAGAAGGATTTTCAACTGTAATAGTCCATTCACTTACTTTTGGAATATTGAATAGTAGATTCTTATAATACATAAAAAAGTCAGTCAATAAGGTAAATTTCTGCAGATTTAGATTAAGGTCTTCGGAAAAAAATGATATTAAGGGTTTCTCAGGTGTTGTCACCTCGAAAGAATCTTCGAAATCTGCCAAGAAAGCTTGTAAAAGATGGGTATAAAATACTCTTATTAAAATAGTATAATTCCCAATTTCATCAAATTGCTCAAGTAATTCAGGTGGATTGAACCATGGTGTGGAGCCGCTTCCTCCGTTAGGAATTTTAAATGAAGTTAAACTCTGAGTAATATAAGTTGGTTCAATTGGGTGATCAGCAGGCACTACCGCGTATTGTATTTGCTTTACTTGTACATCGTTTTGCATCCCATTAACCAATGTAAGTGAAAATGCTATATTTTCTCCTACATAAGGATTATATTTCACGGATGGTTTCAAAATATCGTTCGAATATTCAAGTTGAATATTGAATAGTTCAAGATCGAGTGTTTGGTTGACTACTTTTGCTACCCTGATCCATTGGGTCCATTGTGACTCCAAATAATCATTCACTCTGTCATTATCAAGATCAGCAGCTATACAACTTATTTCTATAGAATCTAATTCGTCAAATTGATCTCTCCAACCTGTTTGATTTATTGTAGTGTTCGGTATTCTAAAAAAATCCATGGGTCGAGCTCCGGTTTTTTGATAAATTTCTCCACTTTCATAAAGCAGATTCCCATTCTCATCTTTAAATTGGTAGAGAATCCGTTTTTTTGACCAATCGACGCCCGATGCATCAGAATAAGTCGTGCGTATTAATATGTCTGTATCGTTTAAAGGTTTGCTTGGATTATTAGGATCAGTGAAAATGTAAAGTATTTTGCCTGGTTCCTTATTTTGGGGATAATCCCCTTCGAAACAAGCTTGAAAATCTTCAAACTCAGGAGGATCATCATCATCGTCGAGTACTTCTATAGTATTATTACAATGGTAAGTTGTACTAAATGTGTACTTCCAAGGTGGGACCATAGAAGTTATTATTGTGTGGATAACTAAATTAGTCTCTAAAAATCCTGTTGAAATTTCAATATGTTCAGTATAAGGCGTGCCCTTGTCATCAAATACATCTTTATCAACCGTTTGCAAATACTTGTTATATACTCTTTTTCCTGAATTCAGAGGATATCCACCAAAACTCCGTACATTGTATGTATAAGGTCCTGTATTCCAGTAATAAAAGGTTACAGTTTCAGGATCTGGGAATGTTCTATACCACTGGCTACCTTCTCTATCACTATTAAATCGAACTTCGAGGGTTAATGCCAAATCCTGCCACCAAGGAACAGAATGTACATAATAGGTTACATCAATAACAACCTTATTATCATCAAATTGGGATATATCGCATGAAGTTATCTTGGTAGTATGATTCTGCTTCAGTTGATTTATTAAACTCTGGCTTTCATTTTCACTTAAGGTGTGATTATAAGTTCCCCATAATAACCGAATCAGTATATTGAGATAGTAGTTTGCTTCGGGATGATTTTCAGTGTATTGATAAAATGCTTCCTCTGTTAGATTGCTAAAATCGACAATTGCGTATCTTTTCCACTCTTCATAACCCCAGTTATCTGCATCTAAATTAGATAATATTTCCCAAAACTCTGGAGGAATTATTGGATTCTCTTCATCGTTTAAAATATTATGGGAGCAAATATTATTAGCATCCTCATTTTGAAAACATTTTTCCTCTAGATTTTTAAATTCATTGGTAAATACCACAGTATTTTGAATCTGTATCAAGGATCCTATTAGTATTATCGCTAAACAGCTAATAGCTAGAATTTTCTTTTTATATTTTTTCAAATTTAATCACACTTGGTTTTTGATAAATCTAATTATATAATTTTTTTAATTAGATTTCATTTTTTTATGAAAATTTTTTATAACAAAATAGGTTTAGTTGTCTATTTAAAACAATAAGGAAGGATTTTTTGCATTGTTAATAAAAAATAAGAAAATAATTTTGTAAATAAATATAATAAGGTTTTTTTTATTACTGAAGCACTAAATTTCTCTATGCTTTCATCAAAATTAATTTATTACTTTCTGGAATTAGGTTTCTATGTAAATTGTTATTCAGAACATCCCTTAATAGATTCTTCTTATTTGGGTTTATAGTAATACTACTCTCGTCTTCGAATCTTGATAAAATGTTAAATTCAATTAATTTTTTAATGCGATAATATAACTTTTCTCTCTTTAACTTTAATTGCTTATGTATTTCACTTCTATTAGTAATTCCTTGCTCGAATATAAAATTAACAATTCTTCTATTTATCTCATCTCTCAGAATAAAATATAAGATTCCGTTATTCTTATCAATCTCAATTGGTAAAAAAATAATAAACTTTTTCACTTTCACTTTTTTTATTAAATTAAATTTAAGCAACTTTTCCAAATGCCAATTTAACTGACCAACACCGACATCACGGTCTTTTTGAATAGAAATAAGTTCTTTTAATAGGGAAAAATGAACACCTATTATAGTTTTGATTATTAAATAAAGTTCATACCTAATTTGGTTATTTAATACAGTTTGTCTTGTTAATCTCGACCTATCAACTAAAACTTTTTTATTCAAAAGCAATTGAATTATGGTTTTAAGCCCGTTTTTTGGAATCTGTAATTCTTTCTTTGCTCTATTATAAAGAAGCTCAGTATTAATCAATCTATGTTCTTTTGTGAGTTTTAAAGCAATTTGTATAACTTTTTTGACACTTGGATGATCTAATCCTAATGAAAGATGATAATTAGGTTTAGGTAAAAATTTTTCTTGTTGAGTGAGAAGTTCAAATCTAGACTCAATATCATATTCCGATTTTTGTGCCATTTATTAGCACTTTTTTTCATTAGTTTTTGCGATCAGCCTTTAGATGCTTAATAGAATTTGTAGAGAATATTCCCTTTATAATTGCACTTCCGAAATTTCCGTGATAGTTTCGAATGATTGTGGAAGTTCTATAAAATAGATATAAATAGAAAAATAACCGATCTATAATTTAGAAAATTAGAATTAGTTTCTTCAAATTATGGGAATCACAAATTATCCTCCAGAAGAGATTTACAGCCCTTCCAAGTTGAAGAAGCCGGATTATGACCATATTATTCTTTGGATGCTAAATAATAATGATATGTGTAAATGGGCAGATTTTCATCAAGAACCCATCAAGATTCCTACAGGTACTTTATCTAGACATTTAGCAACATTAAAAGTTAATGGTTTTGTAGAAAATTTTACTAGAGGGTATTACAGAATTACTTCGCAGGGGAAAAAGAAATTTCATGAACTCTCAACTGTGAAGAAAAAGACGCGCAAACTAAATTATCCGCCTAAAATAATCATAAAAAGTGGAAGAAATTATTCTCAGTGGATTCTTTGGATGGTTTACAATAATAATTATTGTAAAAGGTCTGAATTCCTTGAAGATCCATTATCAATAAATCAATCTTCATTATCAAAGAGTTTGAGTTTATTAATGGATAAAGGTTTTATAATAAAAGAGGATGGAAAATATCTAATTACACGAGCAGGCAAATCAGAGTATTCAAGGATGCTTCAAAAATATGATTTAGATAGGCAAACCATTTTAGAGGAGGAGGCTAAACGAATTGAAGAGATTACTAAAAATACCATCCAATTCTTTGAGAATTATGATATTAAGGATAAAAATATACAATTCAGGTTTCTTAACAATATGCTAAGATTAGATTATGAAAAAGTAAAACCAGTATTAAAAGATGAGGAAATATTTTATAAAATCTTACTATTTCTTTCAATTAATCATCCAGATAGATATCCAAACTTTATTTCTTCTGAAGATTTTTCTAAAACCTATAAAATTAAGAAAACTACGCTTGATTATTATATTGATGAAATTTCAGAAGGCAAAATATATCCATTAAGATATTTCAAAATAACAGAATCATCAGATGAACAATATTACTTTCAATCAGATGGAACATTAGAAAAAATGCTACAGATAATCACCGAGAATGAAATCACTAAGGTGACTTACTTGAATAAGCTCTTTTCAAAATCAACACCAGCAGTCCCTAAAATTGATATGAAATCTATTATTAATAATATCGCAGACAAGAGCTGTGAATCCTTGTTTAATAAAGATTTGAACAAGTCAATAAGAGAATTTTTACCAAATTATATTAGATATCTAGCTTATAAAATTGAGACCAAAAGAGAATTAAAAGAAACTTATGATAAATTAGAGGGAATAATTTGGCAGAATATAACAAATATTTTTCAATCACAAAATTTTGAAAATTTAGAAGATCAATATGAAGAAAAAATAAAGGATATTGATAAGAAACTTAAATCAAATCCAAAAAACCTTGATTTATACTATTTGAAAATCAGAATTTTAATCTATTTTAACAAATATCAGGAAACAATAAAATTATTAGATAATTTACTTGAAATTTTTCCTGAAAGTGAAAAGGATATTAAAATATTATATGCAGCTGTTCTTAGAAGAATGCATAAGATTACAGAGGGATTAGATATAATTAATGAATTAATTCAAAAATTTCCAAAAGATAATGATCTTATTTGCTATAAAGCTTATTGGATGCAATATTTGGATAAAAAAGAAGAATCGCTAAAAATCATTCAAAACCTCGTTAAAAATGAACCAGAAAATGGAATTTTCCAAGATACATTTGGCGAAATTTTAATGTATTTTGAAGATTACGATGAAGCAGCAAAAAAATTCCTTAAAGTAATAACAATTGGCAGTGATGATTGGTACATTTATCAAACTTATATTAAATTAGGAATTTGTTATAAAGCGCTTGAAAATTATGATTTAGCGATTCTAAATCTTAAAAAAGGAAAAGATTTGATAAATAAAAGCATAGCAGATGCTGAAACAAAACAAAAATGGAATACAATTGCGGATCTTTTCCTTACTGAAATAAATCAATTTCAGTAACTTATCATTTTCCTGCTTCTCCTTATTTTAGGAAATCAAGTAGTGTTTTAACGAATTTTTCAGGAACATCATAATAAATATTATGAGCTGCGCTATCGAATAAGACTACTTTTGAACCAGATATTACTTTATTTAATATATCTGCGTTTTTTAGAGGAGTGATTATATCTTTTTTACCTTGCATTATCAAAGTTGGATTATTTATATTTTTAAGTCTTCTATAAGAATTGAAGTGTCCTTTTGCTACTCCTTGGTGTTTAAGGCTGTAAATGGGTATTCGTATTTTAAAGTATCGTCGAAATTCTTCTTCTATCAATTTAGGATTGTTTTTAATAGTTTCCTCAGTGACAAAAATTGATGCTGCGATGTGAATTGTTTCTTCTAGTGTCAATATCTCGGTATGTACTTTTTCAAAAGTTTGAAATATTTCGACTTGTGGCCAAACCGCTTTAGATCCTCCACAATCTGTTGAACAAAGGACTAATTTTTCAACCCTTCTAGGATAATTAAGGATCATCTCTTGAGCAATACATCCACCCATCGAATGCCCAAATATATGTGCTCTTTTAATATTTAAAGCATCCATTAAACTAATCGTATCATCAGCCATCATTTTAATTGAATAAGGAATGTCTGGTTTATCTGTTTTCCCCACACCCCTATTATCGAAGATAATGGTCTTAAATCTATTTGAAATCCGCTCTATTAAAGCGGGAGTCCAAGAATCAAGACTAGCACCCATTCCAGCTATCATTATGAACGGAAATCCATCTCCATGAATTTCATAATATATATTTATATTGTTAACTTTGATTTTTGGCAAGTGAATATCGTCTCTAAATATTTTTATTATCATACAAGTTCTCAATGATAGCATTAAAAGCCTCATGAACTCCTTGCCCTGTTTTTGCTGATGTTAAGTAATATCCACAAAAATTTCGTTTTTCTACAACTTCTTGAATTTTCATTTTATCTAAATTATCTTCTTCAATTAAATCAACCTTATTGGCAAATAAAACAACGGGAATATCGCTGCAATACTTTTTTAATTCATCATGCCAATTTTTTATGTGTTCAAAACTTTCTTCACCTAAATCATTATCTTCAAGGCTATAAACAATTATACAACCCTTACTTTCTCTATAAAATAATGGATGTAAAAAGTTGAAGTCATCTTGTCCAGCGATATCCCAAAATATTAAATTAATTAGATCTCCCTTAATTTCTTTATCATATCTAGAAAAATGGGCACCTATAGTTTTAATATAATCTTTCTCGAAAGTACCTTTGGTGAATTTTTTAATTAAGGATGTCTTTCCTACCCCTCCATCACCAATAATAGATATCTTAAATCCAAATTCCTGAGAATTAGTCATTGACTTCTTAAGTACTATTCTAATTATAATTTCTTTTTAATATAAAATTAGAAGCTGTTTAATATAAAATTTTAGCTGAAAGGATTTCTTCTTTGATTTCTAAGTTATAATTCTCTAAATATAATATTTTTAGTGATAAATATTTCTGTTATCAAGGATTCGAGTAAGGGAATATCCTTTAAATGAATAGTTTGGTTTACCTGAAACGATTTAAGTAGATTTTGCCAAAGATCGTCTTCTTTTTGAATGTATTTTACAAAATAGTTTATCTTCTGATATGCGTAATAAGAATCACCCTTAAATACATAAGAAATAAAAAAAGGTGGAGTAGATTTCATAAGAAGAGTATATTCGCCAAAGATTGCTCGGTCTAGTCCTTCAGAAAACATTTCCCTAATAAAATAATCAATTGTGGTTAAAAAACCTCCAAAAAGATGTGATTCAAAAGATTTATCCTCTACAAAAGATTGTGTTAATAAAGGTCTTCCTCCTTCTGATACAATTAAAAGAAGCACAGGCTTCTCATCTGTAAGTTCTGGAACTTTAGTTATTCGTTTTTTTACCATATTTTCTATTTGGTCATTCAAACCAGCGAGTTTCCAACGTTCAGATAAAGATGCCTCTGTTTCTTTTAAATTCTCCCACATATTTAATTGTCTAAGTAATTCATCATGTTCGTTTGAAATTTTCATTGCTAATCGTTTTATCCCGTATGATTCCGCTATCTTTTGAGCTTGAATTAAAAATCTTTGAGCTGCTTTCACATCCAAATTTAGTAAAGCCAATTTAGCTTGTAATAGGAAAGTCTCACAAAATACTTTATATGAATGCGATTTCTCAGCTATAGCTAATAATTTATTAATATATTGATTGATCTCATCAAGAACTTCACTATTATTGTTTATACGAAATTCAGATAGAAGCATATCACAAAGATGAACTAATGCGTTTATTGTTGCATGAGACCATATGGTTTTTATTTCAATGACTTGTTTCAACAATTCTTCAGCCTTAGCTTTATCTCGGATTCGAGAACTCCTTTTCAATATTAAAGCTTTACTTAATTGGTAGAATAAAACGATATTTCCATCTTTTTTTTGATTATACAAATTTTCCAAACGATTGTAATATTTTTGAGCAAGTTTAATATCACCTTTTTCAAGAGCCACCTCAACTAAATTACTAAGAGATATGACTATTTCCGATGGTAGGTTTTCAAAAATTAATAAGCTTTCTTCTAAATGTTTCAATGCAATGTCATAATCGCCAATCTCAATGTAAACCTCTCCTATAATCTTATTTATTTCTGCTATAAACCAATTGCTTTTAATTTCCTTAAATATTGCTAAACTCTTCATTGAATACTTCAAACTAATACTTAACTCACCAATAGCTTGATATATCCTCCCAAAATAGAGATTGTTCAAAGCAATCCAGAAGTGGTTAAATTTAATTTTCTTTGCCATTGACAATGCTTTCTTTGAATATTCGATAGCAAGATCATATCTACTTTTACCTCGAAACATAATTCGTGACATGAATGAATAAACCCAAACAATTTCGAAGGTATTACCTAGTTCTTTTTCTAAACCTAAGCTTTGTTCTAAACACTTCTCTGCTATATCTATATTACTTACCTCCAAATTAATCCATGCTTTTAACAAGTTCATACGAACCTCTCTTTGAATTAAAATGGATTTAGGCCTATTAGAAATAAGCTTCAGTAAAATCTCAGCCTTTTCAATTCTTTTAAAAGCTTCGTCAAACTTAAAAGCATAAATTAATCCAATGAGAATAAAATATAATCCGTCAAATGATTTGAGATATTCATTGCGTTTTTGACCTTCTTTATATATTTGTCCTCCTAAATAAATTAATTCTTCGACTTTGGTCTGGTAACTTAGTATTTGACCCTTTAGGAAATTATAATGATGTTTTTGTTCAAAATTGAGTCCCTCAAAATGACTCTGATCGTTTAGTAGCTCAAGAGCTTCATCAAGCTTACCAGCATCAAAAAGGAGTTCCGCTCTTGTTAATTGCCTTAGCTCTGGATGAAACATGTATTCATCTGATTTAGTTTGATTTGGATAATAACCTTATGAATTTATTAAGCTAATTATGGTTTTAAATTTAGTGTCTAATGAATTGTTTTCTCAATAAAGATCTCTTATATGAGAGAAATGTTCTAAAAAAGTTTACATCATACTACCTTATTTATTTGAAAATGGAAAAAAAATTAAATGTAATATGAATAATTTTCAGGAAAAAAAAATAATTATTTTTCTGAGTTATTTTCTAATTTCTCTACTTCATCTTTGAGTTGGTTGTATAAATCAAGAAACTCCTCTGTAGTGAAGAGAGGGGCTTTCATTAGTTCTGCTTTTATACGTTCATATTCTTGTTCATCAGGGAAAATAGATCTCAATTTATTATCCAATATGTGGGGAATCTCAATATATTTAGGACTTAAGAGTAATGGATGACGATCGCTACGAATAAGCCGTGAAGGAAAATTAGAAAAATGTTTATCAATCAATGTATATGCCGCTTCGTAGTCTTTCATGTTAATATTTTTTGCTTTCAATTGTCTTTGAAACATTGTTTCAAAATCCCTCGTGAAGTTTACTAAAGATTCTCGTACTGCTTGTGAGGATTTTGATGAGACTAAACCGACTGTCACTTGTTCAGATTCATGCATTATCACAATTCCTTCTTGAACGTGAATATCTAACAATCCTCCCATTCGTATAATCTCCTCACTCATGAGTTGTACGGCGTTAATAAAGCCAGTAAAGACCAATTCGCTTACTTTTGATTCTGACCAGTCATGATCGAATAAGGGATTACCCCCTCGATCTTTAACAGAAATCCTACATAAAGTAAAAGGTAATATATAGAGAAGCTTCGGTTGTTTTATTAATACAATAGAAAAAGTCAAAACACCTATAGAGAACGTTAAATTTGAAGCCATAATGAAAGGATGGAACCAGAATGTTAATGAAGAAAATGCTAACGAACCCACAGAGGCTAAAAGAGTGGCAGAGAAAAATATGGACGCCTCTCGTTTAATAAGGAAAGGTGCATTTTTCCAAGTTCTATACCCCCATATAAATAAAAAAATCATTGGAATAACTTGAAAAATTGTAGCAACAATGTCAAATATACCCATCCACCTAATAGTATAAAAGCCATAATCATAGGATATTATAAATGATTCAGGTTGAAATACTAAATAAATATATAGGATCGCAACTCCTATAAGAGGGAACAGATTCTTTGAATAGATAGTTTCTTCGGCAATATAATTGATGGAACATATCATAAATATTGTGGGAGGGATGAAAAGTAGAGTGTGTATTTGATTAATGGGAATGCTTAGCAACAAATAAGATAATCCTTCAAAGTAAAAAAATAAAGTACCAAAAAACCAAACTAACCTTAAATAGAAGATGGAGCGAATCTTACTGATTTCTTTTGAACGAAAGGTCAATATAGAGGTAACTAGCGTAATTGTGCCTGATATAAACGTCACTATTACTTCAAGAGTCCAATTTAATTCCATCTTTTATATCTCCCTCTGTGTAGTTTGTATGTAGGTATTTTTAAATACATTCTTTATGAGTTGTTCTAATTCAGGAACTATGTAAAATAAATCCTCTTCTCCTTCTTTTGTCATGATGATATCATTGTCCTTGAGTACATTCAAATGGTAATATAACTTTTCTCTATCTCCTTTCAAATCCTCATATAATGAAGACTTTTGCATGCGACCATTTTTTGCTAATAATCTCAAGATATTTCGATTTAATTCATCTCTTAACAAAAAATAAATTATACCCAATTGATCCTCAATTTCTATCGGAAGAAATATGGAGTAATTTTTAAATTTGATTTTTTTGATGAGCCCAAATTTTAAGAGCATCTCTAAATGCCAAATCAGTTGTCCAGTGCTTATCTCGCTTACGGTATCAATCTTTCGTTTAATTTCGGAGAAATGTATTCCGAGTTCCGAGTTGATGATCTCATATATATAATTTCTCATCTCATTAGAGAGCACCGACTCCCGAGTGAAGTGGGATCCATTGATTAAGATATGCCTATCAATGAGCATTTGAATGATTTTTAATAAACCATTCCTAGGGATCTTTAATCTGTGTTTTGCTCTGTTATAAATAATTCTAGTGTTTAAAACCCTATTTTCACGTACAAGTTCTTCTGCGATCTCTAATACTTGTTGGACACTGGGATGACCCAAAGTAAGAATTGACATATCAAATCCCATTGTTAAAAGGATAACTTAGAAAGGATAACATTAAAATTTTTGTCATCTTTGTATAAAAATTTTATCAATATAAATAATCCTTCTTTTCAAACAAATTTTAATATATTCAATTAATACCACATGGAAAAATCTAATATGAATAATGTTAATTCAAATTAACTTAGAGGAGGAATTCTTTAAAAAACTACATAAAAAAAAAAATAAAAAAATTTAGAAATTAAATTTTTTAAACCAAAATATAGATATATCCTGATCCTCCTTGATTTCCATTATTTCCGGAGCTTGTACCTCCTGATCCCCCTGTACCTATAGTATATACAATATAGCTGATTGAGGAATCCGAGTTATAACAATAAATACCGAAAGATAAACCTCCAGCACCCCCGCCTCCTGCTCCACCATTGCCGCCGTTACCACCTTTTCCTCCTGATCCTCCTGCAAATCCCAGTGCTTGTGCTCCCGGAACGCCTCCAGCACCCCCAGAACCTCCTATACCACCAGCACCGCCATTACCACCATTACCACCATTACCAGTAAATATCGTATTATGAGTAAAAGTGATATTAGCTTCCACCAGTAAAATACCAATTGAACCACCACCACTTGTACCTCCTGCACCTCCAAGGCCACCTTGTCCACCACCACCTCCTCCACCGCCTCCGCCACCAGCAGAAATCACAAGTGGATTGCATGCTCCTCCTCCTCCGCCACCGCCACCACTTCCATGACCAGCATTTCCACCACTATTTCCATCAAAACCATACCAAAAATTATTTACAATTGTACCATATCCATTTCCAACTCCACCATTACCGCCATTAACTCCATTACCACCATTACCTCCAGCACCCCCTGGACCAGGGAGAGGGAGAAGGGGACCTCCAGCACCGCCAGAACCACCGCTTGGCCCTGCTCCATTGCCTCCAGGAAGTCCCGGGAGGATGGGCGGATTTGCCCCTGCTAATCCACCAGTACCGCCATTATTGATCCCTGTGCCCCCTGCCCCGCCAGTTGCAAACACTCCATTATTTCCAGCGCTACCTGCTTGACCATTAGCGCCATTAGCGCCATTAACGCCATCTCCACCATTTCCTGCATGAATTATGCAATTATTTATGCTAAGCATGAAATCAGTGATATTATAACACCAGATCCCACAAGATGTTCCACTAGTAGAATTTCCAGTAATTATTTCTATAGTATCTAAACATGTTGGTGAATGGATATTATGAGCTTTGATTCCAATGATTTTATTATTCACTTCTTTTGTTGAATTTATGATTGGATGAACAGACTCATCTCTTGACCATAAATCTGATTTAATAAAACCTCCATAAATACTAATTCCATCAATCATTTCCACAGTTCCATTATAAATTCCCTCAGAAACATAGACATCTTTTCCGCTTTTATTTGCTTTAGCAATTCCTTCGATAATGCTTGCCATTGGATGCGAAATATCGCCTGTATTTAAATCAGAACCATCCTGACAAATAAAAATTGCATTATCACACATGCCATCCAAGCCATCATTATTCGTATCTAGACAATTAGAATCAGGACAATCTAAATCTTTTGGATAAGGATTCGTATCAGCATTGATCCAAATTTCTGCAGCATTTTCAGTTTTTTCAGTTATATTATACTTAATATCTATTAAAATTTGATTCAATCCAGGTCCTAAATTCATAATTACTCCCCATTTCTTAAAATTCGAATCCAAACTTATAGCATTTTGACCATTCACTAAAATGTCATCAATATCAGGGGAACCTGAGCTACTTCCTCTAATAATTACAGTTGAGGACTTTACTAATGAATTGTTTTCATGTGATGTAATAGATAAATCAAAGGTGGGTGGCGCTGGTGGTTGAGTTGGGGTTTGAAAAGGATTATAAATCACTAATAATATTGCTCCTGTAATTATAATAGCAGCAATTACAGTTGAAATAATATATTTTTTTCTACTCATTTTTAATCACATATACATATCTGTAAATTGGATTTCCCATTTAAAAATTAAATCCTGTAAGGTTTGACACCTTACAAAGAAAATTTTTTATTAGATTTTATTAAAGAAAATTGCCTTTTGTAAATATTTAAAACCACAAGGTAGGATTTTTTACAAAAGAAAAAAATTATAGGAGTTGAATTGATTCAAGATATAACTGTTCCTCCCAAAAATGGTGAAATATTAGCTGAATTAATATCAAAAGCAAAACTAATGCTATTCGAAAAGAGTGCACATGCAATTTTTCCTCATGAGCCAGAAAACAGTATTTGAATTTCTTAGTCAATATCGGCAAGTCGAATTCCACCAGTAGTGTTTACATCGTACGTATCTCCATACACAATGTACGTAGTAGTACCTTGAGCATCAATCTCCCAAATTAGAATCTCCAGCTATTTCAAGTTCAAAACCTTCACAGAATTCTATCATTCTTCTGGCACTTATTTAATTCATGGATTTCTTTCAAGCTATCGATATCTGCCGTATAATTTAAATCTATAATTTGATTAAAAAATTATATTTATAAATTACAAAAACAAATATACATACCATAAAATCTCTTAAAGTGGGATAAAAATGAATTTAAAGAATTTAAAAATAAATAAAAAGACTCTACTTATAATTGTTTTTTTAGCATTGTTTGTAATTGGTACAATCTTTATTTTTATAACGCCTTTGAGTGTGAAAGCATCGTATAATCTCTCAGTAGAAACAACAGATGGAGTAATTATTTCTTTCAATGTTTTTGAGCCGAGAAAAAGTGCAGAACCAAATAAAAAAGCAGTTATAATAGGTCATGGATTTATGGCAAATAAGGAAATGATGAAAGGTTATGCTTTAGAATTAGCGACTGCAGGTTTTGTGGCTATTCCCTTTGATTTTAGAGGACATGGGCAGAGTACTGGGAGTTTAGAAAGAGGAAACCTTATTAATGATGTAGAAGCTATAATTGATTATTTAAATAGTCGCACAGACATCGATATAAATAATCTTGCATATATCGGCTATAGTATGGGGGGAGGTCCTGGAAATTTGATTGTAAATCAAAGCACTGATTTTAAAGCGTTTATTGGGGTTGGAACAGGTTTAGGTAATATTCGTAAAGGTAATTCCACGGATCCCTTGAATGTACTTATGATTAAAGCAAAATTTGATGAAGTCCAAGATTTAGATGATTTAAAAGCTGCAGTGGCACAAAGGACGGGATTGGATGCCTCTTTAATAGATGCAAATCAATTATATGGATCATTTGAGACGGGAAACGCAACAAAAATATATTTAGATGATAATAGTAATCATTTAGCAGTCGCATGGGATACAGATTTTACCAGACAAGCACGGGATTGGATAATAAACACTTTTCCAGACACAAATACTCCAGATGAGAATTTCTATGGCAATATTAGATTATTTATCCTAGTCATTCAAGTGATTGGAGGGATTGGATTATTTATTATGTTAATTGAACCTATTTCAAAACTTATGAAATTTAATAATAAAGATACCGAAGAAAAATTAAAAATCGAAATCAGAGAAGTTTCTGCCAATAAAATAGCTATTAAATCATTAATATATTCAATTCCGTTAGGGATATTGGGAGTATTTATAATTATTTGGATTTTTATTCCTATCCCATTGGCAATAGTAGGCTTTGTTCTCACGCTGCTTTTCGGTCAAATATTTGGAATATTAATACTACTTTGGAGACTCGGCAAAAAGAATAATATCTCTCTACTAAAAATGTTAAAAACCCCCTTCGAAAGTCCAATTTCGAATATCGGAAAATCAATTCTATATGGTTTTATACTAATTACACTGCTATATCTAGTTTTATATTCTTCCATAGGATTAAATTATGTGGGAATGATTCCTTCTATTTCGAAAGCGTGGATTGTGGCAATCTATTTTGTAATAACATTTCTGCTGTTCTTAGTATTTGGCATTCTTTTCCAATTTGTTATTCAATCTAAAATTCAAAACACAAAAAAAGGCACTCTAAAAGCAATCCTCATCCAATTCGGGGTACTTTTAATCTATATAGCGGTATATCTCCTTTTAATCAGCGCATTGATGGGCAATTTATTCTTTTTTGGAGTAATGATACCAATTGCGATTCCTCTTAATTTACTCATCGCTGGCGTTTCAGTCTATACTTATAAGAAAACAGGCAATATTATTGCGGGTACACTAATTGCTGCGGTATTATTTGTCATGATAGTTTGTACATTTGCACCATACCAAGGCTTTTTGGGACTTTTAACAACTTTT
>JBHLOI010000068.1:12407-16549 GCA_048940645.1 Promethearchaeota archaeon | reverse complement strand
AACCTTACAAAAAGTGCTGGAACATTTTCTTTATATGTTATGTAATGTTCCCCGAATCTTTGAATTAATTCTCTTTCTTCTACTAGTTTGATGTGAATATTTATTCCTACTAAAAATATTAGAAAATAGATAATTGAATAAATTGAGCATCTAAAAAAAATGCTTCCGATACTAAACAACAACAAACTATGATAAGTTGGATGGCGTAATATAGAATAAATTTCATGGTTTTGTAGCGTAGACTCTTTAGGGTAAAAGATATAGACTAAACCCATATAATCTATGCCAAAAGTCTTTAAAGCTTTTCTAACGACAGTTAATCCTAACCCAACAAATAAAAAACAGAAAATTAATCGAATCGAAAATAAAACAATCGAAGAGTCAAGAATTATATCAAAAATAGAGTTTGCTAAATACCAATTAAAGTTTTGATTATTTTCGTATGGTAAAATAAAATCGGTGGGGAAAAAACTATGAACAATGACAGATATAAGCATAGATATGCCAATCACCACAAATTTAAAAGCTTTTTGATAAGCTAGGTCACCAAATTTCATCAAATATTTATCTCGGTTTCGCCAGAATGAATACACTAATATGAAACCAATTGTTAACACAATTAATGAACCAAATATTGGAGTTAATAGTTCTAAGACCTGCAAGATATTGACTTTCCCAAGAATACGCGGTAATGAATCCATAATTAATTGAAATGTTAAAGAGCTTAAGAAAACAATAAAAACGACAATCAGAAATATGAGTTTTACTTTACCTTGATAATCTGGTAATTTTTCTTTTAGCTTTTCTAATCCTTTCATGCAATTTAATTTCTTCGACAATCCTATTTAAAATTAATTGTAATCTAATAAATATGTGTAAGAAAAAATTACGTTATTGAATTACCACAATTTGCGCAAAATTGTGCAAATCTTTGAATTTTATTTCCACAAAATGGGCAAAATTTAATTTCATCCTGTCCCACCAAAGCATCCTTCTCACCTTTTTTTTCCTGATAATGAGTTTCAGTATATACTGCCTTTCGAATAATTTGATCTTTTTGTCTCTTCCTTATTAATAAAAGAATAAACATTCCAAGTAAGAAAATAATTGAACTTGGCAATATAAGAACTAATAAATATATACCACCATAAAATGGAGTAAGAAGTGCTGTGGCAGGACTCGTTATCCCCCAATCTACTCTTATATCAAAAAAACCTGAACCTGATTTAGCAATAATCAGAATATAGTAATTTCCACTCCTAGATGGCACAAAATTCATAATATCACCCGTATAAGAATTACTATCGACCTCCTGCCCTGCTACGATATAGGGATTAGGGCTTATTTTTATTTTAATGTCCATATACCACAAATCAAGTACATCTACATCGATTGTATATTCCTGTCCTCCTATTAACGTTATCACATATGTTCTTGGCGAAGATCTACTTGTATGTTGATCTGCTAAAGTTATACCGAGATCTAGCCTTTTCGCAAAAGCATAAGGAAGTGTTGTTGAAAATATTAAAGGGATTATAGAAATTACAGCGACTATTATATAAAATTTGGACTTCATAGTTCTATTTATTATTAATTATATAAAAAATATTGAATTATAGGATACAATGGATCTTATAATATTTTACTTTAAAATTTTTATTGTAAGTAATTTATTATAATTAAATATTCAAATAATTGGTGAAATTAAATTGAGTCTAAAGTTGGAGGATGTGAGAGAAGAGGATAGAGGAATTCTTGCTCCTTGCGGTATTCTCTGTTTAGGATGTGATACTCATATTGGAGAGGGAGTTGAAGCCGCAAAAATACTCAAGAAGATTTGGGAAGGGTGGAATATGGAAGATGTTGGACCACTAATGGGTTTGAGAGTCAAAGGTATACAATCAACGCTGAAAACTTTAAATAAATACATTGATATGAATAAACGAGGAAATTGTCCCGGTTGTTCTCAAGGAGCTCCTATGGCTAACGCATGTGGTATAGCTTTATGTGTTAAATCTAAAGGATTCTGGACTTGTGCTGAATGTGAGGATTATAATCCAGATTCAGATAATCCCTGTCCATATTCAAAAGAGGGAGTAGTACCAACAAGCGATAGTAGTAAAATGATGAAAATAATTTGCACTCGCTACAGTGGAAACACTATTGAAAATTTGAAAAGATGTCGAGAAATCGGATATTCAGATTTTATTAAGGAAGCACAAGAAAAGGTTAAAAATGGATGGAGAACATGGCAAGTAGTTATTAGAGACATGCTTTTCACTGAAGCAACAAAGAAATAAAACTTTTTTCTCTTTTTTATTTAGAATATTATTTATTATAAAAAAAGTTATAAATACATTTCTGCAGAATTCATAGTCTATATTATCTTTTATTTTTCATAATACGAATTAATTTATTATCAACTGGCTCTTTTTTAATATGTCTATAATAATAATAGTTGTAATTGTAGCGGTTGGAATAATTTCTCTTTGGTTCGCTTGGGGATTGATATCACCGTATATTTGGGAACAAACGGAATATGAAGTTTTAAGACGTCTGGATAAAGTTGAAATTAGGCAATACAGTCAATCCAAAATTCTAACTACAAGAGCATCGACATTAAATAATGCTTTTAATTCGGATTATAACATTTCTTAAATTAAATAATTAATCTGGAAACTAAATATAGGAAAAAATAAAAATAAAAATTTTTTTAAATTTTTTTTCTAACTTTAATGCTTTTTCTTTAAGTAGAAAACTGAAATAGCTATAAGCCCAATGGCAGATATTGATGCAATAGCAACTGTGCCTGTAATTGTGAATGTCGTTTCCTCAGGAACTAATAAGGTCCATGTAGATAAAACATTTGTCTCAGTAGTGAGATAACCATCGTGATTTATTGTTGGGACGGTCACCCATTCTTCATTCTCATTATCATAATAAGCCCATTGACTTAGTTGGTTCTGATTTGCTTCTTTGATTCTTAATCTTGCTTTTAGAAAGGTTCCATTATACGGACATTCGGAATCGCATTTACATTCCGGATCACAATTACATAGGCAATCACATTCGCATTTACACTCTGGATCACATTTACATTGGCAATCACACACACAAGAACATTCCGATTCACAATTACATTCACAATCACAAGGACATGTGCATTCAGGGTCACATTTACATTCACAATCGCACACACACGTACAATCAGGGTCGCATTTACATTCGCAATTACAATTTGCAGTATTTTTCATCGTGATACAGAAACCTTCTAAATACCGATATGTATGTCTATTCCGCACCTTATGATGGCTTCCATTCATTAAACCGAGTTGAACCTCCTCCCTAGTACATGTCATAGTCATTTTAAGGTCACCGTCTCCTTCGACTTCAATAATGACGTCTTTATCTCCAATTCTTAAGGCTTCACAATTAATGTCTAACTCTAAATCAGCATTTGCACTAATTGTTAATCTTGTTCTTTCGCGAAAACGATACATGGTTCGAACATTGCTTTGCAATTGTGTCTGAATTGCGTCACCCTCAACATCGATTATTTGATCGGGTGTTTCAACTGCGTTCACGCTAACAGAACCAATTAATGAAAGCATAATCATTATCGTGAAAGCGCTTAACATTACCTTATTAAAATTTTTTTTCATTAAATACCACCAAAATTTGAATCAATGGATAATTAGAATTTCACATAAAAAGGATTAAGGTATAATGTTCCCCAATAAAAGAGCCATACTAATTTGTCATCCTATAAAATTAACATCTTTTTCAAAAGAAAATAGCTCTATTTCTAAAATAAAGCTTTTTTTTAAAAAATGCTCAAAGAATTTAATTCTAAATTCCCTTAAAAAAAATTTAAAATAATAAAATATAATTCTCTTATAAGAAAAGTAAAAAGCGAAAAATGAGCGAAGATCAGAAGAAAAAAGTACATCCCATTGTCGAAAGAGCGCTGGAAATGGCTTATAAAGGAGTGGAGCCTGTGGAATTCGATGATTATGCGGTTGAACAACTGCAAGATTTACTTAGGCAGTGTTTTGGAAAGCCAGATCTACTTAAAGCCGTCGTGGATCTAATTAATTTAGCTGAAGTACTTGAACAACAAGGTTGCCATTCAGCATCAATGA
>JBHLOI010000068.1:0-12307 GCA_048940645.1 Promethearchaeota archaeon | reverse complement strand
TCTACTTAAAGCCGTCGTGGATCTAATTAATTTAGCTGAAGTACTTGAACAACAAGGTTGCCATTCAGCATCAATGAGACTTATGATTGTTGTGAGTATTGCTGCGGATGCTCTAAAAGATCTGAACAGATAGGTAAAAAGTTTAATTTTATTTCTCAATGTTCTCAACCCAAAACGCTTAAAATTGCGTAATTGATTATTGTGCTTTTTCTATTTAAAAATTTTTGGGATTTTAGCTTACAAAATAGTCTAAAATCTTATCATTATTATTATTATCTTCTTGGATAAGACTAACTTTATATAATACTTTAACACATTATTCTTTGTAATTAAATTATAGAATTCTAAACAACAATAAAGGGGATTAAATAGATGGAAGAATTTTTGAAAAAACCAGATTATTCAAGTCAAGAAGAAATTCACAAAGCTATAGGGCGTATCCTTTGGGGAAAAAAAGGAAAACCATTCACGATGCGTCGATTAATCTTTGGCTTCATAAAAAAAAAACTTGGAGGTAAATAAGATCATGGGGAATCAAGAAGATTTAGTCAAAGCAATTATAGAATTAGATGAAGAGAAAGCCTATGAATTGGTTAAAGAATTAGTTGATGGAGGAACTGATCCCAAGGATATTATTGATATTTTACGAAAGGGAGTGGAAGTTGTTGGAGATAAATTTAACAATAAGGAATATTTCCTAACAGAATTGGTTATGGCCGGAGAGATATTTTCCCAATCAGCTGTAATACTCGAACCACACATGAAAAAAGACAATGTTAGTGGAGATAATTTAGAAACTATTGTAGTTGGCACTGTAAAAGGGGATGTTCATGACATCGGAAAGAATATATTTGTTACATTATTAAAATCAGCTGGTTATAATGTTATTGATTTGGGGGTTGATATTCCTCCAGATAAGTTTGTAGAAAAAGTAAAAGAAACTGGTGCGAAAATCGTTGCTTATTCGGGACTCTTGACAGTTGCTTTAGAGGCAATGAATGCTACAACCGAAGCTTTAAAAGTTGCGGGTCTTAGAGATCAAGTAAAAATTATTATAGGTGGTCTTCCCGTAGATGAACTGTGGATGAAAGAAGCAGGTGCAGACGCGTTTACTGATAATGCTTTTGAAGGCGTAAAAATTGTGAACAACTGGCTAAGAGGTGAAGCCTAAGTTGGAACCAATAAAAGAAGAAGCGATGACAAGTGTTGAAAGAATGCTAACAGCAATGGAATTAAAAGAAACTGATAGGGTTCCTGTTTGGCCATTGATTGACTTTATGCAAACTAAATATCTCGATCATATAACTGCTCAAGATATGCTTGAGAATCCTGAGAAAGCTCAAGAAGCAATGGAATGGATTTATCATAAAATGGGAGGATTTGATATTGCAATGGCAGGTGGTGGTATGTATATGCAATATATAAATCCATTTCCAGATATGTTTTCAGTTTATTATTTAGATTGGCAAATACCCGGCCGTCAACTGCCACCTAATGCTTCGCCCCAATTATCTGAAAGAGCCTTAACGGATCCGTTTCTTAAAGCTGAAGATTATGATAGAATTTTGGAAGAAGGATTTTTTTGGCTTGCTAATTTTAATAGTGCTAAGATGGGTGATATGATGAAATTAAATAAGATTGCTCCAAAAGTAGTAGAATATACGATAAAGTGGTGGGAACACTTTCAAGTACCCACATTTAATGACGGGGCAGGAAGTACAGTTTTTGATCTTCTCTCAACGTTTCGAGGCTCTACTAATTTCATGAAGGATATTTATCGCCATAAAGAAAAAATTATCGAAATCTGCGATAAATATACTGACGACTTCATACGTATGGGAGAGTACGGTATTACACAAAGTCAAGGAAAAACTCTTCTTGTTGGAGCAGTAAGAGCAAGCGCTGATTTTATTTCTATTAAACACTTTGAGGAAATGTTTTGGCCTTATTTCAAAAAAACTGTCAGTACTTATGTAAAAAAAGGATATATTGTCCAACTACATATGGACACTAATTGGACCGATCGTTTACATTATCTACTCGAATTACCAAAAGGAAAGATTTACCTTCATATGGACGAGAGAACTAATATCTTTAAAGCTAAAGAAATACTTGGGGGTCATATATGCATTGAAGGAAATCTCAAACCTTCATTATTCACGATTGGCACCCCAAATATGGTTGAAAAACAAGTTAAAGAGATAATCGATAAGTGTGCTGATGGTGGAGGTTTAATTGTCGGTTCTGAAATTCCAGATGATGCAAAATTGGAAAATCTTAAAGCTATGTGTGATACGTGTAAAACTTATGGATCATACCGCAAATAATTATTTAACTTTTTAATACAAAATCCTTTTTTATTATATTATTATTATTTTTTAAGAAAATCAAAATTATTATTAATATCTTTATTATGAAGATTGCGATACTTTCTGATATTCATGGAAATCTTACCGCATTAAGTGCAGTGCTTTCTGATATGAAATCTCTCAATGTGTCAGAAGTTGCATTTTTAGGTGATTTGGTCATAAATGGACCCTCTCCATCGGAAGTATTTCAAGAATTGCGAAATTTAAAATGTATTTGCTGGATTAAAGGTAACACAGATGCTTGGTTTGAAGAAATTGATGATAATTGGTCTCCAGCTACAAAACATGAAGTAGAATTATATCAAAATTACCTTTATGCTCGGGATCATTTAAACCGAGAATCAATAGAATTTTTATTAAGCCCACCTGAGCAATGTTCTTTTGAAATAGGAGGAGTTAGTATCTTAGCGGTGCATGGATCCCCAAGGTCTATTTCAGAGGGTATAGGAGAACACACAACAAGGGAAGAACTTAATGAAATTTTTTCGAATATAGAAGAATCCATTGTAATATGCGGACATACCCATATTCCGTACATTAGAAAGATTGAAAATAAAGTAATCTTTAATGTAGGAAGTATTGGAATGCCTTTAGATGGAGATAGTAGGGCATCTTATGGTCTACTTAAAATTAAAAATAATATCCCTAAATGTTTAATTCGAAGGATTTTTTATCCAATAAATAAGACTCTGACAAATGCAAAGAATAATAACCTGCCAAATTTAAAAAAGTATGAAAAAATCCTAAAAGAAGCGAAAATTCCTTCTAAAACACTCTGATTTTAGCTCAGATTATCCGATTCTTAGACTTTAACTCTAAAAATCGAATAGGTTCCATAGGCTTTCGCAACAAGATTTTCGCCATTTAAAATTTCTGATTCAAGAACACCAATCGTTTTCCCTTTATGGATCACCTTAGTATTACATATAATTGTTCCTTCCCTTACTGGTTTAAAATAGCTTATTTTAATTTCCACAGTCGCACACAATTCGCCTTTTTCTAATAAAGAATATAATGCACCACCCATACCTGTGTCTGCCATTGAATATAAAACGCCTCCATGCACCACATTATGTGGATTAAAATGCTTCTCATTTATCTGTAGAACACATTGAGAATATCCAGTTTCAAATTTTGTAAATTCAAAACCGAGTAAATCTCCAAATTTATGAAAACCTTTCATTTTAAGAGGAAATGGTTTAGGCATAATCTTACAATAATTTTGTATTTTTATAAATATACTTGTAAAGCTTAATTTTTTAAATTTCTTTTTCAATTTTTTATTTCTTACTGAAAAAACTAATATATGTATTAATTAATGGGAATATATATGATTGAATGGGTAAATTTCAGTTTATTATTAGTAAGCTTATTTCTTTTTAGTTATTTTTATACCTTAAGTGTCCAACCAATTAAGAGGGAAAAAAGGAAGGGTGAACGAGCATGGAAAGAATGCATGAAATTGCGTATAATTGCAAGTATATTTGAGTTTATTATCGTAATAACACTTATATTATGGATTTGGTTCCCTCTTCCTTTAATTAATTGGAAGGTACATTTCAATTATGTATTCGGTTTAGTTATTGGTATTATAATTAGCATTCCATGCTTAGCAATTTTATTGAAGGGAGTGAGAGATGCTGGTTCAGAAACACTTCAGCCGTCAAAAGAGACAGAACTATATGGTGGCATCTATAATTATATCCGGCACCCTCAGTCTCTTGGAGAATTCCCATTATTCCTAGCAATAGGATTTATGGCAAATTCATGGTTTCTTGTACTTCTAATGACCATCTATATTATAATATATGTTCCGATTATGATTTATTATGAGGAACAGGACCTTATTAGACGGTTTGGTGCAAAATATCAGAATTATCAAAAAAGAACTGGAACTTTTATTCCAAAACTTAGATATAAAATTTTTAGCAAAAGGTAATTATTGGGACAATTATACAGGTGTAGATAGTGACCAAAATGGAATTGGTGATGTTCCATATAATATAACTGGGTCTGCTGGAAGCAAAGATAACTTTCCATTGATGAGCTGTCCCCTGCTTGTTTCTGATGAAGCAATTCCTGGATATGATTTACTTATCATATACTTGATAGGAATTACTATGATACTGGGAGTAATTTATACAAAATTAAAGAAAAAAATAAGGGTAAAGTAGGAAAATTTCCTCCAAATTTCATCTTCTTTTTTTTTCTAATTAGAGATTAATATAGTTTTACTTATTTAACCCAAAATTTTGTTAAATTCATTACCTATTATACCTGGATTTTCTCCAAGGTACGAGTGGGGATTACAAAATAATAAATAAAAGTAAGGTTCAAACAAACCGTTAATACTCGGTCCTACGTCTGATTTGTATATATAAACCCACAATGGCTCATTACCATACATAGATTGCCGGTAAATCCAGTTTAAAGGATCAATTTCTGGTATATTTCTAATACTTCTTAAAATTTCATGGATATCATCCAGATTATATTTTTTACTTAGTACAATAATTGGTGACAGATCAAATGAGGTAACAGATATCCCATTTAGACCATAATTTTTCAAATGTATTAAAAAATCGTTTCCCACACGAGTAATTTTACTCTTGTAATGCTTCACACGACTTCTTGCTTCAGCATCAGTTAGAATGTCAATTATTATCTGCTCTTCAGCAGGTAAAATCTCCATAGATGAGTTCAGAGGAATTTTATCATTTATGATAGCGTTGTAAACTAGCTTAACTTTTTCGTAAACGGATTTATGAAGTAAATATCGTTCAGTTTCAGTAGTAATTAACACATTTCCACTATATTGGGATTCTCTTTTTTCCATATTAATTTCATTACTCGAATCAAATTCAAGGAGCTTTATGTTCTTATTCATGCTGTGCGCGAATTTAAACAATGCAGAAACTAATCCTGCATGCAACTCAAATGAATTAGCTCGATCAAAATTCTCTTCATGATCAAGGTCTTCTTTCGAGAAATCAAAAAATCTTAGGTATAATTTAATTCCTTTTGGTAAACTTTTTAAAACTAAATGGTAATATGGAAACCCGTAGCTGGTTATAACTGAAAACTTATAAATCGTCACTTTTCTGGATAAATCCTACATTGATTAACTTTTTTTAACCAACTTTAATATATAACTTAAGTTTTATATAATTTCGCCGAAAATTTTTTTATTGAAGAATTTAGAAGATCTAACTCTATTCTTCCCATAACTGCAGCATCAGATTAAAGATGAGTTTCTCATCGCTTTTTTCTACCATAAAAGGATACCAATTAAGGTGTTCTTCAAAACCTAATTCGTAACCAAATTCTCCTTTTATTTCACCTATATAATCGTATTCGCTTTCATTGAGCCAATTCCATAAATTGGCCCAAGTTTCTCCAATTTGTTCTACTCCCTCACATCTGGAAACCGCATAAAGACCGCCCGGTATAATACGAATAGATATATCTTCATTAATAGTAATATTTGAAGTAATTGTTATAAAGTAGCCATAACCATGAGGCTCTGGGTCCTTTGTTGGATAAGTATTTCTTCCAAAGATACGTACATTGGAATCTTTCCTTAATAACTCCTTTTCTTTCGCCCAAGATTCTGCTTTTTTCCAGGCATCAGATTCAGGCGCCTCTGAGAATGTGTGAAAATATGCAGCACGTAGAGATTTAACCCTCTCAATCTTAATTTTTTCATTCATAAAAATCAATCTTTAAATGGTGTATTAAAAATAATAAAGAATTTAATTAAAATTTATTTCCAAAACACAACTATTAATTCATTATTTATCAGGAAAACATTGACAATGTTTGTAGATTCTATAGAAATTAAACTTAGAATATCTTATACTTCAGAAATTTACCATTTTCTTTTATATAGCACCAAAAAAACATGATTATATAGAGATACTTATCAAAATTAGATTCTATACTAAAGGAGTTTATATTGAATGCATAGACTTAAAAAAAGGAAATTTTTAGATAACGATATAAATATGAAAAACTTGAACCCAAAAGAATATTATAAAGAAATATTTAAAGAAATCATCCAAGAAATTAAAAATAATAAAAAAAGTATTTGTAAATAGAAGTTACTACCATTAGCTTTTTCTGCTTTATTTTATTTTTTCTAAGTATCAAGAATTTATAATAATCTTTTGTTAATTTCTAACAAAATGTAATAGAAATATTTTTGAAAGTGAATTTTTTTTACTAGAGTTGAGCCAATAAAATGCGTGTAAAATTTTTAGGTACCAATGGGTGGTATGCAACAGATTTAGGTAATACAATTACTACATTGATTGATTCCAAAAATTATTATATTATTCTAGATGCTGGAGATGGGATTTATAAAATGGATCAATATGTTAAGGATGAGAGGCCAATTGTTATTTTATTAAGCCACTTACATCTTGATCATGTTATTGGATTTCATGCTTTTGCTAAATTCTTGTTTAATCAAAAAGTTAATGTATTTGGTTATAAAGGAACAAGAAACGGCTTAAAAAAAATTATAAATCATCCATATTCAGCACCATTCGGTAATATACCGCTAAATGTACAAACTCATGATTTAAAAGAAGGGAGTCACAATATTGGTTTTCCAATCAAATGTAAACTCTTACTTCATGCGGATCCATCTTTAGGTTATAGAATAGAGATTGATAATAAGATCATTACATATTGCACTGATACTGGAATGACACCTGCTTTATTTGAGCTTGCTCAGGATGCTGATTTATTAATTACAGAATGTTCCTATAAACCTGGCCAAGAAGAATGGGGTTGGCCACATCTGAAAGCAGAAGAAGGTGCTGAAATTGCGATAAAATCAAATGTTAAACAATTAATTCTTACCCATTTTGATGCGAGTTATTATAAAACCATCCAAGATCGCAAATTAGCTGAAGAAAAGGCAAAAAAGATATTTCCAAATACAAATGTTGCTATAGATGGCTTTGAATTAATACTATAAATATTTTATCTTAATTCAACTTAATATCAAAATTTTCTATTATTTTATAATAGCTAAATTTTTTAATAATAAAGAAAGATCATACTAAACTTAGAAAGAATTACAATTGATAAAAAGGTGGAATAAACTATTAGTATGGAAGGCAAAATTTGTATGATTACCGG
Source organism: Promethearchaeota archaeon (assembly GCA_048940645.1). Classification (GTDB taxonomy): domain Archaea; phylum Asgardarchaeota; class Lokiarchaeia; order Sigyniarchaeales; family SOKP01; genus SOKP01. The sequence continues at coordinate 4,790 of JBHLOI010000068.1, read as the reverse complement.
AGCAAATTCTGGAATAGGGAAAGCTACAGCCTTAGGATTAGCAGAAATGGATGCTAGAATAGTCATGGTGTGTCGAAATAAAGAGCGTGGAGAGTCAGCACAGCAGGAAATTATAGAAGAAACAGGAAACAAAAGTGTGGATTTACTGATATGTGATTTATCATCTCAAGAACAGATTCGTAAGCTTGTTTCGGAATTTAAACAGAAATATCAAAATTTGCATGTATTAATCAACAATGCTGGTATAGTTTTATCAAAGCGTATGTTATCCGTTGATGGAATTGAGATGAATTTTGCAGTGAATTATCTTGCCCCTTTTTTATTGTCTAACTTATTAATTGATGTGTTAAAAATGAGTGCCCCAAGTCGCATAATCAACGTTAGTTCAGGAGTCCATAAAACGGCATCCATGGATTTTGATGATCTTCAGGGTGAAAATAAAAAATATGGCGCGTTTAAGAATTATGGCGTTTCAAAGTTAGCTTTAACACTTTTTACTTATGAATTAAGTAGAAGGTTAGAAGGAACAAGAGTTACGGTGAATGCGGTTCATCCTGGTGTTGTTCGTTCTAATTTAGGTCGGGATCAGTCAGCTTTTTCAAGAGGTTTTCAAAAAACCTTCTTTAAGAGCCCAAGAAAAGGCGCAGCAACATCCATATATTTAGCATCTTCACCAGATGTCGAAGGCATAACAGGGAAATATTTTATAAAAAAACAACCGAAAAAGTCTTCAAATGAGTCTTATAACGAAGAATATGCTAAAAGACTATGGGAAATCAGCGCTGAAATGACTAATTTATAACTTGAAGATTATTTTATCTTTTTAAGGGGATAAAGAATTCATATAATACATCTTCCTCGAGATATAATAAAAAATTTTTATCAACTTCATTTAGATTGACTTTTTGTTTTCTTTTTAAGATTATTTCTTCATTATCCAAAGTTGAATGATACCAATGCTTTAAAATTCCTATGTGAATAAATTTTTCTAAATTAACTAGTTCATGAAGAAAGTTAAACCATTTTATAATCTCATTTTCTTGTTCCATGGGTGTTATGGATTTCTTAACATGGGGGGTTGTTTTATTTAATTTTTCCCAAATCCAATTATCAATTTGTTTTTGATTCCATTTTTTCTTCCTTAAATTTCTTACTTTTTGTGATTCTAGTAATTTTTCATATTCATTCTTACGATTAAATGCCCCTAATACTGTGTCGCAATCGCAATATTCCTTTGTTGGTCTAAAAATTAGTTGTTCTGCCTTTAAATAAGATTTTAAAGACTTGTTATTAATTTGAGAAAAAGTCATATTATAATCATAAAGAATTTCTCTTACTTTTTCTAATTCTTTATCATTTGGAAGTATAAGGGCAATATAATAACACATATTGGGATCATTCTAAAAGATCATAATAATTGAAAAAAATAAGAAAGAATTTTATTTTAGTTTATTGCTACTTTTTAGGGATGTTTTATATGATGGTCCCAAATTCCAAGATTTTTACCACTAAGTAAGAATTTGTTATACAGATCGGTAAAGAGGTTCTCTTCTTCAATTTGTTCTTGAATGAACCAATTTAGTAAGTCATATGCATAATATTCGTTTTTACTTTGCGCTAAGTCCATAAGCTCTTTGATTTTATTCGTGATGAATTCTTCATGTTTAATTGCTCCCTTGAGTACTTCTTCTACATTCTCATAGTTAGTAGAAACACTTTCTATAGTTCCAAATTCTACTTTTCCACCAGTTTCTTGGATATATTTAGCAAATTTCATTGCATGCTTATATTCTTCTTTTTCAGCATGGATTTTCATGAACTCAGCTAAACCTTTTAACCCCTGTTCTACAGCCCAAGCACCCATCCCTAAATAGATATACGCTGATCGAAGTTCTTCTACGATTTGTATGTTCATTAAATCATTTAGTTCCTTTGAGATTAAATTTACCATTTTTAATCACCTTGATTTTGAAAAAAATTTATGAGTTAAATAGCTTTTTCTTTAAATTTCTAAATCCTTTTAATAGAATTTCTTTAGAATAGAACCATCTATTCTTATTTACTTATGATATATAAAAATTCTAATTTTTCGGCGATAAGCAACTCAAATATTTTTTAGATAGATATGTGTTATTCAATTTCAAAATTATCTCATTATCAAAACCTTTAAAAAGTTTAACACTATGATTTATTAGGATATGTAAAAAGATTGGTAAGTAAAGAAATCTGTATTTTAGGTATGAGAATAATTTTTAAGATATAATAAGATGTTCAGATCAAAAACAGATCTTGCATATAAGATATGTTTATTTGGAAATAAACAAGTTGGTAAAAGTTCTTTAGTCAATCGATTTGTAGCTAATCGTTTTGAATTTGATTTAAAACCGACTATAGGTGCCGCTATTTTTGTAAAAACTTTTGAACTTCATGATAAGGTAATCAAGCTTCAAATATGGGATTTTGGGGGTGAAGAAAGATTCCATTTTCTTTTGAAATCATATGCCTATGGATCTTTTGGAGGAATTTTTATGTTTGATATAACAAATGCTTATAGTTTAAATGAGATTTACGAGTGGATTTCCATATTTCGGGATTCATTGGATTATAACTTCAAAGAAGCTCCAATTTTATTAGTAGGAGGAAAATTGGATTTAGAAAAGCATCGAATCTTTGCTAGTGATGATATAAAATCTTACCTTATTTCTTTAAAATTATTCGATTATATTGAGTGTTCCTCTAAAACAGGAGAAAATGTAAATTTTGTATTTGAAACAATAGTATCTAAAATTATCGAAACATTTACGTTTGAAAAGTAAAGCATTGATTCCCAGTTTATAAGTTAAAACTAAACTGTAACCAATCTAAGGGTTCCTGGATAATTTATTAACTGGTTTTCTTTTACCGAACCAAAGTAAACCATACAAGCTTATAAACACAATCAACATTGAAACAATTTGGTATATTTCAATTGAATCTCTCAAAATGAATAGTGCAAAAATCATGGTCACCATTGGAGTAGGTGTCGTGACTGTACTAGCTACGGATACATCAACATGCTTCACAGCATAAAACCAATTTACAAGTTCTAAGTAATACACAATTCCCATTAAAAATCCAAATAATTGGAATTCAAAATTTAACAATCCACTAAAAATATTTGTAATTCCATTAACAAGCGAGGAAATTCCAAAGAGAATAATGGAAGATATAAGCACTCGAAAGAAGGTTACCTGATTAGGAGTGATGGGAGATGTATCAAGCGTATTTTTTATGGTAACATGGGCTATACCCCAAAGAAAAGGAACTATAAGAGCAACTGCAAACCATGGGGAAAAACCATTAATAAGCCATGTTCCCCCCGTGCCAAGATAATAAATCCCAACTATCATAATCAATGTGAACACAATCTCACCCAGTCGTTTCTTTTTTCTAAAAAGAATAAATTCCCAAAGAATCGAAAATAAAGGGTATGTTTGAATCGCTATTGCGGCACTTATCGTCCCTGCTGTCTCAAAAGCAAACACATAAAGAAATGTAGATATGGAAAAAATAAAGCCTGTTATTCCCATAATTAAATACGTTTTTTTCCGAATTTTCCAATCAACGGATTTTTGAAATATTCCTGAATTTTTTTTAGATAATTCAAAAATAAACAATGGTACAGCACATATTAACTCCCATAAAGAGAGATAAAATGCATAATCCAAAGCATTCAGTTCAGAAGGGCGGCTATTTGATATAATAGGTAACATTGCAAGAAGAAATAGTGATATAAAAGAAAGTATGATCCCTTTATTACGATTTGGACTAAAATCTGAAGAATTAGTTTTTATTGAGGGAATATTGTGGGCTTTATTTTGTTTTCCTAACATAATTTATCAAAATTAAGTTCACATATAAATATAGAGAAATTTTCAAATTCAGACTAATTTAAAAATATATTTAATTACCATTCATTATTCATCATACCAGATATAATATTCTTTAGACTCATGAAATCAAAGAATAATTCTTATAATAGAAAAGCAACAAATCCCATAACTGAATATGCTTATGTAAAAAGAAGTGAGATCCATGGGTTAGGAGTATTTGCTAAAAAACTAATTCCAAAGGGTACGATATGGTGGCATGCTCGCCCACAGGATGTGTTAATAATAACAAAGAAGCAATTTTTAACGCTTGATAGTTCCCATAAATCATCTTTACTGAAGGATTATATTCACACTTTACTCACCTATTCCTATTATGAAAGAGAGCTAGACGTACTAATTTTTTGCTTGGATGATTCCCGATTTGTAAATCATTCATTTGATGCGAATTCTGGTTCATCTGAGGATGAAAATGGATTTTGTTCTGTAGCTCAGAGAGATATTCAACCAGGAGAAGAAATTACCGAGGACTACTCAAAATACACTATTTGTACTTGGTTGCAAAAATACATACAATACTTTGATCCCTGCCGTTGGTAAGGACTGCTTATCTATTGAAAAATTAAAAATCCGATAATGTGGCAAAAAATTAACCGATGCAATTAAAAATTATTGATCATATCCTAGACATAACATATTACGCATAATAGTTGAAATGAGTATGTTAGAGGGAGCAGAGCTTAAACCTAAGAAATTAAAATGCCCCAATTGCGATAAGAAGTTTGTTCCGAAATTTTTTCATCGTGAAAAGGTGAAATTTGAACTTGGAGCACCAATTTATAGATTTAAAATTCCTAAATTTAAAAATTCAAATGGTAATAGCCGACCTTATAATATAGTACGCCGATCTTGGGTTACTTT
>JBHLOI010000017.1:0-63511 GCA_048940645.1 Promethearchaeota archaeon | reverse complement strand
AGAAAAATGACTTACTGTGAAAACTGTGGAGATCAAATTGGTTATTTACCATTTAAGTGCAAATATTGTGGTGGAACCTTTTGCAAAAAGCATAGATTGCCTGAAAACCATCAATGTTCATTTGAATTAAAACATATACCTCTAGCTCCGATTGATAGGAAGGAAATAGCAGTTGATTATAAACATTCTGGACAATCTATTTCTCAAGATGTTGAATATAAAGCTTCTAAGGAGTTGAAGAAATATTTAAAAAGGCAAGAGAAGCAAGCAAGATATACTATAAAAAGGCAGAAGAGATCTATCTTTCAATCGACTCAATATTTAGGAACTAAAATTTTGATGATTATGATAATCTCTTTTACAATATTAGGTGTAATTTTTGTTAGCCTTAATATTGGAGAATATATATATTTAAGCTTAAATGCTCTTGTTTCCAAATATACAGTCCATACTCTTATCACTTCTCTTTTTATTAACCCAATTGACCTATTTAATCCATTCTTTATGTTTACAATAATTTTAATTTTTGTAATGTTATTTTTCACTTACATGATAGCCAGAATTATAGAAATGAGTAAAGGGTCTAAATTTCTATTCCAACTCTTCTTTTTTAGTGGAGCTTTCTCTATAATTTTTTATTTTCTTTTAAGATTTGCTTTAATTTCTTTTGATCCAAACTTTAATTTAGGATTCTGGGATGGAGTTGGTTTAGTGTGGGGGGGAATATATGGTATCATTTCTTACACCATTTTTCCAGCAATGCAAAGAGATTTAACAGGATTAGTTGCAATAATACCCATAAGAATGAAAGGAAGATCATTTTTACTTATTATCATTTTATTTAGACTAATTCCAGGGTTGTTATATGGATTATTTTATTCTCCTATATACTTCTTATTTTATTTACCTGAATTAGGAGGAATATTGGGTTCATTTCTAGTATTTAAATATCAATTATTTGCTCGCTAATCTAAAATAATATTCTTTTAAAATGTCATGCCCAGAGAAAAAAAAATGAAAATCATTGAATTAAACGAGGATTTAATTTTAAACAATGAAAGATTAGCTGCTGAAAATAATCAACTATTTAAAGAACACAATATTCAGTCAATTGACATCGTGGGGGCAATTGGTGCAGGTAAAACGGCATTAATCGAAGCATTGGTTGAAATTCTTTCAAAAGAAAAGAGAATTTTAGTTTTGAATGGAGATGTAACAACCAGAGTGGATGCGGATCGTATTGAGAAGCATGGAGTTAAAACTATACAGATTAATACTGGGAGAGAATGTGCTCTAAATTCCTACCATATCTCTCAAGTCATTAAAAATCAGGATTTAAGTAGATATGACGTTGTTTTCATAGAAAATGTGGGGAATTTAATTTGCCCATCCGATTTTATTCTAGGAGCAGAAAAAAGAATTTGTGTTGTATCTATTACTGAGGGTGAATGGGTTATTGAAAAACATCCTATGCTTTTTAAGATGTCAGATATCGCTGTAATCAATAAGATCGATTTATTAGATGTTATGGATATTAATATTCATAAAATGGTAAAGGATGCAAAAATAATAAATCCAAATCTTAAAATAATCAAAACAAGTGCAATAACTGGAGAAGGAATACCCGAATTAACAAAGACATTATTTTAAAATTAATTATAAGATGGTTGATTACGTTATTTTTAAATTAAGAATAAAAGTAAAAGAATATATTATTTATATTAATAATAAAAATACTGATTTACAATGTCACTAAGACAATATAATACTGAATTACAAAGTTTATTGGATAGAATCGTTAAGGTATATCTGGATAAAGATAAATTTTTTGTAGGAGCTCTTAAAGGTGTCTCCGAAACCCTAGACCTTATTTTAATGAATGCAAAGAACGAAAAAAATAAAGTATTTCCTAAAATATTAATTAGGGGAAGCTATTATCATTATGTTACAGTCGAAGAGGAACCTTTTCCTATGCAATCTTTAGCAGATAGAATTGCTACTATCTTTTCAAAAGGACATGTAAATTATATTGAGGATCAGAATGTTATATCTATTTTAAATGGAAAGATTCTTGTAGATGAAAATGGTGTTAGGGGAACAGGTCCATCTGCTGAACGTGTGAAAAAAATTTTTGATCAATTTAAATTAGATATTGAAAGTTCTTAAATTAGTTTATTTTTTTTTATTTTCTAAAGGATATTTAATTTGTAAAGATATCTATTAGATTCTTTAAATCTAGGTCTTGAATAATATTTTTCATCAGTGCTTTGCCTAAAGGGCTCACTACTATAACACCTAAATCTTCTATTTTTCTTAAATAATCATTTTTAAGTAAAAATTCTACATCTGATTCCCATACTTCAGAAAAAATCTCCTTTAAATCTTTAATTTTTAAATTCTCATCGACTTCTTTGCTCATAGCTATAAGTAAAGCTAATGTTCCATATTGTGAAGGTGAAATATTATCATCTTTTCCTTCAGATGTTAGAATGTAGTACGTATCACTGTGTAATTTTGTTTTAATAAATTCAAAACCAACATTTTTTAAACTCAGATAGACATTACTCATAATTTTTTCAAAATTAAAATTTTTTGATAGATTCTGTAAATCCTCTTCTCTAATCATTTTTTGTGGTTGGGTTAAAATTAATTTTGTAATTAATTTAACAGTTTCTTCATATTCATTGTTTTCCATAATTCTATCTCTCTTAAATTTGAATTATTTTTATATTTTTAATTTCCTTTTTGATTTCAATGCTTGACATTATGAAAATTAATTTAAAATCTTTCAAATTCTCTTTACTTCTAAAAAGGGGTAGAATCTTTCTAATTGTTCTTAAAATAGAACCCCCTTTATTATAATCCTTTGGAATAAATAAATTTGAAAAAGTAATGTTCTTTTCATCTAAAATAATATTTATTGAAATGTATAAAACTACTATAAAGAAAACCTTTTCGGGAGTTGTTAATTCATCAAATTTTATTTCTTCTTTATTATTTCTTTTAAAGAAAGGATTTATGAAAAATTTAGTATGTTTTTTGTCAATAAGAATTTGAAACTTTATTATTAAATTAATTTGTGATAGCATAATGTTAAGAAATCTTTCTAAATCATCCAAAATGAGCTCAAATTTCCGATAACTCTCAAAAGCTTTTAAAAATTTTTTCTTATTTGAGGTTATATCTAATTTATTAAACTTTTGAGTAAAACGTTTAGACAATGTCTCTAATTTTTCATTGATAAATGAAAAATCTCGTTTACTTTTAATATCATCTAAATTCCCTGATTTTATTATCCCAGTCAATTCTAAATCAACTCTTTTTATATCTTCATCAATTTGAGTCAGAGATCTTAGCGTTGTTAAATCTATTGTATCCTTTTCTTTCACCAAATCTTTATCAGTTTCTTCTAATTTTTTTTTTAATTCTAATTGTAATTCCTTAGCTTTTTCTTCGTCTCTAGTAATTATGTTTAAGAGTTTTTCATAATCGGTTTTATAAATTTCATATTTAGGATTTATTTCTTCTAATTTTAAATTAGTTTTTTCCTTCTTAGATTCAATTTGCTTAATATTAAATGAAAGTTCTTTGGCTTTTAATTGTAGCTTACGAATCTTTTCTGAATTTGGAATGTTAATCTTAATTCCTAAGTTTTTTAAAGCATCATCTTTACTCAAAGCTGCTGAGTCTTCAGTTTGACGCGAAATTTTATTAATTTGGGTGAAAATCATCTTCTTTTGATCATTTAAATGTTTGATTTCTAAATTATGATTTTCTATAGTTTTTTTAATTTGATCAACTTGGTTTTTATGGTGATAATAATCTTCCTCTAAATATTTGGCCTTTATTTTATTATTTTCTATGGATTTATTTAACTTTTTCAATAAATCTGAAACTGCAGTTAAATCGCTTGACTTTTTATAATTTTTTGCTATTTCCAATTCTAATTTTAACTTTTCTTTTTTCCTCTCTAATATTTTAAATTTTGTAGTTAGAATTAATAACTCCAAAATATCAATATACTCAGATAAAAGCTCTACATTACTTTTTATAACTTTAGATTGATTAGTAATTAATTTTAGAAGATTTAGAGCTTTTTCTAAATCTCTAAAATTGTTTGTATTTTTATTTAGAATATTAAGAAAATTTTCAAGTGGAATTAAATTTAAATCATCACAAAATTCTAAAAAGCTATTCATTTGATATTGATCTACCGCATTAATTTTGAATTTACCTTTTATTAGGGTGAAGTTATCTTTAATGGCTATTTTTTCAGTACCTAGGATTAATGTAAAATTAATTTTCTGAATTTTGAAATCACTTTAATAATTTTTTATATATCTTCAAAATGTTTTTTAAACTTTTTATATTCCTTTTCCTTCTGTTTTTTCCTTTCCCGAATTAACTCTAATGGGTCTCTATTTTCATTTTCTTCAATCAAATGATTTTTATGGAAAGAAATTTCAAATTTAGATTTAAACTCCTCAATCTTTTTAGAGATATCTTCTGGTATTTCGATTTCATTAAGCTTTTTTGGTTTAATAGAAACATCTTCCAACTTTTCCCTTTTCTTCCTTCGTCTCAATCTTTCAAATTCACTTTCAGATAAATTTAGATAATTTTGATAACCTTCTTGCTGTTCTTTTTGCTTTTTTTTTAATTTTTCAATCTCTTCTTTTTCTTTAGCTTTTTGAATAATCTGCTCCTGAACTTTTAAATCTTCTTGTGAGAGTTTACGTTCCATCTCTTGGATAAATTCAACAAAACTCAAATTGTTGTTTTTTAAAAATGCTTTTTTATAATTTTCTATCAATTTACCATCTGTGTCTTTAGGAATTTCACTCAGTTTCTTATTAAACTTCTCATTAATTAATACATTATAGAATTTTGATACTTTTTTTATAGTTTTTAAAAAAATTGAATATTGATTCAAGGAATCTATTATATCTAGCCATTGGTTTAATTCAATTGAGGGGATAAATGAAACTTTGTCAATAAGCTTACAAACTTCTCTATTCTCAATTAATTTTACTCCAATATTTTTAGTAACCTTTTGATTTATTTTTGCAATTCTTAATTTCTCTTTAAATGCTTCTTTATATTTATTTATAAGTTTGTCTTGATAAAGAAAGTAAGTATTTAAATTTTCTTTTGAAACTTTAATTAATTGATTATGGAAATTTTCTATATTAACAATTAGTTCTTGATATTGATTCATTAACTCATTATCATTAATATATTCTATTAAATTATCTTTATCCTGAACTAGTATTTTTTTAAGATCATTCAATTTATTAATTTTTATCTGAAGATCTTCAATTGGTAAGGTTAATTCCTTAATTTTATCCAGATCAAATAAAGTGCTGTTCATCTTTTCCGTTAAATAAAAATATTTCAAAATCTGAGTTTAAATTTCTGGAGGACCCTCAATTTCTTCTACTTTTTTACCATATTTGCCTGACAAATTATTTTGACGATCAACATGAATAGCTGTTCCGCCAACTAATTTTAATGCTTCATAAAACATATCGTATGTTAAAATTTCCGTGTTCATGGCCTTCAGTAGAGAAACCTTTGTACCTCTTTCAATATCAGAACCCGAATATCCATGGGTTAGTTTTAGAATTCCATCTGCTTTATTTCTTTTAACTATTTCATTCCATAAGATTTCATTATCAAATTCCGATATTCTATGACCAACTTTGCGCTTTACATCTTTTTCAAAAGAGTGAAGTTCCTTATATTCATTTTCTAATTTGGTAAAAATTGTCTCATCAATGCCAATTTTAGCCTTTTTTATGTTATTTAGAAATGACTCAATTATCTTTTTTCTTAAATGGAAATCAGGAAAATCAAATCGAAGATGGAAGGTGAATCTCCTCCAAATAGCAGAATCTAATTGGTTTTGATGGTTAGTGGCTCCAAAAATTGCTAGTGGGACTCCTTCATAGTTAATTCTATCGATAACCTGTAAAAAAGATATGACAGCTCTCTTAATTTCTCCTACTTCATGAATATTGGAGCGTTCAGATCCAATTGCATCAATTTCATCAAAAAATATTATAAAAGCTGCTCTTTCACGAGCAATTTCAGCAGCCAGGTCAACAACTCTTCTTATTTGTTTAATAGTGTCTCCCAATAGAGGTGATACAAGTCGATCGGTTTCAACTACACATATTGGTATTTTATATTTCTTGGCAAAACCTCTTGTTAAGGAAGTTTTCCCTGTACCAGGCGGTCCATATAAAAGAACTGTAAGACTGGGATTTAATTTAGTTTCTTTTAATTGTTCTGTAAAATCATCATACTTTTTTAAAGCTTTGAAAAAATCATCTAATATTTCCTTTTTTACTTCATTTCCTAGTATATCTTCAACAGTTTCTTTAATATCATTAGGAAAGTATACAGCTCCATATTTACCTATACGGTCTTTAATAACATCGTCTGTATATGTAATTTTTTTCTCATTACTAATAATTCCTCATCTCTTTTTTTTGTATGTTAATTATTTTTTCTTTCCTTATCAAATTTTTCACAAAAATCTGCTATTTCTGAGATTAGGTTTTTCAGATTGTCTATTTCAGCTCCCATAAAGTTAAAAATTTCTTTTCTGTATTGGGGGGAATCTCTTATTTTCATTTTGTCTAGACCTAAATAATTCGGAAAACAAATTAATTTCATTAAATATGGAAGAACTTTCTCATTAGTTTGTAGATCTTTAAAAATTGGGTAAAAAATGTTTTCATCAGATAATTTCCATTTCAAGATGCCCATATATATCAGAAAAGCAAAATTCATTGATATCCAATTAATCAACTCTTTCGATAGAAATCCACGTCTTTGTGAAGCGAAAGCTAAATAATACAATAACAAAGTTTCATTACTAAATTGAGGATATAATCTCATTTTACCATCAGATTGTTTACTTTCGCGTAAAAAGTTATTCTCTAACAATATTTTCACAAGATCCTCGTTGGGAGCTAAAAAAATATTATCAATTAAACGTAGGCCTAAACGTTCCGCAATGCTTTCTATGGCTTCTTCTTCAGCATTGGCTATTGAATCGATATAAGGTAAGAAGATATCACTCTTTAATATCATGGGGATCTCATAATTTTCCTTTTCTGGAAATTCACCAAAGTTCGGATCAAGATTATAAAGTGAAATAATATTATTAATAATTTGATATACTTTCGGAGATATCCCGGGTATTTCAAAGAAGTCAGGGCTTTCTAATAACTCACGATAATAAGTATGTGGTTGGAGAGTATGGCGTTGGCATTCATAAAAATTTTGAGAAAATTTTAATAATTTTTCATAGATTATTTTTAAATTCGCACCTCTCGGAAATAACCTCGATTCAATAAATTTAGTTATATTATATAAGTATGTATCTTCTAAGTTAGCTTCGTCTGGATTAGTGATATGCCTTAAAACGTTTAATGCATTGACAGCTTCATATAGAAAATCTACAATATAATCTTTTATATCAATTATCGGTATTTTTTCTCTATATTTTATAATAAAATCCTTAATAATTTCGTAAATATTTGATCTGTACATAGCTGAGAATTCTGATAATGCTCTCACTTTTCGAATATTTCTTTTTTCTTCTTCTTGGCGAATTTTATCTAAGATTTCTGTATCTAATAAAAGATCAGCATCTAGATTAATTATAATTCTTCGGGTTTCTCTAAGAATTGGTCTCATATGACTAATGAAAGTTAAATATCGGGGAAATAAATCAGTCCACTTTTCTCTTTTTCTTCCCGGTTTCACCGTTCTTGTTGATTTTTTTTTATAACTCATTCTTTTCACCGATAACTATAATTTTTTACTCCTCTTCATATCCTACTAACACTTCAGTTAGTATATTACCTATACTAATGAAGATTGGTATTTCAACTCTCACTAGCTGTCCAAGAATCCATTTATTAACATCTTTAATCAAAAATCGTATCTGGTTTATAATTTTTTTATTAACTTCAGAGTCAATTATTTTGGACAACCATAATCCTCCCCCTAACCTATAGGCAATAATTTTAATAAGAGGTTCGAATAGTGATTCTAATACTTGTTTCATCATCCAAGATTTTGGAATAATACTCATATTAGTTTCATCATAATTAGGATCATTTAATATTGGGTTTGTTTCATCGACTGATATTTTGGGTAAAAAACTCAGTAATATTATTAATGCGAATATTGCAGAAATACCATTAATAGTATAAGCACCTCCAATTTTTTCCATATCATCCCTATTAATCGCAATATTTGCTAAGAACATACAAATGAATACATTTCTATCAAAGGCATCTGAAACATAAGCATATCCTAGTTCTTGGTCAATATTTAAATATTTTTCTTCAAGTAACTTGATAATATCACCTGGAAAAGTATAAAAAGTATAAGTTTTTTGCTCACTAGTTCTCACATCTTTTTCTACAACAAGTTCTTTTGAAATTAAGCCAAACATATTTATTAATTCTTCGAGCTGTTTCTTCACAAAGTGTCTAGGTTTATTAGGATCTCCAAACATTGCAAAAAATTGGTGATCTACAATATGAAAATCATTTCTCTTACTAAAAGCCTCAACCATCCTATCTATTATCGGGGCTTGTGTTCCTGAAGCAATTGCCTTTGCTTTTGAAGAAACAAAACCATTTAATAATTCATTTATAATAAAGTCTTGTTCATGAGTTCTGGATTTTAAAATCTTCTCAAAGGCCTTAGAAAAAGTTTTGGTATTTGGAAAAAAAGCATTTTGTATCTTATCATTAATAGATTTTATAAATATATCTCCATTATTTTTAGGGAAAATTAATTTCATATCATTTAATCTTTGGATTAAAGCTTCTTTTGCACCGGGAATGTTTTCAATATCTTTAGTTTCAAGATGCTCAATAGCATTTTCTAAACTTCTTCCAAACTCTTGGAGTAATTTATTCCAAGTCAGATCCTCTATTTCAGACATAATTTAAACCTGTTTATCATTTAAACTTTTATTAATTGACCCAATTCAATTCTATAGATGTTTTTTTAAGCGCCTTGATTAATGGCTTTATTAATTTCTTATCATAGATATTTGGGGAGGAGATCCCTTTTTGAGCTTTCCAACCCATTTGAATCCCTTCACCCATTTCTCTCTTTCCGAATTTAATAAAACTACTTAAATCTCGAATCCACCAATAAAATCTTAGCCATCTTTTATTTGGATTATCTTTAGAATAAATAATTGTTATTGCCTTCCATTCTCCTACTAACCACTTCACAGTTATACCACTTACTGGCATGTAAAAATTAATTGGAAAATTACTATGAAAACGTAAATCAAGATCTACTGGAGAAACACTAAAAATGGGTTGATTATACCCTTCTAATATTACAATTTCGGAGCAATTTTGGCATATATAATGAGTTTTATTTTTTTCCATTTTTTTCTGACAATTTGGACAAGTACGATTTTCAATTATTCTAGCTTTAATAATTGCATTTTTTTTTTCTTTTTCTAAATCTTCTTCGGTTTTTGGTTCAGATTTTCCATATTTACCTGACCAGCGCCATAGATCGTCAAAAGATTCATCAATTTTTTCTAATGCTTTAATAGTATTGTTAAGTACATCTCTGTCGTAAATTTTAAACATGCCTGCATGTTGATAATTTTTCCACCATGAAACTCTTACATATTTTTCTTTATATGGGCTTTCGCAAATCAAAACCGCAAAAACACGGTTAGAGGTTTTATTAATAACTATTCCCTTTTTACAGACTTCATACTTCTTATTTAAAGTAAGTTCTTTATGGAAATATTCACCATCTCGAAATTCACCTTCTTTAATGATTTCTTTTTCTATCTTTTCAATTATTTCTTCCTTTTGCTTTAATATTTTTCTACATTGCGGACATTGAAATATTCCGGCAACTAATGGTTCCATTTCAACATTACATGAAGGACATTTCAAGATTAATCAACACTACTTGTTATTATAAATCTTTCATAATCCAGATTTAATAATTTTACTTGCTTTTTAGATAAGTTGGAAATTTCATTATTAATTAAAACCAAATCTCCTCTAAGTTTTACTAAGGATTCCTGAATATTATCAACAATATTTTCTTCATTAAATGATACTTTTTCAATAAATTTAAGATAAGTATTTTTTTTTCCTTTCCCAGAATAGGTTCTCTTAATATCTAGGATTTTTTTTTCAATTTCATTTAATTTAAAACTAAAATTAAGTAAACTAAGTAATAATGACTTCCACTTTTTGAAAATTTCATTGTTAATATCTATTTTATCAAAATTGAATTTATCAGAGAGTTGTACTTTTTCCTCTTTAAGAAAATCTATAATTTCTTTAACTTCATTTATTGCTTTATAAATTTTTGTTAAAACAGGTTTATTGTTCAAGATTGGTTCAAAAATGTTAATTAATTCCTTGACTTTATCTTGAATTTCTTTAAATCTTTGAAAAAACCCTTCAATAGTAATTTCTATTTTAATCGCCTGATAAATATTACCATATTGATCTAAAATGTAATATAAATCATCAGATAAGGTATAATCATGATCTCCTATTTCATAAATTAAAGAATGAATAACATTACTCGATTCACATCTAACTCCTTTTAATTTAGTAAGAGCTAGATTAAAATTTCTCCGTGATGACGATTGGAATTTTTTATTTATCATTAAGAAAAGGGTATCAACAGGCACAGAAATCGTATCTTTTTCTATGGTTATGGTTTCATCTCCTAATTTAATAATGAAATCATCATCTTTTTGATCAAATTCTATTATACTTCGAATATTTTTAAATAATCCCAAATCAATAGCAATCTCAGTAAATTCTTTTTGCCAAAATTTTTTAATATTACTTTTATAAATTTCATCTAATATTAGAATCCTCTCATAGGATTCTATAAGGCTAATATCAGCCAAGTTTTTAAATAAATCATTTCTAATAATATATAAAAACAAAATGATATATCTCATATCAAAATCGTCAAAAATTTTATCAATTAAATCTCTATCATAATCCAATGTTAAATTTCTATGCTCCATGCCTAAAATCCACTAAATATATTAAAATCATTATATTTCTTTCGGTTAAAAAAAGTAATTAGTGTAATTAAACATTCCTAAAAAATCTTACGATTTCCTCTAACTTACAATTAAAAAAGCGAAAATTTTTTAGTTTTAATTTCTAATTAGTTATTGATTAAGTTAATGTATTTAGAAATTTTAAATTGAAGTGTTTTTCCATGGGTAGAAGAAAAAGAAAGCAACAAACATACAAAAGAGTGAAGAAGGTACCAAAAATTTTTACATGCCCTTCATGCGGTGAAAAATCTGTAAAGGTTGAAGGCATGAGAAAAGGTCCTATCGCAACAGTGAAATGTGGTTATTGTGGTTTAACAAAGGAAGTATTAGTCAATTCTATATCTGAACCTGTTGATGCTTTTGGAGATTTTATTGATATCTATTATGCTGATCAAGAAATGCAAAGATTAGAACGAAGAATTGAAAAGTTGAAAAAAGAAAATGAATGGGGAGAATTAGTCCTATGTTATTCAATTTTATCTGATCTTTGTAGAGTTAAGGCAGCAGAATTATTAGCAGATGAAGAAGATGTAAATATAGATGATGTTAACAAATGGAAATTAAAAGCTGAAGAATTTAAAAAAATGGAAAAAGATGCTTTGCTTCATTTAGAAACACTGGAGATGGAAAAAGGGATAAAAACAGATGAAGAATCATTATTTACTGAACACGACGAAAGTAGTATAAAAAAGGAAAAAAAAATAGAAGATATATTTGATGATCCTGGATTTTTAGAATTTTAAATTTGGAGAAATTAATTAAATTTTTAAAATCTTTAATTTAATACTTTGGGGAATGTTTTTCCAGATTGGCAGTTTTAAAATGAAGTTATATAATTTTTTTCGATTTAATTTATTTTTAAAAATGTAATAGCTCCAATTATAAAAGGCTAGTCTATTAAAGAGATGCATTAAGTTAATACCAAATAAATTATATTTTGAAGTTAAAAAACTTGCTATATATGCACCTAATCTTTCTGTGCGGGGAATAGACTCAGGGTAGACGGATTCGGACAGAGATCTATTAAATATTTCATAAATTGAAAATATTGGTATAAGTTTATCTAAGATTTCATTCACTTTTAAATCATAATTTTGATCTTCGATTGATAACTTAGAAATTTCACTTAATTCTTTTATCGCAAGGTTAAATTGGCTTTCTTTGAAATATAACCACATTTTTGCCATAGAATCTTTTAAATCATCCACTTTTCTAATTATATCTTCTTCTTCAAAATTAAAGTTATATTTTTCTTCATAATATTTCAAACATAAAAAAAATATCGAATTTATAGATTTTTGTTCAAAATTCTCTTTAATTTTCTTATCTTGAATCAAAAACTTCTTTTCTTTATCTGTTAAAGCATGTAAAGTATGAGTATAGAGAGGGGTTGTCCAAATCAATTCCAAAACTTTTTCCATAACATGAATATAAAGATTAATTTTCTCTATTTCAAAAATATTTTTAGAAGAATTAAGTGCTGAAACTTTAAATCTTTTAGATCTATTTAAAAATAGTTTTAGCTTATCTAGTCTACTCAATTGATTTTTAAGGGAATTTTTTTGGTTTTTATAGAACAAAATTTTGTTTATCAGCATTTTTTTAAAAGATATTAGTTTTTTGATGTAGTTGTAAAAATCTACATTATATTTTTCCATTATTTTATCATATGTAATTAAATGAACATTCAAAATTTTGCTAGTAGGTTTTGATTCAATGCTCATAGCGTGATCTCCTATTGAGTAAGAAAACGTTATATTCTGAAGAACTTCTTTTAGGGAGGAAAACTTTCCTAAATTTTTTGGATCGTTCGTAAAATAACCATGTAAGAGCGTATCAATACCTTTATAGATATTATCCTTATACTCAGAAATTATTATAGATTCAAATTCTCCCGGATGGTGTCTTTTTACATTATATCTTTTACCTACTAGGAAAATTGCTTGGTTTGCTCTATGGCATACTGTATGACTCCATTTTAGAATTGGTTCTAAAATTTTACCATATGTTAGGATATATCCATAAAATTCGGGTCCAAAATAGATAGGAAACCCAAAACCACGAGATGTAGAAAAGATAAATTGAAATAAATGTCTTATTTTTTCCCCTTTTAAAAATCCCGGAAACTTATAATGTAAGACAAGTTTAGGATAAAGAGCATTATAGCCTAAATTCATCCAAGCTTCGAATAAAATGATGCTATCAGGAAACTTAAATGAATCTTTTCTGCTAATGAGATCATCGCTTAAAGTATCCAAAGCAGTGGGTATTGAATAAAGCAAATCTCTCTTATCTTTTAAAAACTTTATATTTTCTTTAATTTTCTTTCGAAGAATTGGTTTAATTTGATTTTGTCCTTGATTTTTTTTATAATAATAGTTATTCATTACTCTGATTAGAGAGGGTATCTCTAAAATTTGTCTTTTGAGGTCATGAACAACTTTAACTGTATTATTTGTAGCGTCTTTACTACTAGATTTCTCCAATGAACTTAACCAGCAAAAATCCTATTTTATCCTTATATATCTATATCTTTAATCCATTATAATTTTAATTAAAATTCGCATTAGAAAACTAGAAAGAGAATCTCCAATAAGATGTGGAGAATTGCTTTTTGGGTAATAATTTTGAGAAAAAAGATTTTAAATTTTTAACCTTGGGTCTTGCGTTTATTAAATAGTTGTTTAAGTTCACTCATTATAGCGCCTCTTAAACTAATCGGACTGGCAGGGCGATTAGCTCCAGGTCCTCCAGGTGGACCGCCGGGAGGTGGGGGAGGACCGCCAGGAGGAGGTCTTGAACCTCCAGGAGACGAAGTGCTAGGTGGACCGCCAGGTGGAGGAGGTATACTGCTAGGAGCAGTGGGGGCTGATATCATAGGGGCTATATTTCCTCCAGTTGATTTAATTGATGCCATATTATTATTCAATGTATTAATTTGGGATTCTAAAGTTGAAATTTTTTGGTTAAGAGTTAATAAAGACTGATCAACTAGATCAGGAATTCTGAGAATCATTGACATCATCCTTTCAACTATATCTCCAAATGCGTTTAATTTCTCTTCAAGAGGAGCCCTTCTAGTTTCTTGCATGAAATTTGCGAATTCTTCTGCCATTTTTTATTCTCAATTTTTATTATTAAAGAATTATCCAATAATTTTTCTAATAATTATATATTTGAATTGTTTAATAAATTTAAGCCCGTAGGAATTAAGACACTTCCCAATAAAAAGTATAAAAAAATATAAAAAGATTAAATTAGCTTGATTTAGATACTGAATCTTTTAAAATCGTCCATAAATCATCTAACTCGTTTCTTACCTCTAAAAATTGATGAACTTTCTTTATTAGTACATCCCTAGCTATATCAAAATCTCTTTGATAGTCATTGAATTCAGAATCTAACTTTTTTAACTTTTCACCTTCAACTAATTTATTCTTCATTTTTTCAACACTTAAAGCTTTTTTAATAACGGCACTCCTTTTATCGGCTACATCACTTAAAGCATCCGCGAATTCATTTTTTTTCTCAATAAAATATTCTTTTTTTAATGTAAGATTTTTTATTGCATCAATATATTTATTGTTTACTTCGATATAACCATCGTTTTTATGTATAATATCTTGATATAAATTTACTTCTTCATCTTGAACATTTGATTTCTTCTCTCTAAGTAAGGTTTGCATCTGCTTTATGACGTCTCTAAACGATCTATTTAACATTTCTCTTACTAGATTTGCTTTAGCAAGATTCTCAGCATACTTTTTTTGAGAGTTTATGAGGTCATTTTGTGCTTTTGCTAGTCGTTTTATATGACTCACTACCTCTTTTTCTGTTCTTGCTAATTCAAGCTCATCTTCATGTGTAATAATTGGACTCATATTAATCAATTTATAAAAAAATAATTTATATTAATTATTAGTATGTTTTTTATGGTATTACATAATTATATTTTTTAGTTTTTTATTAAATCATAATTATATTGGAAATAAAGCTGTAATAATATTATCTTTATAATTTGCCTTTATAATTTTTACTTCAATCGTTTTATTCAACAATTCATCTGAATATATTAGAGGTTTTTTCAATAGAACTTTTATTCCATAATTCTCATCAATTCTGCCAATGCATTCACGATTCCAACGTCCTTTTGATACAATTTCTAATTCAATAATATCATGCTTTTTTAAATTAATATTTGAAATTCCTAAACGCCTGTGAATACCAAAATCTAAAGGTCCAAGTTTCAATTTGATATTATATTTATTTTCTAATCTAGTTAATTGATTATAAAAATAATCCCATGATTTTGGCCGAATTTTTTTTAATTTTCTCCCAGTTTTATAAATTAGGTACTTCTGGATTCCAATTTGAATTCTATTTTCAGAAAATCCAAGATTTCTTAGGTTAACAATGAATTTTATGATGTCTTCAATATCTTTATCATTTTGCTTCGGAAACCAGACAGGAGCAATTAATACATTAATTTCAGAATTTAATAATGTGTGAATATTTTCAATAAGTTTTTTAACATTATATTGCTTACATGCGCATAAATAATTCGCTTTTTCTTCATCTAAAGAGTTCAAACTTATATTTATACGTGTAAGTTTTAGATTGCTCAGTTTCTTAATAATTTTTTCTGATAATAGTAACCCATTAGTCTGCATTGAAATAGTTTTTATTCCTTTAATTTCCCAAAGTTGATATATTAATTCATATAATTCTGAATATAATAAAATTTCACCATAAGGAGCAATATGAATTTCAATATCATGATTCCCTTTAATAACTATAGCTTTTCTAATTTCTTCAATTAAATAATCAGAATTTATTAAAAAGTTAGTTTCATAATCCCCTGCACTAACAAAACAATATTTGCATTTCAAATTACATAAGGTTAAAGGTTTTATTTCAATAACATTTGTGCCTCGATCTACTACTCCAATAAAATCTACACCCATGAGAGGTATCTGAGAACTCTTATCTACATATATTAAATTATTAGTCATATTAAATAAGGCGAATAATTTCCTTTTAACTTTAAATTTTATATCTTAGAATAGCAACAATCTCTCCTAAATCAATAATTTGCTGCCCAGTGGGATGCTCACTACTTAAAATGTGAAACTTTCCCCCAGAATTTTCAACATTAGTTAAAATTTCTTCGATTTGAAGTTTTTTTTCTTTTGAGGTACCTCTTATCAAAATATCAGCCAAGAATAATTCTTCTACTGCTCCCTTTTTTGAAGCTTTGGAGACTTCATTTATTCCAATTGAAATCAAATCAGCATCAGTAGCGAACAATGTGAAAATTTTTTCAATATTTTCTGCTTCTTGTAATATTTTTACATTTTTCTTTAAATTTTTTAATTTAGTAGATTTTAAAGTCTCTAAAATCGCACTTTCAGTACCAGAACTAGCATGGATACTATTGATTTTTGAAATATAATCTGGATTTTTCTTTTCCTTCAAGTATTTAATGAAATTATCTTTAGTATTTCCCGGTCCACATAAAATTATTAGATTAATATTTATGTTTTTGATATTCTCATCAATAATTTTTTTAATGTCATCAAAGAATTCCTCATATGCCTTATTTCGGTAAGTTTGTTTATATCTTTTTCCAGGAATGGTTTTTCTAATTGTTGCTATTCTGTTATGGCTGAAATTAGTTATAAGAGATGCGGTTGCTAATCCTGTTTCAATAGCAATTATTAATAATATAAAATTAACTTCAAATTTTGAAGATTCTTTTAACCTCTTTATTTCACTCCTTAACCATTTTTCCTTTTTAATTGTCATTTTCTGACCTATATCAATATTAAACGTATGATATGTTCCAAAGCTTACAAAATCCTCAGGACCTTCAATAATAGTCCCTTTAATTCGTAATCTGTTTGAAAATTCATGGAATGAGATTGATTCCACGTTTAATTTTAACCGCATAGGTTTTCGGTCTCCCTTTGTACCTTCCCTTAATACCACTCTTCTAGAGGTACGAGTGGAGACATTATCATTTTTAGAAATAACATTATAGAGTGTCCATAAATCATTTAAATTCTCCGTTTTAAGAGTAATCTCTTGATTTTTATTATCTATCTCAAGAATCTTCAAATATTAAATCAACTTATCTAATTTACATTTTCCTTAAATTTATTAAGGAATAGATCGTAGAAAAGCTTAATTTTTCATATGGAATGAATAAAAAAAAGGAAAAGGAAACAAAAATATTAAGTTTTAATTATTTTTCTCCTAAGGCTGCTTTGATCTTTTCAAGTTCTGCCATGCGTTTCTTTTTTTCTTCTTCTCGTTTTCTTATTTCTTCCTCATCAACCTTTTGGAGAGAAACCCCTTTCTTGATTTCTTCTTGTAATTCTTTATCAATCGGCAATATTCCTCATCTCCTTTACAGTTAATAATTTCTCTGAGGAAATTATAAAATTTAATTTACAGATATTATATTAGTTTTTATTTATAAGTTTAAGGGTATAGAAAAATATTTAAAAATCGATAAAATTTAGAGATTTAATTCCATTAAGTAAGCATTTTCTTGATTTCTATAGTAATTTTCAATTTTTCTTATAATTCGAAAATTAAATTCTTCATATAATTTTATTGCAGCTCTATTTTTTGTTTTAACATTTAAAACGATCTTTTTTATTCCACTTACTTTTTTAACTATTTCTAGTGTTTTCGTTAATAAGTAAGAACCATAACCCTTATTTTGATTTTTTTTATTAATTAAAAAATTAATTATGTTCATCCTATCAAGATCATCTTGTATGATAATTATGAAGCCTAATATTTTCTGTTTATCTTGCTTTTTAATTAATTTTAAAAATAATGTATTTTGTAAGATCAATTGTTTCATCGTTTCTTTCGAAAAAGAATCACTTTTGAAGGTTTCTTTTTCCATTTTCATAATTTCATCCAAATCATCTAAATTAACCTTCTTGATCTCCATCTATATTCATCTCTTGTTTAAAAACCTTAATGGGGGTTTTTTCTGTTATTTGACAATAATCATCTTCCCTAAATGGAGTTATTTCTACAATAAATCCTTTTAATTCACGTTCTTCGAGTAATCCTATGAATTTTTCTTCTAGCGCAAAAGCTAATGGTATTTTTATTTGCTTCTTGTCAAAATATACATACTTTTGAGGAATCCTTATCTCATTCAGTAAAAAATCTTTAAATTCTATTAAAGACGTTTCATTGCCCTCAATTTTAGCATATAATAATAGACCTTCTTCTGATATATCTTCATAAGGCATTTTAATTGATATTGCTCGTCGTAAGTATCTTTCCTTTAGTTGCCAATAATCCTTAGCTCTTATCGGGCAAAAGTGGATTTGAAGAGAAACCTTATCGTGAATCTTATGCAATAGTTCAAGAGCCATCTCATTACTATTTTCTACAGAGGCAATTGATCCCTTCTTCAGTTTAAAACCCCTTTCCTTTAGATTTTGGCTATTTGGAAAACAAAATTCAAATTCATTTAGATTTACGAATTCTGCTCCAATTCTATCCAAATAAATTATAAATTCTTCGAGTTCCTTTATATATTTTTTATTGGGAATAACCGGTACTTCTGCTCCAACAATAATTCCTTTATTTAATGCGGATTGAATTACATTCCATTTTTCTTTTGGAGGATTAAATCTAATCTCATCTAATCCGGCTTCAGCCAATTTATTAGCAATAACTTCACTAAAATTTAATCCGTTTGTATAGAGATGAATGTGAAACTTTTTGCCTTTTTTCTTCTTGACATATTTAATAAAATCTAGAGTCTTTTCAAAATTATTATCAAAGAGAGGATCTCCACCTGTTACACTCATCCCTTTTGCATTCATTATATTAATTTCATTAATTAATTCATCCTTAGATTTAATTTTAATTTCATTGGCATAAGTAAAATCCTTTCCTTTTCTTTCATCAGAGATGGGACAATACCAATAGCAATGTTTAGGGTTTTGACATAGTCCATTTATAAATAAAACTGTTTTTGCACCTATTAAGCATAACCGGCATCCCTTTGGAATACCTCTACCTTTAATGAAATATGTTTCTGCTTTTGATTTTGCAATTTTTGATTTTTTCATTTTTGATAGAGTTTTTTTCTAACAATAGATTTCTTATTAGCGAGCTTTTTTAACACAATTTCCGTTGTTTCTTGAATATTTATAGTTCTTCTTAAAAATACTCCAGTTCTTCCATGTTTTTCTCTTTTAAGTAAAACTTTTACTCTTTCATTTATGGTATTTAAACTTATTTTTAACTCTTTTGCTGCTAAATGTTCATTTCCAATGATTGAGTATTCTTCATGGCCCTGTTTATTCGGTTTGATTAAAATTAATCTCTTATCTACTCCAGGCACCCTAATGTTATTTTTTAAATCATTTAAATTTACTTTACCACCAAAATCATAAAATTCTAAGGTATTAGCCTCGAATTTAGAAAGTGGAACTGTTATACTTTCTAATTCGCTTAAATAAATGTATAACTTTAGTGAATCATTTGGAGTTGCCATAAGAATTTCTCGAAGATAATTATCAAATCCATTTTTATTCAAAATGTATTCAACTTGGAAAGAAGGAATTAATTGCGTGAAAATAATATCAATATCGCTATCTATATGAACATCACCGCGAGCAACACTCCCATAAATAAATGGTTTCAATCCTTCTTTTACGAAAATAGATAATAATTCAGCTGCTCGGGTTCTTTTTGATTTCAGGAGTTTCCAATTATCTTCTAAATATATCGTTTTTTGGTGATGTTCTCTTAAAATTTTTGCTTTTTTCATATGTAAAGATTTGCTTTTTGCAATATATTTATTTTTTTTCTACAATGTTAATTATGGTGCCTAAAAGGATAGTTTCATAATATTTGAAAGAATTTGAAGCTTTTTTAAAGATAAATAATCTCCAATCGGATTCGTTGTTCGAAGTAATTTTTTCAATAAATTTTTTCAATGAATGTTTTCTTAAAAATCGATTTATCTTACCACTATATACTAAACATAGTCGCGATCTTAAATTATTTGAATTTAAAATTTCAATAATTTGTGTTTTATTAAATCTATTTAATTTTGGATTAATTAAAATAAGCTTATTATTGTTAATATCGTTTATAAATGGTTTATAAATTAGATTTGCTTGAATAAAATTCACAAGATAATACTTCGTGCTTATTTTAATTCTATTTTGATTGAAAAATTCATATAAGGAATTGATTAATTTCATAATATCTTTTTGAACTTCAACCCTACTATTATTATTTTTGGGTTTTTTTAGAGCTTTACACGTTAAATTAATTACATCCATTCCATAGCTGCTTATACCTTCAGCTAAAGCGCTAGATAGCTTTCCTCTGTTCTTAGATTTAACTAATATTAATGTGGGCTTCGAATTAGCGCTCTTGTTTTCATTAGGATGCTTTGTTAATTCAAATTTTTTAATTAAAATATTTTTATTCTGACTTTGAATAGCGGAGCCTTTAAACACTATTCTCGATAATCTTTCATTAGATAATGAGTATCTCCATCTATTTACGGTTTTAAATATTCTAACACCTATAAGTAATAGAATTAATAATATAATTATTATACTATCTACTAAAATCCAATCTACTTGGAAGATATCAAATGCCATAATAATTCATTAGAAATATATTTTTTATTTTACAACTTGATTTATCCAGTTCAAATATTTTTCCGATCCTTTTTCTATCTTAAATCCTATACATTCTGGGGTGTCATAGCTATGAATCTCATTAATCTTGTCAATTAGCTGATCACTATTTCTTTCATTCGTCTTAATTACAAGTAGTTGCTCCCCATCCTCTTCAATTCTTCCCTTCCATCTGTATATAGAAATAATACCTTGAATAATATTTACACATGCCGCAATTTTGTTTTCTACTAACGTTTTCGCAATTTTTTTGCTTTCCTCTAGATTAGGAACTGTAACTAAAAAGATATAATAACTCATTTTAATCCCTTGGTTTATATCCATTTATCTAATATTGTTATACTGATTTACAAGTCTTTTAAGATTTATGATAGATTCTCTATTCACAAAATATAGTGGATAATAATAAGTTAGGTTTAGAATAAAGATAATGATTAGTAATTATGAAGACTGGTGGTACAATAAAATCTTAAGAGGGTATGCTAAAGCGCGAAATAAACGTTATGAAACTCTTTGGCTATGTAAAACCCTTAGAAAGCTTATGTTCTTGTTAGATACTACGAATGATACATCCCTAGTGAAAAATAGTTTAATCATTCTGCTTAATCTTATTGGGGACCTTCCACTAGATAGATTTGAAAAAGCAGGTAAGGATTCAAGGTATCTGTCCAAAAATGAGAGAGATAAATTGAAAGAACTTTTAAAAGATACGTTATTAATATAGTCTAATTAATTCTTTCTATTTTAATGTAATTTCAATAAAAATTGATTTCTTTTCTCCTTCCCGGTCTTCTTTAAACATCATTTTAAACATACGATATTTTTTCTTAAATAATACGATAATAGGTTTAGACTCATCATCTGAGAGAATACGAGCAGTTCCATCAAAATAATCACCCTTAGGTTTACCTCGCATGCTAGCAGGCGCAATTTTAACATTTGAATTATTTTTAATTCGTTTAAATTTATATCTTCCTTGTAATGTTACGATATACACTTTTTCATCTCCTTCTACGAACCATACCTGAGTGGCTATGGGATCCCCATTCTTTTTGTAGGTTATGAGACTAATATATTTACCTTCCATAATGCTTAAATTAATTTTTTATGGTTATTAAATACTTATTCTATTTTTTATTGGTTAACTTAAGTGTCTGTATAGTTAATCTGTCAATAATTTTCTGATTAATCTTGAAATATAATTTAGTAATCTAAATTCGATATGTATTTAATTTTATTCTTCAATAAAAGAGGAAAACGTGTACTATTTAGATACTATTCTAGAATAAATAACAAAACTCTGATTAATTTACGAGAAAATGGATCTTAAGGATAATTATATTGCTAACATAATAAAACAAACCGGTTTATCGCGCAGAGAAATTGAGCATCTTATTGCTAAAAAACAACAAGACCTCAAAGAAATCTCAAAATTAAACGTTTTATATGTTATCTGTAAAGAATTTGCTATTGATGTTAAGAGTATTTATGAATCTTTTCAAATTTAAGTCCTGCCTGTTTAATTCCATTTAATAATCTCCATTTTACTCCTTTACTATATATCTTAATATGCATCTCCTATTTTCCTTGGTCAGCGTTGAAGGAACTTCTATCCTAAGATTCGGGTTATAACCTTTCAATATGGAGATATCAATATATTCACAGTAAATCTTGCCATACTCTACTTTATCCCACTCTCTACATCCATTACAGAATACGCAATCCCTTCCCACGATCTCTATATTCCCATCAACTATTTTTGGTGTGTATTTTAATGTATTTTTGGCATCTAAATCGCCATAAATAAAGAAATTTTTTAAATTTAACTCCTTGTCTTGTGATTTAACAATCTCGGCAATTCTCCTACCTCGTTCTTCTCCGTACTTCTTCACTGCATTTACCATTGCTTCTCTCCCCTTTTCTGCAAACTCAGAAATGATAACCTCTGCTATTGTACAGAATAATTGGGCAAACATCGCAAAGAAATGGCTTTTATATTTAGAGCCAACTTCTGTCTGACCTTTGAGTACCTCCATTAAATCATCATTCGTAAAACCTTCAGGTATTTCTGTAATTTTTTTTAACACCTTTAAAACTTTTGATTTAAATCTTAATAATTTAACATTATTTACTATCATTATAATAGTTTTAATAACTTATTACGATTTTTTACTTTATTTCTGTTTAATAGCTAATTAAAAGGAGTTTAAATTCTTAAAAATAAAAAATTATATATGGAAAAACATTCCTATTGTGATAGATGCGGAACCTTAATGAATTATGAAGTACGCAAAGATTTAAAGGGGGGAACAGCTACTACTTTTACCTGCCCTAAGTGTTATTACCGTTATGAACAAGGTTTACGATATAATCCCGCAATTAAACAATATATAAGTTATTACAAGTATTCTTAAATTCTCTCAATTATAACTGCGGTCATTTTTTAAGAGAAAAGTAATTGTTTCTACGTATATCAGTATAAATTTAGATTTAAGAGTAAAAGTAAAAATAATGTTCAAAAACAATAAACTCTATGAATACTTAATATGGATGAAATAAAAAAGATCATTGATGAATTGGGAATTACCGCCCTCGAGACTAATATAAAAATTGCTTCAGTCGCAGTTGTGTCTGATACGGGGGTTATACTTTTCCAGACAGAAAATTGGGATCTAACCAATCAAACGAACAATATATTAAATGCCATTAAAGGAGCCCGCTCTTTTGTCTTTAACAATTTAGAATTTTCAGTTGTTGAAACTGCTCCTGAAGGAATTATTGGAACTAACAATGATGTGATGGGACATGTAATAATCGCTCCTTTTCAAGGAGGTATACTTGTAGCATATGCCATGCCTCAAGCAAATCCACCTAAAGCATTATCTTTTCTCAAAACTTTTGCGATAAAATTGAACGGAAAGGTTTAATATAAAGATCTAGACCAGAATTACTTCCAAAACTTCAAAGCTTTGCCACATTTTTCACATGTAAGAATCTTTTTATCTTGCACATTACCACATTTTGGACAAACTGTCTCAGGAATAAATGAAAAGAAATCACGTATCTTTGAAAATATTTGATTTTTTCTCTGATTGTTTATCTACAATATATCTGATCCTAAAGATAGCACTATAAAAAATTTTATCTTCTGAGGGAATTATGTTAATTAAATGTGACTCTTCCAATGGCTCATAAATCTCAGGCTCATCTAAAAATTCTAAATCCTCTATTTTAAACCACCTAACATTTTTGTCATCTCATTACTTAATTCATATAAATTTTTAAATATAATGTAGATTTCATATTTTCCCTTTCTTTAGCGACAATTTTTTGACTAAGATTGAGCTCCATTAATACCTCTTCATCGGGAAGGAGCTCTAAATCATTTTTTTCTACTATCATTTTCCATTACATCATAAAATAACTCTAATGATAATAAGCATTAATTCTTGTTAACCATGTCTTTTGGCATTGATTTATCTATCTCTTCGCGAAGTTCTAGTGCTTCTTTAAAATGGGATTTAAATTTTAAGCAAGTATTCACAGCATTGAGAGCATCATCATACTGGTTTAATTCAAAATAAAATTTTGACAAGATATACCATATCTCAGGAGATTTAGGATTCAAGGCATTTGCCTTACTCAGTAAATCAAGAGCATGTTCTGAATTCCCCTTCCTATGATAGGCAAATCCCATTTGCCCCCAAGCATGTTCATATTTCTTATCAATTGTCATTGCTTTTTTACTTGCTTCAATCGCCTTGTCATATTCACCAGCTTTATTATAAATAGCTGCAAGATTTGACCATATTTGTTTTGATCTAGGCTTAATTGCTAAGGCTTTTTCAATAGCTTCTATAGCTTGTGGATAATCTCCCTTTTTTGTATATATATAACTTAAAGAGCCCCAAAGATATTCATCACCAGGTCGATCAAAAGCCTGAGCAATAATTTCACTTATTTTTGTTGCTATCGTGGGTTTTTCTTTAATGTCAAATGCTTTTCTACACGTATTTAGAGCTAATTCAAACTCTCCCAATTCAGCATAAACAAGACTTAATCCTACTATAGCAGCCTTTAATTCACTGTTAATTTCAAGGGCTTTTCTAAAAGCTTCCCGTGCTTGTAAATATTCTCCCTTTTTAAAATGAGCAACTCCCAGATTAGACCAAGCATTATAATTATTTGGCTCACTCTCTAATTCAGACTCATAGGTTTTTATTGCCTTATCATATTTTTCTCCCTTTTGGTATAAATAAGCGGAAGCAGACTTTGAAAGAAATGAGAGTTTTAAAAATCCAATGACACCTAAAGCAAGACCAAAAATAATAACTAGAAATACTAATAGTGCCTCTACCGGATATGATAATAATCCTTCAAGAAGGATTGAACTAGGTATAACATTATAACAAACGTAAATAAAAATTGTAGCTAATACTATTAACACAGCACTAAAGGTATTTTTATATTCATTGTAGGAAATATCTCTTTCTTCGGGTGGAATTTGTTCAATCTTCTTAATTTTATAATAAGTAATAACAGAAATCATTAATTCTATAAACTCTAATCCAATCAATATGAGGGTAATAACAAAAAACATACCCTCCAATAGCTCTAAATGTGTACCAATTCCTAAAAATATTAAAAAGCATATCACAAATAAGTTGTATATGATAAAATATGGATATAATGGGTTGTTAGTTTCAATAAATTTTTCTCTTAGAGAGCTAATATTCTTTAAAAAAAGAGTAATCCCCACAGAAATTATTAGTGAACTTGAAAAAAATGATGTGAGTATAATTATATATCCTAATTGGCTGTTCCATACAAGAGGGTTTAATATCGAGGCTGTAAATACAAAATCTATTGCTATTATACTAATAATTATTAAAAAATATCCCACAATTAATTTAGCTTGACGAAAACGAATAAGGCTTTCAAGAGGATAGTATTTCTTTATTTTTTTATTCAAGATTGTAGTATCTCTTACTAAAAGCACAAGAAATAGAATAATCGTTATTATTATTACAATAGGAATGAAGACGTATAAAAATTCAGAAATACCTAGTAGGATCATAAAATACAGAACATTGCCCGAGACGAATAAGGCTAGAAAAAGAATTATCATCAAGGGGTAATAATTAACAAATACATTACTCTTCTTACCTTTATCCTCTATACCTCCCTTTATATCAAGAATATTATCTGGACTGTGCCTTTTCACAACCTTAGTTACGAAGCAATCTTTAATTTCATTCAGAAATGAGAAATAAATTCTTAACCAATATATTTTTGAATCTTTTATAATGATTTTAGTTGAGGAATACAACTCTAAATTCCTAAAAACGCATTGCTGAATGGTTATCACATCACAATTCTTCAGATTCAAAAAACCCGAGAATTCACAGTTTTTAAAAATGAGATTTATACATTTTTTTAATTTAACAGATTTGAAAATACAGTTTATAAAAATAATATAAGTGGCTACATTCTTGATTGATATTACATCCGCATCTTGAGGAAAAATAGCTGAATCAGTAATAATAAATGGGTTTTGTTCGGTTCCATCCCCTTCTATATTCTCTACTTCAAGAAGTTCAAGAAATTTTCCCTCCCCAAATCTCTTAGTTTCTATTTTTGGACTTGAGCTTGATAGAAATGATTTTGAGTGTGGAAATTTCCACAATAATAACGTGAGCCCAAAACATACTAGTGAGATAAGTGGAGAAAAGAACACAATGATTACTCCTGGAAAAGGAAGAGAATATTCCCCAAATATGCCAAAATAATCTAACAAACTTATAATTAAAGATGATAGAGACCAGGTGTAGAGAAATATAACAATTATTTTATCAGTAAGCTTAAAATCTCTTATTCTCCCAATAAACTTATCTCTCTTTATAAGAAGAAAAAAAGCAAGAATTGTGTGCAAAATCCCAGCAGTCCCTATTAAAATTAAAAAAATAACTACCACCCATAACTATTACTATATTTGCCTTTGATATTTCAAAGGGTCTTTATGATTTTTAAATATTTTCCACACTCATTTTTTCTTTATAAACCTCTGGCATCTTCTCCCTTTTAAGAATAACTACCATATAAATACCAATTTTCATGACTCAAATCAAATCGAAACCTCAACACCCCAAAAAAGATGTGAAAGAAGAAATCCTCAACCCTCAATTTAGAGAGGTAGATATCCTCACTGGTCAAAGTGACCAGCTAAAAAGCAAACCAGACCACAAAACCTCAACATATATCGAGCAGCACTACCTCGACCCTCGATCCGCGCCCAAAAATAAAATAAAACCTCCAAAACTGCCGCCTAATTACAAAACTAAAAATAAAATTGTACCGCCACAAAATATACTAACCGACAAACCGATACAAGAAAGCGAACAGCACCCCCTCGAACCTCACCACATGCCCAAAAATAAAATCAGACCGCCCAAACTTCCGTCTAATCATATAACCAAAAATAAAATCGAACCGCTAAAGAATAAACCAGCCCACAAGCCCATAAATAAAATTGAACAACCCACTCTCGAGCCTCACTATATTTCTAAAAATAAAATTACACCACCAAAACTCCAGCCAAATTACACCCCTAAAAATAAGATTAGTCCAACTAAACCTATAGATAAAAAGGAAATCGAAAAATTAACAACGCAACCCACCTCAGAACCAAATACTCACTCAAAACCCAATGATTGGATATCTATTAGTTTTAACCAAAAGGGAAACCCCCTCCCTCGCGAGCAAAAATTAAATGTTGCACTTGAATATTACAACAATAAAATCCTAACAAAACTAAAAGCTGATCCCAAAATTCAAGAAAAGTTAGCTGCAGGAAAAGGAATAGGCACTCGGGACCTTAATGCCCATGGATTTAGTATGTTCTACCATACTCTTACGGAATATGGAACTAAGATTAAATGGAATGAATTTAAAGAATTCGCAGGATATAAAATCAATATCAACCAAGATAAATACCGATTCCTCAATTACGACCAAAGTGGAAACCGGTTAACTAAACAAGAAAAAATGGAAATTGCCGAAAAACACTTCATAAAGGTAATTCTACCAGATCTGGAAAAAGTACCAGAAGTAAAAGATAGATTAAATAAGGGAAAACCCCCCACAGATAAAGATCTTAGATGTTATGGTCATCCCGGATTTGTTGGACCCTTAAGTCAGAAAAATCCTAAAATAAAATACAATGAATTATTGAGAACGTTAGGCTTTAGACCCAATGTAGCAAGAGGAGAATATAAATTTTTAAATTATGATAAAAATAACGGCCCTGTACCCTCTAAAGAGAAATTAATTCTTGCAGTTAAGCATTTCAAAGAAAAGATAATTCCTACTTTAATAAGCAAAGGAAAATTTAAAGAAGGAGAACAAATCACAAGGAACATAATTGAAAAAAATGGGTTTCAACATTTTACGCATGCCCTTATAAATAAAGGGGCAAAAATCAGATTTAACCAATTATTAGCTAAAGCTGGCTATGAAATTAATATTGATCACGAAAAATGGGCTTTTTTAAAATATGGTCAAGATGGCGAAGTTTTATCTCTAAAAGAAAAAATGAAAAAAACCGTAGATTACTTTAATAATACCATTTATCCCGATTTAGTGCAAAAAGGAGTAATTGAAAAGGGGGAACCTCCCGCAAAAATGGATTTAATCAATAATGATTATCAAGATTTCATAAGTGCTATTAATGGTAAACAGCCTACAATTTCTTTCAATGAGCTAATCAGAGAAGCAGGTTTTGAACCAAAATTTCCCCAAGATCATAAAAAGTGGAAGATTTTTTATGATAAAAATATGAAGCCTCTTTCTTACAATAAAATAATTGAAGTTGCAGCTAATTATTTCAAAGAAGTCGTATTAACAGACTTAATTAATAAAAAAGCCATATTAAAGGAACAAAATCCTAGTACAAAGATTTTGAAAAAATTTGGACATCATGATTTTTTCAAGGCTATTAGTAAGAGGGGATTACAATATAATGAATTACTTGTTGAAGTAGGATATGAACCTAATTTTGCTAATAAGATGTCTGAAATTGGTATTAATTTTCATTGGAATGCTGAAAAAATATTTTTAGAGCATACTAGAAAAAAAAGTTGTAATTCATTTTATGAGGTAAAAGGTAATAGTGATAACTCAATAATTATTGATGAAAACTTCAGAAAACTATCACCTCTTGCTGAAAAATTTGTTCAGAATCATCCTAAAATCAAAATTGTAAATATTGATTACTATTTAAGCGCTGCAGAAGGAAAAGTATTAGAACATGGTTATAGAGGTTATCAAGGAGAAAATAAAGCATTAATTCTTGTACCGATAAATGCTAAAAAACCTCAAAAGGTTAAATATGATTTACCTCATATTTCTAATGTTTTTATTCTTGATCCTAAAACTTTTGCTGATTTTATAGGTTATAATGGGAAGATTCGTAATGAATTTATAACGAACGTCGAATTAGCAAGGAAAGCGCCTTTCAGACAAGTATCAGAACAAATAATTAGGAAGAAAGCCTTTTTAAGTATCAAAGCTATTAAATCTGGTGAAAATAATTTAAACTATTCTACTGAACAGTTCAGAATTTATCAAAAAAAGAATCCATACTAAATCCCTTTCTATAATTTTTACTGAAAAAGAAATTATAAATATTGGAAGTTTTATTATTATTAAAACTAAAATTAGAGCTATTATTATCTCAATTGTGAATAAAATTAAGGTAAAAAAAATGTATTGGTTTAATAATACAATAAATCTAAGAGGTGTGCCGTAAGAAATGCTCCATAATTTCTATTTAATCGATCAATTCACCGGAAAAAAACGGAGTTTTCCTCCTTTTCCTGAATCTGTTTGATCCATAGAAAATATGGAACTATTGAGTTCAATCAAGATTTAGTTTCAGGATTTTTAACAGCCCTTAAAGACTTTAGTGTTGAGTTCTCGAAAGGCAGTGGGGAACTCAAAATTATAGATTGTGGATAACATCGATTCATAAGTAAAAATATGCAGGTTTTTTACCTGTTGTTAGTCTTTAAGGAGGGTGTGTTATGTACGGCGGCGGCTGATAAGAATGATGATGCTAAGATAACGCATAAGGCGTTAAGTGATATTATTGACAAATTTATTGCTGGATATGGAGAAACAATCAAAAATTGGGGCGGTGATGTCCGTCTTTTCAGGGGCTTT
Source organism: Promethearchaeota archaeon (assembly GCA_048940645.1). GTDB lineage: Archaea > Asgardarchaeota > Lokiarchaeia > Sigyniarchaeales > SOKP01 > SOKP01. Next base: position 33,490 of record JBHLOI010000017.1, on the reverse strand, counting down.
GAGCCTATGATTGACGACATGTTGAAAAATGGAAAGATTGCGGAGGTTGAGTTAAAGATTCCGATTTTAAAGATTTTTGAGAAGGATTTTTTAAAGTCTCGGAAGCAAATCGCGAAAAGGGGGTTAGTTCTTACGGAGGAAGATTTACGTCAGTCGAGAGACCAGAAGCCAGGGTGGACCTCAAAGCGGTTGCCGAAGCAGGTAATTACGCAGGGTTTTTTAGATAAGGAAATGTACAAGATAGCACATTTAGCCGACGGGTTTCACACAATAGAAGAGATAGCCGAGCAGAGTGGCAAACCAGAGGCGGAGATACAGGTTATGATGGATGATTTGGATGATCTTGGTCTTTTGAAGTTTATTGAGATAAAATAGTATTGTCTTGTCAAAATAATTCTTATTCTCTTATTTAATGATTATATTCTCCCTTTCACCTAAGTTCTGGTCTTTTTTAGGGATTTCCTAATAAGAGAATCTTAAATAAATATTCCATCATGATTATGAATAACTATAATGCGGTGCCTCCAATATTTAAACAGATAGGATGGATAATAAATCTTTCATTCTTACTTTGTAGGAAGGTAATTTGCGTGCCTTGTTAAATAGGTGGTCCAGGCGGTCCACCACCCATTACCTTGTTATAAATTGAAATGATTTCACCTCCCCAGCCTTGAAATACCCCTACAGCTATCACTAGTGCAATAAGTCCTATGATTAACCACGTTTTCGAATCATTAAACAACAACATGAAACCACTTAAAAATGTCATAAATACAGAACCAAACATAAATACCAAAAATACACTATCGAATGTATCAACATTTATAGTACTGGTGCCTAATATCGGAAGTCCAATAGGACTATCCACAAGTAGCAATCCCAAACAAATATATACCCCAAGAATAATAAGTACTTCACCAATAATATGATATTTTTTTTCAGACAATATCCCCATTTTTCTCTTTTTTTCATTTAGTATACACCCAGTTATAATACATAATAACCCAATGGCTGTTGGAATTACAACTAAACCTATATAAAATTCCCATGAAAATATAGTAAAAATGGAAAAAAAAATTATCCATAACAGAGAACCAATAATAAATATCATACTCCCTCTAGTTATCAACCAATTACCTATTTTTTTTTTTTCCAATGCAACTCCCCCTTCATAATTTTTCAATAAATCTAGATTAAAATGTCCAATTCAAAAAATGTCTTGTAAACTTAAATATGTTTTTATTGATTTCCATACATATTTTAGGTGATATGAAATGAGTAATAAAATTTAGTAACGTTTAAAAATAACATGAATAATTCGCGAAAGAAAACTGAGGGAGTTTCTTTGCTAAAAAAAAGAAAAAAATTAAATGGTAAGCCTTTTGAAGTTTATCGAAATAAGATAAGGGGTTTTTGTTGAAGTAATTCTTATTCTCTCATTTTATGGTTATTTACCTATTTTCTCCTATCTTTAATAAACAATATAAGAGAAAAATAATTGTTTTTAACAATTTGAAAAGTACATTTTTAAAAATGAAGCTCAATAAAGTGGAGAAAAAAATAAATAATAAGATTTAATTTTATATTTTGAGTTTAAAAAATACAAAGATATACAATATAGTAAAGAGTTGACGTGTATAGTAGTAAAGAAAGAGCTAATTATTTGGATTCTACCAATTGTTGGTAGTATTGTAACAATTATTGCATTATTTGTTCCAGTAGCTTTTACGAAAAACTTCGATAGATTTTTCTTTTTTGGATATAGGGTATTTGAATCCCCTGCGCCTATTGATATAAGTTTTATGAAAGGGACCGGTCTTATATTATCGATTATCATACCTATTTTATTGTTAATTAGTGCGATAGTTGCGATATTATATGGTGTAAGGGGATTTGGTAAGAAGCATGGTTATTCAAGACCCGTTATTTTGATTTGTGGAATAGCAATTCTTTTCTCGACAATCATTTTTACTATTGGGATTGATGCGTTTACTCTCTCATATGAAGAGGCGGTGCAGTCTTTTGAATTTGATGAGTATTTCGACTGGGATATATACGATCCTTCTGTAGGATTAATCTTGCCATATATAGGAGGTTTTTTGATAGTAGAATCAGCTATTCTAGATTTCTTTCATCCTACAAAAACTCGGGAAGAAACTTCTTCAATAACTTAAAATATCTGATTTCTTATAATAACATGGGACAAGAATTCATGACCAATTCATTCACTCTCTCAGAATGGCAAGTTAAATATAACACTCAACTTTCAATTTTAGAAGAAATAAAGGGAAATAAAGACCTCCTTCGATTTAAATCGAATAAATAACACATTATACACATAAATGTGAAGATTTATTTCAATGGAATTTTCATTGAAATCAGACTCTGAATTTACCTTTCGGTACCAAAACTAAATCCTTATAGTTCTACAATAATATTTTCTAATTTTATTAAAGAAAAAAGAGCAGTCTCATCCTCTAATCAAATATTGAATTTTTTGTCTATTTCAATTGAATTGAATCTTCTATTATTAGAAAGCATAGGTTAATTTAGCGCTTCAAAAAAATCCAGCATGTTTTTATAGCATCATGATTACTAGAAACTTAGAACAATAGACAAAATGTTCAAAAAAATGACATCAAAAAGATTTTTATCCGAAAAGAGAACAACTCACCAGTCAATTTCGATATCTCCAGCTCTTAAGGATTGGATTGAGAGATATGTAAGTGTGAATCGGCAGAAGAATCCTGAGGATGATAGATTTAGGAGTGTATCTGCCTTTTATAATTATGTGATGGAAAAGGTTATGGATATATTCCAAAAGGGGAAGGGGTTAGATGATTTTGAGAGATTCGTTGATATTGGAATGAGCAGTTTTTATGAGGGTTTTTCCTTTAGAGCGACAATACCCCAACATGAACCATCATTGGAAAAGAATAGATATAGTGGATTGACATTTGGAAGGATAACCAGTTATCTATTTAGCTTCAGAAAGTATCTTCTAAAAAATATTGAGATGCGAGATTTTTCGACCATCAAGAATCTTCTTGAACGATTTAAAAATTATGCTTTAGCGAACAAAACTGCGAAAGATTATCGATTTGAGATCATTACAGATAAGAGTAGCAAATATCCAACTTTAATTTGGGAGATTGTTGGTATTTACAGGAACATAAGTTATGAAAGTTATAAATTTTTCGTAGGAACGCTTGGTTTTATTGGAATAAAACTAGTTAATGCTATTTACTCAGAGCATGACAATTATTGCAGAATGGATTTAAAACCAACAGATTTATATTTTGAGGAGAAAATAATGAAAAAGAAAAGAATAGAGTTAATGAATGAAAATTTAAGATACTTTCTAAATTACAGTAGGATTTTAGATGATGACGATTATTTTTTATGGATGAATTTAGCTGAGGAGAAAGAGTTTCTTATTAACTTTAACAATGAGAATGTTTTTAGAAAAAAATTGAATTCTATAATAGATGATATAAAACAGTATAGTGAAAAAGAAAAGTTTGGTTTAAAAATTTTAAAATTATTTGAAAAACTTCATTGGATTGAAATAATCGATAAAAAGAAACTTGCTTTTCGAATTAGATTAGATGATAAGAAATTTCAGCTTGAGAGAGCATTCTTAATTAAGGAACTTTCAGATTATGCAAAAATTTCTAAAGTAGATGGCCAGTATTTTCTTAAATAGATACCTTCTAGCTAATCTAAAAGCTCTTTTTTAGTAGTTTCTGTTTGTGGGCATTTTGTCAAATAAATGATCTAAAGGAGTGTAAAGAAATATTATTTTTAAATTAAAGGAAAAAATTTATGAAAATTCTTTTATTAATTATTGTATTATGAATGTGAATAAAGTTGCTGACAATGTATACGAGATACCACCTAAGACGTTGATGGCGCGAGTTGAAGGTAGAATTGAGAAGTTTCAAATGAAAGTGCCGGTACATATATATGCTAATGAATACATTCTTGAAAAAATCAAGGGAGACAGAACTCTTGATCAAATAGCAAATGTGGCTTGTTTACAAGGAGTTGAAAAACATGTAATTGCACTTTCAGATGCTCATCAGGGATATGGTTTTTGTATTGGTGGAGTTGCTGGTACAGATGCAGATACGGGAATGATATCACCAGGGGGCGTAGGGTATGATATTAATTGTGGAGTTAGGTTATTAAGAACTAATTTAATGTTTAAAGATATACAAAGCAGCATTCCAAACCTATTAAGTACAATTTTTAAAAATATACCTTCAGGTCTGGGTTCAAAGGGAAAACTCAACATTAGCTATTCGGACTTAGATAAAGTATTAAACACAGGAATGAATTGGGCTTTAGACAATGACTATGCGATTGAAGAAGATCTTCAACATTGTGAAGAAGAGGGTTGTTTAAAAGACGCTAATGCAAGTCTAATTTCTAAAAAAGCTAAAGAAAGAGGAATTAAACAACTAGGATCATTAGGAAGCGGTAATCATTTTCTTGAAATTCAGAAAGTTGATGAGATATACAATAAATCCATTGCGAAAAAGTTAGGAATATATGAAAAGAACCAAATCATGGTTATGATTCATACTGGTTCAAGAGCAATTGGTCATCAAGTTTGCACTGATTCACTACGTAGCATAGAACGAGCAATGAAAAAATATAATATTAAGGTACCAGATAGGGAATTAGCTTGTGTTCCTGCAGATACTCCAGAAGCACAGAATTATATTAGTCAAATGGCTTGTGCTGCTAATTTTGGGTTTACAAATCGTCAATTGATAACTCATTGGATAAGAGAGTCCTTCCAACATCATTTTAATAAGAATTTTGATGAGTTGGGTTTACATTTAATTTATGGAGTTTGTCATAATATTTTAAAAATCGAGGATCATATAATCGATGGCAAAAAAATGAAATTAAATGTGCATCGGAAAGGTGCTACTCGAGCATTTCCACCAGGACATCCAGTACTTCCTCAAGAATATAAAGAAATTGGACAACCAGCATTAATCCCAGGTACAATGGGAAGTGCATCGTATTTATGTGTGGGAAAGCCTAAAGCGATGGAACTTTCTTTTGGATCTACCGCTCATGGATCTGGTAGAGTTATGTCTAGATCTAAAGCGACGAAGAAATATTGGGGTGCCAGGGTAAAGGATGATTTAAGTAATAGAGGAATTTTAGTAAAAGCTGCTTCGATGAAAGTAATAGCAGAAGAAGCACCTGGAGCTTATAAAGACATTGATCAAGTTGTTCAGGTAAGCCATGACTTAGACATTGTAGAAAAAGTAGTTAGATTAGTCCCTGTTGGTGTTGTGAAAGGTTAAAAAATAGTTGATCTATATATCAAAAGTAATATCAATTTCAATTTTATCTTTTTTTTCTTCAATATTCATAAATGAATAGGTTATTGCTTTTACTTCTGTTCCTATTTCATGCTTACTTCGATCAAATTTCTCTCCTATAGCAGTTGCTTTTAGCTTATATCCATCATTTTTTTTTTTAATGAACTCCACAGTAATTTCATTAAAAACTAATTCGTCTACATCAAATAAATAAAGAAATTCAGAAAGAAAGTCAAAACATAAAGCGTATATATCTTCAGAATTTATTTCAATACTTTTTATGATGAGGGGGGAAATTTTTTTTAAATTAGGTGTAATTGTAGACATTAAACTTAATGCTGTTTGCGAGAAAGCTTCTTCTAATGTTCTACCCCAACTTCTAACTTGTACATCTGCTGTATGGTCTTTAAATTCAAATCCAGCCTTTTTCATTATCTGAAAACTATTTAGATACAATTAATTCAAAAAGAATATCTTACTTTATTAAATTTTTTGTCTATATCTTGAATTTTCTTAGGACTTTAAATCTCTTCATGATAAAATTCTTTTGTATGCTTTACACAATTTTAGATGATTTAATTTTTTATCAAACTTTGACTTTTATCAGAAAATATTCTAATTTTGAACTTAAATTATATGATTATTTCTATAATAAGACTAAAATTTATCCTAAAAATATTATAGTAATTAATCAATTTGTTTTTTATTTTGTGGATAATAAGTATTATTTTGAAGCAAAGACACATTTGAATTCCATAAGGTTAAAATTCTGCAGAAAACTAGCATTAATTCGTTCAGAGAATACTCTTATTAATTTAGTACATAGTTTTTTTCCAGATATTTATATTCATGATATCAAAGTTGAATTCAACATTTATTCTGGCAAACGAGAAATATCAGTAAATTTTCTTACCTTTGAAGATAGAGGAATAGCTATAGGAAGAAATGGAGATTATATAAAAGCCGTCAATAAGTTACTTGAGAGATATATCATATTCCAAAATAGTGGGTCTCCGATAAAGATTTCGTGTAAAGTTATGAAACTAAAACACTAAATTACCAAGGAACATCTTTTAAACCTACAATATAGGCTACGGTATTTGCAATAATACTCACTGTAGGGGTTAAAATCAATAAAAATATTATTATGTAAATATCGGGTGCTAAATAAGTCCCTGGGAAAATTAATGTCGGTATAGATCCCAAAAGAATTGCTATTGATACAAAATCAAGTTGATCAATTATCCAAAACGGTGCTCCACTTTGAATGTTTAACCTTCTTTTAAAAAAAGACCCAATTAAGTCTCCAATAGCCGCTCCGTAAGAACAAAGAATTATTCTAATTAATATCATTAATAATCCAATTGGGAATTCTCCTCCAATAAAATAGAATTTATAATAGAATATATCGGAATAGAGTTTATAAATTCCTTGTGCTGCTCCAGAAACAGGGATTACCTCAATTGCGGGCCATAATGCAAGGAATAATAGAAAAATTCCAAAAGAGATCGGTATACCTATATAGAGTGGGCCAAAAATTAATCCCCTCCATGTTTTATGATCTCCTAGTATTCTTCTCCCATCTTTACAGAATTTGCCTCCATCTATCGGTTTACCTTTACCAACTATCACCATTCCTGCGTTTGATATATAACCTGGTGTTATAAATAACAAACTAAAAATTAGAAGAGCCACCCAATCCGTCCATGTAAATATGATGGAGATAATAGCAAAGTTCATAATAAACAAACAGGCAAAACTTAAGGCTAAAATTTTTGCTATTTTTGTATTTCTCTTTATGAGAATCGCATTATTTTCCGTTTTTGACATATTTATTAAGTGAGCTATAAGAGAAATTAGATAAAATAATAATTTATTTAAAATAAATATTGTTAAATTAAAAGCTAAATAATAAATCATTAATAATATTATTCGATAAATAATTATCTTTTAAAAGTGAGACTGTAATATTAAAAATTACGGATAAGGCAAATCAATATATATTAAGGGCTTAATTGCTCTCAATTAATTTGTCGGTTAACATGATATTTTTAAATGTTTATTATCAAAAATTATAAAGTAGGTGTAATTGTTTGTTGACTAATACAAAGAATAATGATAATCACTCTTTTAATATTGATAGGTTTTATAAGAAATATTTGAAAGGACCAAAAATATTTAAAATGCGTGAAGCTTTAGAACCTTCATATGTTCCTGAAGAATTACCACATCGAGATAAAGAAATAAAGAAAATTGCAGGGATAACAGCATGCGCGTTAGAAGGAGATGTACCTCCTAGCTTCTTATGCTATGGTATGACTGGTACAGGTAAAACTGCTACGATTAGGTATATCAGTCAAAAAATAGCTCAACATTGTGAAAAAAATCTTCCATGGTGGATTTATATAAACTGCAACATCGTTTCTACTCCTTATCGTATTCTAGCTCATATATATAATACGATAGAAGGAAAAGAAAAAATACCACCAACTGGATTGCCAAAAGATATAATTTTTAAAAAATTATTAGGATTATTAGACATACGCATCAAAAATAGCGTTTGTTTTCTTGTTTTAGATGAGATTGATATTCTTATTAAAAAAAGAGAAGGAAATGAAATTTTATATGATTTAACAAGGTTGAATGAGAACTTAGATTCATGCAGAGCATGTATAATAGGCATATCAAATAAATTGAGGTTCATGGAATATTTGGATTCAAGAGTTACATCTGGATTGTCAGGGCAAGAACCAATAGTATTTCATCCTTATAATGCTAATGAATTAGCTGATATATTAATCCAACGCTCAAGAATTGCTTTTAATGAAAAAGTGTTAGATCAAGGTGTTATAAAGCTTTGTGCTGGTTTAGCTGCAAAAGAGCACGGGGATGCTAGAAAAGCGCTTCAATTATTAAGAAAAGCAGGAGAGCTTGCTGAGAGAAAACAGCACAAAGTGATTTCAGAATCAGATATAACTAAGGCGCAAAAAGATCTCGAAAAAGATCATGTAGTAGAATATATTTTATCGATGCCACTTCAAGCACAATTGACATTAACGGCAATTCATCTTCTAATAAAGTTTGGAAAAGGTCATATCATCACCTCTGGAGATATATATGAAACCCATTCAGAATTAGCTGAAAAAGTACCTGGTATAAAAAAATTAACCCAAAGAAGGATAAGTGATTATATAAATGAATTATCTCTAGCAGGAATAATAACCGCAAACACTAAATCCATGGGACATTACGGAAGGACAAAGTTGATTAATTTTGATATTGAAAAAGATTTAGTCGAGCGGGCTTTATCTCAAATAGAAAAAATTCGAATCAGTGGTATTTTAAACCATAAGCCCATAGTTTTATTGACTGATAAGGTTAAAATAAAGAATAGTGTTTTTAGAAAGCTAATTTAATCTGAAAAGTCCCATTTTTCAATATTATCACTAATTTTTTTAAGAAAAAAAACTGCTATTTTTTGGTCTTTTTCTTTTAATAATAAGAATAATCTAATTAAATGTTTACAGAATTTTTTTTCTTTGGCTCTTCTTGTTTGAAAATCATGGCAATTGTGTTTTAACTCTTTTTTATTTACATCTATTTTAAACAGATAAGGTTCTTCTTTCGATCCTATAACTTTGCCAAGTATTAATCCTTCATTTAAATCAACTTTATTTAAATTAAACGCAGATTCTAAAACTCCTACCGCTCGATTAAGAGTTAGTTTGTTTGTGAATCCTTTTAAAAGAATATTAAATTCATCCTTATTATTTTGTTCTAGAGTATCCTTAAGTTCACTTTGTTTATGATAAGAAGCTATTTTTCGTAAAATTTCATTCTTACGATTCTTTTGCCAAGCTTGAAATTTGGAATTCAAATTCTCGGATAATTTAAGATTTTTATGATCATCCTGAATAAGAAGTTCATTTTTTATAGCATCTTCAATGAAAACTTTTGCTTCATCCGGAGAATAAAGAAATAATTCAAAAGTGATTTTAAACAGTAGATTTCCATATGTAATCTCTGGAAAGTTTATGATTTTCCATATATATAATACCATTTCTGATATGTTTTGACGAGGAATTGAAAAAGACATAAAGAATAGTTTTGTTCTGTTTATTTAAATTTATTAATTATTACTTTTTAAATCTAATTCAAATGCCTTCAACGTATCTAATTCAATAATCGGAACAATTCCAGGAGTTGGATCTATTCCAAAACTTTTCATAAAATCTGTTTGGGCTTGAAAGCATCCAGAATTAATCAAGGTTACGTTATTGTATTTCCCACTTCCATTTATGTGAATGTGACCAGTATGAAAAATATCAGGAATTTTATCTATTACTAGAAAATCTTTTTCTGCTGGTGCAATTTGTGTTTTTTCACCGAAAATTGGTGCTAAATGTCTACAAATGAGAAATTCTTTCATAGCATCAATAGGTTTATTTATATCTAAATCATGAATTAACAAATTCATATCATGAATACTTTCTCCATGATAAATAAGTGTGTTTACATTATGAGTTTTGAGTAAAGAAGGATTTCCTAAACATGTAACATTTAGATCAATTAAAGCTCCGCAATATTTTTTTGGCACTGCGGGTCTAGGTAATGCATTCCTAACTGGTTCATGATTACCAGATACATAAAAAATTTTAATATAATCGGGAATTTCGGATAGTAACTCTGAAGCTTTTTTAAATTGCTTATAAATATCAGAAATTATTAAATCATTTTGTTGATTTGGATAGACTCCAATCCCATCAACTAGATCACCATTTATTATTATATACTTTACTCTCCCCGCAATTTCTCTTAATTTCTTATTACCGACTTTACCATTTAAAAAATTTAAAAATCTTTTAAACATGGGTTCTTCAAATTCATTGCTGCCAATATGTGTATCTGAAATTAATGCAAGAGAAATTGGAAAAGTAGATCTATTAGGTTGATAGTCTGTGGGTATATCTATTTTTGAGATGTATTCAGCAAAAATTATTCCATTTTTAAACTTTTCACCTGAATTATACATTCCTTTTACATATAGCATTTGATCAAAAACAATTCTTTTAACTGTTTTTATCGATTCCTGATCTTCAGAATCTTTTCTAACAAGTACATTAATTCTACCTGTTAAATCTTCCAATTCTAAGAAATAGTTCCCATTTTTGGTTTGACGAATATTTTTAACTAATCCTATAGTGGATATTTCCACATCTCTTGACAATCTAAGAATATTCTTAATGGAAACTGCAGAAAGTACCTCGGGTCTTTTTCTCATTAATGTGTGTAATTTTTTGAACTTATCTAGTGTTAACTGATAAAAATCAGAATACTCTCCATTGGTATATAATTTCCCTGTTGGATCTTTTAAAATTGTATAGTCAAATTCAAAGTCTTTAGCAACAGGATTGACTTTTATATTGGATTTAGTTGATCCAAATTGTTGAATCTTTAACTTTTCTTTTGTAAAAAAGCTCTCAGTAGAATTATAGCTTATATCTTCTAATTTATTATGCAATTGTGTGGCTATTTCCTCCCTTTGAACTTTTGATTCTTGAGTTTTTATCTCAAGGTTAGAACTTTTAAGTTTCTTCAATTTTCTATTATCTACGGTAGATTTCTTTTCAACCTGTAAATCCCTTGATTTTTCAATTGTTCTTTTCAGTACTTTTTGCAATTCTTCATTTGATATTTTTTTTAAAATACTTTCTGTTAAATGACTATTAAAATTTGGAATAAAGCTTAATTCCTTTATTAGATTACTCAAATCTTTTAGAGGGTTTTTTAAATCTAATATTGATTTCAAACTTTGAGGTGTAATATTTATGCCAGAATTAACGAGTGCATTAATTATTATTCGCTTTTCGTCTGTCAAATCCTTTTCCAATTTTTTCTCTACCAGAATATTAATTATTGTATTAATGTGGAGACAAAATTTAATGGTTTATTATTAAACAAAAAACAAATTTTTACTTTTTATAAATAGGGAGTGTTTAAAATATCAATATTATTGAAACAACTAAAAATCTTTTATCTCTATTTATTAAAAAATAAGGTTTCAATTAGCCTATTAATAAATCAATTTATTGGTTTAGGATTATTAACAAGATTAACTCTCTTAGAAAACTTAACATAATCCATTTTTAAGTTGGTTATCAATGGTCGAAATGAGCAGAGAAATGGAAGATTACTTTGTAGCGATTCAAAAACAAGTTGATAAATGTTATGATCTTGCAGAAAAAGCCCGTAAAAAAGGTTTAGACCCAGAACTATATGTAGAGTCTCCGCAAGCGAGAGATTTAGCTGGAAGGGTTGAGAAACTTGTCGGACCAGAAGGAATCGCTGAAACCATAAGAGAACTTAAGGTTAGGGGGAAAAGTGATGATGAAATAGTATTTCAAGTAGTTTCAGATATTTTAGATCAAAAAATTGGAAATATTGAATCATTAGAAGAAAGAGTGGAAAGATCTATTAGAGTAGGTTTAGCAATAAAAACCATGGGTGTTGTCAGTGCTCCCCTAGAAGGAATTTCAAAGATTCTTATAAGAAATGACAAGCAAGGAAACAAATATTTATCACTATATTTTGCCGGACCAATAAGAGCCGCTGGAGGAACAACACAAGCACTATGCGTTCTAATAGCTGATTATGTAAGAGAAAAAACAAGAATACCTAAATTTGAAGCTACAGAAGCTGAAATTGGAAGATATGTCGAAGAAGTAAAATTGTATGATAGAAGAGTTCATTTACAGTATCCATCTTCCAATGATGAGATACGATTCGCAGTAAAACACTTACCTGTAGAAATAAATGGGGACTCAACAGAAGATGAAGAAGTCTCAGCATTTCGAAATTTGCCAAGAATTGAAACAAATAAAATCCGAGGAGGCGCTTGCTTAGTCTTAAATGATGGAATTCTTCTAAAGGCACCAAAACTTTTAAAAATCGCAAAGTCAATGAATTTAGAAAGTTGGAATTGGTTAGCCGATTTAAAAAAAGTTGCTAATAAAGGAGAAAACAAAAATCTAGTTGTACATAAAACAGGGGTAAAAAATGGAAATAAAGAAGAAAAAATAAAAATTCTCCCAAATTCAAAGTTTGTTGCTGATATTATAGCAGGAAGACCTGTTTTTAGTCATCCATCTGAAATAGGTGGTCATAGGATAAGGTATGGAAGATCTAGGAATACTGGTTTAGCTGCAGCAGGAATTAATCCCGCAACTATGGGAATTTTAGATGATTTTATCTCAATTGGTACACAATTAAGAATTGAAAGGCCTGGTAAAAGCACCAGTGTTTGTCCTGTTAATTCAATTGAACCTCCTATTGTTAAATTGAAAAATGGTAATGTGATTAAAATAAACAGTTATAAAATGGCAAACGATTATTTTCCTAAATTAGAAAAAGTATTATTTTTAGGAGACATTCTTTTCGGTTTTGGAGAATTCGCAGAAAATAATCATACCTTAGTACCTTCTGGTTATGTGGAAGAATGGTGGGCTTTAGAATTAGAAAAAGCCGTTGAGAATCTACAAAATATAGATCAAAAAATACGTAATTATATAATTAATCCTTTTGAGTGTAGACCTACAGCTGATGAAGCGATAGAAATATCATTAAATTACAATATACCTCTACACCCCTCATATATTGATTTTTGGGGTAATATCTCAATAGAAGAATTAGATCTTTTAAGAAAGGCATTCATTTCTAATTTTTCAGTACAAAATGAGAAAATTATCCTAGACAATACCAAGGAAATTAAAGATGTTCTGGAAAAAGCATTTATTTTACATAAAGTTAAGGATAATAAAATTTTTTTTAAAAAAGCCATGAATAAGATCTATAAGGTGTTATTTAATCTCAAAGACAAAAAATCAATTAAATATAGTAAGGAAGATGATGTATTCAGTTATTTTTTCAAGGCATCTTCCATTATAGTGAAGAATAAAGCACCTTATTTTATGGGTACGAGGATGGGACGCCCTGAGAAATCCGAAAGAAAAAGCATGAAGGGAGTTCATACATTATTCCCTCTAAGCGATAAAGTTGGTAATTCTAGATCAGTAGAAAAAGCAAGAGAATTACAAAAAGTACAGATAGATGTATGCAGGAGAATGTGTCCTAAATGTGGTGCAGTAAGTATATTTAATTTATGTCCAAAGTGTAAAACTCATACTGAGTTAAAATCTATCTGCATAAAATGTAAAAATTTATTTCCCGCATCAGATCCTAATGAAAATGAAAAATGCCCTAAATGCGGGGAAACACTGAAATCTTCAAGTGAAGCTATATTCAATATTAAATCTCATATAGATTCAGTCTTAAATTCTCTTCAAGTATCTTTTCCAAAAAAAATAAAGGGTATTTTTGGTTTAACAAATACATTCAAGATACCAGAACCTATAGAAAAAGGCATTTTACGAGCAAAAAATGACGTCTTGGTATATAAAACTGCTGAAATAAGGTACGATGCTACTGATATACCTTTAACCCATTTTAAAGCAGAAGAAATTGGAGTCCCCATTGAAAGATTAAGAGATTTGGGATATACGCATGATTATAAGGGTGATCCATTACATGACAAAAAACAAATTGTTGAATTGAGAGTACAAGATGTTATCATCTCAAATGATTGTGCTGATTATTTAATTAAAGTTTCTCGGTTTTTAGATGATGAATTAGAGTATTTTTATGAACTGGATAGATTTTATAATATTTCTGAGAAAATAGATTTGGTAGGACATTTATTGGTGGGATTAGCGCCTCATACAAGTGCAGGAATTATCGGCCGTATCATTGGATTTTCTCCCGCTAGATCAATTTATGCGCATCCTTATTGGCATGCGGCAAAAAGGAGGAATTGTGATGGAGATGAAGATGGGATAATGTTACTTTTAGATCCTCTTTTGAATTTTTCTAGGCATTATTTACCAAGTAAAATTGGTGGAAGAATGGATGCTACATTGGTTATTGGTACATTTTTAGACCCAAATGAAATAGATGTTGAGGCACATAATGTAGATACGCTTTATAAATACCCCTTAGAGTTTTATGAAGCAAGCGAAAAATTTGTCTCTCCATCGAAAGTTGAAACATTGATGAAGCTTGTAGAAAGCCGATTAGGTACTCCTGAACAATATGAAAACATTGGATTCAACATACCTACTAAAAACATTAATGAAGGACCAACAGTCACTGCATATAAAACATATGAATCTATGGATAATAAAATAGATGCTCAATTACATCTAGCTGAAATCATTAAATCTGTAAATGCTAAAAAAGTCGCAGAAAAAATATTAACTAGTCACTTCAATCCAGATATTTTAGGTAATTTAAGGAAATTTTCTATACAAGAATTTAGGTGTGTAAAATGTAATGAAAAATACAGAAGACCACCTCTTTCTAATGCAGGTAATTGCCCTAAATGTGGAAATAGAGTAATATTAACAGTTAATAGGGGGGGAATTGAAAAATATATTCCTCGTGCTATTAAATTATGTAAACAATTTAATTTAGATGAGTATACTATTCAGCGAATGGAATTGATTGAGGAATATGTAGAGAGTTTAACCAATAATCCCAGAATAAAACAACAGAAATTATCTGATTTCTTCTAATTCTTCTATACATCAATTAATATTCCTTAAAGAACCATGAAAACTTTATAAACCAGGAATAAATATCATAATGCAGGAGGAGGGATTTGAACCCTCGAACTCCTATGAGACTAGAGCCTCGGTCTAGCACCGTTAACCAGGCTTGGCTACTCCTGCTAGAATTAAATTTAAAATTCACGCAAATTCGATGAATTAAAATTATTTTCCATTAAAAGTTAATGAAATTTAATACTATAAATTTTAAAAAATTTATTTTATCTTTCTCCCTTTCTTTTAAAAAAATTTTTATTAGAATATATTTAACTAGTTATATAATTTATAAGGTTCTTATTTCAACATTCTCTAATTGCACAAAGAGTTGTAGTTTTTGTCAATTGATACAAAAAAATTAAAGGCATTACTAGAATGGTATTCGCAAAATGTTGGAGATTATTTAGTTGCTGTACTTGTTGTAAATAGAGAAGGGTTAGTGATTGATGCTTTAACTAAATCATCTAAGAATATTTTGGATGAAGAAATTGTGGGGGGTGTTAGTGCGTTAGTAGAACCTGTATTAACAAGAATTACTGAAGAGTTTAGTTCTGGTTCTTTTGGAACAGGTACTTTTGATACTGAAGAATATAGATTAATTTTTTGTGAAGCTGGACCAGAAGCAGTATTTGTAACTATTTTAGATGCGATTGCTGGAGTTGATCCAATATTTCCTTATGCATATTTAGCCGCTGAAAAAATTGCTAGAATTTTTGATGGACGATCGGTAAGTCCAGTTATCCCGAAATTAATAAACAAAAAAGATACTAAGAATATTCAAAGAAAAGTAGATAAACTCCAAAAAGTTAAAATAAAATCTGGTGAGTATGCATTTAAATTAATATTAGGAGGAGATGGTAATGTTGGTAAGACCAGTATGGTACACAGGTTCGTAGAAAACACATTTGCTAAAGATTACAAATCAACAATTGGAACTTCAATCATGAAAAAAGAATGTAAATTTGAGGGTTTACAGAGCGCTGTACGTTTTGTAATTTGGGATCTAGCAGGCCAAGCACAATTTAAGCGGGTTAGACAATCTTACTTAGCCAATGCAGAAGCAGGAATTCTTGTTTTTGATGTAACTAACAAAAATTCGTTTGTAAATATTGAAAATTGGTTCAATGAAATAAGTAAAGCTTCACCAAGAATCTCACTGATATTAGTGGGAAATAAGATTGATTTAAAAGATGATAGAGTAATTTCAACTAAAGAAGGTGAAACAATTTCCCAAAAACTTGAATTATCATATGTAGAGACATCAGCAAAAACGGGAGAAAATATAGATGATGCCTTTAAAATGCTAGCATTACAAATGATAAAGAAATATTTAACCGCTGAGGATATAGAGATATAGCCTCTGGGGGGAATTATTCTTTAGAGAAGGACTTTCTCTGCATTTGAACCCCCGACCTACAGATTACGAATCTTTAGCAATCTTATCAGAAATAACAAGATAGTTGCTATACCGCTAAGCCACAGAGGCAAGATTTTAAACTAATTAAATATAAATTTTAAAAATTATAAAATTTTTCTAATGAGTCAAAAAAAATATATAAGAGATTTTGGAGAACTAAAAATTATCAAAATTATTGATAATTTAATCTTTGAGAAAACTGGTAAAGAATTAATTCAAGATGATAGTTTCTTTTTTTCGCTTAAAGAGCTGGATTTTCAAAGTAATTTAATTCTTAATTCAGATATGTTTGTATCCACAACCGATGCTCCCAAACAAATGAATTTTCATCAGATTGGGCGTAAATCTGTTCTTATGAATATAAGTGATTTAATGGTTAAAGGTGTAAGACCAAAAGGAATCATCATTTCATTAGGCATACCGAAGACTTTGAGTATGAATTTTTTTGATGAGTTGATGATTGGTATAATCGATTATTGTAAGAAGTGGAATCTTGATTATATAGGTGGTGACATTAATAAAACCAAAGAATTAATTATCAATCCTACTGTATTTGGTTTTAAAGATCCTTCAATGCTAATATTTAGAAGTGGAATAAACAGAGGGGATATTTTGGTTGTAAATAGTAAATTTGGTTTGACTGGTGTGGGTTTTGATATTCTTGTAAGAAAAAAAGGTAATCTAAAAAAGTATCCAAAATATAAAAGATCAATTCTAAGTGTATTGGAACCAACAGATCCTGGTGAGGAAGCCTATATTTTAGCTAATAATAGTTTAGCAACTTCAAGTATCGACTCATCAGATGGTTTAGCAAAATCCTTGAGAGATTTAATGTTAGTTAATCCTCATACTGGTTTTGAAATTGACTTTAATGATAATTTAATTCATGAAGAGGCTCTCTTATACGCACAAGAGTTTAATGTTCCTTTAGAAAAACTGATATTTGAAGGGGGGGAAGAATTTATTCAAATATTTACAATTAACTCTAATAACATTGAAACCGCTCAAAAAAAGGCTAAAGAAGGAGGGGGAAAGTTGTTTAAAATAGGAAAAGTAATTTCAGAAGAAAAAATATATTTTAAAAAGAATAAGACCAAATTGGAAATAAAAAGTCGAGGTTTTGAGCATTTTAAGTAGATTAAATTTAATTATGAATAATTCTTGATTATATCCAAAAAAATACAGAAAAAATTTTATATTATTATAGATTTGTTATATTGTAATTTTACTTCAAAATTAATAATAGATCTTTAGTATAATTATTGTTTGGGCTATTAGCGCAGACAGGTAGCGCAGCAGGCTTTTAACCTGAAGGTCGGGGGTTCGAATCCCCCATAGCCCGTTCTATATAATATTTTTTCATGTCACAAATTTATAAGGTTTAGAGAACCTCTTTTTACATTTTGTCATTTCAAACAGAAATTAAATTAATAAAAATAAAATTTAAATCTACCCTAATTTACATATAGAAAATTCTCTTCAACAATTTTAAGATGAAATATTCTGAATTAAAATTACCATCTGATGAGCCTGAGCAGTTATTAATAAAATCTCAAGATACTACTAATTATAATTATGGTTGTGACCCAGAAAAACGGAAAATTGAAGATTTACTTCAGTATGGGGTAATCAACTTAGATAAACCTAAAGGTCCAACAAGTCATGAGATAGTTTCTTGGGTGCGTAAAATATTGGAGGTATCGAACGCTGGACATGGTGGAACTTTAGATCCTAAAGTTACAGGAGTATTACCTTGTGCTCTTGGAAAAGCAACGCGGGTTTTATCAGCATTGCTCGATGCAGGTAAAGAATATATAGGAGTCATGTATCTGCATAATCCAGAACCAAAGAAAAAAATTGAAAAAATATTTAAAGTTTTTACAGGAAAGATTTATCAAACACCTCCTTTAAAATCTTCAGTTTTGAGAAAATTAAGAATAAGAGAGATATATTACAGTGAAGTTCTTGAAGTTAATAAAAATCATGTTCTATTTAGAGTTGGTTGTGAGGCAGGTACTTATATACGTAAATTATGTTTTGATATAGGTGAAGCCTTATGTTCAGGAGCTCATATGCTTGAATTAAGAAGAACAAGAGTAGGTAATTTTGAGGAGGATAATAGTCTTGTTACCTTACAAAATATAAAGGATGCTTTTAGTTTATATAAAAATGAGGGAGATGAGTATTATTTAAGGGGGATAATTTCTCCAATGGAAAAAATGGTATCCCATCTTCCCAAGATATATGTCAGAGACACAGCTGTCGATGCAATATGTCATGGTGCAGATCTTGCTGCTGCAGGAGCATGTTACATTGATGCTAAAATAAATTTAGGTGCTCTAGTAGCTTTAATGACGCTGAAGAAGGAATTAATTGGATTTGGTATTGCTAAAATGAACGCTATGAAGATTTACAAATCAAAATCAGGAATAATGGTAAAAATTAATAAAGTGTTTATGGAACGTGGTATTTATCCTCATTGGAATGAATCTAAAACAAAAAAGTAAGATATCATTAAATCATTATGTATAATGATAAGCATTATTATAGCCCATTCCCCGATGCCAAAGTTAAATTTCAATCTCTTTCAGTAAGTTTAAGGCGCCATTTATTTATTTTTAAAACAATTACAGGAGTATTTGCTTATAAAAAATTAGATTTAGGTACAAAAATTCTTGTAGAAAATATGTTAATACCTCCAAAATCAAGTACTATTATAGATCTGGGTTGTGGGTATGGAGTTATTGGAATTGTTTTAGCCTATGAATCTCCTAAGAGTACAGTCTATTTAATTGATATAAATAAAAGAGCAATATGGTGTGCAAAAGAAAATATTAAAATCAATTTACCAGAAAGCAAAAATCGCACTTTTGCTTTAACTGGAAATTATTTTGAGCCAATAAAGAATAAAAAAGTAATTTTTGATGGAATTTATATGAACCCTCCTTTAAGAAAAGGAAGAAAAGAATTTTTAGATCTTTTTGATGAGATTCCTTTATATTTAAAGCCAAATGGACTATTTCAATTTGTAATTAAAAGAAAAATGGGAGCAGAATTTATTTCAAAATATTTAAAAAATAAATTCTCAGAGGAAAATATCGAAATTATATGTAAGAAAAGCGGATATTGGATTTTCAAGTATAAACAAAAAATAACCCAAAAAAATTAATCTTAAAATGATACAGATGTAAATAGTAAAATTTTTTAGAAATCTTACACTTTATTAATAATAATTTATTAGATAAGAGGATTTTTTCTTGACAAAAAAACGTAAAATAGATGTCTTACTTCATGAGTTGGTACCTAAGCACCACCTTTTAACTAAAGAGGAATCACAAAAATTACTAGAAAAATATCAGATCAGCGTAATTGATTTACCTCAAATGTCTGAAAAGGATCCAGTCGCTCTTGCTGTTGGAGCAAAAGAAGGGGATATAGTTAAAATTATAAGAGATTCTCACACAACTGTAAAGTTCGTAAATTATTACAGATATGTTACAAAAGAAAAAGTCTAATTACTATTTTAATAAAAATATTTTATAGGTTAATAGAAAATTGAGTTCTGATAATTTATCTAATAGTGATAAATGGGTTGTTTTAAAAAGCTTATTTGACGAAAAAGGTCTGGTTCGTCAACATCTAGATTCATATAATAATTTTATTGAACTTGAAATGCAGGAAATCGTTGATGAATCAGGAGAAGTAATACCTGATATCCCAGGATTTAAGATAAAGTTTGGTAAAATTAAAGTAGGGGTCCCCAAAGTAAGAGAAGCTGATGGAGCAACAATGGAAATAACTCCAATCGAAGCTAGAATCAGAGAATTGAGTTATGCTGCAGACATTACATTAGAAATGACGCCAATAACTATTGATGAGCGTACTCAAAGGGAGGAGGCTGAAGAAACATTAGAAATTTATATAGGAAAAATCCCTATTATGTTAAAAAGCAGTCGATGTCCTTTAGAAAATTTATCCGAGCAGGAATTAATAAATCGGGGAGAAGATCCCTTAGATCCAGGAGGCTACTTCATTATAAATGGAACTGAGCGGGTTCTCGTTACACAAGAAGACTTAGCTCCAAATCGAATCCTTGCAGAGGAAGCCAGTAGGAGTTCAAGTGCAACTCATCAAGCAAAGGTATTTTCAACTAGAAGTGGCTTCCGAGCTCCAGTAACAATTGAAAGGAAAAAAGATGGTAATTTAAGAGTATCATTTCCTTCTGTCCCAGGTAAAATTCCTTTAGCAATTCTCATGCGTTCATTAGGATTACATTCTGATAGAGAAATATTTGAAGCTATTTCTGAAAATGACGAGATTCAAAAAGAATTAATCCCTGTTATAGATGTAGCCTCTGAAATACAAGTATTAAAGGATGCTGAAAAATCTCAACAAAATGCTCTTGATTATATTGGAAAAAGAGTTGCAATAGGTCAAACAAAAGATTATCGTATTCGTCGAGCACTTCAAGTATTAGATAGGTATCTTTTACCTCACATTGGTAATTCAGAAGACGATAGGATAAAGAAAGCTTATTATTTGGGACAAATGGCACAAAAAGTTATGGAGCTTGCTTTAGGATTAAGAGAACCAGATGATAAGGATCATTATGCTAATAAAAGATTAAAATTGGCTGGAGAGTTATTTACTTCTTTATTTAGAGTTGCTTTTTTAAATCTAGTAAAAGATATTAAGTATCAATTAGAAAGAACTGCCGTTAGAGGAAGAGCACCCAATATAAAAACAGCTGTAAGAGCAGATGTTATCACCGAAAGAATAAGACATGCTTTAGCAACAGGGAATTGGGTTGGTGGTAAAGCAGGAGTTAGTCAGTTATTAAATAGAACAAATCATGTTGGCACATTAAGTCATCTAAGAAGGGTAATATCTCCATTAAGTAGAAGTCAACCTCATTTTGAAGCCAGAGATTTACATCCTACGCAATGGGGGAAAATTTGTCCTGCAGAAACTCCAGAGGGACCAAATTGTGGTTTGGTAAAAAATCTTGGATTAGCATCGATTATTTCAGTTGGAGCTGATGAACGAATAATTGAAAATATTCTGATTGATTTAGGTGTAATTCCTATAAATGAAGTTAAAAATGTTAAGGGTGTAAAGACTAAAGTTTTTCTAAATGGAAAATTGGTTGGCATTCACCAAAAACATAATCCTTTCATCCATCAACTTAGAGAAAAAAGGAGAAAGGGAGAAATAGGTCAACATGTAAATATTGGATATTATCATGATTCAAGAGAAATTCAAATAAACTGTGATGCTGGAAGAGCAACTAGACCATTATTTGTAATTAAGAATAAAAAAATGCTTATTTTAAAAGAAGATATTGAGAAATTGAAGCAAAATAAATATTCATGGTCAGATTTAATCCAAAAAGGTGTAATTGAATATTTAGATGCTGAAGAAGAGGAAAATGCTTATATAGCAATGTTTGAAAAAGATGTAAGTGCTGAGCATACTCATATGGAGATTTCACCAGCGGCTATTTTAGGAATTTGTGCTTCAATAATCCCATTTCCTGAACATAATCAATCTCCAAGAAATACTTATGAGGCTGGAATGGTAAAACAAGCATTAGGTTTGTTTGCAGCAAATATGCATTTAAGACTTGATACGAGAGGTCATACTCTACATTATCCACAACAACCTCTAGTAAAAACAAGTCCAATG
Organism: Promethearchaeota archaeon; assembly: GCA_048940645.1. Classification (GTDB taxonomy): domain Archaea; phylum Asgardarchaeota; class Lokiarchaeia; order Sigyniarchaeales; family SOKP01; genus SOKP01. The sequence continues at coordinate 11,387 of JBHLOI010000017.1, read as the reverse complement.
GAAATTATTGGAATCAATAAACGACCAGCTGGACAAAATTTTATTATTGCAATGATGAGCTATGAAGGTTTCAATATTGAGGATGCAATAATTATTAATAAAGCTTCAATAAATCGTGGTCTTGCCAGGAGTCACTTTTTTAGAACGTACGATGCAGAAGAAAGAAAGTATCCTGGAGGAGAGATTGATAAATTTGAAATCCCGGAAAGAGGAGTAAGAGGATTTAAATCTGCTGAGTCTTACAGATTATTATCAGAAGATGATGGTATTATAGAACCTGAAACTGCCGTTAATGGAGGTGATGTTTTAATCGGGAGGACTTCACCCCCAAGATTTATAAAATCATATGAAGAATTTGAATTAATGCAACCTAATAGACGAGAAACTTCCAAAAATATGAGACATAATGAAAAGGGTATTGTAGATACTGTCATAATTTCAGAAACTGTAGATGGTAATAAATTGGTTAAGATAAAAGTAAGAGATTTACGAATTCCAGAGTTAGGAGATAAATTCTCTTCTCGTCATGGTCAGAAAGGAGTTCTGGGATTAATTCAACCTCAAGAGGATATGCCTTTTACCTCATCGGGAGTAATACCTGATATTATTGTAAATCCTCATGCTATGCCATCCAGAATGACTTTAGGACAATTATTTGAGGGAATTAGTGGAAAAATATCTTGTACTACTGGAAAACTTGGCGATGCAACTGCGTTTGAATGGAAAGAAATCACTAAACTCCAAGAGCAGTTGGTCAAATCAGGTTTTGAATTCAACGGAAGAGAAGTTATGTATAACGGAATTACAGGTGAAAAGTATGAGGCGGGTATTTATTGTGCTCCAATTTATTACCAAAAATTATATCATCTAGTTGCAGATAAATTACATGCGAGAGCAAGAGGTCCAGTGCAGATTCTGACAAGACAACCAACTGAAGGACGTGCACGTGAGGGTGGACTTCGTTTTGGAGAAATGGAACGCGATTGTTTAGTCGGTCATGGATCAGCCTTATTATTGAAAGAAAGGTTATTAGATGAATCGGATAAAACAGTTATTTTAGTATGTGAAAAATGTGGCTTATTAGCAGTTTATGATAGAAATAGGGACAAGCGTTATTGCCCTGTATGTGGTGAGGGCACTATCATTTCAAAAGTTGTTTGCTCATATGCTTTTAAATTACTTCTCCAAGAAATGATGAGTTTAGGCTTAGCTCCTAGACTTAAATTAAAGGAAAAAATATAATTTCTTTTTATTATTTATATTATTCTAAGATTGCCATTTTTGAAAAATTAAAAAAAATTGTTATTAATTTTTTAATGGCTTATATTTTTTATTCAAAAAGTTACTTACCCGAATGGAACAAGTTCGTATAATTCTGGCACTATAGAGTATATAATATACAGTATAAATAGTGTTAACAATGAAATCCATAATGCATGATCCCAAGTTACATCAAGTAAAAATTTTGTTAAAACTAAAAGTAGTAGAAAGAAGATAATTGGACCAAAATTTACTAGAAAGTTTCGCCCTCCACCATCTATTGCATTTCTAATTGCTGCTATACCATTTCCAATAATATTTAAAACTGTCATTATTGCATTAACTACAATAGGAAGAACTAAAACACCGATGAAAGCTAAAAGCAGAATTAAAAATTTCTTGTCAGAGGCTTTAGTTTTAGAAACAACGACAAGTACTGCGATATACATTATCAAAGTAACGACTATTGTTGCTAAAATCAACCCTACTATAAAAATTAATGTATCAAATTCTTGAAATAACATTTTATTTTCTCACAATTATGGTTTAAGTTAAAGATAGATTAAAAGAAGAATAGATTTCTTCTTTTTTAAATATTAACAAATTATTTTAGTGATCTTTTAAAAAAATTTTTTCGGTAGATAAGCAAATTTTTCAAAAACTATAAGGAAAAAAACTATTTTCTTATTTTTAAATTCCGAAATTGAGGAGAAAGAAATGAGTAGCAAAACCTAAAAATGCAGCAGTGATGATAACTGCGATTACTGAGAGTTTAATTGATATTTCTCTTCCATATTTCGTGTATACTATTAAGATCGTTAAAGCAATTAATCCAATTATAAGAAAAATCCATGCTAAAATCCATAATGGTAATGAAGGTACTTGAAACTGATTGAGCATAAAAAATGTATAAAGCATTAGTATCATTAAATATATTTATAAATTTACTATATCAAATTTATCATTTTTTTTTAATTTTTTCAAGATTTCGATTTATTATTCTCTAATTAAATAAAATTTTGAATATTAACCTTAAAATTTAATATAAGATTAATATTAGATAATCAATACAATAACAAGATTTGAAAATGCATTTTTTAAAACAATTAATTGAATCACCTATTTTATCCGAACCTGCCAAGAATTACATGAACGTCCACCGTCATTTTTATAGGTATTCGAGAGGTTTCTTTATAGGTCCAGCATTAAAGATTTCAAAAACTAGCACAAAAATTACTTTAAAGGGATCTCATGAATATGAGGATGTGATTTTAGAACTTGTTACTAGATCAATCTCTAAGTTAAATCAAGATATTGAAATAAAAGGTAAACTAATTACGGGAACTGATATTAGTGAATTATTATCTAATTTGGGATTAAATTGGGATTTAAAGAGGTCGACTGGGCAAACAAAAAATTATACAACTGAGGTTAAAGATAAAATAAAAAAAGAATCATTATTAGAAACTATTGAAGCTCTTAGAAAGAATAGTTATTTTTTAATATCGTTTAATATCAATCCTAATTGTAAAGTTACAACTAAACAAAACATTCCCCAACCGTCAAAGAAAAAAGTAGGAGAGGACGATGTTAATAAAAGAATTCAATTTAGTACAGGTTATATAAATAATACCAATCAAAATTTAAACACGGTTATAGAACAAACTCTGCCTGACTTTAAATCTGAGCTTCCTGAAAAATGGAAAGCAATTATAATTTCAAACAACTACAAAATTAAAGACATAGAACTTCCAAAAAGTATAAAAGATTCGAGATTAATAAGGATTATGGCTATAAGAAGCGGAAAACTTTTACGTTCTTTGGATATAGACGGTGAAATAATTGAAAAACAGTATGATATTGTAGTTTAAGATTGATTTTATCTAATATTATTTTGAAAAAATTTAATTTTTATATTAGATTTATTTGTATCAAAAAAAGAAAAATCTATTAGAAGGAAAGGCTTTGAAGGAACTAAATTCACTATTAAGATCCTTTTTATATATCATCGGGGGCGATATAGCAATTGAAGTTGGAATTGAATTATTAAATTCAGAAAATCAAGATATTACAGATGAAGATATTACAGAAAATATCAAAGAAAGGATTGAAAAAGAAGGGAAAGGCGTAGATTTTGAGCCAGACGATACTGAAATTTTAAAGTTAAATACTGTACGGAAAACTCTCTATAAATTATATAGTGAAAAATTAGCACAATTTAGAAGAATTAGGGATAAATCCACTGGTTGGTTTATATATTATTGGTGGCACGAATTTGATTTACTTGATGAAATTTTAATGGAAAAAAAGAAATTGTTAGAGAGAAAATTAAGAGATAGATTACAGTTTGAAGAAAATAATTACTTTTTTATTTGTAAAAATTGCGAAGTGCCTCGTACAAAATTTAATTTTGAGGACGCTTTTGAGCATAATTTTCGTTGTCCAGATTGCGGTGAACCTTTAGAAGCTCAAGAAAATGAAACATTAATTCAATTTTTGAGAGAAAAAATCGTTCGTATTGAAAAAGGTCATTTTAAAATTACTGAAAAAAAGTAATAGAATAATAATTCGTATCTTTATATTTCTACGAAATAAGATATTTATATTTATTTTTTTAAAAAATATCCCATACAATTTGAAACTTAAATTAATTCGGATGTTCTTATGATATTAAACGGAGAAAGAACGAAAAAAGTAAGATTTGGAACATGCTCAAAAGACTGTTATGGCTCGTGTGTTTTTTTAGGGCAATGGGATGATACCGAGTCAGAATTTAAATTTAAATCAGCCAATGCTTTAAAACAACATCCATTTACAAAAGGCTTTTTCTGTGCTAAATATAATCAAAGAGAAAAGCTAATTTATCATCCTCAGAGAATCAAAAGACCGTTACTTCGTGATAGTAGTAAAGGTAATAATCGATTTAAAATCATCAATCTCAAGAACGCACTAGAGATTATCGCAGAAAAGGTGTTGCATATTAAACGCGAATTTGGACCAAAATCAATTCTTTTAACTTTTAATTCTGGGAATTTTGGTTTGGTCTCTAGATTTTCACCATTAAGATTTTCTGGGAAATTAGGATGTTCAGTCACTACTGGTGGTATTTGTAATGAAGGGGGATGCACAGGACTTACACAGCTTTTTGGCACCTATTCTACGACTAATCCTTTTCAATTAAATAATCCAGCCACAAAATTAATTTTTGTATGGGGAAGTGACCTTTCCAATAGAAATGTTCATGCATATCATTTAATAAAACAGGCTCAAGAAAGAGGAGTAAAGTTAATTGTAGTTGATTCTCGTAAAACTGAGATTGGACAGAAGGCTGATCATTTTATTTATACCAAACCTGGTACAGATCACATGTTGGCTAACTTAATTGTTAAGAGTTTAATACAAGCAAATTGTATAGATAAGATTTTTTTATCAGATCATGTTGATGGATATGAACAGGTATTAACTCAAGCTTTAAAATTGAATGAAAAAAAAATTAGAGAATTATTAGAAATAAAACATGAGAGCTTTAATAAGATTATAAATTTATTAATAGAGTTTAAGCATCAAACTATTTTTAATGTAGGTTATGGGGTTCAAAAAGATTTTTATGGTGGTAGAATAATCCAATCAATAGCTTTAATTCAAATTATCCTTGGAAATTTTGGGATCCCTGGTACGGGTTTGATTTACTCACAAAGCGATTTCAATAATCAATTAACAGTACCTCTATTGGATTATATTACACAAAACACTCCAGATTCGCATATGGTTGAAACTGATTTAATTAAATTAGGTACGACTTTATCTTCTGATAGATATAAAATGGTTTTCATATACAATTTTAATCCCGCAAGCTCACTTCCTCATCAAAAACAGATTATTGATGCATTAATGAGAAAGGATCTATTCGTTGTTGTGCTAGAATGTTTTTTAAATGAAACTACAAAATATGCTAATATAGTTATTCCTTCAAAATTCGATCTTGAGACAAATGATTTAATTGCTCCTTATTATATCCCTGGAATATCCATTAATCAGGGAGGGCCATGTCCCTATGAGGATTGTGTCTCTAATTATGAATTTTTCCGTCACCTTGCCTCTAAAGTTGGATTTGAAAATGACTCGATTTTTAATGAGGATGAAATTTCTATCTATAAAAAATGTTTAACATTATTGCCTCTCGAAATACAAAAAAGTGTTGAAGATAAAGGTTATTATTTACTATTTGATCAAAATTCTGTTCCTTTTAAGAAACTCCTTTTTCCTACACCTAATGGGCGAATTCAAATCCATAATATCAAGTTTTATTATGGAAATGAGCAATTAGAAGATCGTTTAAAATGTAAAAAAAATGAATTTTTACTAATAACACCATCTCATAAATACTATATCCATTCTCAATTTGGTCAACTACACCCAGAATACTTGGAAGTTTTTCAAAAAATATTTTTATGCTCTTTGGATATAGAGAAACTAGGATTTAAAATAGGTGAAAAAGTTTTAGTTTCTAATGATCTTGGATCCGCTACTTATTTTTTAGAAGAAAATAATGCTTTAAATTCAAACGTAGCCCTTATATATTCTGGTTCACCGTTAGGTCTGGAAAAAAATGTAAATGTTAATATCTTTACTTCTAGTAAACCAGAAGAATTGGGATTTTCGGGTGCGTATAATTCTGCAAAGATTTTAATATCGAAAAAGGTGTAAGTTAAAAAATTAGATAAAAAAGATTATGATTTTTTATTTTTTTTTTTAATAAAAGCTATATCACCTAAGGATCTACCAGATGATCTTTTTAAAAATTTATCAGTTGACACAATTCCTTCTGATTCATCTTTTTTTTTTATAAGTCTAATATTATATACATTTTCAATTTTCTTTGCTAATTTAAAAGTGGGTTCAACTTTACCAGCTTCAATTCTCCTTATTAAAGAAGGTTTCTCATTAAGTTTTTGTGCAAAATGATCCTGATTCAAGCTTAAAGATTGCCTCACTCTCCTTATTTTATGGTGGTAATCACTTACAATTTCTAAACCGTCGTCGAGCTCTAACTTTTTAGAAATCCTTTTTGATTGTAAAGATTTTGTTTGTTTGGGTTTACTTAATTGGGGCATATATATTTTTTTTCCATGTTTTGCACATGCTTGGCATACAGTAATTTTTGCTCCTTCTATTAAAACTTTGACTCCCTTCCCCCATATTATACTTCCGCAAATAGGGCATTCTTTATCGAGATCGTTAAATCCTTTTTTTGCCATATTATCAATTTAGCCTATTATTTAATTGAGGAGATTTTTATATTATTAAAATTGGTTTCAGAACTCTTATAATTTTTGGTTTTAAAGTGTAATTCATTATAAAATATAACCTATAAATTTTTTAGAAAGCGACATTTTCATGATATATTGGTATTACCTTAAATTTAAATGAATAAATGGTTATTATAAAATTAAGCAATAGTCTATAAAATTAAAACATTCATAAAGGGGTATTTTTTTTTTGACCACAACTAAAGAAAGAAGAAAAAAAGAAGAAAGTAAGGATGGAGAATATTTAATAACATATACCAGGCATTTAGAAAAAAGACTACGTAATTTAGAGACTGAAAAACAATTATTAGATGCTGAAAGGATACGATTAGAGCAAGAATTACATAGTTTAAGAAACGAAATTGATCGCTTAAGAGAACCACCTCTAGTATCCGCAACTATTATAGATTTATTAGATGATAAAGGACGAGCAATAGTAAAGAGTTCAACAGGACCTAGTTTTGTAGTTAATATGAGTAGGAAAGTAAAAAATGAAAAATTATCTCCAGGAATGAGAGTAGCTTTAAATCAAAGGACTTTCGCAATTATGGAAGTATTACCGACAAAATTAGATCCGTTTGTTAAAGGTATGGAAGTTGTTGATTCTATTCCTGATATTTCTTACCAAGATGTAGGTGGTTTGAATCAACAATTACAGGAAGTAAGAGAAACTGTGGAATTACCACTCCTTAAACCGGATCTATTTAAGAAAGTTGGAATAGAGCCTCCTAAAGGAGTGTTATTATATGGCCCTCCTGGTACCGGTAAAACCTTAGTTGCAAAAGCAGTCGCTCATGAAACAGAAGCAACTTTTATTAGAATTATTGGATCTGAATTGGTTCAAAAATTTATTGGTGAAGGAGCTAGACTAGTAAGAGAAATATTCAATTTAGCAAAAAATAAATCCCCAACAATATTGTTCATTGATGAATTGGATGCTATAGGATCTCAAAGACTTAAAATAGCAACATCAGGTGATAGAGAGGTTCAAAGAACCTTAATGCAATTATTGAGTGAGTTGGATGGCTTTGAGCAAAGGGGAGATGTTAAAATAATCGGAGCAACGAATAGAGTTGATATTTTAGATCCTGCTTTATTAAGACCAGGTAGATTTGACCGGATGATTGAATTTCCTATACCTGATGAGGTAGCACGAAAAGCAATATTTCAAATCCATATGAGAAGCTTAAACGCTGAAGATAAGATAAATATAAGAAAATTAGTTGAATTAACAGAGGGCACTACTGGAGCAGATATAAAAGCTATTTGTACTGAAGCAGGAATGTTCGCAATCAGAAAAGACGCAGAGATGATAATTCAGGATGATTTTATTAATGCAATTGAAAAGGTAATGCATAAAGTTAAAGAAAAGGCAATTGAATCTAGACTTTATTCCTAAACCAAATATATTATTCTATGCTAACTTATAGCACTTAATAAATAATAGATCAACTTATTTTTAAATCGAAGATTTCTTTTAAATTATTATGGAACAAGAATTGCTAATAACATTAAGGAAAGTAAAAGCTATTTGTGATTACCAATTCGGTCCTCTAATAACTGATGTTTTATTTGACAATAATAATAATATACATATTGAATTTTCCAAAAATACTGGACGTATGAGACATATTTATTATCATGAGAATCTATTATTGAATTTTAGACCTACTAATGGTTTTTTTACCTTAAGCATATTTTCCGCTAAAAAAATTATCAGAAGTGTCCCTAAACCAATATTACGTGTTATTGTCCAAAATGAAATATCAGAATTTATTAAGAAGGGTAGAAATGTGTTTTGTAAGCACATAATAGATATTGATGATAATCTAAGAGCCTTAGACGAGGTTATTGTTGTGAATCAAAAGGATGAGTTATTAGCAATAGGCAAATTAATGTTTCCTGTTCCCTATTTAAGAAGTTTTAAGAGAGGAATTGCTGTAAATGTTAGAAGAGGAATTGATAAATCAAAAATTTAAAGTTCTTTTAATTATATATTATTAAATAAAAAGTAAAATCTGAGTTTAAAATGGTAAAATTACCTAAAGAAATGCAAAAAAAAGAAAAGAGCAAACCAAAAAGACCACAAGCAGTTAAAAAAAGAGAAGGGAGTCAATTAGGTTCACGACAAATGCGCCGTCGAATGCAGCAACAGGGTATTGATATGGATCAAATTGAAGCTACTAGAGTAATTATTGAAGGTACAGAAAAAACTCTTGTAATAGAACAACCAGAAGTAATCCTTATGAAACAAATGGGCCAGCAAATTTACCAAGTATTAGGAGAAGCAAGAGAATATCTTCCAGAGGAACTATTGGTTGAAGAAAAAGAAGATACAGAACTGCTTGAATCCTCAAATGATATTGAAGCCAAACCAACCATAACGGAAAATGATATTATGCTCGTTGCTGCGCAAGCAAATGTGGATAAAGAAGAAGCTAAAGCTATCTTGATTGAATGTGAAGGAGATATTGCAAAGGCAATTTTACAGCTTAAAAATAGGCCATTATAATTATCATTTGAAAAAAATAAAAATTAAGAAGCATCCATTATTAAAGTCAATTATATTGAGATAGGTATGAAAAGATGTCAAAAGTTGAGAAAAAAGCAAAAAAACCTATAGAAAGTTCATTAAAAGAGGATATGATATTCGAAAAGATCATTCAATTTTCAGGTTGGATATTTCTATTTGCTTTAATCCTTTTTTTAGGAGGATGGTTTTTATTGGATTTTGTATTAGATTTAATTGAATTAGAATATAGCGCTCCAACCATCACAATTACAATTTTTACTGGTATTAACTCAGCCTTTAGTTTTGGATTAGCTTCAAAAATTAAAGAAAATAGAGATCAAAAAAAGAAGTTATACCTTGACTGGGTAATCGCAGAACTTTTATTTAGTATCTTTGCTATTTTTGTTATAGCCGTATATCAATGGTAAAAAACTTTTTCTGTTATTATTTTATAATTTTTTCATTTATAATCATCTCTTGACGGATTAAAAACGTCAATGACTTCTGAATCTTCTAATATAATGGCTCCATGTTTTTCATTAGAGTTAAATAAATAACTATCTCCCTCTCCTGCAACAAAATCATCATTTTCTGTAAAAAACTTCAATTTTCCTCTTATTATATATCCAATTTGATGTTCTTTATGAGAGTGAATTGGGATCTCTGAACCCTTTTGAAGAAAAAAATGACACAACATAAGATCCTCGCTATAACTAAGAGTTCTTCTGTAGACTCCATCTAAAACTTTAACTGCTTCAATGCTATCCTTACTATATAATTTATTTTTCATTTAAAATCCTCTTTTTGAGAAATTTGAATATTTTTTTGTTTAAATATATTCATAATTACTCCTTTTTAAATTTCATAAAAAATTAAAAAATCGCCAAGGACGACATTTTTTTATTTTCGATGCTATTATTGAAAAAGTAGATATTATCCCCGATTTAATTAGAAAAGGATTAAAATTTTTCGTAAATAATAAGAACTTTAGTGAAAATTTGAAATATTAGATTAATAAAATAAGTTTAAATTGAAAAGATAAATAAATTTTTATATCAGAAGAGGTAAAATATTAACGTTAATAAAGAATTAATAAATCTTTTGTCTCAGGTATTGATGCCGACAAAATAATTTGATTATTAATCAGATATTAAGCCTTTTTTAGCTATAAGAATATTAAAATTTGAAAAATGTGATAGATTGTTATGGTTTTAGTGCCAGGTTCTCAAACTATTAAAGAAAAAAGTGATCAAAAATTAACTAATGGGATTTTAATAAACTTATTACCGAGAGTTTTTAGAACTGAAGGTGATGTTGTATCCTTTGATCCTGTTAAAATTGAACAAAGTTTAATAAGAGAGACAGGATTAGATAAGAAATTTGCTGATAAAATAACAGAATTAGTAGTTCGGAGGATTATATCTTCAGGGATTAAATTTCTTTCTGGACCACATATTAGAGAAATAGTATGTTCTATTTTATCAGAACAGCATTTTGAAGAAGAACGCAAACTATATACCAGAATTGGTATGCCATTAATGGATTATGAATCTATTTTAGAAAAAGGTATAAATGAAAATGCGAATCAAGATATGAATCCAGAGAGCATTCATCACTGGGCAGCAAATAGAATTTCTGATGAATATGCTTTATTAAGAATTTTAGATTCAGAAGAAGCTCATGCTCATTTATATGGTGATATTCATGTTCATATGCTTAGATATTTTGATCTAAGGCCATTTTGTCAAGAATGGGATCCTCGAATGATTCTTGAACATGGCTTACCTCCCGTTGATAGTTGGGTACATTGTAGCAGATCAGGTCCCGCTGGAAGTCTAAGAGTGGCAGTAACTCATCTAGCTAAATGGTTAGGGATCATTCAAGGTGAATTTAGTGGTGGGCAAGGTTATGATTATATAACTACATTTTTAGCTCCTTACGCTAGAGGGCTTTCTAATAGGGAAATAGAACAATCCATGCAGTGTCTAATTTTTGAAACAAATCAAATTTTTGCTGCAAGGGGAGGCCAAGTTCCATTTACTTCAATATCTTGCACTCCAACTATTCCAGATGGATTATTGAGTATTCCCGCTGTGGGACCTCATGGTATAACTGCTGGAAAATATGGGGATTATAAAGAGGAGTGTTTAAAGTTATTTAATGCTCTCACAGAGGTATATATTCAAGGAGATCATAACGGTAAATTGTTTGCATTTCCAAAACATGAAATAAAAATTAAAAAGGAATGGATAAAAGAGTTTGAGCCTTCATATCTAAAGATTATGGAAGAAACTGCAAAAATGGGA
>JBHLOI010000067.1:0-16696 GCA_048940645.1 Promethearchaeota archaeon | reverse complement strand
TACAACTAATATCAATTAATGACCCTGAATTTTGTAAAGTTTAGAGAGAAGTAATAATAGTTATAATTCCAACTATTATAAAAATTAATACAGATAGCAATTTTAGATAAAATTTTGGAACTTTTTTCGCAATTGAGGCACCTATCAAAATTCCCATCCATGCTACTGTAATCAGAGCTAGAAATGAACCAATCCACACTTCTATTAGAGGTTTTGTTGAAGCAAAGGAAATTGTGGCTATTTGGGTTTTATCTCCAAGCTCCATAAGAAAAATAAAACCAAATCCTGCTAAATAAGGATTTTTCCTTAATTTTGTAAATCTTAATTTCTTATTATTTTCTTGATATTCTTTTTTTTCTTCATTTTTACTTTCAATAATTTCTTTACTTTTATTCTTTCTATCAAAATAAAGTGATTTAAGAGAACGTGTCTCTAGAAGGCCAATTATTATAAATATAATTCCTGATACAATCGATATGATAAAGGAAGGAACTAACTCAGCTATGATTGCTCCGAAGAAAACTCCAATGGTAACTATTAAAGCAAATCCAATACAAGCTCCTATACCTACTTTATAAAACTTTTTGTACTCTAAAGCAAGATTAAATACAATTAATTGCGTTTTATCTCCTAATTCCATAAGAAATAAAGTCCCATAGATGAATAAAATTGCATATACATCCATGTAGATTGAAATTAAAGGAAATTGATAAAATTTTTGATTTATAAAAATGGTTATAATTAATCTTTTTGGTTTTTATTTAGAGATTTAGTGAGTTTAGAATATATTTCTCTCATTTAACCATTAAAAATAGAATTTTAGATTATAAAATTCTATAGAAACATGATAAAGTTTTTTCCTATTAAGTAATAGAATTCTTATATTAGATAAGCCTAAAATTTATATTATTTTTTATTTTTTAATTCTTAGTAAACAAGATAAAAAATTTGATAATAATATGATATTTTCAGTTATAGATCTAACCGTCCCATTATTTCTAGCATTTAGAGAAGGATTAGAAGCAGTTTTAGTTATTGTAATAATAATCTTATACCTAAAAAATTCAAAACAAAACTACTATTACAAATACGTTTTTCTTGGTAGTGTAATGGCTATTATCATGAGTATCTTATTTGCCATAATATTCAATAGCTTTTTTGGAGGCTTTAGTGGAACTCTTGAAGAAATTTTTGAAGGTTTTACGTTTATTATTTCAGGAATATTTATTATAACTTTAATCTTATGGATGAGTAGAGAAGGTCCTAAACTAAAGGAAAGCATTGAAAATAGAATTGAAAAATCAATTGAAAAACAAAAGGCTTTTTCAATTACGACATTAACTTTTGTTATTATAATACGAGAAGGAATTGAATTAGTGCTTCTTTTAACTGGAGCAACTTCAGTTGGTTCACTTAATCAAATAGATGTAATTATTGGTTCTTTAATTGGATTGTCTGTTTCTGCATTAATTGGAATTTTGACTTTCTATGGAATTAAATCCATTAACTTAACAAAATTCTTCAAAATAACAAATGTACTTCTAATTTTATTTGCTGCTGGCCTAATAACATATGGTATTCATGAATTAATAGAAGCAGGTATAATAAATCCAATAATAGAAGAAGTTTGGAATATAAAATCGATTTTGCCGGAAAGTTTTCCTGATGGTAATCCAGCAACACCAGAATTCCTTGAAATTATCGGTTCATTATTAAAAACTCTATTTGGATATAATGCCAATCCATCACTATTGGAAGTTATTATCTATCCACTATTAATAGTTTTTATAGCAATAATTTCTTCATTTCTATGGAAAAAAAATAGTTTAACTATTCAGAACAATAAAAAGCTGGAGAAAAATTTAGAAATAACAAAAGTTCCAACTTAATTTTTTTAATAATATTATATAAAAAATAAAGAAAATTTTAAAACTGGATACTAATACCTTGAATGTCTAGGATAATCTTGGAATCCCTCATGCAAAAAGAATAGTCCCAGTGTTAAAAGAAAAAAAGCAACTCCTGGAGATAATACAGCCCAAGGTGCCATTAAAATATGCCCTCGAGCGTTACTGATATCCATGCCCAATTGAATAAAATCTGGATCACTATATCCTATAAATCCTAATGAATTATAAATAATGATGATAAATCCAACGAATAACGGTATGTAAATAATCACTTTTTTAAGGATTTCAAAAATTTTATATTCAGTCTTAACAAAGATCCACGTAAATATCGGGATTGATAATACACCACTAGATACTAATAAGATCGTATATTCCCTCCCAAAAATACTTGTTATCGCGATTAGAAAAAGAAGAATAGGAAGTAAGTAAAAAAGCAACATAAATCCCATAATTACCCATCTAATGAACCATTTATGGTATTTCCTTTCATAAAATTTGTTATTAGCAAGATATCCAAAGTGTAAACCTCCACCCACTCCTATAAGAGTGGCTAAAAATCCAAATATTAATGATTCCCGTATGCCATACACTGCACGTGCGAGAACATCACGCCCCATATAGGTGGTTCCTAATGGATGAGCTGGGGAGGGTGGTGTCCAATATATTTCATATATTGCATCTGCTTCTTCAATGCTATAAGGAGTTAATATTTGGGGGAAGATAGAGATTAATACAAAAAAGAGGAAAAATATCAATCCAATAATTGTTAATGGAGATTTTAGTTTTTTTAGAAAATATGCTTTAAAATCATTGAAAGAGTTAGGATTTCTCTCCTTCACCTTAGGGTTATTTGATGGTTGGTTAAAAGTATTCAAGCCTTCCTTTTGTACTGTTTTTTCCCTCCTTATCCACGTTGTGGGCCACTTTTCTTTTTCTACCATATAGTGGTAAACACAGTAGATTATATTAAAAGTAAATGCTACCAAAACTATAATGATGAGACCTACAAAGAGACATCCTTTAATTACATTATAGTCACGGCCAGTTATTGCTTCTAAAACTAGATTCCCAAAACCAAATAAATTGAATATCATATCTACCAACATAGCATAACTAAATATTAAACCAAAAAGAAAAGCTATCCTAGCAGTATTATAGATTATAGATGTTTTTTCTGTTTTATTTACTGCATTTATACGAATAACCTTTATTACTAAAGCTGATATCGTGAACCCTAATACAAGTCCGGGTAATATATAATGAAGAGCTGTATCAAATGCTAAATACCATTGCCCTGAGATTAGAGAATCCAATATTCGAAAACCCGTGACAAAAGGTGGATCAGGGTAAGCAGGGTTTTTAAAATGCATTGTAGGCAGGTTTCCCGACAAATAAGCCCCAAATTGGAAAAATAGCCCGAGGAATATTACAGGAACCGCATAACCAAGCACATTAAGAATTTGTATAATTCTCTTCAGCCATTTCTTTCTAGTTTTAATTGAGATTAAACCAATCATAGTTCCCGCTATTGCCCCGACTGTTAAAGGTAATAGTAATACTTCAAGGGTATGTTGAATCCTTCCCCCTCCTATTAACTCAATAACTGGCACACCTCTAGCAACATTTATAGAAAATCCCCATTGTCCAGTAAAGAACCTACCAAGAAACAAAAAAAATTGCTGCCATAACGGTAGATGAAATCCCAATTCATAATATTTCGCCCAATATTCTTCTGGGGTGGCACGTGCTGGTAAATATGATGCTACTATATCTCCCGGGAATAATCTTACAAGATTAGCGATAATAACTAATCCTCCGAATAAAATTACAATCCCTATAATAAACGATTTTAAGATGTTTTTTACAATATTAGGTATTCTTGGCAATATTATTTTCGCCTTTTAATCAGACGATGAATCACTAAGATAAGCATAAATTTAAACATTTTTGTAAATAATTCCTAACTTTTATAAAAAGTTAAGAGACTTACTTGGAAAAGCAAATGAAAAACAAGAAGAAATTAAAAAAAAAAAGAATTTTACCTTATTCTTTTTACATGATCTTGAAATCCCTCGTATATTAGAAACAAGCCCAAAGTTAAAAGAAAAAGGGATATTGCAGGTATAAGTGTTGCCCAAGGAGCAATAAGTAAATAAGTTCTTCCAAGATCAATGGTATTACCTAATTGATGGATTATATTGGAATCATGGAATCCTAAGAAACCTAATGAAACATAAATTAATGTTGCAAATCCAACGAATAAAGGTATGTAAATAATCAATTTTTTTAGAATTTCAAAAATTTTATATTCAGTTCTGACAAATATCCATGTAAATAACGGGATTAATATTACACCAATAATGATTAAGAAAGTCAAATAAGTTAACCCAAAAGCAGTCGTGATCACTGGAATAAGAAAAAAGAAAGGCATTATGTAAAATAGTAAGAGGAATCCCATAATTACCCATCTACCGAACCATCTATGGAATTTGTTATCATAAAATCGATTATTTGCGAAAAATCCGAAGAGTAGACCCCCACCAACTCCTATAAGAACAACTAAAAAGCCAAAAATTAATGCATCTTGAATGCCGTACACCACAAGTGCTAATATATCTCGCCCTTGGTATCCTGTTCCAAAGGGATGCCCTGGAGAAGGTGGTATCCATGGATCTGGATAAGCACTTACAGCTTCAGTAAGACTATATGGAGTTATTATTTGAGGAACAATCGAAATTACTACAAAAAAAAGAAAGAATATTAATCCAATAATTGTTAATGGGGATTTTAGTTTTCTAATAAAGTATGACTTAAAATCTTTGAAAGTGTTGGGGTTTCTTTCTTTTTCTACATTACTGCTAAGCTCATTCGAATTTTCCTTCTGTGAAATTTTCTCTTTTCTTATCCATGTTGTAGGCCATATTTCTTTTTCGACCATGTGATGGTATATACTATATATTATATTAGCGGCAAATGTCACCAAAACAATAGTGATAATAACTACAAAGAGGCATGCCTGAATTACATAATAATCTTGCGATTGTAGAGCATCTACAAATAATTTACCGAATTCGTATAAGTTAAACATATAACCTACTAATATCGCATAACCAAGTATTAAACCAAAAATTAGAGCTATCCTGGCAGTATTATATATTATAGAGGTTCGTTGGGCCTTATTCACTGCATTTATACGAACAAGCTTTACTATTAGGGCTGATATCGTGAAGCCTAATACAAGTCCTGGTAAAATGTAATGGAGAGCTGTATCAAATGCTAAATCCCATCGTCCTGCAAGTATGGAATCCCATATTCGAAAGCCAGTAACAAAAGGCGGATCACCATAAGCCATGTTTTTAAATCCATAAGTGGGCAAGTTTCCCGACATGAAAGCTCCAAATTGGAAAAATAACACAAGGAATATTACAGGCACAGCGTAACCAAGCACATTAAGAATTTGAATGATTATTTTTAGCCATTTCTTTCTAGTTTTAATTGAGATTAAACCAATCAAAATTCCCGCAATTGCTCCAACTGTTAAAGGTAATAGTAATACCTCAAAGGTTCTTTGAAGCCTTCCGCTTCCGACCAATAAATCAGTAACTGGAATACCAGGTAAAATGTTACTCGATCTATACCAATTTCCAGTAAGAAAATTACCAAGGAATATGAAAAATTGTATAATAAGAGGCTCATCATAGCCAAGGTGATCTGCCATTGCTTGATATTGTTCAGGAGTAAAAAGTTGCGGTAAATGTGCTAGTACTGGATCTATTGGGAGGAGATTCATAAGTATAAAGGTAAGAATTAGCCCCGCAAATAAAATTACAGTCCCTATAATAAATGTTTTAATAATGTTTTTAAAAATTGTTTTTAATGACAAAAGAATAACACCCTCATTTTATTTTAAATAAAGGACATTAAACAATAAGACAAATATAAATTTAAATCTAAATAATTTTAATTGAGCCTTTTTAAGTAATACTAATCTAGAGCTTTATAAATTAATTCGGTCAAATCCGCCATTATAAGATTTGAATTGAGAGCGTGAATCGCATCAGATAAATTTCTATAGCAAAAAGGACAAATACTAACAAGATAATCTGCTCCAGTCTCTTCTGCTTCTCTTATCCTACTTTTAGCTATTTCTAAAGCTAGATCCGGGAATCCTTTCTTTACACCACCACCAGCACCACAGCACTTTGTATTTTCTTTAATTGTTTTCATTTCAATTAAATTCGCAATTTTGCTTATTAGTTCTCGTGGTGCCTCATAAAGAGGTATACCACCAATATTTCTTCCCGTATGACATGGATCGTGATAAGTTACCTTAATACCTAAATTTCTCATTTCAATGTCATTCTTTTCAATAAAATTTCTAATAAATTCCGCTGTATGTAGTACTTCAATATTTAAATCTTCAAGAAAATCAGCATAGTCTACTTTTAAAGTCCTAAAACAACCAGCGCAACTTGTTATGATTGTTTTAACTCCACTCGTTTTGAATAATTCATAGTTGTTAATTGTAACAGAATTAAATGCATCCCTATTTCCTGTTCTTAATGCGACACTTCCGCAACATATTTCTTTTTCCCCATATATTGCAAAGTCAACATTAAATTTTTTAAGAATCTTAGCTGTATTTATTGCCACAGTTTGGATTAAGGGAGTCAAAGCAGCTGTACATCCAACAAAATATAATACATCTGCTTTTTCAGAATACGCATCCTTGATTTTGAAATCTAATTTGCTGACCCACTCGTTTTTTTGCTTATTATCACGCTCATAGGGATTTAGCAACTCGACCATAGCTTTATTCATTGGAATGTGTGCTTCTAACCCACAACCGGCATCGACTAATTCTGCCCGTAGAGCTTCATACATGAGCGCATTATCCATTTCATAAGCACATGCTTCTGTACAAGCATTACAGGTAGGACATTGATAAATGACTTCTGCCATATCTCTGCTTAATTCCAATTTCCCTTGCCAAAGTGATCGAATAATTTGCATTTTTCCCCTTCCAAAAAAGGGTTCAAAGCCAGAGGTATGATCTCTGGCTACGCATACACCCCATTTTGCTGGATTTGCCGTATAATCTGTAGCTTCTCTGCAATCACCACAACTTATGCACTGAAGGAGAAGGTTACCAAATTTACTTAAATGCTTAAATTTTTCTTTTGGATTAAATTCAGTAATTAATTACCCACCTATTTATCATTTTTGATTATATACTTTGTGATATCATCATTAAAACTATACATATGGAATTTGTTTGGGCTTAATAAAAAATTAGGATCCACTGTTTTTTTCATATCTTTAAAAAATTGTATAAATTCGGGAGTATAAGCATCAGCTTCTACTATTGATTGGGAAATAGCCTCCCCCAGCCAATAATGAACCCCACCATACCGAACTTGATTTCTTAATTTTTTGTGCCACATCTTCATTGAGATTTGACGTTGATCATCTACATTATCAGCATTAAATCCTCCTACAATCACACAATGCCCATTCGGCATAAGAAATATAACTGTGGCAAATAAAGAGATGCTTTGTGATGGAAATTCCCCTTTATTTTTAATATCAAATTCATGACTTAGTTTTGCCGCTTCAGGAATTTCTGAGATAGGAATTTTATGACATGTTGTACAAGAAATTTTGGGTGGTACAATTGAGATATATTTATTAAAGTAATTATATGCATACTTTAAGCTGAACTTCCAATCTTTTGAGAGTGGTGCATCTAAGTCCATTTCTTGGTATTCAAATGGTCTAGTATCATTTTCCATTATTTTGGAAACTTTTCTCAGATGTAGTTCCAAGATATCTTCATCCATTGCTTCCACCAAGATCGAAAAAACTGGTCCTTTTAATCTTGCTCTTTTAGCAGGTTTATTCTCAACCATCATAGATAAGATCTGTAATAAGGCTAAAGGGATTACCAGCACATCGTGCAATCCATCCCGAACCTCTTTCCTTAACTTATATAACAACTCTACAACTTTATTATAATCATTTTTATTAAGCATATAATATCTTTGTGCTTTATAAGGAGTTTTTGGAAACAATTTTAAAAAGGCTTTAGTTTTAATGCCCATTGTGCCCACATCTCCCATAAACAGTCCAGTAAAATCAGGAGCGACGCCATATCTACAGAATGACTTGGCATATTTATTAGCTGCCGCGCCAGTTCTTATAATGGTACCTTGGGAATTAGGTAAAACTACTTCTACTCCCAAACAAATATCAGGCACAACCCCATATTTGGTGGAACCAAAACCAGCAGTACTATTTGAAAGGCCACCACCTATAGTTGCTGAAAAACCACTTCCCGGACCAAGAACACCCGTTGTTAAACCTTTATGGTGTAATTCTGAGACTAAATTTCCCCATGTAATTCCACATTCAACTTCACAATAAAAATCAGTCTCATTGATTTCAATAATTTTATTCATTCTGGTGAGATCGATCAGAATCCCTCCTTTTGTTACTGAGCCACCCACTAAATCTGCTCCACCTCCTCTTGGAACCATGTGAATCTTAAATTTATTTGCAACCTTTACGATTTCAGAAACTTGTTCGGTGGTTTCTGGCCTTACAATCATATCTGCCCATCTATCGGGAAATGCAGGGTCAACATTTCTCGAATAAGCAGCTTTCATAAAATCCTTATTAGAAATATATTGTGAACCTACAATATTTTCAATTTCCTTATATGCTTCTTCTTTTGATGACATATTTATCAACTTACTATTCACTCAATAATTATAGAATAGAATCTGTCAATTTATAAAAGTTTATGAAGAGGTTAAGAAAAAAAATTTTAGGAATTAAAATATTCTCAATTTTGGTCTAAAAATTAGCTTTTTAATGATACATTTTTAAAAGAAGAAAAAAAGTTAATTTTAATTATTATTAGGTTTAAATGCCTTAACTTTCAAGCTTATTACTGCACCATTGAAGTTCCGAATTTCTTCAACTTGTTCAGGAGTTAAATTAAATTTATCCTTGAATTCATTCACATTATGATCTGTTATCATGTATTGGATTGGAAAATAAGATTCTCCCACTATTTCGATGTTTTGAAATCCAACATCTTGGATGATGCTGATATACTTTTCCTTTAGAAGGGCTCCTGATACACAGCTAACATATGCCTCTAAATTCTGCTTTAATAAATATGGTAATTCTTCTGTTAAAACGATATCAGAAATCATCATTCTACCTCCTGATTTTAAAACTCGAAAAGCTTCATGGAACACTCTTTCTTTATCTGGAGAAAGATTAATTACGCAATTTGAAATTATAAGGTCAGCGGTGTTGTCAGCGACTGGTAAATTTTCGATTTCACCGAGTCGGAACTCAATATTTTCATAATCACCTTTTTTAGCATTTTCTCGAGCTGAATCAATCATTTGTGCAGTCATATCAATTCCAATTACTTTACCACTTTTTCCAACTTTATTTGCTGCAAGGAAACAATCAAAACCTGCTCCTGAGCCAAGATCTACAACGACTTCTCCTTCTTTTATAGAAGCAAGTGCAGTAGGATTTCCACATCCTAACCCTAAATTTGCACCTTCAGGTACACTTCTAAGTTCTTCTTCAGAATAACCAATTCTAGAGCTATAGTTTTGCGTCAGACTAACATCTCCACAACAAGAACTTGAAGAAGTTTGAGTTGAACTCGAAGAAGGTGAACAACAGCTATATCCTTTATTTCGATCTGCTATTTTTCCATAACTTTCTCTTACTATTTTTCTTATTTTTTCATCATCTAATTCTACCATAGGTTTTACCTCATTATTTTTTATAGATTTAAATACGCTTTTTCTCAACTTCTTGTATATTATTACCTTGTATTATTTCCTCCATAACAGGACTGAGAAATCTTCGAACCATACCTCCAAAAGAGTCTGCTTTGATTAAGTTCATACAACATGGTAAACCATCCTTAAACATACTAACTACTACTAATTTATCTCCTTTTTCAATGTTAAATTTGTCTCTAATTTCTTTTGAAAGATAGATTTGGCCTTTATTATCAACGGTTACCACTGATTCAATATTACAACATCCTGATTTTGTATCTACAGAGTCACAACAAGAAGTTTGATCAGAATTATTATTCATAGGTACTAAATATCTATCTTAATATATAAATCTTCCGGATATCCGATATATCCGAATTGCTATATTATATTAATTTAATTAAAAAGTTTGAAATTAATTAGTTTTAAAAGGTATATCAAGTTAGTAAGTATAAAATAACTTCCGGTTCTCCGGAAAGTTATTATCTTGTTAAATAAGTAAAAACAGTAAAAAGGTTAGTTGCCAATTAAATAAATTCAATTTACAATAATTTTTTAAACAACCAAATTACATATTTTATTAATCGAATTTCAATACAAAAAGTGAATTATAATGGGTTTTGTAAAAACTCCAAAAGAATTAGAAGAATTAAGAAGAAGTTCATTTGATTTTTATGATGCAGAATTTTTGACGGTATTTTGGGAGACTAAACCAGAAATAGTTAAGCATTTACTTCCACCCCCTTTAAAACCAGCTAAGTATCCAGTAGTACAGGCTATGATTGCCAATTACCCTAGAACGAATTTTGGTGTAATTTATAAAGAAGCAGCTCTCTTTTTGTTTGGAGAATATGGTGGTGTAATCGGGGTTTACTGTCTTGCAATGCCAGTAGATAACGATATGGCAATGATTGGAGGACGAGAAGTATTTGGTTATCCAAAAAAAATTGCTAATATCCATTTTAAAAAAGATGAAAAAAAATTCGAAGGATGGGTTGAACGACATGGAATACAATATTTTGAATTAAAAGCGAACCTTAACAACAAACTAAATGAAAAAGATGCTTTGAAGATTTCATTAGATTTAGGATTAGACCCAAATAAACCAGGTAGTACTATTTACAATTATAAATATTTTAGGTCACCACTTTATGAAGGATTTGATTACAATCCACGTTTAGTGAGAGAAGAAATAACAATGCAAGCAGCTGAACTTCTTATGGGTGAAGCTGAAGTGAAATTAAATGAATCTAAATATGATCCTTGGAGTGAGCTAGAAGTAGAAAGAGTGCTTGGTTGTATGTATTTAAAGTGTAATAGTCAAATGCAACCAGGAGAAATCGTAGCTGAAATAGAGCAGGAAAAATTCGAGCCATATTCATTTATAAAATTAGATCCTTATTAATAATAATAAAATAAAAATAACATAACCTTATTTTTTTAATTTCTTAGTCTTTTTACCGATTTTCTTTTTAATATCTTCATAAGAAGGAGGGGGTCCAGTTCTGATTTCCTTGCCATCAATAAATAGGCCAGAGAAGATTCCCCATTCTAGAAAAGTTTCTCTGTTAGATGTGTTAATTTCCTGAAATACCACATTATCCCCAAAATCTAAGGCAGCTTTTTTTGCTCTTTCATAGACAATAGCTTGAGCAGGACAATTACCGTTAATAAAAGCAGTAACCGTTACTTTACCAGGGATTTTTTGGGGTGTTTTCTTTTGGTTAATCCATTTAGGAGGGATTGCATCATTACTGAATGGCTTCCATAGCAGAACTGCGATGCTTTCTTTATCAACTTTAACATAACCTTGTTTTTTATACCATGAAGCTTTCATCCAGAACGGCATTGAAAGCCCCCATGCTACTATCCCCTTTGCCCCTCTCGATTTCGCATCTTCTTCAGCAGCTTGGAGCAAAGCTTTACCAACACCTTTTTTTTGATGATTTCCGATTCCCTCATCATAACCATGAACCCAAATACAATCTATAAAGTATAAATCCTTACCTTCCGCATTAGAATATTCAATTGGAATATATTCAATCATGCCAATAGCGGTTTTATTATCATCTACAGCAAGTTTAACACCTAATCCTTTTTCTTTCATTTTTTCATACCACTTACCTTTATGATCCCCTGCCTCTTTCATCTCATCTGACCAGTCTTCTAAGCAAACTAAATAAGTTTTTTTATAATCTTCAGTAAGATCTACAATTTCCATAATTCTAAACCTCTTCTCTGTGTTCTATATATTAGAAGAACATTTTCTTTTTAGTTCTTCTAGGAATGCAAATTTATAAATTTTTTAAAATTATATTTGAAAGTAAAATTATTTATTACTAAATTTTTTTTTATGAATATAGAATGGTACTCCATTTTGAATCTTTTGGGAACTTTAATTCCGGAATACCAACCTTTAGGGCTCTAACTTCAAAAAGAGCAAGAGTAACTATCCAATTAACCGAAACAAAATTATCTTTCCAATCAGATATTGATAAAATTCTGTATGAAGTTAAACTGTCTGAAATTAAAGGTTTTTATATTAGTAAGAGATATAGAATTCCTGTTATTGAACTAATAAATTCCCAAGGAAATACGTATACTTTTTTTCCACGTCTTGTTAAAGATAGTAGTCGCTCTTATTCAAAAAGTTTAACAGAAAATTTGTTTAGACAGATTACTCGATTGTATATTAAGAATGAGAGGCCAATTTTATTTGAAACTAAGGGTGCATTTTGGGAGGGATCTCCACCAACAATAAATTGGAAATTGAACTTGAAGAAAGGAATAATCTTATTAACAGAGAATATAATCTCTTTTAAACCACTTAAAGAAGAATATTTAAGTCAAATAAAAGTCTTAAACATTAAAGAAGTATTAGAAGAGATAAAAAGTTCAAATGTGTTCATAAAACTAATAACTAAGGATGATAAAATATATACTTTACTGCCTCTTAAAAAACGGATGAAATATTTAATAAGGGACAAACATAAAACAGAAAAGCTTCTCGAATTATTATATCAAGTTAAGGCATATAAGGATTCTGAACAGATTAGATTAACGGAACTAGAAAAAGAGAGAATTGAAAAAGTATACTCAATGGTAGAGGTCTCTGATCGAATTAAATTGGATATGATGCGAACCGCATTAGAAATGGATGAAAAAACATTTACTGACAAAGTTTTTGAATGGGCAAAAAAATTTGAGTTTATTATTGATGGTAAGTATTTAATTGTAAATCACGATTACATAAATGAATTTATTTTAAGTTTAAGAATGAATGAAATGGATAAAATTGATAAAATAAAGTGTTCTTTTTGTGAGAATTTGGTTGATCTCCCAGCCAAAATATGCCCATACTGTGGCAAGGATATCAAATTATAGAAATCCTTCTTAAAGTCTTGTCAATAAACCAATCTTTCCTCCTATTTTTTGTCTCGAGCTCCCTTCTGAAACCTCGAAAATTCCCTCCTCAATTAAATCATAAATAGCATGTTTTACTGTAATTAAGGGGATTTTTTGCAGTTCTTTTATTTCTATTAAATCATCTATAGTTATGGATTCTCCTGGTGACAACATAGATTTAATGAATTTCTTGATATCTGATAAATTACTTGTTATTGTTATTAGATCTCTGTCCTTATCTTTTAAAATTTTTACTTCAGTAACACTAATTTTTGACATTAGGAATCTTACTTGGTCTTCAAGTAATCTGATTCTGCCTTTTAATTCTAAAATAGTATCTTTACTACTCCTTTTTTTAATTCCTTTCTTTGCTAAGTATTTTGTTATAAGTTGTTCCATTTTCTCCTTAGGGATTCCAGCATTTTCCAATGTCGCAATTTTATCTGGCTTTTTAGCTCCTTTTTTAAATTGAACTCCACATTCTTTTGCTAGCCTATTCAACAATGGAACAGTAAGATCATTTAACTTTTCCATTAGAGTTCTAACTCCTCACCAATTGAAAGGAATAATGAATTAAAACCATTATCTTTCAAATATTCACTTAATTTTTTACCGTTTTGTTCTTTTCCAGTTGAAAAGTGATATGGAATTACTTGTTTTGGCGAAATTTCTTTTATGAAATTCAAATAATCTGCAAAATTTTCTTCAAAACAAGCAACAAAACACAAATCAACTTGATTTTTAAGAGTTCTTAATCCATCTGAAAAAGTAGCTGAATCGGCAGTATGCAAAATTTTCTTGTTGTCAATTGATATTAAATAAGCTACACAGCCCTCTGCTTTCCAACAGTTGTTTTCAAATACTTCAATTTCACCGTTATGTAATGATATTTTAAAATTAGGAATAATTAAAATAAATTCAACATTCAACTCTTCATATATGCATTCTGGGCCATATATCTCAAGTTCAGTCCCTTCTACTGAAAATTTTTCCTCTATCTCTTTTATTTTACTTAATTCAATATGATCTTGGTGGTGATGGGTAATAAAAATCCGTTCAATTCCTTTTCGAGGAGGAGATAAAAAAACAGGATCAATGATGATATTGTCATTTACTCCAATTAATTCTATACACGCATTTCCTAAAAATTTACATACCACCATTATAGATCATTTACTGTATTAATTGAGACTAGAAAGAAAAAAATTGAATTAAACTTTCAAAAATTTTATTATTAATTCATTTACTTTTGGAGCTTCTTCTAGGAACACATGATGAGCAGTATTATCGATATATTCAATGGAGCAATTTGGTAATTTATCATGCATCTCATCCATAACCAATTTAGGAGATAACTTATCATTGCTGGCACACACTAAAAGAACGGGATTCATAATTTCTCCTAATCTATCTAATACACTATGAGTTTCGATAGCATTAGCAAGATTTTCATAATCTTTTGGCTCCATTTGATTCTCAGTTAATTCTTTCATTAGGTCTTCTGCAGACCATAATCCATGGAATTTTTTCTTTGGATCGGCTTGCATTTCTTTAATAATTTTCCTATGATGTGTCAACTTAGCATATTTCCAATAAGCTTGTTCTTTATTCTCTTTTGCGAGTTCATAAAGATCTAACAGAGTATTTTTAAAAATATGAATTCCATCACCTTTATGGTTCGTACCTAATAAAACAATTCTATTAATACGTTTTGGGTATTTTAAGACAAAGTTCTGAGTGACCCACCCACCCATGGATTGACCTATAATGTGTGTTTTCTCAATTTCTAAAAAATCCATCATTCCTTTTAGATCCTCAACAAGCGTATCTAAAGTAAAAGATTCTTCAGGGTGGTCTGACTTCCCCGAACTGCGAGAATCATATATTATTACTTTAAAATGCTCCGATAAAGGTCTAACTTGTCCAATCCAAATCTCATGCGTGGCACCATATCCATGTAATAAAAATAATGGATAACCCTCTCCATGAATTTCATAATATATCTTAATTCCATTTATATCAGCATACGGCATAATAATATTAATTAATTCTATTGATATTTATAATTTTTCTATGTATGAAATCCTTAATAGATTTTTTAGAAATATTATAATTCTAATTCAAAAAATTTTGCACCTTTGAAAGGATTATATCTGTAGGGTTTCATTTCTTTGAAACCTAAAGATTTATATAAAGAAATTGCTTCCTTCATGAAGGGGAGAGTATCCAAACGCATAGATTTATAGCCAATTTTTATAGCCTTATTAATTATTGCTTTAGCTAAGTTTTTTCCAAAACCTCTACTTCGAAATTGGGGTTTAACATAAAGTCTTTTCATTTCACAAATTTTTTCTTCAAATTTTCTTAACGCTACACAACCTATTAAAGTATTATTATAGAATGCTAACAAAATGCAACCAAGTGGAGGCTTGTATTCTCCAGGTAAATTATTAAGTTCTTCTTCAAAATCCTGAAATTCAAGATCAATATTTAAATAATTAGAATAATCTTTAAAAATTCTACGCACATTCTTCAATTGTTCGTTAGATCCCGCTTCAAGAACCTTGAATATCTTGTGATTATTAATTTTTCGTATCATAATTTACCAAATTATCCAGGATTTTTTGTAATTTAGCCTCAAAATTATTTATTTCTTCGTCAGTGAAATTATTGTAATATATTTTGGTCATCTTTTTTGAAACATCTATGTATTTTTCTTGAAGTAATTTGTTCTTTTCAGTTAATTGAATTAAAATCTCTCTTCTATCTTTTTTAGAAGGAATTCTTTTTATAAATCCTGCTTGCTCGAGTCTATCTAACATTGACGTCAGAGTTGATTTACTTAAAAGTGTTCTTTTTGAAAGCTGGTGGATAGAAATGTTATTCTCTCGCCATAAAACAAACATAATTCTCCCTTGAGCAGGATTCAAATCAGTAAAGTTTTCATCCTTAAGAATTCTTGCGAAAATCCTCTGGGATAACTGATGTATTTTAGCAATTAAAAACCCTCCTTGCTTTTGAGTTTCCATGGTTTTTCACAATTCCAAAATTTCCTGATTTAGCCTATAGTAATATCTAAGATTCTTAGGTTTTAAACGTAATAGTGTATAGTCTGGATCCTCTACTCCTTCCGGGTAATATCTAGTCCACCAATCCAGCCAGATTTCATGTTTAAGCTTTTTATCTCCAATCACTTCTGCCTTTCCTCCTAACATTACTCCTTTAAAATCATCTGGATCGCAAAAGTAGACATTAATAGATGGATTCTTTTCGATATGTGTTATTTTAGAAGATGATGTATTAGTCGATATGTAGATAAGAAATTTATTTTCTTGCTTTTTAAAAAATGAGGAAAATTCTGGAAATTGCTCTTTATTTCTTAGATTAAGCATTGCTCTGGTAATAGGAGCTCCATTATGGTCAATGGTGGTAAGATAAGCTGCTTTGGACTCTTCCATTAATTTTAAACTTTCTTTTTTTACTTGATTAATATCCATATTAAAATTCACTATTTTTTGTTTTATATAAAACTATACTATATAAAACTAGTTATTTTAATTTAAAAAT
>JBHLOI010000016.1:0-65281 GCA_048940645.1 Promethearchaeota archaeon | reverse complement strand
AAAAATAATAAGTAATTTTATTAAGAAATTAATTTAGAACTAAATGGGGATTAAAAAATAATGACATTTAAAAATGCATATATACCATATGGTCAGTATTGGAGTACACCTTTTAGTAGGTGGCAAATGAGTTTTCAAAATCTTCATGCTATAAAATTTGCAGCAGAAATAACGACTAAATTTTTAAATAATAGAGAAATTTCTCCTAATGAATTTGATGAAGTCATATTAGGTATTACTATTCCACAATTAAATTGCTTCTATGGAGGTCCTTGGTTAGCGAGCTTAATTGGAGCTGAACATGTTACTGGACCTATGATTAGCCAAGCATGTGCTACCGGAACTAATTGTATTTCGATGGCTGCGCAGAATATAGAAACGGGAGTAAATAAAAATGTTCTTGTGGTAACCGCAGATCGATGTTCCAATGGACCTCATCTTGTCTATCCAAATCCTCAAGCACCTGGGAGCACACTGGATGCAGAAAACTGGGTATGGGATAATTTTGGGCGAGATCCTTTTGCCAAAAATGCAATGATCGAAACAGCTGAGAATGTAGTTAAAGAGGTTGGGATCACAAGAAAAGAACAAGATGAAGTTACTATATTACGTTATAATCAATATCAAGATGCTTTAATGAATAATAGAGCTTTCCAAAAGAAATATATGTTAGAGCCAATTGAAGTTAAAGATCGCTCTGGCAGAAAGATACTAGCAACTGTAGAAGGTGATGAGGGAATATATCCAACAACTATGGAAGGTTTATCGAAGCTTAAACCAGTGCTTCCAGAAGGCACAGTTACTTATGGAACTCAAACACACCCAGCAGATGCTAATTGTGGTGTTATTGTTGGTACAAAAGAAAAAGCAGATCAGTTAAGGAAAAGAGAAGACATTGAGATTAGAATTGCATCTTATGGAGAATATAAAACAAAGAAAGGATATATGGCTATGGCTATTATCCCTGCTGCTAAAAAAGCATTAGATAATGCGGGGATATCTATAAAAGATGTATCAGTAATTAAAACACATAATCCATTTGCTGTAAATGATGTATATTTCTGTAAGGAGATGGATATTAATTGGAAGGATATGAATAACTACGGAAGCTCACTTATATATGGTCATCCTCAAGCACCTACAATGGTGAGAATTATAATAGAATTAATTGAAGAATTGGTGTTGAAAGGAGGAGGTTACGGTTTAGCAGATGGTTGTGCTGCTGGAGATACAGCAGCAGCTATGGTCTTGGACGTATCAGTTGATTAAAAAAATAATATACAAATTAATTATATTTAAGGCGTGTGATTTGCATAGGAAAGAAATAGCAGCTACTAAGGAATTAAAAAAATTAATGTCTGATTATTATCATAAGTTAGATCATTTTTCTAAAAGTAATGATAAAAAAGTTGCTTGGTGCTCGAGCGTTGGTCCTGCAGAAATCTTAAGAAGTTTAGGATTTGAAGTATATTTCCCAGAAAACCATAGTGCCCTATTGGGGTCCTCTAGAATGGCAACAGATCTAATTCCTTATGCTAATGCGATAGGATATTCACCTGAGATTTGTTCTTATCTTACTGCAGATATAGGTGCCTATTTAAAAAAAGTTACACCATTAACACGAATTTACCCTACAATTAAAAGCGTTCCAAGACCTGATGTACTGGTATTTAACACAAATCAATGTAGAGAGGTACAAGATTGGTTTGGTTGGTATGCAAACGAATTTAAAGCCCCTTTAGTTGGTATTTCTACACCTAGAAATGTGGGAGTAGTAACTGATACGCAAATTACATTCATAGCTAAACAGATGGAGGAACTTATCGAAGTTTTAGAAAAGATTTCAACCATTAAATTTGAAATGGATAAGCTTAAAAAAATAGTCTCTCTCTCACGTGAATGTTCTGATCTTTGGAAAAAAGTTCTGGACACTGCGGCCACTATCCCTTCACCCCTTACTTTTTTTGATGGAACTATTCATATGGGACCTGCAGTTGTTTTGAGAGGAACGCAACAAGCTGTAGATTATTACAATATACTATTAGCAGAATTACAAGAGAGAGTGGAAAACCATATAGCAGCTATAGATGATGAGCGGTTTAGGCTTTATTGGGAAGGAATGCCAATTTGGGGAAGATTAAGACACTATTCAGAGTTATTCGCAAGTCTTAAAGTATGTGTAGTTGCTTCAACTTATTGTAATAGTTGGATTTTTTCTGCTTTTAATGAAAAAAACCCATTTAGAAGCATGGCAAAAGCATATAGTGAAATCTTTATATCACGCTCAGATGAATATAAAGAGATATATCTTAAGAAAATGATAAACTACTTTAAAATCGATGGTATTCTCTTTCATGATGCAAAAACATGTCCCCATAACACCAATAGTCGCTATGGAATGCCTCAAAGACTTGAAGGTGAGTTTGAGATTCCTACATTGATTTTGAATGGAGATTTAAATGACTTAAGATGCCTATCTGATGAACAATCAAGAACTAGCATAGAAGCATTTATAGAACAACTAGAAGATCGTTAAAGAAGAGAATTAAACTAAAACATTTTTAAGTGATAATTTAATAGAATGATTTGAAAATAAGAGCTAAATAAAAAATGGTAAATATAAAAGCTATTGAAATAAAAAACTATATTGGTAAAAAATTTGTTACAAAATGGTATCAAGTTACTCAAGAAGCTATAAATAAATTTGCTGATCTCACAAAAGATCATCAATATATACACATTAATCCTGAAAGAGCAGAACAGTCAATTTATGGCAAAACCGTTGCTCATGGTTTTTTTGTTTTATCTATGTTGGGGTTCTTTACTTTACAAGATGGTGAAAGGGATTTAATGCAATTTTATATTACAGATGCAAAAGCTATAGTAAATTATGGATTCGATAAAATTAGGTTTATATCTGCTGTTCCAGTAGGCTCTTTTATTCGAGATGTATCATATATATCTAAGGTTGAGTTAGTTGAAAAAGGTATGAAATTCACATCGCATCATACAATTGAAATTAAGGGCCAAGAAAAACCTGCAGTTATAGCAGATTGGATAAATTTACTTATTTTATAAAACATACTTTAACCTCCTACTAAAGGAGGAGAAATAACTATTTGATCTCCATCCTTTAATTTTGTGTTTAATTCATCCAAAAATAGATAATTTCTCCCATTTACTAGAATGACTACATGTGTTTCCAAATTACCCTGAGCATCAACAAAACTTTTCCTTAATTTCTTACCATACTTATTCATAAATTGATCGATTACATCCCCTAGTGTAACTACATCTGAATAGTTAATCTGTGTTAATCCAATATCAGTCGAAAATGTAGCCATCAATTTTAATATGACATTTACCATTAAACTCTAAATAATAAAATGTCTGTTAAAAATTTTTTCCAATAGATTTTTAAAAGTTAATCAAAAGATTAAAAATTTTTACTAATCTTATCTAATCTATACTTAAATTATCAGTTAATTTCATAAACGAATAAACTGAATTGCAGTAAAATTCTCATATCAAGTGAAGTGGATGAAATCTAAAAGTGAATTTATTGAACAACTAAAATTGATTTTAAATGAAAGTCAGATATTGACAGATTTTGAAGACCTTTATGTATATTCTTTTGAAAAAACTTTTTTAGACCAAATCTATCCCAATCTTGATATTGTAGTCAAAATATCCTCTTTAAAAGAAGAAAAAAAAATCTTGGAATTGGCTAAAAAGAATTCTATAGTAGTGATTAAAAGAGGGGAACAACATCCGCCTTACTTTAATAAAGATACAGTTCTTCTCTTAGATGATGTAGAACTTCCCAACTTGGAAGATTGTATTGAAGAGATAGAAAATAAAGATGAATTTATTAAAAAAGTTTATGAAATGTATAAAAATGGTTATAGTACCTATAGGAATCTTGCTTTAGCAGTTCAAAACCAATTATCCGGAACTATTTTAAATAAGTGCCAACAATGTATCACGTGTTCTGGTTATTGTACAGTATCTCCTTCCTTTAATGGAATTGAGACATGGAACTCTAAAGGAAAAATGCTTATAGCCAGAGGAGTAATGAAAGGAGATATTGCTTTTTCGAATAAAGTAATTGACACTCTCTATTCATGTACTAAATGTGGACTTTGCTTTGCTCAATGCTATCAAGATTTGGAGTTTCACGAAGCAATACTTTATTTAAGGAGAAAAATTGCTGAAAACAACTTAGCTCCACAGGTTTTTTATGCAGCTGCTAATAATATTTCTGAACATGGAGATCCTAGCGCAATTTCTATTGATCGTAGGCTCTTAAGAGTAAAAAGTATGTCTAATTTAGTTTTACCAGAAACAGCAGAAACTCTTTGTTTTTTAGGCTGTACTACAGCAACCAGAACACCCAAAACAGCTGATGCATTTATCAACATTTTAACTCGATTAAACCTTGATTTCACAATGTTAGGGAAAAGTGAAGGATGCTGTGGATATATTTTACTCTCAACGGGATTATGGGAACAAGCTGAAAAAGTTGCTAATGAACTCGTTAAAAAGATTGAAAAAGTAAGAGCAAAGACTATTATTACACCTTGTTCTGGATGTTATTACACCTTTACAAGGCTTTATCCTGAAATTCTTGACGTAAATATACCATGTGAAATCCTTCATACATCCCAATTTCTTGAAAAAAAGATTAATGAAAAAGAAATTAGACTTAAACCATTAAATTTAAAGGTAACTTATCATGATCCATGCTCACTTGGAAGACATAGTAAAGTTTACGACCCACCACGTAATGTATTGAAAGCAATCCCAAACCTTGAGCTGATTGAAATGCCACTGAATAGAAATTGTGCACGTTGCTGCGGAGGTGGAGCTGGACTTTGGACATTTAGTAACAAAGTAAGTTTAGAAGCAACACAAATAAGGCTTAATGAAGATCTAATTCCCACAAATGTTAATATTTTAACAACAGCTTGTCCACAATGTCAATTAAACTTTCGGTTTGCTTCTCGTAGGAATTCTTTAACCAATAATTTAATACAAGTCTATGATATTACAGAAATGATTGAATTAGCTATGAATAGTGAGAATTTTAATTGAATTTTTAATTTGAGAATTATTTCTTTTTCTGTTTTCTCTCACTTTTATTAATTTTTCAATATATTATTTTGCTAATCCTCGAATCTTAGGTTGATTGGGCCATGGCCAGGAGACTCTGTATGTTATATTACAGTGAGGACATGTGGCTTCTTTAACATTAGATTGAACTGGAAACCGTTTAAGACAATTTAAACATCTACATTTTAAATCTTCACTCATATATAAATCACATATTTTTTCTAAATGTTAAGTTTAGTTATTTATGAGTTTTAACACTAATTATATTATATTAGTTTTTCTTTGATTTATTTAAATCTAATGGAAACTTTAAATAAAAAGTTAATTTATTTAATTTTTGAAGTGAATACAACTTAAAATTTACCTTCTTGATTTATTTCTGTTGAAAATGTGGGCACAAATTCCCACTCCACTAAAAAAATTAAAGATTAGTGGTTTAGCGAGATTAGGAGGTAGAGGTGGTACACTATGGTTTGGAATAAAAAAATTGCCTATATTGATTTATCCAGTGGAGAAATAAGCAAAAAAACGATTCCAAAATCGATCCGGGAGCAATATTTAGGGGGTAGAGGTATAGATATGTATCTTTTATATAATCATCTATTACCTGGAATTGATCCTTTAAGCCCTGAAAATATTTTATTGATTGGCGCCGGTTTACTTACTGGAATTCCCGCGCTAGGAAGTGGAAGATGCGATATAGCAGCGAAATCACCATTAACTGGTGCAATTGGTGATTCTAATATTGGAGGTTTCTTTGCACCTGAAATGAGAATGGCTGGTTTTGATCACTTGGTAATAAAAGGAAAAGCTGAGAAACCTGTTTATATTTGGATACATGATGGAGAAATAGAAATATTAAACGGAAAACATCTTTGGGGAAAGGATACCTTTAAAACGCAATCCTTAATACGTTCAGATCTTGGAGATGAAGAAATTAAATCCTTAGTAATAGGTAATGCTGGTGAAAATCTTGTTCGATTTGCTAATGTTAGAACTGGTATGAAAAATTCTGCTGGACGTACTGGTATGGGTTGTGTTATGGGTTCAAAAAACTTAAAGGCAATAGCTGCTCGTGGAACGATGGATATAGAGTTTACTTATCCTGAACAACTATTAGATTATTGCAAAGAAATGATTGATATGGTTATGAAAAATCGTTATTCAAGAGCAGCGTCAAAATGGGGTACACTTGTAATATATAGTACCACCAATACAACAGGGTTGATTCGCACCAGAAATTTTCAATTAAACCAGCTGGATCAGGGTTGGGAAATTGAGCCTGAAGAAATGGATAAATATACAATTGGGATGTCAGGCTGTTATGGATGTCCTGTTAGCTGTCGTCATCGCTATTTGTTAAAAGAAGGTCAATTTGCGCCTATTTTTGCAGAGGGTCCAGAATATACGTCCCTAGGAGCATTTGGTACTATGGTAGATTGCAAAAAAATGGAAACAATTCTTGTAGCAAACCATCTAGTTAACAAGTATGGTTTGGATACATTAGAAACTGGAGGACTTATTGCTTGGGCAATGGAACTCTATGAAAAGGGAATTATTAATGAAAAAGTGACAAATGGGCTAAAACTTGAATGGGGGAATGAAAAAGTACTTTATGAACTTATCCGAAAAATAACTCAAAGGGAAGGTTTTGGAAATATGCTTGCTGATGGATTTAAACCAGCTATCGCTAAAATAGGTAAAGAGTCTGAATATTACGCGATCAAAGTAAAGGGTATGAGCAATTTACATTCAGACGAGCGTCCTACACCAAGCTTAGCCTTAGGTATTGTTACTTCAACAAGGGGAGCTGACCACTTAAGAGGCCGGCCTGCTATAGATTTATATGGATTACCAGAAGATTTTTTAGAAGAGATATACGGAGGCTCAATGTCATCGGATTATAGATCCTATAAAGGGAAAAGTCGTATGGTTTGGTGGCAAGAACTTCTATATGCAGTAACCGATTCACTCGGTACATGCAAGTTTCAAACAGTTTTCTTGGCTGTTCACGCTCCAAAGTGGGATGAATTTTCGAAATTGATTCATTTAACATCTGGGATGCAGTATTCAAGATCTCAACTGATGGAAATTGGTGAAAGAATCTATACTATTGAAAGAATGTTTAATATTAGAGAAGGTTTTTCAAGAAAAGATGACAATCTACCAGACCGTTATTTTAAAGAAGCTACTCCTATAGGACTTCCAAGGGTGAAAGGGATTAAAATTGATAAAGAAAAATTTGAGGAAATGTTAGATGAATATTATACCCTACATGGATGGGATAAAAATGGAGTTCCTACTGAACAAACCCTCCAGAAACTTGGAATTGAAAAGGAAAAATCATCAAAAATTTAAAATTGAGGTAAATAGAATGCAAAAAATTTTGTTTGTCGATCCAGAAAAATGTACGGGATGTAGGCTCTGTGAGAATGTATGTTCTATCTTTCATGAAAAAGTTAGCAATCCATCTCGGGCTAGAATCCATATTGTAAAATGGGAAAATGCTGGACTTTATATCCCGATGATTTGTCAACAGTGTGATACTCCTATTTGTGAGACTGTTTGTCCTATGGGTGCCTTGAGCAGAGATGAAAAGACGGGAGCATTATTAATTAATTATGAATTATGCGTAGGGTGCAAACTCTGTGTAATGTTTTGTCCACTTGGAGGAATAGGAATAGACAAGAATAGGAAAATTTTAAAGTGTGACCTTTGTAGCGGTGATCCCCTATGTGTGAAGTTTTGTATCCCTGGCGCACTCCAATTTATAGATGCAAATGCAATAAATTTGAGAAAAAGAAGACTAGCTGCCGGAAAATTATCAGATTTAATGAAAAAATTACTAGATATATCAATATAATTATTATTTATGAATTTTTAAAAGAGATTAAATATGGAAAAGTATAAATTTGGAATTATTGGTATAGGACCGACAGGCGGGATCATGGCAGCTCATCTTGCCCATGCAGGACATGAAATAGTTCTTGTTGATAAACTTAAAAGCCATATAGATGAGATTAAAAAAAGTGGTTTAACGATAGCACACTTAAGAGAATTGAACGTAAAATTTTCACCAGATAATTTATGCTATTCAATAGATGAACTTCAAGATAAAGGAGTAAATATTTTATTTATTGCTGTTAAAGCCTCTTATCTTGAAAAAATTTTACCACAAATTAAAAAAGTAGTGAAATCAGACACCACTTTAATTAGTTTACAGAATGGTTTTGATACAGAAGAACTCATAGCTGAATTCTTTGGATTAGAGAATTCTTTGCGCATAATAGTAAATTATGCCGGAAATATGATGGAAAATGGAATAATAAGAATGTCTTTCTTTAACCCTCCTAATTATTTGGGTGTTTTAACAACTGCAGCTGAAGAGAAAGCTAAGAAATTAGCAGAAGTAATCACCAAAGCAGGCTTAGAGACTTTATTTACTACAGATATTAAAAAATATGAATGGACAAAATGCATTCTTAACACAATAAGTCCCATTTGTGTCACTACAGGAACAACAATGAAACAAACGATGGAGTTCAAGGATACGAGAAAGCTTGCAAGAGAAATCTTACGTGAGGGAATTGAAGTAGCCAGAGCACGAGGTATCGACTTTAAACCAGATTTTATTGACTCCTGTATGAATTATTTGGATAAAGCAGGGCACCATCGAGTTTCAATGGAAGCAGATATAAAGTCAGGAAATCCATCGGAGATAGAATTTCTTAATGGAAAAATAATTGAGTATGGAAAAATTGAAGGAATCCCTACACCATATAATAATATCTTTGTATCTTTAATTAGAGGATGCGAACTTCCTCGGCTTGATAAAAGTTAGATTTTTGTGTTCTTAAGGTGAATTGATGTCAGACAATAGATATTTTGTAGGTATCGATGTTGGAACATCATATGTCAAATCTGTAATTATCGATGATAATAAAGACGTTGTAACCTCCTATGTTAAACGAACAGGTGTATATATAGAAGAATCAAGTAAGAATGCATTTGAAAAAGTTATCTCAGACGCATTATTATCTAGGACTTCAATAAAGCATATTACAGCAACAGGATATGGAAAAAGTAAAGTTTCTTTTGCTAATACTTATAAGACTGAAATCAGTTGTCACGCAAAGGGTGCTTATCACTATTTTCCCAAAAAAATAACAGTGATCGATATAGGAGGACAGGATACTAAGATTATTAAACTTGATGAAAAGGGAAAGATTTATAGGTTTAAAATGAATAGAAAATGTGCTGCAGGAACAGGAGCATTTATAGAGGAAATTGCATACCGACTTGATATCCCACTTACAGAGTTAAATAGTATAGCTGCTAAATCCACATCAAATGTTCCTCTTGCAAGCTTTTGTACTGTTTTTGCTAAAACAGAAATTCTTACCCGTATAAAAGCTGGAGAAAAGGTAGAGGATTTGATTAAGAGTGCATTTGACTCTGTAATAAGGAGAATCATTGAGATGGCAGAATTAGAGGGCACAATAGTCCTTACTGGAGGTGTTATAGCCCATAATACTGTAATAAGAGACATTCTAAAAAGAGAAATAAAAGTGGATATTTTGATTCCACCAAATCCACAACACATTGGAGCTATAGGAGCAGCGCTATTTGCAAAAGAAAAGTATGATTTAGAACGAAATTGATAAAAATTTTTAAAGCTTTTTATATTTTCGATAAATATTTCAATCTTTCAATTAAAACTTTTGCTGAAAATGCAGCTTCACGGGGTGTAAAGAAAACTGGAACTTTTTTTTCTTTTGCGTAGCTTATAAGGGCTTCAAAATTTTGACTAAAAAAAATTAGAGGGATTATTTATGAATAAATATAATGGGTAGAAGCTCCCATTAATTTAAATATTTTCAATTAATTTGAAATATTCATAATTATAATACGCTTATATAGCTTTAACTTAAATCTATTAAGATTTTAGAAATTATTTTTCCCAATGAATCACCATTTATACATATTATATCAAAAATTATTGAGCGTTTTAAAATCTAGTTAATTTACTTTAGATTTCCAATGAATCAAAATGGGAAATTTTGATTTTATGCTTATTAAGTTCTTAATAAAAATATATTTTGTAGTGGTAGGTTACTTCAATATTAAAAAATTTGTGTTCGACTTGGGATTATATTTTTCAAAAAAAGTACAAAATATCCTATGAAATTTGAGAAAAATTTTTTTTTTAAATTAAATTTATGAGCCATCTTAGCTTTTCTATAAAAAAATAGCAACATGATTCTAAAATAGTAGATATAGTATTTCGAATACTTTTATAAGAAGTAAATTTATCAAATATTTAAACAGAACGTTTATAAAATCGACGAAAACTTTTTATAGTTGGGTCACTATTGTGAATATTGTAGAAAAAAAGTTTTTTCTATCAATGTAGTGGAATGTTTTAAATTTGCCATAATTTATTCCTCCACTAATTATTGGCTCAAAATCATTCCATTACAACTTTTTTTCTTTTTTAAAATATATCTATATTAAATTTACTTAATTTAATATAAAAAATCAAAAGGTAAAGTTAATATTTGTCAAATTGAAAGAGGGAATTTATTCTTCTAGCTTAACTTTTTTTATTTTTTCAATTAATACTGGAATAACTTCATGAAGGTCCCCGACAATTCCATAGTGCGCAACATTAAAGATTGGAGCATTTACATCTTTGTTAATTGCAACGATTATTCTAGAGTTTTGCATTCCAACCAGATGTTGTATCGCACCAGAAATTCCACATGCTATATAGAGATTTGGTGAAACAGTCTTTCCAGTTTGTCCAACCTGTCTATCTTGCTCGAGCCAATTTAATTCTACAGTTACTCTTGAACCACCCATTTCGGCCCCAAGAACTTCTGCTAATTTTTCGATTAAATTGAAATCCTTTTTTGAGCCAACACCTCTCCCTCCAGCTACTATTATTTCTGCCTCTTCTAAATTAACTTTTTTTCTTTCTTTGCTAATTACTTTTACAATTTTAGCAACAGAATCGATTTCTTTATATGCTTTCTCTAATTTTGTTATTTTTATTTTCTTCTTTTCACTTATGACTGCTTTAAAGATCCCCGGTCTGACAGTTGCCATTTGTGGTCTACTTGTGGGTGTTCGAATCGTTGCCATGATATTTCCACCAAATGTTGGACGAGTTTGCATTAGGTTTCTGGTTTCTTTTTCAATGTCTAGTCCTGTGCAATCTGCTGTAAGACCCGCATTTAATCTTTTTGCAACTCGGGGGGCAAAATCTCTACCAGTTGGTGTAGCGCCTATTAAAACAATCTCTGGTTTCCGTTCCGAAATTAAGTCTGTTAAAGTTTTTACATATAAATCAGAATAATAATCTTTCAACAATGTAGACTTTATATAAATGACTTCATCAGCACCATATTGTCCAAATTCATCTAGAATAGCATCTAATTTATCTCCTAACACTACCAGAGTCAAATTTACGTTTAAAATATCTGCGAGTTCTCTTCCTTTTGTTAATAATTGGTAAGCAACTTTATGAATTTCTTTTTTATAATGCTCTGCAACAACCCATATACCTTTATACTGACTTTTATCAACCTTATCTAAATATTTTTTACGTTCTAATAAAATAGCTTCAACAGGACAGAGATCTACACAAGCTCCACACAAGTTACACTCACTAGTAATGACTACTGCGACATCATTAATTATCTCAATTCCCCCATAAGGGCAATTTACTACACAATTACCGCAACCAGTACATAAATCATCTTCAATAATTATGCTAATCCGGATCTCCTCCTAAATCACTTTATCTTCTTTCAAATTTTTTACTAATTCATTTGACATCTCCTCAACTGTTCCCGTAAGCTTGATGTGTTCTCCTTTTCTTACGGGGATAAATATCTTCCACACCTCTGTCATAGACCCATTTAATCCAACTTCAGCTTTATCAGCTTTCAAATCATCAGAATTCCAAAATATTACTTTCTTTTTCTCATAAGCATCAACAATCCCTTTTATTCCAGGATTTCTCGGATTATTTATTTCTTTGAGAACTGAAATTAAGGCAGGTAATTTAGTTTCAATTATAACCACTTCTTCAACTCTAAAAACTCTTTCTACTATAATTTTGTCTTCTTTTAAATCAAAATTTAAAACATATGTTATTTGAGGTATACCCAGTTCTTCTGCTAATTCAGGGCCAACTTGTGCAGTATCTCCATCAATTGCTTGGGTTCCACAGATAACTAAATAAGATTCTCCTTTTTTTAATTCCTTCAATAATTTTTTAATTGCAAGAGCCAATGTATGGGATGTGGCTAAAGTGTCGGCTCCCGCAAATGCTCTATCAGTTAAAAGATAAGATTTGTCAACACCCATAGATAATGCTTCACGTAAAGCTTGTTCTGCTTGAGGAGGTCCCATGCTTATAGCAATAACTTCCCCTCCATGCTTTTCTTTGATAGTTAGTCCTAGTTCAATTGCATGTTTATCAGATGGGTTTATAATTGAAGGGATTCCAGATCGTATTAATGTATTTGTTTTAGCATCAATTTTTACTTCAGAAACTCCAGGAACTTGCTTTATACAAACAAAAATTTTCAATAATAGTCACATAAAAAGAATCATTTACTACTAGAAAATAATTAAACAAATTTAAACCGTATATTTTTTCATAGAGGTACGTTCTTATATAATTTTACAAAAAATTCGTAAGAATTTAATAAAATTTGTACAATTGTATAGCAACAAAATGGAACTCTATTGAAGAAAATTATTTATAGAAAGAATTTTATTATTTATAAAATCTGATATCATCGCAGTAAAAATGAATGAAGTTATCCATAAAATTACTCATTTGTTAGGTAATGATGAAAAAGTAGTATTTCTTGCTGGTGCTGGTTGTTCTGTTGAAGCACCATCTTATTTACCTGACGGACAGGAAATGATTCAGTATATTGTTAAATTTCTGTGTGAGGATTTTGAAATTCAAAAAATATTAAGCATTCCAGAACTGACTCTTGAAACTTTGCTTAAAATTATTTGTACTCATTTCGATCCTATACTCAAAATATACAATATATATGGAATTGATATAAAACCCAATTATTTGCATTTTTTTCTTGCTGATATGATTAAGAATGGTCAATATGTCATGACTACGAACTTTGATTGTTTAATTGAAGAATCATTATTGAAATCTCATGTCTCTAAAAAGAAAATAGTGCCAATCATTACAGAAAAAGACTATAAACAAAATGAGAATTATGATGAAGTATTAAAAAAAAAAAAGCTCTTTCTATACAAATTACATGGTTCTATTAAAAATATTATCACTGACGAAAATACAACTACATCCTTAATTAATACTATTCAAAAAATAGGTGAAAATGAAAAAAGAATATCACTTTTCCAATTGGAACCATATAAACAACCACTTTTAAATAACATATTAAATGGAAGTTCGTTGATTATTATAGGTTATTCAGGGAAAAATGATTTTGATATTCTCCCAATGTTAAGAGATGTTGATAGTTTAAATAATATATTCTGGATAAACCATATATTAGATGAACATGAAAGTGAAGTATACGAAATAGATAAAGATTCAAATGATCTTACCATAGAACCTGATAGAATTGATAAAATTCTATTAGAGATTAAAAATTACCATCAAACTACGAAAATTTACAGAATTAATGTAAATACTTCTAAATTTTTTAAAAATTTTTTCACTCTTGAACAAGGTATAGAACTAAATGGATTTTCTGCAGATATAAAAAATTGGATGCGATTCAACCTTGATTCACCAGATTATATCATGAAAAAAGTAATTTCTTTTAAGATATTTATTAGTTATAATATGCTTGATGAGGCATTAAGATGTGCAGAGGAGCTTTTAGATATTGCTACGGAGTCTATTAAAGACACTCAGAAAATCGATATTTTTTTTGATATAGGCTCAATTTGGGAAAAGCGTGGTATTTTTGAAAAAGCGATTGAATATTATTCAAAGGGAGTTCAGTTAATAAAAAATGTCAATGATTTATCTAAAGAAGTACTCTTTCTTTCTAAAATGGGAGCAATCCAAGAAAAACTAAAGAAATACCCAGAAGCAGTGAAATTCTATGAAAAAGAGTTAGAAATTTATAAAGAGTTGAAAAATTTAAGGGAAGTTGTTGATATTTTATTCAAGCTAGGAACTTTATATAAGAAACAACAAATTTTTGGAAAATCATTAGAAAGATTTGAGGAGGCTCTTCTAATAGAAATTAAACTTGGCAATATTAGAAATAAAATAGAAATATTAAATGAAATAGGAGAGCTTTATGTTAGTCGAAAGGAATTTTCTAAAGCATTGGAGAAATTTAATGAGATATTAAACTTTAATACTAAACTCGATGATTATACAATAAAAACTTCAGCTTTAGATAATATTGGCAGTGTATATTTAAAACAAAAAAAATATGGCAAAGCTTTAAAAAAATTTGAAGAAATTTTAATCATTTCAGATCGAGAAAATGATAATTTACTAAAAATCTCTGTTCTAAATAATATAGGTAAGCTTTATCTTGATCAGAGAAATCATATAGAAGCTTTAGAGAAATTTAAAGAAGCTTATAATCTATCAACAAGTTTAAATGATATTGAGAAAGAAATCTTATGTATTAGTAATATTGGCAAACTATATAAAATGCAAAACAACCTTTTTGAGGCTTTAAAGTGGTATAACCAAGCACTTAACCTTTCCAATGATATAGATAATATAGAAAAAAAATGCCTTTATTTGTATGAAATCGGAGAAATCTATAAAACTCAAAAAAAGTTTGATGAATCAATGTTTCTTTTTGAAAAAGGTTTTGAATATTGTAAAGAATTAAACGATTTACCAGGACAGATAATCTTTATTAATGAGATTTTAGAAATCTACGAAAATGAGGAAGAATATAAAAGTGCGCTCGAAAAATATAAGGAAGCAATAGAAATTGCCGAAAAATTAGGAGATCTAGACAATAAAGCGGTTTACCTTAACAATATTGCAGTTATCTATTTTAAATGTGAAGATTTTACTGAAGCCTTGAAATTTTTTGAGTTATCATACAGAATTTTGAACCAAATAAATGATTTGAACAGCAGAACTGTTAGTCTTAATAATTTAGGAACTTGTTATTATAAATTAGAAAACTATACTCAAGCTTTAAAATTGTTAGACATCGGCCATCAATTAAATGAACAAATTGGGCATTTAGATGAAGAAGTGTGGTTCCTCGATAAAATTGGAAATATACATTATGATCAAAAAAAGTATTTCAAAGCTTTAGAGAATTTCAGAGATGCACTTCAAGTTTCTGAGTTATTAAATAATTTAGAACTTAAAGCTGTTCAACTTAATAATATAGGAAAAGCCTATTACTTATTAGAAAATTTTCACGAATCTATGAATTATTTTGAACATGCGTTAGAGTTAGTGGAGGAAATGGATAATCTTGAATATAAAGCAGATTTATTTAATAATATTGCTGGAGTATATTATGCAACATATGATTATTCAAATTCACTTAAATATACCATTCAATCATTGGAGATATTGAATAATTTAGGACTAGACAAATCTAAAAAATCAAGAATTTTGAAGAAAAAAATTGAATTTTTAAAGAGTCGTATTTAGTAAATTTTGATCAAGGTAATAATTCAATATTATATCTTTTGAAATAGTTGCCTTGTTTTCAAAATTATAGATAAAAAAATTTTAAATTTATATAAAAGATTAATTAAATAATTAAAACACAAAAAAAATCTAAATAAAGGTAGATATTCAATGGATGAGATTGTCTATATTTTTAGTTTTATATGTTCTATCGGTGGAGCAGCTTTTTTTGTAATTGGTTTATTCATTATTACAAAAATAAAAGGATTGTTCCCTGGGTCTAAGATTAATCAGAAATGGATAATAATACAATTGTTAATAGTTCTATTTCTTTTTGGCTATGTTTTTAACATTGTATTCTTAGCATTAAATATGCCGGAAATTATTGCTGTTATGACTGCTATTGTATATATTTTTGGGGCGTTATTTGTATTAATTGTGATAAATCTTAGTTTTAAAACATATAAAACTATTCTTCGAGAACCAGTTTCAAAAAAAGAAAAATAAATAAAGTTGTAAAAAAATGTCATCAACCCTCGACGAGATTTGGATTTTTTCGAAAGACGGCATTCCTATTGTTGATTTTGCCAGAATTGGCGGTGTAGATAAATCTATGTTAGGTAGCTTTATTTCTGCTATAAAAGTTTTTGTTAAAGAAGTTTCAAAAGGGCAATTAAGGTCATTAAATGTAGGAAA
The DNA here is from genome assembly GCA_048940645.1 of Promethearchaeota archaeon. Lineage (GTDB taxonomy): Archaea > Asgardarchaeota > Lokiarchaeia > Sigyniarchaeales > SOKP01 > SOKP01. The sequence goes on along the minus strand of JBHLOI010000016.1, from coordinate 48,831 downwards.
TGATAAATATACGTTTACTACATGTATTCAAAATGAAGTTATCCTTGTCTGTAAATCCCCATTGGAGGTAAAAGATAAGAAAATTCAAAAAATTACCAAAATTATAGCAGATATTTTTGATGATATGTTCAGTCTTGAAGATATTAATAATTGGGATGGTGATGTTTCTTTTTTTGATAAATTTAAGGATAAAGTAGATCTATATTTTAAAATGGCAGATTTATAACTCTTGAGATAAAGCGGGATAAATTTAATAAAAATAGAAATATTTCTTTAACTTTTTTAATTTTTTGATAATTAATATTTTTTTTAAAGAAGCAATTGTTAAACTATTTATTATTACTTATATTTAGAATCCTTTAATCAGATAAATTAGTAAAATATTATAATTTTTCTTAATATAAAGTGAATTTAATGTCATTAGATAACTTAAAAGATGCAGATATTGAAAAAGTTATTAAAGTTTTTAAAGATTTAGCAAGATACAATAACCTTGAAAGAGAAAGCTATGATGAGATATTAAAACAAAAGAAAGCTTATGTCCAACTCATTCCTGACGATATTTGCATTAAAGCCCTTTTCCAAACTATAAAAGAAAGAAAAGTAAACTACGTAATCGGTAGGAGAGGCACTGGTAAAACTACTATTTTAAAAAGAGCAAGAACAGAGTGTCTTGAATCCTTTTTCATAAAAAAAGATTTGGATTATTTAAAACAAGAAAAAATGGTTCTACCTATATATATTGAAATTAAAAATTTATTCTTAAACGTCCTTGATAAAATTTCGTTAAAAGGAGATGATATTGAAGATCTCGTTTATTTAATTAGAAATTTAAATATAGAATTAATACGACAAGTCGAAAATACTTATGATGAGTTGAGAGGATTGGGTGTTATAAGTGATTCAATGTTTCTTAAAATTGAAGATCTGATTAATAAGCAGATAGATAACTTAGTAAACAGAAATCTACCTATTTCAAAGGTTAATGCCGAAGAATTAAGAGATTATTATGCTATCTTAAAAAGGAGTATAGAAGAGATCTCTTACTTTAGTGATAACAATAAATTATTATTAGAATCGGGGAAATATGAAGGACTATCAACTATTTTTAAAAATTTATTCGATATTAACGGTTTTAAAGAACTTTTTAATGATTTAAAATTAATTAAAGAATTTCCATTAAATTATATTCATTTTTTTATAGATGATTTTTCAGAAATTTCAATTATTAACCAGAAAATAATTATTGAAAGTTTTGTTGAACCTTTATTTAAAGATGTTAGTGATTTATGCTTTTGTATTGCGTGTTATCCTGAACTCTATTACACAGGTTCTTTGAAAAAACAACAAGATTATCAAACTATAGAATTAGATTATTGCAAGTTATGTTCAGATGAGCCTTATGAGAGAAGAATTCAGAGAGGTATTGATGCATCAATCCAATTAGTATTTAAAAGCCTTAATTCTGAATTAGCTGATATTTTTAGAGATGTTAAAACGTTAAATATCCTTTTCGATGATGTATCTTCTTTTTTTAAACATCTGTTTTTTATGTCTATGAATGTTCCAAGGCTAATTGGATTAATTCTAAGTCATCCTAAATGCATTATGTCCTTAAAAATGAAAAGTAAACTATCAATTAATAGAATTATAGAAGCATCTGAATTTGTTTATAGGGAGTTTCTCTATAAAGATTATTTCAGTTCACTTTTAAAAGAATCAAAATCAAACTATTATTTTTCTGAACATGATATTATTCATGACAAGTATCTTATTGATAAATTAATTAGGGTTATGAAAGAAGATTTTAAAGGAAAACCTAATGGTTTCTTTATCATCGATGACAATACGATTAAAAGTAAAGATCTAATATCTAGATTAGAATTGATGGGTTTTATTTACAGATTAGGTTCTTTGCCAGATGAAAAAATACTATTTTGTTTTTACTACGGAGGCTGTACCCAAAATAAAATTAATTTTAGCTTAGATAAAGATTTAAACTTTTGGAGTGAGAATGAAAATACCTATAACATTTCCACTTTGCTAACTGATATTTTCAATATGGAATCGATTGATGAAAATTTATTATATAACCAAGAAGAACTCCCTCAACGCTATATAAAAGAAAAAACTAATTTTGATGAAATTCATCATCAATTAAATGAAGATCAAATAAAAATTATCCATACCTTATACCTTTATAAAGATGAAAATAAAGGTTGGATGACTCCTGATGAGATTGGAATAACAAAAAGGATATTTCCCTTTTATATGCCGCATATGAGAATAATTAGGATTATGAGAGGTATCAGAAATCTGGGTAAGGCAAGATTTTTGATAGGTGAAACAGAAAAAGGAAAAATTTTCTATCGTATCAGTAACTTAGGTATATTATTTGAAGATTATTCTACGTGGAAATTAAATGTCTAATTTTTTTGTAGTAAATATACAAATTTTTATTGTTTTATTTTTTAATATAAATGCCTAATCACTTAATCATCTAGTTTAATCCTTTTTGAATCAGAAGATTTTAATAATCGCACTTTTCTATATTATTAGAAAGTTTAATCAAATCTTGAGCTGGAAAAAAGATGTCTCAAATTATTGACTTAATTCCAAATTTGCAAAAAGTATTTTTATTTATAAAAAAAATTAATGATTCAATCAAAGATGATAAGCTTAGTTTAGATGCAGAACCAAATGAAATATTTGATGCGATAGAAAGTTTTAATAGAGAAAAAAATAGTAATATTGAAAAAATCAAATCAAATAAAGATAATATTGAATCTTTAAAAGTAAAAATCTTTCAACTAAACCAAGATATTCCGAAAGTTGATTCAGAGGTCAGTGAATTATCCAAAAGACAAGAAGAAATTCAAAAGAATTTAGAAATAAAGAAGAAGGAATTAGAAGAGATTCAATCTGAAAAAGAGAAATTTAAAGGAGAATATGACAAAAAAGAACAACTTATTGAAGATTTAAAATCAGAACTCAATAATTCTTGGAAGAAAGTGGAAGAAAAAACCCAAGATATATCAAAAGCAGAAGAAAAGATTATTCAAGAAATAAATGCTTTAAAATTAGGTTATAATCAAATCTTAACAAAAAAAGAAGAAGAACTGAATAGTAAAATAAAGGAAATAGAAGTTGAAAACGAACAAGAATATAAAAAATGCCTAGAGGGTTTTAAACCATTTAAAGTTAAAACTAAAGCTATAAATCTATTAATAAGAAATAGAATGATTAATTCAGAGTTATTTAATTTTATTAGTGCCTTAGAAAAAGATAAACCCATGGAACTAAGTTTCATTTGCCAAACGTTAAATTATGATCCTCAAAAAGCAGAAAAGATAATAAAAAAGATGATAGCTGAGGGAGGACCTGTTAATTTTAATGAGAAAAATGGATTAATAACCTTACAGAAAGAGGTTGAATTTAAGCGATGAGCATAAATCTTGATTTAATTGAACAATTTTCAGAGAAGATAATTAAGCAATTGTTCTTAATCTCAAGCAGTGGAGAAGCCAATCAATCTTTTCAAGATAATAGTCAGAAGATCATTGAAAACTTAAAGGGTATCTTAATCAGATTGAAAGATGAGAAAAGTGAAAATGAAAAATTAGAAGATGAGCTTCGGGATCTGGATTCAGAATTATTCAAGCTACAAATTCAATATGAAGATATTAATAGGAATTTTCAGGATTCACAGAATAGAACTGATGAATTAAAATCAGAAATTAATACCCTAAAAGATTCTTATAATAAAATTGATAAAAATTTGAGTGATTGTAAAGAGGACTTAGAAAGTATTAAATTAAAATTAAAAACTGTGGAATCAACTTTGTCTGCAAAAGAATCAGAGAAGGAAGCTTTAGAGCAAAAAAGAAGAGACAATGAAGAAAAGCATAGAAATGCATTATCGGCTCATTCTAAAGAATTGGATGAATTTAAAATAAAAAATGAAAAGAATTTAAAGGAATTTGACCAAATGGGTTTAAATAAAATTAAAGAAATTAAAGATCAATGGTCAAAAAAGCTTGAAGAAGTGGAAAAGCAATTTAATGAATTTAAGAGAAATGATTTCTTTTCTTTGTTTTTAATTGAAAATTCTGATGAGAAAATCCCTGAGTTAGATATAATTACAATGTTAATAGAAAAACAATATTGTAATTTAGATGAATTAAAAAAACACATTGATTTACCCCCAATTTTAGCTGTAAGAACTATTAAGCAAATGGAAGTAAAAGAACTCTTAAAAGTCGATGAAAAAAGTAATACAGTTTCCCTATCTGAAGAATTAATTAATATTTAAAAAACTTTATATAAATGAAATTATTTAAAAGTGTGAAATAACACTCATTAAATAGAGTAAATAGTTAGTTTAATTTGAAATTCTAACAACGATTTTAATTATGGGAAAAATATTACAAAATATCTGGATTCTGACAAATACAGGATCAGTTATATTTCATCGTAAATATGAACCAATTATTGATGAACAACTTTTTGGAGCAATTATTTCATCGCTTAATACTTTTGCAGAAACAGGATTATTTGAAGATATTATCTCAAATTTTGTAATTAGTGATAAAACAATTTTTCTTAAAAAGAAGAATGACATTTTATTTGTAACTGATCATTCAGAAAAAAAAAAAGAAAAAAAGATCGTAAAAGAATTAGATAAAGTAATAGAAAAATTCTTTAATGCCTATCCTCCAGAGATATTTAATAATTGGGATTGTAACATTAAACCATTTCTTTGCTTTGAAGATGTTATTCAAGATTCACTAAAAGAATATGGTTAATTCAAGAACTATTTACTAGTATTAATTTAGATATATTTATAAGAAGAATTTATAATAATCATATTAATGATTATTCATTAATCATTAATCAAAATCAATTATTCATTAATCAAAATATTGATTTAATCAAAATCAATTATTCATTAATCAAAATACAATAATAAAATGTCAGATGATTGGCCTTACGTAAAAAGGGAACCAGATGAGATAATAGAGGATTTTGAAAAACTAATATCTCAAAAAGAAATCGAATTAAAACAAAAAAACGAAAAAATAGAAAGTTTAAATAAAGATTTAGAAATATCTATGAATAATCTTAATGAGATAGAAGCTAAATTAGATTTTGCAACACAAAAGATATCAGATTTAGAAGAAGAATTAATATCTTCTAATACAAAATTATCCTCATTAATAGCAGAAAAGGAAGAACTACTAAATAGAATAAAAGAACTTGATGAAGAACTATCAAATTTAAGTTCAAATAACACTGATTTAAAAGAGTTAATTTCCAAAAAGGAGAAGGAAACTCAAGAAATAAATGGCTCTAAATTTGAGATTTTATTAAATAAAATCAAGGAAATTTTAGCTCAAAAAGGTTTTTTATCTGATAAAGAATATGAAAAATTAGAAAAGGGAGAAGAAATATAAAAAAAAAATTTCTACTTAATTATCTCTCTTTTTAACAATTAAAAGCTAATAATAAAAAAGTTTTAATTTAACTTCTAAGATTTTTTTAGTATAAAAATCATAAACTCGTTAATTATAAAAAATAGTATTTTTATCAATAATTAAAAAAACTAATAATTGAATTAAATTCAATTCGAATATTATAAAGTAGAAAAGAACGATAGAACATGGATAATCAGGCAGATAAAGAAGGCTTCAATGAAATATTGAGAAAACTTGAAGAAAAAATGCTTTATTATGAGAGTAAAGCATCTCGTCAAAGGAAAAACGTTCTTAATAGGATAAATTTAGAAGGTTTTAAAGCAATAAAGAGAAAGTATACAGAAGATCGATCTCTTTGTAAAAAGTACTTAGAAATTGAAGGCATATGGCGATTAGGAGTTCAATATGGACCACAATTCGAGACACAATTACGAACTGAAAAAGCAGGGGCAATACTCGTACAAACTGATGAAACGACCTTATTAGGTGGAGGGGGTACTGCAATTCACCCAATTTCTTTATGTATGGCAGGGTTTGGGGGTTGTTTTACCGCAGCTTTCGCAAAATGGGCAGCAATGCAGGGAATAGAATTAAAAACTTTAAAAATAAGAGCAAAAGCAAATATTGATTTAACAAGTAGTTTTGGAATTGAGGATTATGTCCCAATGATAGATAGTTATCATTTAGATTTATTTATTGAAAGTGATACTAATATGGAAAAACTCCGTGAAATAGTAGAACTCACCAAACTACGCTGCTTTTGCTATTATTGTGCCGCAACAGCTGTCTTTCCAACTATACTTTTAAATAAAGAGTATTCTGGTCTTGAAGGTAGAACTAAAAGTTTAGAGGTTAGAAATCCTGAGTCTGATAATTACATCCTAAACCGGATAAACGTGAAAGGATTTAAAGATATTCAAGGAAAGTATTCTCAAAATCGTTCCTTATGTAAGAAAGTTTTAGATGTTGAAGGTACATGGAGATTAGACGTGGAATATGGTCCCCAATATCAAACAACTTTACCAACTGAAAGGGCAGGAGACATACTTATCCAAACAGATGAAACAACAATATTAGGGGGCGGAGGAACTTCATTTCACCCGGTCCATCTTTGTATGGCAGGTCTTGCTGGAAACTTTTCCGCTGCATTTGCTAAATGGGCTGCAATTGAGGGAATTGAGTTAAGAAGCATGAAAATAAAGGTAAAACAATATATCGACTTAACAACTGGTTTTGGGATTGAAGATTATATTCCTATGATTGATAATTATCAAATTGAATTAACTGTTGATAGTGATGCAAGTGTAGAAAAATTATTGGAAATTTTAGACATTACAAGGAGACGTTGCTTTTGTTACTATTGTTTAATAACCCCTACCATTCCAATAATTACAGTCCATAAAATTGTTTCAAATGTGGAAGAGAAAACCCATCAAATACTTAAAAAAGAAGTTATTTCAGATGTTATTCCTTTAACTTATTCTAATAATCAAAATTTATTTCTTAATTCCATCTTTAAAAAAAAGAAAGTTATGAAAATGAGAAAAATTTGAAGTTTTTACATATAGGATTAAATTTTTTTAGGATTGTTTATACTAATTCTTAATAGAAATATTAAATACCATATTCAAATGTTCGATTGGCCTGTTAAATCCGAGGATATTAATGGAATAATTACCAATTTAGAGAAAGAACTGAACAAAAAAGAGATAGAAATCAAACAACAAAATCAACTGATAAGTGAATTAATAACATCATTGGGGGAACATAGAAACAAATCTAGAGAAATAAAGGCAAAATTAGGATATGTAGAAGAAGAAATTAAAAAGTTAGAAATTATTTTAGAAAAATCAAAATTAAAATTAGCTTTTATTGATAAAGAGATTGAAGAAATAAGAAATAACGTTATATCAAAAGAACATGAAGTATCCAATTTTAATTTAGAAAATAAAACGCTAAAGGAAAAATTCAACCAGATAGAATCTCAAATTAAAAAATTAAGTTTTTCAAATTTAGACAATATATTAGAAGAAATTAAGGAAACTTTATCCTATAAGGGTTTTCTTTTAAAGAAAGAATTTGAAGAATTGATAAAAAATATTGATATTAAAGAATAAAAACCTATTTCTAAAAAATTAAGAAATTATAAGAATTCAAGAATCTCAAGCAGAACCTTAATAATTGTGAAACTTGAACACATGAATTTCTTTTGATATGGAAAGGTAAATTCAGTGAATTTAGTGAATTAAAATATAATTATAGATACGAATCTTTATTAAATCAGGAGTCATATAATCAAGTGGTAAAAATTTTGTGTAGAAAAAAATGAGCAAATATTGTACAAATTGTGGAAAGGAAATACTCGATGACTGGAATATCTGTCCTGAGTGTGGTACTCCTCATATCGACCAAGAAGGGAGCAGAGTTCTGATAGAAAGCGAGCAGGATAATTCATATTTCGAAAATAATGAACGAGAACATCTAGTGGCCTCTTTTAAGGGGAAGGCAAATTGGGGTAACAAAGTTTTTGAAGGAAAATTACTCCTTACAAATTTAAGGATTGCTGGGATTGGGTTTACTAAAGAAGTGAGATCAAAATTTACTGGAAAGCAGACAGCTGCAATTATTGCAGCCGGACTATTGGCCGGACCTATTGGAACAGGCGCATTGTCATCAATAGTAAAATCTGATGTTGAACGAGAAATACACTCGTTTGAAGATTTAATAGAGAATGAGCTTGCAAAGACACTTTCAAAAGAGATGCTGCAAAATTTTAATTGTAATCTGCCCATTATTAAGGCATTTAACATAGAAAGAACGTCTACTTTAACTTATTCCATACCTCTTTATCCTCTGTATGAATCAGGCTTGAAAGAGATCAGATTCACGATTGCTTCAACAAGAGATAAACAAGAAAATAAGCAAGATTTCCGTTGTAGAAGAGCCATGATTTTTGACCTAATAGAAAAAACCCTATTAAAAACTCATGAATTAAGTAAGTATGAAATTAATTATGAATCCCGATTAAAACCTTCTGACTTTGAGTATTATTTATTCGAATTTCTGGTCAACAATCAAGGAAGTGCTTTCACTCCTGATGCAATTTGGAAAAGAAAAGATAAATTGGGTATGCCTCAGGAATTCAATGGAACAACTCCAGAGCAAATCGGAGATGGATTAGATAAGTTGTATTCTCGTGACGATGTACACCGAGGATACCGTGAGGGTAAATATTTCTATTACTATTGAGAAAGATGTAAGCAAGTGCATAAAGATGGGCTATAATTCAGTAATCTTCGCTGAAAAGGTAAATTCAGAGTCTGATTTCAATAAAAATTTAATGAAAAGATTAGTCCTTCGAGTCAAGTTGCCATATAAACAATTCTATCGGGCAATATTCCTTAAAACCCATCCATTTATACATATTTAAACCCATCTCAGTTGAGTGAAGAATTGCAATCTCATATCCTAATTTCTTAGCCTCGCTTAGGGAGCCAAGAGTTATAGCAGTACCAATCCCTTTCCTACGTGCTTCTTCTAATGTAGTAACCATATGAATACCTGCAACACCTGCTTTATATAATACTAATGAAGAAGCGACAGGATTTCCATCATAATATGCTAAGAATGCACTTGCAGAGGCTCTATTGTTCAAAAGTATAAATAAGAACGCTTCGAAAAAGAAATTAGGTCGTACTTCTTCTGGAAAATCAAAACCCGTTAAAATTATGTTATTCCACACTTTTAGATTATCCATACTTTCAACCTTCACTATCTTTACTTTATTTAAAAGTTCTCTTTCTGTGTTCATCATTTTTAGGTTATAAGCCATACCCTGAAGTTTATCAACGATGAATCCATTTTTAATTAATAGTTCTCCCATATTTTTAGGAGTACTTGATGGGCCAAGTACCCAGAGAAAGGGTACTTGTCTCTTTTCAAAGAAAGTAATGTTTTCCTTTATTGTTTTCGTGATATTTTCTGAGGAAATATGATTATCTATTACCCCATTAAAGAAAAAAAATGAGACACCCGTTGAGAATCTGGAGAACCCCTCAGACTCTTCATATAGGTTATCTTTAAGATCACTATGTACCATCGATCTAAAAAATTCATAAAGATTGAATTCAATTGCATATTCAATTTCAGTCTGATTTGGGTTTTTAAGGATAGTTATAAAATGATTCACTTCTGAAGTTTTGTTATTAATATTACAATATATTATATTATATATTTATCCTCATTTGGGTTTATAGTATTCCAATGTATCATTAATAAAATGAATTGTGTCCCAATTTTCTGTGAAATTGGAATGGAAAGATAAATTCAGCATCTAATTTCAATGAAAAATTCATTAATATTAATACCATTTACCTTGAATAGCATAAATTTGAAATCTCAATTTGGTGTGCTAAGAAAGATATAAAACTAATAAATAAAAGAATATAAAAAATTCAAAATTAATATTTTTGTCTTAACATGTGATTTGCTATAACCATTCTTTGGATTTCACTTGTACCTTCATAAATCTCACCCATCTTCGCATCTCGAAACATTCTTTCAACAGGGTAAGCTTTCATTAAACCATATCCACCATGGATCTGCACTGCTTGATGTGCTGCCATCATTCCTGCTTCAGAAGCAACTAATTTCGCCATTGATGCTGTTAATCCATAATCCATACCTTGATCACACATCCACGCTGCTTTATAAGTAAGTAATCGCGATGATTCTACAGCTGTAGTCATATCAGCAATCTTCCATTGAATCCCTTGAAATCTGGCAATTTTTTGTCCAAATTGTTCTCGTTCGTTTGCATATTTAACAGCAGCTTCTAAACAACCCTGAGCTAGCCCAAGACACTGAGCAGCAATCGTAATTCTGCCATAATCCAGAATTTGGAGCCCCAATCTGAATCCTGCACCTACTTGACCTAAAATATTTTCTTCTGGCACTATTACATTGTCAAAAACGAGTTCTGAAGTATTTGATGCTCTGACACCTAATTTATCTTCTTTTACACCAACAGAATATCCTGGAGTATTTGTATCTACGATAAACACTGTCAATTCCTTTCTACCACCTTTTTCACCAGTTTTACCAACAACTAATAAAGTTTCTGCAATTCCTCCATTAGTAGCAAATATTTTAGATCCGTTCAAAATATACTCATCACCATCTTTTTCTGCAGTCAATTGGACACCTCCAGCATCAGAACCAGCGTTGGCTTCAGTTAAACAAAATGCACCAATTTTATTACCTTTAGCAAGATCAATAAGAAATTGTTGCTTTTGTTCCTCAGTGCCAAACCTATAAATAGGATATGTGCAAACACTACAATGAACTCCAGTTGTAATAGACCAAGAAGCATCTACTCTCCCAATCTCTTCTGTAACTATGGCAAAAGCTATCGTATCATTATGTAAACCCGCACCCCCATACTCTTCAGGGATACATGAGCCAAAATAGTTCATTTCTTTCATTTTCTCCATAACAATAGGATCTAATTCCTGTTTTTGGTCTGATTCCTCAGCTACAGGGATAATACATTCCTCGCAAAATTCTCGGGTTTTCTCTCTAATCATTTTCTGTTTTTCTGTTAACGAAAAATCCATAAATATCAGCAAATTAAATTTTTTTTACTTAAATTTTCTTATGAATTTATATTATTTTAAGCAATTAAATAATGTAATAAACAATTATAATTAAATCTGCTTTATACATTAGTTGAACTATGAGTAATAATAAACAGTATTTTAAAACTTCAAAACATAAGGATTACTTATTTGTAATTCAAGAAAATATATCCATTGTCCATCCTGTTTATACTAACGATCCTCTCAATATGTATTTAATTTTAGGAGCTCACACTGCTCTTTTACTTGATACAGGATGTGGACTTTATCCTTTAAAACCAGTTGTGGATGATTTAATTGGTAAAAGAAAGTTATTAGTTTTCAATACACACACTCATTGGGATCATGTTTTAGGAAATGTTGAATTTGGAGAAATTTATGTTCATGAAAATGAATCTGATATTGTTTCGAAACCTTATGATGTTTCATATTTAAAAGATTCTCCTAATGAAATTGTTAATCACTATGCGAAACAAAACTTTTTAATTCCTCCAGCAAAATTGATTAAAACTTTAAAAGATAAGGATATTTTTGATTTAGGAGGATTAGAAATAGAAGTTATCCATTGTCCAGGACATTCTCCTGGTTCAATATGTCTACTTACAAGCAAAAGCGAACTTTTTACAAGTGATGTAGCCTACTATGGTGATCAATTTTTACCTAAACGAGAAAATTTTCCTCAAGTTCTTGATACTCTTTCTAGATTAATAAAATTATGTGAAAAACAAAAAATTGTTGAGCTTTATCCTTCACATAGAAAATATCCATGTGATAAGACGCTTTTAACAGATCTTTACAGTGGAGTAAAAAATATTGAAATTCTTTGGGAAAGTAAAATTCCATTTGACTTTTTTCACGCATGGGAAATTAATGATGAGAGTAATAAATTCAGATATTTTGTCTCCAAAATGTAATTCTTAAGAAAAAAAGTATTTTATAAAGATTGTTTATCCATTACCATTTTTAACAACTTCAAGATTTGTCCTTCATCAATTTCTTCAAAGGAATTAACTTTAAGATGCCTCGTTGTTTTACCCTTACCTTCTAAAAGAGATAACTCTTTTTTTGTTAAATCCGTAATTGAGAAACCCAGATTGACATGAGTTTTTAGAGCAACAATATAATATTTATTTCCATAATAAGGAACTCCATATTTCATTTCTTCTTTAATATTAGGGAATTTGTTTAATATAATTTCCCTCAATTTTTGGCAAATCTCTTTTTGGGGAGATTTTTGGTTTTCTATATACTCCTCAACTTTATTATCCATAATCTTAACTACAATACAATTATATTAAATGTTTTTTGAAATAAAGTAATAAAGTAAAATAGATTATTTCTGATTAATATGTTTGATAATAAAATAGGTGGTAAACTCGAACCCCAAACCTAAATTACTGACATTAGAAAATATTAGAAAAGGGATCTTAGGGGGATTCTATTTTTTAAAATACAGATCAAGGAAAATTCCTTTAAGTGTAAACTATGATTTAACATGGCAGTGCAATTTAAGATGTAAACATTGTTACTTCATAGCTTCTACTAAAGAATTGAAGTCTAATTCAGCAAAAAGTAGACAAGAGTTGACAGATGACCAATGGCTTAAAGTTTTTAAATATCATAGTGATATGGGGATCATAAGTGCATCATTAACAGGAGGAGAGCCTACTCTTAGAATGGGCTTATTGCATAAAGCCGTAAAACTTTTTCCCTCTGTACAAATCGCTTCAAATGGAATTTTAAAACTACCATGGTTTAAACATCAAAAACAGCCTGTTTATTGGGTTAGTTTGGATGGTGGAGAAAAAATGCATAATTCTATTCGTGGTGCGAATATTTTTCATAAAGTAATTGAAAATATTGAAAATGATAAGAGGGTTTTAATATCCACTACCATAACAGCGTTAAATTATAAAGAAGTTGGAAGCGTAGTAAAAATTGCTTATGAGACAGGCGTATCAGGTATATTCTTTTTGATTTATACAGGATATCCTTATGATCCCTTATTAGTAAAGGGAGAAAGATTAAAATCTGTAGCTGGGAGTATATTAAAAGTTTTGAGGGATTATGGTGATTTTATTTTAATTTCTAAGAAAATGCTTGAATTATATATTACAAAAGAGTTTGTACCATATTGCATTTTTAAAAGGGGAGGTGTAAAAAGTTATTACCCTAATGGTCAACGGAAATTTTGTGTAATGGGTAATTCTCCACTATTATGCGAAAATTGTGGGTGTATTGTGCCTGTTGCCTCTTATGCTCTTTCTAAATTTGATTCAGAGACCATAGATAAAATAAAAAGATTCCCTTTTTAGAGAAAAAATTTAATTTACAAGTTGTCAATAGGAGTAAGTATCCTGATTATACCTTCCATGCATGGTCTATAATTTAAAAAATAAGTTTTTTTACATTTATAAACAGTTTTTTTCATTTATAAAATCAATACTTTCTATCATATAAGACAAAATTATAACTGTTTGATATGATATAATGCGTTAATTTATTTAGGGTATTTTCTCTAAAACTATGTGATTTTATTTCAAATAATTAATCAAGGATTTGATAATGTATTCAATAATTAATAAAAGAAAAAAAATAAACCTGAATAAATTTCTTGATTATGATAAATCAATGAATCGATTTTATGAAAATGTCTATTTAAAAGAGGAAAAGTTTGTTTTAAAAATTCCTTTAAATATTGATAAGGAAAAGCATAATGGTATCATTATTGAACCGTTTGATTTAACAAAGCATACATATTTAATAGCTTATTAATAAATAAATGTAAACTAAAGCTAGAAATCAAACAGGATAATAAATTTAATCAGATTTAGGGTATAGAAAAAAATTTTATTGTAATTATTGCACTTATTTTTAAATAGTTTAAAGGTATATCTGTATCAAGAAATTTACTGAATATTTTAAATAATGGAATTATCTGAAGAGCAAATTGAAAGGTATTCAAGACAAATTGTCTTAAAAGAAGTTGGAGGAATTGGTCAGGAAAAGTTATTATCTTCGAAAATTACCTTAATTGGTTTAGGTGCTTTGGGATCCCCCGCAGCCTATTATTTAGCAGCAGCAGGTATTGGTAATTTAAGAATAATTGATTTCGATAGGGTCGAATCTTCGAATTTACATCGCCAAATACTTCATTACACAAATGATATCCATAGAAAGAAGACTTATAGTGCTTTTCAAAAATTAAAGTTGTTGAATCCTGATTGTAATATTGAAATAATTAATGAAAGATTAACATCATCTAACTCAAAAGAGCTCTTGAAAGACTCTAATTTTGTAATAGAAGGTTCTGATAATCTTCCGACAAAAATGTTGGTTAATGATACTTGCATCAATTTAGGAATACCATTTACTATTGCTGGTGTCTTAAGGTTCCACGGTCAGATAATAACAGTTATCCCTGAAAGGGAAACTGCTTGCTACAGATGTGTTTTTGGTGATGTTTCCATTGGTGATGAAGGAATGTCTTGTTCTCAAGCAGGAGTAATTGGCTTAATTCCAGGGGTTATAGGATGTCTTGAGGCAAACGAGGCGATTAAATATATTTTAAACATTGGAGATTTAATAATTAATAGGATTTTATATGTAGATCTTCTAAACTATAGTTTTAACTTCATTGATTTGTATAAGGATCCAGATTGTTTAGCATGTAAAAAAGATGCTCTCGATTTAGTTGAGATATTAGATTATGGGAGGGGTAATATCTGTCAATAAATAATAGTCTAACCTCTGAAAATGTAAAAAGTATAGATATAAGAGGTAGAGTTTGTCCTATGACTTTTGTTTATACCAAATTAGCTCTTGAAAAGCTTAAAGAAGGAGAAATTCTGGAAGTTATGTTAGATTATACACCTGCGTTAAAAAATATTCCAGATAGTTGTACTAGACAAAAACTTGCCGAAGTATTAGAAATAAAGCGCATAAATACTGAGGAAGATACATGGATATTAAGATTAAAAAGGATCTAAAGGAATTAAAATCGATTTAAGTGAACATAATTAGGAATAATAAAATTCTAGGGCTTGGTCTTATCTCGGGGGGACTAGATAGTTTAATAGCAACTCATATTCTAAAATTACAAAATATTGAAGTCATTGGTTTAAATTTCAAATCACCTTTCTGTATATGCGATAAAGCTTATAAAAATTCAGAATGTGGCCTGCAAACTTTTTATTCAAAATTTGGTATGGAAATTCTTTTTTGTCAAAAAGAAGATGATTATTTAAAAATAGTAAATAATCCAAAATTTGGTTATGGACGTCACTTAAATCCTTGTATTGATTGTCGAATTTATATTTTAAAAAAAGCAAAAAAGATAGCTAAAAAAATTGAAGCAGATTTTATATTTACTGGTGAAGTTTTAAACCAGAGACCGAAATCTCAAAATAGAAAAGCACTTAACATTATTGAAGAAGAAACTGGTATGAAGGGAAAGCTACTTAGGCCATTATCTGCATTATTATTAGAACCAACGATTTTAGAGAAAAAGGGGATGATTAATAGATCAAAATTATTAGGAATACATGGTAGAAGTAGAAAGACTCAACTTGATATAGCCAGAAATTATGGCTTATTGAATGAATATTATGCGTGCGGAGGTTGTTTGTTGACTGATAGTGGATTTACAAGAAGAATGGAAGATTATCTTGAATATAACAAAAATTATAACATGAAAGATATAAATCTTTTAAAACTTGGGAGGCACTTTCGATTCAAAGATTCTAAAATAATTGTAGGAAGAAATCAATCTGAAAATAAGAAGTTAATTAAATTAAAAAATCCAAAAGATATCATTATGGAAGTTGAGAATGTTCCAGGACCAATAACCGTTATTCACGGAAATTTAAATAGTGAAATATTGAGTTTTGCAGCAAAATTGACATTAAGATATTCAGATGTTCAAACTCCTTATGGTCAAGTTAGATATGGCAGGAATTATCATTCGCTAGTTAAAGGTATAAATAATTACAAAGCAAGTATGGATGAAATAGAAAATCATATAATATAATTTTGCTTTTTAATAAAAATTTAAATGGGTTTATTAATTTCAGAAAAATTAAGGAGTTATTTCTAAAGCCTATGGATAAAAATCTAGCTATTGAATGGCATATTTGTGTATTTGGAATTAATTTTTTTTTGGTAATTCCTAATAGCTTCATGTAATCCTTCAGCAGCAAGGTTAGAACAATGCATTTTGATTGGTGGTAAACCATCTAACGCATCTGCCACATCCTTTTTAGTTAGTTTCATAGCTTCCACTAAAGTTTTTCCTTTTGCTAATTCAGTAATCATTGAAGATGTAGCTATTGCTGCAGCACATCCAAATGTTTGAAATGAAATATCTTTTATCTTACTATCTTCTATTTTAATATAGATATGCATAAAATCACCACATACTGGATTTCCAACAATACCTACGGCATCAGCATCTTTCATTTCCCCCATATTCTTAGGGTTTTTAAAATGTTCTAAAACTTTTTCAGAATACATAAAATCACTTTTTTGAAAGTCAAATAACTATACTTATTTTATTTAAAGCTACCCTCATTTTGTCATCAAAAATTTTAGCTTTAAGCTTCAAATACATCCATAGATAAATATCTTTCTCCAGTATCAGGTAAAATTATCACAATATTTTCACCTTTCTTAAATTCTTTTGAGATAATGTAAATACCTGCCCATGCTGCTGCTCCAGCAGAGACTCCTACAAAAATGCCCTCTAACTTGGCTAATTTTCTTGTAGTCTCTACAGCATCCTTATACTCGACTTGAATTACCTTACTATAAATTTCAGTATTTAATACATCAGGTACAAATCCAGCACCTATTCCTTGAATTTTATGGGACCCAGGTTGGCCTCCAGATAATACTGGAGAATCTTTTGGCTCCACTGCATATATTTTCACATGATCTCCAATTCTCTGTCTAAGTATTTCGCCTACACCAGTGATTGTTCCCCCTGTTCCTATTCCTGCTACAAACCCATCAATTTTACCATCCAAATCATTATATATTTCTTCAGCAGTTGTCTTACGGTGAATTTCAGGATTTGCCTTATTTTTGAATTGTTGAGGTATGAATACTTTATCATTTTCTTTAGATAATTCTTCAGCTTTTTCAATAGCTCCTTTCATTCCTTTAGCCCCTGGGGTTAATACTAATTCAGCTCCGTATGCTTTTAAAATCTTTCTTCTTTCAATTGACATACTGTCAGGCATTGTAAGAATTAATTTGTAACCCTTGGCAGCACAAACTAATGCTAAACCTATACCGGTATTACCTGAAGTAGGCTCAACGATGATTGTATTTGTATTAATAATATTTTCCTGTTCAGCTTTCTCAATCATTGACATACAAATCCTATCTTTAACACTAGAACCCGGATTAAAGAACTCAAGTTTTACATATATATCCGGTGCAATCTCTTTTGTTATTCTATTTAATTTAACTAATGGTGTATTACCAATTGTTTCGATAATATTATTATATACTCTTCCCATAATCAGATTCACTCATTAATAATTTATTAAGATCTATATCCCATCTCCATTTTGATAGTATATCTGAATAGTTTTTTCTTTTGTTTCTCTTTCGATATTTAATTCTTTTTCTAAATATTCAATTCTTGAATTAATAATTGAGAGCGTAATGGCGAGAGGATCGGGTAGATCACCGTGGGATAAATCAATTTTATTAATTTTTTGACCATTGCGAGAGATAATCCTCCCAGGAACGCCTACAACAACGGAATTTTCTGGAACATCAGAAATAACTACAGAATTTGCTCCGATTTTTACGTTATTTCCAATTTTTATGGGTCCTAATAATTTAGCACCAGTTCCTACAACCACATCATTTCCAACAGTAGGATGTCTTTTAAAACGATCTGTTAAGGTACCTCCTAAAACAACTCCTTGATAAATTGTAACATTATCACCAATTTTTGTAGTTTCACCAATAACTACTCCACCTCCATGATCGATGAAAAAGTCTTTTCCAATATCAGCTCCAGGATGAATTTCTATACCACTTATTTCTCTTGCGATTTCTGAAAGATATCTTGGAACAAAAGGCATTCCAAGCTTCCAAAAAAAATGAGCAATGCGATGTATTAAAATTGCTTTTATTCCCGGGTAACTGGTTAATACTTCTAAAATAGAATGCGCTGCTGGATCTTTGTTAAAAGCAGCACTGACATCAGAAACAAAGAAATCTAAAATTTTTTGGAGATTTCTATCAATTTCATTATGATTTAATTCAGTTATTTGGAATTGTAGATTTAAAATACATTCAGCACAATAATTATAATACTCTTTTTCCTTAGAACCTAAGGTTTTCCCACAATTTAAGCATTTTAAAAATTCTTCCATTTTTCAAATTCAAAATGAGTTTTAAGTAAAGGATTTTATTTTCTAATAAAAAATTAAGTGCAACTTTTTCATATATATTGAAAAAATCTTCTTTTTACCCACCTGCTATTGCAGGAAGAAAAGAAATTTCATCTCCTTGATGAATAATAGTATCTAATCCATCAAAAGAACGAACATCTTTTCCATTTAATCCTAAGATTATATATTTACTTAATACACCTGGAGAATTCAGGATAGTTTTCTCAAATTCCTTACCAAACTTTAAATTCAACTTTTTAATTACATCTTTAATTCTTGAGTTCTCATCAATAGAGAGAACAATAACACCTTTACCTGTAATATCTGCTAATAAAGATAAAAACGCAATTTTTACATCAATCATTAAATTATCATATAGAGATCTAAATTATAATTAAATTCATTAAATAATTAGTAATTTAGGTAATTATTTATTTTCATTATAAAATTTAAATTATATCTAGTAAAAAACAAATATCGAATAATCAAATCAAGTGATAGTTATTAAGAAAGATAAATTGAATATTGGGCACCTTTCTACTGCTTATCATACTAATTTTATTTTAATGGAAAGTGAGCATTTGGAAAAAGAAATTAATAGAAAAATCAATTGGATTTTATTTGGGACAGGACCAGCTATGGTTAAAGCTTTCAAGAATGAGGAATTAGATATTGGTTATATGGGATTGCCTCCTGCGATTATCGGTATTGATAAAGGAGTCCCAATAAAATGTGTCGCTGGGGGTCACATTGAGGGGACTATTATGATTGCGAAAAAACTATACAAAAACATGGTGGATTTAAACAATAATATGGAAAAAGTACTCTCTCAATTTAAGGGAAAAGTTATTGGTGTCCCTAGTAAGGGATCCATACATGATGTTATTTTGAATTATTACTTAAAAAAGTATAAATTATTAGAGGAAGTAGAAATAAGAAATTATGGACAGGCAGAATTTATTGCTGTTGATATGAAAGAAGGTGTCATAGATGGAGGAGTGGGCACTCCAGCATTAGCAGTATTTGCATCCACAATTCTAGATTCCCAAATAATTATCGAACCTAACCATTTATGGCCAAATAATCCAAGTTATGGTATTTTTTTCCATTTAAATTTCATTAAAAATCAGCCTCAGTTAATCATTAAATTTCTTGAGTATCATAAAAATGCTTCATATCTACTCAGAACTTCACAATCATTAGCTGCAGAGAAAATTGCTAAATCTTTTGAAATTATTGATAAAAGTTATGCAGAATCAGTTTTAAAAATTTCACCAAAATATTGTGTATCACTTTCAAAAGAATATATAAATACAACAATGGAATTTGTAAACAAACTTCATGAATTAGGTTATATTAAAAAAAAGCTTAAAAAAAGTGATATTTTCCTTACTGAGTTTGTTCAAAAAATACATCCTGAGGAGAATCATTATTTAAAGTAAAATTAATTTCTTTAACTTCACTTTAAGTAAAGATTTATTGCTAAAATTATGAAAAAAATAGAAAAAAAATTTTAATTCAATCTATATCAATTATTCGAGGGAAGAATAAACTTTTGCTTTATTAAGGGGGGAATCTAAGACGTGATTGAATCTATTACATTTTCGTTAGTCTTTATGGTAAAAAATTCATGTAATTAACACTAAACCTAAGTATTTATCTTCAATCAAAAAAAGAGAAAAGAAAAAAAAATTCAATATAATAAAATTAACAAGTAAGTTATGAAGAAATTCATTAAGGGTTGAATTCAGTAATAAATTGAATTTAATTTTTCCTTTCTCCAATTTTTGTTTTCTTAAATTTAAAAGGTTAAATGCAATTTTTGCATCTATAAATTAATTTCCTAATCTTTATCATTTTATTTGTTATTTAGGCAGCTTTTTAAAAATATCTAATTTAATTAATTGAATTAAACGGAGATATTTCTATATTCATTAACACTTTTTTTTTATATTAAGAATTACATTAATTATATTATGAAATTAGATAATATCGATAAGCAAATTATAAATATTCTATTTAATAATGGACGTGAAAATTTAATAAATATTGGTGAGAAAGTGACTAAAATAGATCAATCTATTATGAGTCATACAGGCGTTAAAAAACGAATTAGAAAATTGAAAAATTCAAAAATTCTTAAGATTCAAGGAAATATTAACATTAGTGAATTAGATTATAAAGCTTGTTTAGTCCTTTTAGAAATGAAAAATTATGATGAGGTTAAGAAAATCATCAAATCTTATTCTGATTGCCCGAGAGTTTTTATTTTGGCTCAAATCACGGGACAATATAATCTAATTATGGGCATAATTGGCCAAAATATAGATATCTTACACAGATATATAAACTATTGCGGCCCTACTAATAAAGATGGCATTCTACATTCGGAGATATTATTTATCTCTGATTTAAAAACTCCAGAGTTTCTTCCGTTGAATCTTTTTAGTAAAAAAAGTCAAGAAGTTAAATGTGGAAACATATGTAATGAATGCGAAGCTTTTTTAGATGGTAAATGTGATGGATGTGGCAATTTTTGATAAAACTCCTTTTATTAACAACATTTTTATATTTATAATTGAGATTCAATTTGAAACTAAAAATCAAATAATGTTTTAAGTTGAAACTGAACCCTAATTGATTGTTTAAATTTATCGAATTAGGTAAATATTATATAAGAATATTATTTTTTATAAATTGAACAATTAAATAGGTATCTACATTATTCCAACATAGGTGGTTAGATGATAGTAGAGGATTTATATTTTATCACGAGTTATGAAGAAAAAAACGACTTGTTTTCCTTATCTCCATCAAGTAAATTTATTCTGTATTTATTAAAGCAAAGAGGTCCTTTAAAGGAGAGGGAGATTTTGAACAAAACTCTTCTTCCTAAACGTACAGTTGCTTATGCCTTGAAAAAGCTTCAAGAGAAAAATTTTATTAGAAAATCTAAGGGGAAAGCAGATAAACGTATAAGCATTTTTGAAAGTCTTATTTAAGAATTGATTAACCACCGCTTTTATTTTAATTACAATTTGGAGTTGAAAATACATGAGTAAAGAAAAAAAATCAATTTTATATGTTCAAACAAGTGACGATCCAGAACGTCAATATTCTCCATTAGTGTTAGCACAAACTGCTAAGGCAATGGATTTAGCTCCAACAATATATTACTTGGGTACAGGATTAAGAATATTGAAACCTGGAGAAGCAGAGAGGATTAAGCTTGGATCTTTTCCAAGTGTAAAGGAAATGATTGACAAAACTTTAGGTATGGGCATTGAAATCTTAGTATGTGAAGCCTCAAAAAGAATGTTAGGGTGGGAAAAAGTAGATCTTATTCCAGGAGTAAAAATAGTGGGTGCCGCAACATTGAATGATTTAGTTTTAGACGCAGATGCAACTCAATGGTTTTAATTAGTTATCCCATAAAAGAGGGAATAGAATTTTTTAATCAGAAATATAGAAATATTTTCTACTATAAATGGAAAAAGTTAATTTAATTATTTATTTCCTCTATTTTTACAGCAATTTTCACAGAGGAACTCTGTAAATGATATGAATCCACAATTTTCCATATAACATTCCCATAGATTCTTTTCTTCGTTAAATGAAATGCTATAACCACAATCAAGCGGGAGAGTTTCAACAATTTTGCCACATGCACTACATTTTAAACTCATTTATTAATCACCTTTTTTTAAAAATCTAATATTTAGCTATAATCTAGGCTAGAACTTAGTTTTTAAATGTTCCTATAATATTTTAATTAGAAATAACAAGAAATTATCAATTTAGAAAAGTTTTAGATATTATCTCTTTATTAGATATAACAAAAAATTCAGGTAACCATTAAAAATAGTTTTTCTTGATTCTATTCAGCATATCCATTAATAAATATGCAAATATAGAGAGTATAAGCTGTTCTCTCAAAATAACTCTCTATAATTTTGATAATACTTTAACTATTTTAAAAGATTAAATATTTTAGTAAATAATTATAATTCTATATGTTATATCTAATTAATTCAATTAAACAAGACTGTGTGATATTTAAGTGTTTGACAAAAATTATCTATATAAGTTAGAATTAAAAAAACAGGAATGGGAAGAAAAGTATAAGAAATTTAAAGAGAGAGATGTGAAATTCGTTACTGATTCTGAAATTCCAATTAAACCGCTATACACGCCTTTGGATGTAAAAGGCGATTATTTTGAAAAAATTGGATTTCCAGGAGAACCACCATATACTAGAGGTCCGTATCCAAACATGTATAGAGGGAGGCATTGGACTATGAGATTGTTCTCTGGTCATGGGACACCAGAAGAAACCAATAAGAGATGGAAATATTTATATGAAAATGGAGAAACAGGATTTAGTGCTGCTGTTGATGCACTCACATTCAATGGAATTGACCCAACTAATCCCGATGGAGCACCTGAAGTTGGAACCTCTGGAGTGCCTCTTTATTGTATTGATAGTTTATTCGCTTTAACAGAAGATATCCCAATTGATAAAATTAGTGTAGCATTAGTAGTCGAACCATTTACTTGTGCTCCTGTATGCTCTATGTATTTTAATATGGCAAAAATGCGAGGTTATGATATAAGTCAGTTAATGGGAACAACTCAAAATGACATTCTAACTATGACTGTTGGATATATTCCTTATAAAAATAGCCCTCCTAACCATTTACTAAGATTGGCCTGTGATTTTATTGAATGGACGGTTCCAATGAAAAACGTACCAAAATGGCATCCTATTAATTTTACTGGATATAATTACCGTGAGGGCGGAATAGATGCAATTCAAGAGTTAGGATTTGTTTTTGCAAGTGCTTGTTCTCACATTGATAATTTAGTTGAGAGAGGATGGAAAATTGATGATTTTGTTAACAGATTAGCATTCCATTTAGCAGCTCATAAAGATTTTTTCGAGGAAATCGCTAAATATAGAGCGGCAAGAAGAATCTGGGCAAAATTGATGAAGGATAGGTATAATGCTCAAGATACACGAAGTTTACAATTTCGATTTCATGTACAAACCGCTGGAAGTTCCTTAACTGCTCAATTACCAATGATAAACATTGTGCGGACTGCAATACAAGGATTAGAAGCTAATTTAGGAGGGTGTCAATCACTCCATACAAATTCTTATGATGAAGCAATTTGTTTACCCTCCGAGGAAGCAGCACTAGTAGCTTTAAGGACACAGCAGGTTATTTCAGATGAAACTAGAATTACTAACACTATTGATCCATTAGCGGGTTCTTATTATGTCGAATGGCTCACCGATGAGGTAGAGGAAAGAGTATGGAAATATATGGACAGGATTGAAAAAGTTGGTACAATTGATAAAGCATTGTCTACGGGGTGGTTATACAAAGAAATGAGAGATGCGTTTCATAAAAGAAGAATCCGTCTTGAAACTGGTGAGGAAATTATGCTTGGAGTGAATAAGTATCCTGTATCTTATGATACTGTCACTGATGTTTTTAGAACTAATGAAAAAGCAATTGAAATTGAAGTTAATAGGATCATGAAATTAAAAGAACGTCGAGATAATGAAAAATTGGAAAGAATCTTAGATAAACTAAGAAACACCTGTGAAAAAGAGGAAAATGTTATGCCAATTGTTATGGAAGCCACAAAGGAGGGAGCAACAGTTCAAGAGGTTTGTGATATCTATCGAGAAATCTATGGAATTTGGGAACCACCGCTTGCCATTTAATTTAGGAGGTGTAAATATTGACTGACAAAAAGATAAGGGTATTAATGAGTAAACCAGGAATAGATGGGCATTGGCGTGGAGGTATTGTTGTCTCTCGAGCTATAAGAGATGCCGGCATGGAACTTATTTTTGGGGGTTTTCAAAACGTTCAACAAATTGTTGAGGCCGCTATTCAAGAAGATGTAGATGTAATTGGTTTAAGTATACATTCTGGTGCTCATTTTGCATACACTCAACAACTCCTTGATCTTTTGAAGGTACGAGGAGTATTAGACAATATTATGATTCTACTAGGGGGTGTGATCCCTGCCAAAGATTTCACTAAGTTAAAAGAGATGGGTGTTGCAAATATCTATGGACCTGGTTCAATGACTTCAGATATTGTTAAATTTATTCAAACACATGTCAAAAAATAAAAAAGACATGTAATATTTTTTTATATAATTTATATAATGTGGCTTATTTCTTCCCGGGGATGTGAATAATTGGAAAAATCCCATCATATTGACACACTAGTTAACCAATTCAAGAATAAAGATAAAATTGCGTTAGCAAAGCTAATCTCTGTTATTGAAAATGAACCTGAAAGGGTATATGAGATATTTAGACACTTTGAAGGTATTAAAAATGATTCATATATCATTGGAATTACTGGATCCCCTGGTGTGGGGAAAAGTACTTTAACTGGAGCCATTACTCAGAAATTACTAGATCAAGGTAAATCTGTAGGAATAATCTGTGTGGATCCCACATCTCCTTTCAGTGGAGGTGCTTTTTTAGGAGATAGAGTACGAATGACTAATATTACTCTGCATCCGAACGTATTTTTACGTAGTCTTGCTTCAAGAGGATATAAAGGAGGAATTTCGAGAGCAGTATTTGATATCAGTTTATTATATGAAGCATGGGGAATGGATGTAATTATTATTGAAACTGTGGGTGTTGGACAAGCTGAATTCGATGTTTATAACTTAGCATATACTATTGTTGTCGTTCTTGTTCCTGGATATGGTGATGCTATTCAAATGCAAAAAGCAGGCATAATAGAAATTGGAGATGTTTATGATATCAATAAAAAAGATTTAGGTGGGGAAGATATTGCTGTTCAAATCGAAATGATGCTTGATGATACAACCTTTAAATCTGGATGGAGACCACCTGTTTCAATGACAGATGCCATTAACGGAGAGGGCATTGATGATCTTTTACAAAATATTTGGGATCATAAAGAACACGTTGAGCTTTCAGACCTTATTAATGAAAAGAAAAAGAACCGTTTTAAATATAAAATAAAAGAATTAGTTTATACTAAAATAGAAGATTTAGTCTCCAAGAGCCTTATCAATGAAGACGAAATTGAAGACATAATCAAAAACGCTTTGGATGATGGAAAATTTAAGATTTATCAAACAATTCATAATAAATTCGAAGATGTTAATTTCGAGATAAAAAAGAAAAGTTAGCTCTTTTTTTCATAATATTTTATTGAATTGTTCGAAAAGTGCACCTTAAACCTTTATAAATAGATTTTTTTCTTATTTTACAATGATATTAAAAATTAAAATGAATATAAATGAATCAAAAAGAAAATAAAATTAAAAATAAAATTGTATCAATTTCAACCAGTATATCTTCATTTTTAATCCCAATTTTCCAATATGTGCCTTGCACTGCTGTGTGGTTTGGTATAATGAGTGTTCCTGTAATCACATATATAGCACTTTTCTTTCAAAATCCAGGAATTTTACTATATGATCTCCGCTTTTTGTTCAGAATTCCAGGAACTTACATCGCCCTAGTTGGCTTTACTTTCTTCATATACGCTCTAATTTTTCAAATATCTCATAGAAAACAGTTAATTCGTAATGGTCCATATAAATTTGTCAGGCATCCCCAATATTTAGCTTTTATAGTAATGACATTTGGTATGACTTTAGTTGCTTTTCAGACTTACCCAATTGTAGATTTTAATCCTTTGAATATTAGTAGCTATACGATTATCTTATTCATTTGGATAGGAGAAGTCTTGGCATATGCAATATTAGGTAAAATTGAAGATATTGCATTAAAATCTAAATATAAGGATGAATACCTAAAATATGCAGATAAAGTACCTTTTATGTTTCCATTATTGAGATTGAACAAGAAAAGAAATGAATAGACGCAAATGGTAAATTATAAACTTAAGTCAAATAAGATTTTATTAATAAATCTAATATTAATCCCAATTTCTCTAATTTTATTAATTTTAACTCTTCACGTATTTTTTTCCTTGGAAGATGTATTTGGTGTACCAATAAATCCTGTCATTACATTTTTTATAATTATTCTTTCAATTACAGTGATTATCTTACTGTCTCTTTCCGCTGTTATCTCTGTTAAGGAGTATAAAAATCGATTTATGCGCAAACAATATTTTTATAGTGGTAGATCAAGATTAACTTTAAAAGAAATATTCGAAAATGAAAATCGTAAAGCAATTATAAAGTTGATTCTTGAAAGTCCAGGGATTCACCATAATGAATTATTGAGAGAATGTAATATCCAAAAAGGACAATTGCAGTGGCATTTAGATGTACTTTTGAAATATAATATCATTAGGAAAGAAAAATTTGGACAATATTCGGTATATTTTCCAATAATGAATAGTATTGAAACATTAGAATTGTTTGAGAATGGATTAGCAAAATCAGAAACTACTACAAAAATTTTCAAATTAATTCAGAAAAACCCAGGGATTTCAGCTTCTGAGATTTCTGATAAAATTAATCTTGCACGAAATACTGTTAAATATCACGTCGATAAACTATCTGAGAACAATTTAATTCTATTTAAAAAAAATGGTCGAAAATTAGAGCTATTCCCTAAAGAATAGTAATTTCTATTTTCTAATTACTTCTTCAATTGAAGATTTAAAAATGTTAATTAAGTTTAAATCTCTTCTCATCTAACTTAATCATTATGTCATTAATGAGTGAATTATTTAAATTAAGTAAAAAAGACGTTAGGAAAGCAGCAGATGTACTTGTGAGTGCATATACAGAAGATCCAGTGATGCAAATAGTATTTAAAGAAGATGATGATCGCCGTATACAGTTTAAGGTTATGCTTAAGTTTTGTATTAAATATGGAAGTGTTTTTGCAACGTCTGATGATTTTGAAGGAGTAATGGCAATTTTACCTCATGATAAAAGTGATATGTCAGTATCTAGAATTTTCCTAAGTGGTGGTTTTTTTCTTTCTTTGAAATTAATGAAATTTAGAAAGGTGATGGAGCAAAATATTGAAGCAATAGAAGATGTGAAGAAAAACCTTGATATTGGCCCCTATATATATCTGTTTATTGTTGGTGTTTCACAGGAATTTCAGGGGAAGGGTTACGGAGGAAAATTATTAAGAGCATTGGTTGAAAAAGCGGATATAGAAAGCAAACCCATGTATTTAGAGACTCAAACTGAAAAGAATGTTTCACTCTATGAAAAGTATGGATTTTATGTTTATAAGAAAAAAGATCTTGGAGAACCAATGAATTTACCATTTTGGTTTATGGTTCGAGACGCAAAATAATTTACATCATTTTTTTTAATCCTTTAAATTAGTAATTTGGGAAATTTATTTTCTCTTCTCAATTCAAGTTCAATAACTTCATTCAACAGATCTTCACGTTCTTTTCCAGATAATACCTCTAACTTTCTAATATTTAAAGGATCCACTTTTTTTCTTAATATAGAGATTTCAGAAACTGTAGGTGGATCAGTCAACTTTACTTTTTTTGGGATAATTAAATCAAATCCAGTTGAATCTTTAAGAGTTTCAAGGGTCACTCCAGGATGAAGTGATCCTAATCTCATCCTTTTGGAAACATCATCAAAATCTAAATAGGCCAAATTTGTTATAACACACTGAGGGCCTGAACCACCACATATAGAGTATTTTCCATTGGGAAAGCCTACACCGGAGATAAAATCAAGTTTTTCAGTAGGGACGAACGTTCTTGTATTGTGTCTCGGTGTATAGAGGAAAGACCCACGTGTATAAAACATGCTAAAATCTAAAATGCCTGCTGCCCCTGGAAGCCTTATTTTGGGTTTATTCCAATCTCCTATACATATATTATTACTATTTCCATATTGGTCAATTTGGGCGGGTCTAAAGAATTCAATAGTAGTTAGTTTATCGGAGGGTAGAGATTCAAGAGTACATTCTACGCTATCTTGAAATCGATATGCTCTTGCTGTATTCATTTCAAGATATAATAAAGAAACTTGACGAGCTTCCATCACAAAAGTATTACCCATAATATAATGGTATATTGCATCAGGCGCATGAGTTACTTTTGCTAATGTAAATGCAGCCCAAACCATTGGAGTGGCAACTCCAACAATCATAACATCATCGTTTCGTACCTCTCTTGCCATTAAAACTGTCATCATTTCATCCATAGTATAATCTTTTGAGATTTCACTCATTTTTTAAGCCTCTTTCATTATTTTTTGTAATCCAATCATTAATAGCAACTTTAACAGATCGACGCATTTCTTTTGAAAAATCAGCGCCTGATTTCCCAAAATAAAATTGTTGTCCTAAATTCTTTGCAAATTTTATATTAAAATCTCTATTTACATTAAGAAACATTTCAGTAAAATTTTCTTTTGATAGTCTCTTATAATTGTCGATAAAATGGATGAATTTCTTGGGGAATCGTTCTTTTAGTGGTATCTTTTCTTTATCACCCTTAGGATATCCAAAACAGACCATTGTAATAGGAAATACCCATTTAGGTAGATCAAACATTTCACGGTGTATTTCGATGTTTTCCATAATATCACCTATATAACAAGAACCTATTCCTAATGACTCAGCTGTGATGACTGCGTTTTGTGCAGCGATTAAGGCATCGCAACATGCAAGTAATAAGTCTGATTCTTGTGGAATTTCAAATTTAATACCCATTTCTTTACATAGATTGGAAACCTTACTAAATTGAAAATAATCCCACCAACGTTGCATATCTGCTAAGAAAATTAGAACTAAAGGAGATTTTGCGATATGAGGTTGATTATCACAAGTTATTGCCAACTTTTCCTTGTTTTTTTGTTCTGTCACCTGAATGATGGAATATAACATCATATTTCCTGCTGTGGGAGCTCTCATTGCCCCATAAATAATAGTATCAATTTCTTCCTGAGATAATGGTATTGGTTTATATGCACGAATAGTTCTTCGGTTTTTGATTATTTCTAATGTTTGATTTATTTTTTCAGTTTTATTCATATAATAACACTTTTCATTCTTAATATGATAAAATATTTAAAATTGTTTTTAATCCAGCTTATTCCTCAAGTGATTCAACTTAAATTTTGTTCATTATATATAAAAGGTTTAAGATATTATAAAAATACAATCTTAAAATAATCCATATTAATTGGGATTTAATAAAAGTCAATATAAAAAGTTATATAAAAGGTTTGTTATGTATATTGTCTGTTTTGATTTAGAGGGAGTCTTAACGCCTGAAATATGGATTGCAGTAAGTAAATCAACTGGAATTGGTGAACTTAAGTTGACTACAAGAGATATTCCTGATTATGGCGTACTTATGAAAAATAGAATAGAATTATTAAGAAAACATGAAATTTCATTAAAAGAGATTCAAGATATTATTTTGAATATGGAACTATTACCAGGAGCAAAAGAATTCCTTGATTATATTCGAACCATTGCCCAAGTAGTTATAGTAACTGATAGTTTTATTGAATTTGTAATGCCTTTTATGAAAAAGTTATCCTATCCTATTTGCTTTTGTCATAATCTTGAAACTGATAAAGATGGGATAATACTTAATTATAAAATACGTATTAAGGAAATGAAAAAGAAAACAGTTTTAGCTCTTAAAATGCTAAATTATGAAGTAATTGCGGCTGGAGATTCTTACAATGACGTACCAATGTTATTAGAGGCTAGACATAGTATTCTTTTCAGACCTCCAAAAAATGTTGTTGATGAATTTCCACAATTTAAAGTGGTTAATGAGTATTCTGAGTTAAAAACTTTAATTTCCAACTATTTAGGATTATCTGATTAGATAATAAATACTAATTTTTATTACTTAATTCTTCCAATAAAAAGCTCTTAAAATCTTGATAATTTCTAATTTTTGTTAGATTTGGGAGTTCTTTGTTACCTCTTATTTTTTTTAATGAATTTGGTATTTCTGGAATAATATTTATTGATGAAATTATCTCATCTGGAAATTTTGATGGATTGGCAGTCTCAAATGTTATCGATTTAACGCTTTTTTGTTCTAGATAATTAATACGATAAATCTGAAGAGCAGCCCATCCTACGGCTCCGTGAGGCTCTATTATTTTTTTATATTTATCATAAAATTCAATAATTGTATCTTTAGTAGCGGTATCACTTATGGAATATGAAATGATGTCTTTCCGAATTTCTTCCATATTTGGTGTTTTATGAACGTAACCAGTTTCATCTATTTGACCTCCATAAAGATCAAATATTCTAGCTAAATTTGAAGGATGCCCCACATTCATAGCGTTAGATATGCAATTTTTCGAGGGTTCAACTTTTTTATAAATTCCAGCTCTTAAAAATTTGGGAAATTCATCATTTTCATTAACAGCTGCAATAAATCTCTTAACTGGAAGCCCCATTCTCTTAGCAATTAAACCTGCAGTAAGATTTCCGAAATTTCCTGAAGGAACAGAAAATATAACTTCCTCCTCTTTTCTTTCGATAATGCGGGAATAACTCCAGAAATAATATAAAGTTTGAGGGAATAATCGCCCAAAGTTTATAGAATTCGCAGAAGATAGATTAATACTTTGTAAATCTTTATCTGTAAAAGCAATCTTTACTAAATTTTGACAATCATCAAATTTCTTGTTTATCCCTAAAGCAATTACATTTTTACCTAGAGTTGTCATTTGTTTTCTCTGTAAATCGCTAATTTCATTTTTAGGATATAAAATAATAACATTAATTCTAGGTATTTCATAAAAAGCGTGAGCAACAGCTCCTCCTGTATCTCCTGAAGTTGCTGTTAATATTGTCAATTTTTTATTTTCAATTTCAAGAAAATGTTCCATTATTTTAGCCAGCATTCGTGCTCCAAAATCTTTGAAGCTACATGTAGGACCATGATCTAAATAGCATAAATAATCGTTATTTGTAATTTTCTCAATAGGAATTTTAAAATTTAAGGCAGTTTTAACCAATTTTTTAAGTTTATCTTCCGGTATAATATTTCTAATGAATTTTGAAATTATTTTTAACACGATTTCAGCAAAATCCATGTTTTTAAGAGAATCAAGTATCTTTTTATTTAGTTTTGGGATTTTATTTAACATGTATAAACCTTTATCAAAGGCTTGACCTTGCAAAATAACAGTTTTAAAATCTACCTCTTTAGAATTATAATTTGTAGAATGAAATTTCATATTAAATAACTCTATAAGTTATTAATTAAGATTCTATTTATTTTATTTCTTTCTTTAATGATATTGATGAGATCGTTAAGTATTGCTGAGGCTGCTTCAAAACCTCCGGCCCCTTTTCCCATTAAAATTATAGGTCCTGCATATTTCGTTTGAAGTTCTATAAGATTTAATATCCCTCCTATATTTAAAGGTGAATCTCTTCTAACCAACCTAGGTTCTACAATTAAATTATTTTCTTCTGCAATAGCTAGATGTTTTATGACATAACCATCTAATTTAGCTAGTTCCAAAGCATTCAGCGTAATTTTAGTGATCCCTTCAATTTTTACATCTTTAATAGATTTCGACCATCCAAGTAATTCATTTGCTAGAATTACTAATTTTCCAGCTGTGTCATATCCTCCCACATCTAAGCTAGGATCTGCTTCAGCATATCCTAACTCTTGTGCCTCTTTTAATGCTACTTCGAAAGGAATTCTCTCAGATGTCATTCGACTTAAAATATAATTATTAGTACCATTCAATATTGCCTTAATTCGAATAATTGTATTTCCTATGAGATTATTTTTAATAGATAAAGCAGGAACACAACTAGCCACTGTTGCTTCATACTTTATAAAGCATTTCTTTTTGTCTGCTAAATTTTTAATTCTTTTATATTGCAAAAAAAAAGGTGCTTTATTTGATGAAATTACGTCAATATTGTTATTTAAAGCTTCTAAAATATGTGTAAGTGCGGGTTCTCCAGTATTTGGATTAGTAGGTGTAGTATCGATGCAGATATCTATGTTTAATTTAGGAATTAAATCTATAGCTTTTAAACTTTTTTTCCAAAATTCACTCTTTTTAAAATTGTTATTGGTTGATAACTCATCTAAATTTATTCCATTTTCATTAATTAGAGCGCCATCGAATTCAAAAACTGCTACTAATTTACAATTGCAATTATAAAGCTCTCTAATAATTTCTTTTTTTTTCTTTAATAATTGTATGAAGCATGTACCTACATTACCTTTTCCGATTAAACATATTTTTAATTCCATATTGATACACTTAGTTAGGTTATAACAGAATATTTTCTCAAAAAAAATTCCCAATTTCTTGGATAGAATATCTTTAATCTATTAAGATTTTATTAAGAAGAGACCTTTTTCTTTACAGATTTTTTCAATTTCATGAATTAATTCAGATTTTGCCATTGATTCAGGAAACTCTACCTTCATTTTTACATCACTTATTTCATCTAATCTTGTAAATTTTGCTTGCAGTTCAAGAACTTTAATATGTTTTGAATCCAACTGTTTAAATGTTTCTGTTATATCAGTATCAAAAACATGCCCAGATAATATAAAAGACAACGTCTTATTTTTAGAACCTATGGAAATTTTAGTGATTTCTATATTTTTTTCAAATAAATCCTTTTGAATATTTTTTATAGATAAATCAATATATTCCTCGTTTAATTCAAACCAAACATTAACAGGAATCATATTTTTTATTTTTTTATCATGGTGGTGTAATATACCATAAATATTACCACCATTTTGGGAGATTGGTTTAATTATTTCGATTAAACTTCCTGGAATGTCTGGTAATTTGACTTCCAAATAAATCATTTTGAAGATTACTCCTAATTTTTATAAGAAATAGATTAAAGATTTAAGTTGATAAATCAAAACCTATTCATTTTGCAATTAGTTTATCTAAGTACACTTTTTAATCTTTCGAATTATTCATAAAAATTGAAAAATTAATGCCTAAACCGCTATTTAGATTGAAGATAAGAAAAGTAACTTAAAAATAGTTTATAATTATAACAAAATATTTAATATCATTTTAATTCCACCTGCATTTTCTAAGTATTCCGCATGAGATTTAACATCGATAAACTTCTTTTTATATTCACTAAAATTCATTTTAAGATATTCTTGAATATGTAATGCATCGAATGTATAGTAGTTGTAACATGAAGTGGGATGTGCTCCAAAAGGCATTTTAACGACAGCACTCGTTGTTTGAATTGGTAATTGTGCTTTACCGGGTAGATGGCGTATATCTTCCGTTTCCACTACTTTTTCGCAAGTAATTATTGTTTTTTTGGCTGTTTTTGCCATATCAGCGTCCATCCATACTGCTCCTGCTATATTCCCATTACCAAACTCATCTGCATAAGGTACGTGCAATATTGCTACATCTAAATCGATTTTAGGTACAGCCATTAATTGAGTTCCAGATCCTAACGGGTCTTCAATTTGTTTGATATCATTTCTAACTTTTGGAAGGTCTGTTCCTATTATACCCTTTAAGGGCATAAAGGGTACTTTAAGATAGGAGCTCCTTAATCCTAGTGCTATTGTTGCTTCACTTTCTTCAGATATCTTTATAGAGCCATTTTCCACTGCTTTTCTATAATGTGGAGCCATTCCAAAAATTTCCATTCCTACAAAACACGATCTAACTTCAGAAACACATCCTCCGCCAACTAGCATATCAACCTCAATTCCACCAACAAATGTACATATTGTTAAATCTTTTATGTTTTGTTTTATTATTTCTCGACAACCACTTATTGGCTTCCTCCAAAAAGAGAGACCTCCTATTCCAACTAAATCACCATCTTGAATACTAGTAGAGATTGCCTCCTCTAAAGACATAAGTTTAGGTTTTCTGATTTATAGTCCCCTCATGAAATCTAATCTTAAATATAAATTATAAAATAATATTTAGAATTTATACATACTAAATTAAAAATATTGATTTATTCTTCGAAAAGTAAAAATAAAGATGTCTGTTAATAAAGAGCTTATTAATAGTATGAGGGATTTTATCGTTGAAATATGTGAGAAAGTAGGTCCTCGCATACCTTGTAGTAAAAAAGAAGCTAAATGCGCACGATTACTTCATAGTAAGCTAAAGGTTTTTTCTGATGAGATCATAATCGATGAATTTCATACAACTCCTGGTGCTTATAAAGCATCATTTAGATTACCCCCATTTTTATATTGTATGGCTGTTATTTCATATTGGTATTTTTGGTGGTTGAGTTTAATATTTGCAGTGTTATCTTTTGTGATTTTTTTTTTTGAAGTATATTTAGTAAAAGAGATCATAAGAATCTTCTTTCCTAATAAATCATCTCAGAATGTTATTGCAAAAATAAAACCAAAAACTAAAACTAAAATTTTGGTAATAATAGGAAGTCATATAGATTCAAATTGGGAGTTCCCTATAATTAGAAAGTTAAAATATGGATTTATACTTATAATTGCTATTAACTTTTTACTAAATTTAATTTTGATAATTCTATTAATAATGAAAAGCTTATTGCTAATATACCAGTTTGGGGGTAACCTTTATAATTTGGAGCTAATTATATTTACATTTTTAATTATAACCCTCCCATCTCCTTTAATCCAATTATTATTCATTATATCGAATCATCCTGTAATGGGTGCTAATGATAACTTATCAGGAATGGCTGTTTGTTATGAAATTGCTAAAAATCTATCTTCTAACAAATTAAATAATGTTGAGGTATGGATTAATACTTATGGTTGTGAGGAAATTGGTGCAAAAGGTAGTAAGGCATTCATTATGATGCATTTAGAAGAAATACAAAAAGCTAAGATAATAAATCTTGATATGCTTGGATTTAGATACCCTCCTCTTGTAATTGGGAAGTCAGAAATTTATGGTTTGGTAAAGATGAATGAAGAAATGATTGAACTAATAAAAGAATCTGCTCATGAGCTCAATATTAATATACAAATAAAAAATTTGTTTGCTTATACAGACTCATTAAGTTTCTGTAGGAGAAATCTCTCTGCTACTTCCATTACTAGCAAACCCCATTCAATGAAAGAATTTTATTACCATACTAGGGGTGATATATTTGAAAATTTAAATTTTGAAAATTTAATTAATGCATATAAAGTTTGTATGCAGGTAATAAAAAAACTTGACATTGAAAATTAAATTTTAATAATACAAAATAAATATTTAAGCGAAAAGAAATGACTCTTATTGATGATTTGGTTAATGTAGTTGGAAATAAGTATTGTTCTGATAAAGATTATGTTTGCGTTGCCTATTCAAGGGGTTTAAATCCTTGTTTGCCAGAAATAATTCCCCAGATTGCCATTCGTCCTGAATCTACAGAGCAGGTATCTGAAATTATTAGCATTGCTAATAAATATAAAACACCTATTTTACCACGTGGGGGTGGTTGTGGATTGATGGGGGGAAGTAAACCGATTACTGAAGAAACAATCCTTCTAGATTTAACTAGAATGGATAAAATTTTAAATATAGATGAGGAAAATCACACTGTTACGGTTCAATGCGGAATTAATTGGTCAAGGCTTAACGCCTTACTCTTTGATAAAGATTATTATACCGGAAATATGGGACCCGGTTCAGGCCTGAACGCTTCAATTGGAGGAGGGTTGTCTCATCACTCTGGAGGTGGAGGAGGCTGTGCAAAATATGGAAAATGCTCTGAGAACTGTATTGGTTTGGAGATTGTTTTAGGAAATGGTGAAATAATTACGTTTGGATCTCAAGAAAGTCAATTCATAAAGAACCCTTTTAATCGACTTGGTTTAGGTCCTGATTTGATGGGAATTTTTCTTGGAGATAATGGTACGATGGGAATAAAAACGACGGCAACATTGAAAATTTATCCGAGACCCCCGTATTTTTCAGGGAAAACGTTTTTTATAAAAGATAATTCATATCTAAACTCCCAAAAAATTGTATTAGAAATGATAAAAAAAGGCTGGTCTAAGTCTTTAGGAATCTATGACTTCTTTTTTACGCCTCCCCCTGAAGTGATGGCTATTACCACTGAAGGATTAATAAAGCCATGGGGAGATATAAAAGGGGGTGTAATTTTCTACGTCACTGAAGCCTTCGATGAGAAAATTCTGGAAAGAAATTCAGAAATTTTAGAAAATATTGCGAAAAAACATACAACAAGGGAGTTAGGACCAACT
Source organism: Promethearchaeota archaeon (assembly GCA_048940645.1). Lineage (GTDB taxonomy): Archaea > Asgardarchaeota > Lokiarchaeia > Sigyniarchaeales > SOKP01 > SOKP01. Next base: position 12,124 of record JBHLOI010000016.1, on the reverse strand, counting down.
CCAGAAAAGGGTAATATAACCTCATGGTTTTATGAGGAACAAGGCCATTGGCAAGTATACCATGCAGGATTTTCACTTTTAGGTCCTGATTATTATGCTGCTACAACAGAGGTTATTGTGCCAATATCTAGATATCCAGAAATTTTAATTAAACTAGATCAATGGGAGGAAAACCATCATGAGGATTTAAATGAATATGATGCTGTAGCTGGAACAAGTCATATTGTCATGTTAAATCATAATAGTTGTTATATTGGTAGTGGTTTAGCTGCTACTTCTGATGATGAACTTAAAGACGGAGTAATCCAATTATGGAAAAAGCAACTTGAATTCTTGATGAAACAAGGTTGTGTACTTTATATGTGTGGTCAGATTGGATCTCACATTCTTGTAGATTCACGAATATATAATGATAATTTTTATAACTTATTCAGAGAAATTAAGAAAGTTGTAGACCCAAATAATATTATAAGTCCTGGAAAGTTTAGATTATAATAAATAATAATCGAGTTTTATAATTAAAAACATTAAAAAGAAATTACTAATAAAAATGAGTAAATTAAAAAGACTTCATGATTTAGAAGATAGAATTCTTTCATGTGTATCGATTGGTGATTGTCGAGGAGCTTTAAAAGGCTCCTATTCTAATCCTATACTTGAGTCAACATGCCCTATGCGTGATCACGGGCCTGGTTTTGAGGCTTTTTTCGCTCGGGGGAGATTTACAATTGCAAGAGCTCTGCTTAACGAAAAAATAAAGCCTACTAATGGACTTTCAGAGGTCATATATCAATGTAATTTATGTGGTGCTTGTAGGGAGGTATGCAATAATCCTGAAAATCCATGCATGTCAGTTCCCGCTAGGGAAAGCATCGGGGATCATATCGAGATTTGGGAAGGTCTAAGGGCAGATTTAGTTGATATTGGAGTTGCACCCTTGCCTTATCACAAGGAAATTTTTGAACATGAAAAATTAGAACATAATCCCTATTTCGAAAGGCATGCTGATCGTACAAATTGGATCCCAAAAGAAGCAAAATTTCCACAGAAGGGTGGTGAATACTTCTTTTTTGTGGGGTGCACTTCCTCCTATCGCATAAATCAATTAAGTATCACATTTTTAGAAATTGCCAGGAAAATAAATCTTAAGTTAGCTATTTCCCCTGAAGAATGGTGTTGTGGATCAATAAATCTAAGAACAGGTACCCAAAAGTTATTTAAGAAAGTAGCAGAACATAATTACAATGTTTTTAAAAACAGTAATTCTCAAAAAATAATCACCACTTGCGCAGGTTGTTATAAGACTATAAAACATGACTATCCTAATTATATTGATGATTGGAATTTCGAAGTTAAGCATTCTATTGAACTCATTGATGATTTAATTAACCAAAATAAGATAAAATTTGAAAATAAATTGGATGGAAATATCACATATCATGATCCATGTCATTTAGGTAGACATTCTGGGATATATAATGCTCCAAGGAATGTCATAGATGCGATAAGTAAAAATGGATTGATAGAAATGAGAAGAAATCGCAAATATTCTTATTGTTGTGGAGCTGGGGGGGGAGTAAAATCAGTTTTCTCAGAATTAGCATTAGAGATTGCTGAAGATAGAGTTAAAGAAGCTGAAGAAACAGAAGCTCAATATTTATCTACAACTTGCCCATTTTGTCTAAATAATTTAAAAGAGGCTGCTCTGAAAATAAAATCTAAAATTGAAGTAGTCGATTTACTTGAGTTAGTAAAAGAGACTATTTATCCTTAAAGCTTAATGCTTACTTTTGTTTGATATAACCATTTTCATAAAACCAATCAATTTGTTCCCTAATTGCTAAGCGTACATTCGTTCTTGGCATCTTTAATTCATCCCAAGCTTTATTACAATTAAATATTCGATATTCAGCAGCCGCTACACTCTCTAAAGGCGTTTTTGGATCTTGATGTTTTATCTTGCAAGAAATAAATTCATTAGAAAATGCGAATAGTTTTGCTACAAATTTTGGTATTGATAGCCATGGAGCTTTTTTTCCAGCAACATCAGCAATTAAACGTAAGAAATCCTTAAATGTTATATTTTTATTGCCAGCAATATACCTCTCTCCTGCTTTTCCATTATCAATAGCAAGGACATGTGCCATAGCCACATCTTTTACGTGGACAACGTTCATTTTAGAATCTACAAATCCAGGTATCTTCCCATTCATAAAATCCATAATGATTCTTCCTGTTGGTGTAGGTTTAATGTCATATGGACCAAATGGCGTGGTTGGTAAAATAGAACAAACATTAAGACCTTTCTTGTTCCAATTTAATGCTATTAATTCCCCTAAATATTTTGAAATTTTATAATGACCTGGTAATTCCTTTTTAGTAGCAAAATGTGTTTCATCACCTAAAGATCCATCTAAAGGCATTCCTATAGCGCTTTCAGAACTAGTATAAATTACTTTTTTGATCCCTTTTCTTTTAGCTAATTTCATTAAATTATCTGTAGCTTTAACATTTACGTCATAAATTGCATTAATCTTAGTCATATCTGCCCAAAACCACTTTGGAGAAAAAACGTAAATTCCTCCATTATGAATGATATGATCACAATTATCTATGGCTCTGCTTAAAGAAGTAGGATCTCTTAAATCTCCGTAGGAAAATTCAACAGGTAAATCCTGTATCATACGAAGATCAGATGTTTTTCTAACAAAAGCTCTAACCTCAAACCCCTTTTTTAAGGCTGCACGTAAAATGTTAGCTCCAATAAACCCATTCGCACCTGTTACTAAAATTTTTGACATTTTAATTCTTCCTTCTTACTTTATCTAATTGCTTTTTTAATTTTACAAAGTATTCAGGAGTTGATAATTGAAAAGGTATTGGATATCGCGTGCCTGCTTTATGGGTTTTTTCGAGCCCTTCTATTATGTTATCAATAATTCCAATAGGTATAGATGCAATTAAGTCAGAATCTAATGCCATACTAAATCGACGATCACCAAGGCAAGGAAAAGCAATTTGTAAATCATTTGTAATTATAGCATTCGAAATAGTATCTGCGCATACTCCATCGCAAAATGTTGACATTGAGACTCTTCCGCCCTTTTTCCAAAGGTATCCTTGAATAATCCTCATAATTTGAGCAGAATTTCCCCAAAGTAAAATTAAATCTGGTGTGAAATCGATACGGTGTAAAGCACCAGCTACAATGGCAGAAAATTTACCAAAGGGCATTCTAGGCATTGAATTTGTGGTTTTTTTGGCAGCTTCTTTAGTTTCATTATATCTACCCACGAAAAAAGCACCTTCTTCAAATAATTCATATGCTTCTTCCAACCCAAGAGATATTCCAGCAAGTGGGCATAAATTATCTTCTTTAGTACAACCCATAGTCCACCCATAGTACCTTGCATAGCTGAAAATTTGACAAACAGCTACTTTTTTTTCCAGCTTTTTTAGAAATCTGATATTATTAAGTTCATCTGAATTTTCTAATAATTTTACTCCTACAAGAAAAGTAGATAATCGTAGAAATTTATTTAATTCATTACTTAATTCTTTAAAATTTCCCATATAATCACAGTTCTTTCTGCATCAGATAATAATTAAACTTTATTAACTATGATTAAAAAATAATTAAATGATAGAATATTCCACTATTTAATTAAATATTCGATAAGGAAAATTATGAATTCCAATAGGAAAAGGTTAAACCAAGGACTGGTTCAAGTATATTTTGGTAGAGGTAAGGGTAAAACTACAGCCGCTTTAGGACAAGGATTCAGAGCAATTGGTCATGGCTTTAAAGTATATATGGTGCAATTTATGAAAGGTGATTATCGTTATGGTGAGTTAGAATCAATCAAAAATACACCTAATTTTGAAGTAAAGCAGTTTGGTACTCCAGATTTGATTAGTGAACCAAGAGATATTGATTATGAGCAAGCTAAGAAAGCCTTAGAGTTTGCAGAAAAAATCATTGTAAGTGATGATTATGATATTGTCATTTTAGATGAGATAGGTGTTGCCATCGCGTATGGTTTACTTGAAGTTGAACCTGTATTAAAGTTAATAGAAAAAAAACCAGAAAATGTTGAATTAATTTTAACAGGGGGGCCAAATATGCATCCAAAAATAAAAGAGAGAGCAGATTTATTAACAGAGATGAGAATGATAAAGCATTATTATGCTTCTAAGGGAATAAATGCGCGATTAGGTATAGAATATTAATATATTAAGTCATATTTTCTAAGCGAAGAGTTCAAGAAAATATCCTGCTATCCCAAAGAAATCCCTGTCATCAAGTTTCTTATAATCTCCTTCTAATTTTAATACAACCTTTTGATTTGAATCTAAAATATTACCTTCTTCTTTTGAAAATTCATACAGTAATTCATCGTTTATCCAGTAAATTCTTCCATCCTTAATATATCCTTGTTCTTCGCCTTCACTGTAAGTAATTACGCCATCATCTTTCAATATTAGCAAAATTTGATCATGTGCAACAAATTCATTTCCTTCCAACTGTGCTTTTACTCTCTTTTTTTTATCTAAATAGTTTGTACCGTCAATATATCCAGCAAGTTTGCCTTTACTATACTTATAATCATATACTTCAATCATATTTTCTTCCTCAGATAAGTTCAAAAATAATGAAGATTTAGTCAGGTATTACATAAATACTATTGTTCCTTCTCCAGATGTAACGATTTCTTCATTCTGGTTTTTTACTATTGTATCACATATAATAAATTTTAATTTACCTTCTTTTTTCGTGAACTTTTCTTTCACTGTGCCAACAGCGGTTAATGTATCACCAAAAAATACGGGTTTAATAAACTTAACAGTCTGTCCACCATACAAAATTCCTGGTCCAAACAATTTGGTACCTAAAACAGCTGAAATTAAACCAGAACTCAGAGCACCATGTGCAACTTGTTTCCCAAACATCTGAGTTTTTGCATATTCAGGATTAACATGTATAGGGTTATAATCTCCAGTCACTTCTGCAAATTTCATTACATCCTCTTCGGTAATAGTTTTAGTAAATTCTGCTGAATCTCCTACTTTATAATCTTCCCATTTAACTGGTTCTAATTTTGACATAAATTTAACTAATGAAAAAATAGATAAAAATATTAACTATTAAGTGAAAGAAAAAGAAATAAAAAAAACCAACAATTCAATTTATTAATTTTTTAAATTAAAAAAAAACAAATAAAAGGTACAAAAAATGGGAAAATTAGCAAGAAAAGTTGCCATAGTTGGCGCTGGGATGTCTCAATTTGGAAGACTTTTCCCACTCAAACGAAATCCCGATCTTTGGGTTGATGCCTGGGTTGATGCTGTCAATTCAGTTGATAATGGAATAGAACCAAAAGATATAGATGCGTGCTACGTTGGAAATTATTCTTCTGACTTGTTTAATCATCAAGGACATTTAGGACCTCAAATGGCAAATTTAGTTGGGTTGAGTCCTAAACCTGCATCAAGATTTGAAGGTGCATGTGCAAGTTCTGGAATTGCTTTAAGACAGGCTATTATCGCAATAGCATCTGGTATACATGATGTTGTTGCCGTTTCAGGAGTAGAATGCATGAATGAATTACCCACAAGTTTAGTTACTGATACATTAGCCACAGCAAGCGATTCTCTTTTTGAATATCCAGCAGGTGCTACATTTCCGGGATTATATGCAACTGTTGCTTCGGCTCATTTTCATAAATATGGAACAACCACCGAAGATTTAATGAGAATTGGAATTAAAAATCATGAAAATGGAGCTGAAAATCCATTCGCTCAAATGCAAAGAACAATTAAGCAATTAATGCAAAGTAAAATTAAAAAGTTAGAACAACAAGGAAGAGATGTTCCTGATTGGAAGGATGAGTTTGATTACCTTAAAAGTGATTCAAATCCTATGATTGCTTATCCGCTTAGACTTTTTGATTGTAGTTTGGTAACAGATGGAGCCGCATGTGTATTTGTTGCTGCTGAGGATGTTGCTAAAAATTTTACAGATACACCAATCTGGATTGCAGGAACAGGTCAAGGAAGTGCTGCTCTATCAATTCATGACCGTGATGATCTGACTGGATTTATAGCAACGAGAGAAGCTGCAAGACAGGCCTATGAAATGTCTGGATTCAAACCAAAGGATATTCAGATTGCAGAGGTCCATGATTGTTTTACCATAGCTGAACTTGTAGCTTTGGAGGATCTAGGTTTTTATGAAAAAGGTAAGGCAGTCGATGCAGTAAGAGAAGGTAGAACAAAAAGAGATGGTGAGCAACCAATAAACACCTCTGGAGGTTTGAAATCAAAAGGACATCCCGTAGGGGCGACTGGTGCTGCTCACGCTGTGGAAATTTTCAAACAAATGCGAGGAAGAGCCGAACGGAATAGACAAGTGAAATTTGACGTTGAAAAAGCCTTAACACATAACTTAGGTGGTAGTGGAGCAACATGTGTTGTCACTATCTACAAAAAGTGAGGTGAATAAAAAATGTCTGAAGAAGATAAGGAATTCACAATTCAAAATTATTTAGAGTTTATCCAAAATAAGAAACTTATGGGTTCAAAATGTAAAGATTGTGGTATGTTATATACTCCAGTAAGAAAACTCTGCACCAAATGTAATTCACTCAATATGGAATGGGTTGAGATGTCTGGAAAAGGCGAGCTTGCAGCATTTACATGTATCACAGTGGGTACACCATATTTTATTGAAAAAGGATACGATAGAAATAAGCCATATTGTTTTTCAGTTATAAAGTTAGAAGAAGGGCCTATGGTCTCAGCACAACTTGTTGGTGTTAATGAAAGTAAGCCAGAGACCATTAATATAGGAATGCCTGTAAAAGTTAAATTCCTAGAAACTGAATTGGAGGGGGAAACTAAAATAGATTTGGGTTTTGAACCTAAATAAATTTCAATACATTTTTTATTTATTTTTTTCTTTTATGTTTTAATAGAAACGAGAACATTACACAAATAATTTTTCAGGTGGGATTTATAAAAAAATCATACAAAATCACTATAATAGTTCTACTAATTTTAACAATGATAGGTGGATTTCTTTTACCATTATTTCTAATTAAAAAGTCTGATTTAAAAAATATTGATATAGTTTTGAATTTTGAAGGGGATAATGCATTTATTTATATCGAGGATCAAATTCAGTTAAATCAAACGCATTTCAGAATTCCGGGTACTCAGGGAAGAGAGCAGTGCGCTCAATATTTTATAACAAAATTTCATGAAATAGATTCAAATTTTTCTTACATTTTACATAATTTTACAATTCATTCAATAGAATGCCAAAATGTTTTATTCAAACTCAACGAGAATTTCAGTAATATCGTTATTATAGGATCACATTATGACTCTAGAGCAAGAGCGACAAAAGATTCAATAATTATCAATAGAACAAAGCCAGTTCCAGGTGCTAATGATGGTGCAAGTGGTTGTGCTGTATTAATCGAATTAGCAAGAGTTTTATATGAAAGAAGGATAAATTTAAGCTGTCAAATTTGGTTTTTATTTTTTGATGCAGAAGATCAGGGTTATGATTATGGTGCTGGAATAGAAGATTGGGATTGGTGTGAAGGATCAACAAGTTTCGTAAATAATATCAATAATTTCTACAATTCCTCAAAAGAGTATTTTGATTGTATGCTTTTGTTAGATATGGTTGGAGGTGAAAATTTACAGTTTATTAATGAGCAACACTCAACTTCGTCATTATTAGAAGAATTATTTGAGATAGGAAGACAACTAGGATATACAGATCAATTTCCTACAGATCCTTATTCGGCAACCATTACTGATGATCATGTTGCTTTTATCAATAATGGGACTCCTTCAGCAGATTTAATTATAAAATTTTGGGATAATCCTAACTGGCCTTATCATCACACAACTCAAGACGATTTATCCCATATTTCAAATATGAGCCTTGAGATCACAGGTCGAACTGTCGAGCAATTTATCTATAATAACTACTTGGATATTCCATCTAATAATTATCAAGGTAACTTTCCATGGAAACAGGATATCAATGTATTAGATACAGAATTATTGATTCTACTTATTATTTTCTTTGCAATTATTGGAGTTTCTACATTGGTGATTCTTATAATCAAAAGGATTTATGTTAAGAGAAGAGATAATCAATCAATTTAATTTTTAAAAATACATTCTAATAGCAAAACCTATTAAGACTATTGCTACAAATAACTGGAGATAAAACTTTGGCATTTTTTTTGAAATTTTAGCTCCAATAATCGCACCTAAAATGGACCCTAACCCAATTAATAATCCTAATATAAACTCAACCTGACCAAATATTAGTTTCGAAAGTGAATTATAAATGGCTAAAAAGAATACTATAGATGTTGAAACTGCTGTAGCATAATGAATTGGAAAATTTAAAAGGATATTTAATGCTGGAGTAATAATCACACCACCACCAATTCCTAATAGGTTTGAAGAGAAGCCTGCTAATAAGAAAAGAGGTATAGTTTTCTTTAATTTAGTTTTATAGTCAAAACTTTTTAAAAAAGAAAAATCTTCAATAAATGATTTGTTAATCTTATTATTGGTTGAATTTCTATGCTTATGAATGCTTTTATAGACCATATATAATCCAATAATAATTAATAAGGTGGCAAACAATATACTTAGAATTGAATTATCTATTTTTACAAATCCCAACAACAATGTGCTTAATAAGCATCCAAATATTGAAAATCCACTAAATATTAAGGAAAGTTTTACATTTGTTCTTTTATCTTTTAAATATATTATAAATCCCGAAGCAGAGGTTAACAAAATAATAAAATTAGAGGTGTCAATTGAAGCATTAATGGGGATCAAGAAAAATACAGTTGTAAAACTAACATAAAATACACCGCCTCCTGTTCCAGTCATTGTACTGAGTATACCAAATAAAGCTCCAAATAATAATAAAATAATTATAATATCCCATGTAAACTCCATTATAAGAGATATTATTATTTTAAGAATAAGAATTTTGTGAACCATGATCAAATACGAAGGGCTCTTAGAGTTAAGTGGCAATTTTACAAAAGAATTTTGCAAAACTATTAATAACAGCTTAGAATATAATCAAGCAGCAAAAGGGTGGGGAGTAGGATTTGAGGGGTCTCTATTATGGTTAATGGGAGCTAGTGGTGAGATTAAGGATGATGTTAGAATATATTTAGACCTTAAAGATGGTAAATGTTTGGCAATAAAATTACTTGCTCCAAATGAGGATCCTCCAAGAAAACCCATACTAATCTTAAGAGCCTCACTTCATATTTGGAAAGAGATGCGCACAAAAAGAATCAATCCAACTCAGTTTATAATGTCAGGTAGGTTGAAAATTGAAGGAAATGTTAGTGTTATAATGAGGTATTCAAAAGCAGCAACGGAATTAGGAAAATTAGCCGGAAGGCAAACTTTTCTTAAAAAATTATTCACTGAATATGATTTGGGTTAAAAAAAAGTTCACTATATTTATTTTTTCACTCCTAAAATAGCCCGATGTTTTGTTTTATCAGTATATACTTCTAATAAATCAAAAGATCTAAATAGTTCATGAATCTCTTCTATAGTAAAAAAGTGGTGAGGTAAGTCTTTTTCTGGGCCTGTTAAAGGAATATAAGTCCCTTTTTCTATTTCCTTTAATTCCCATTTATCTATTTTAGTTCCTTCATTTAAAATTGGAAAGGTTATAAATATGTAGCCCCCTCTTTTTAAAATCCTTTCAATTTCTTTTATTGTAAATAAAATGTCTTTTCTTAAATTATGATGGATTACTTGGATTGAAATAATAACATCAAAAAAGTTATCTTCGAAAGGAAATCGATTTTCGATTCTATGTTGGGTTAATTTTGCTTTTAACTTTTCCTTTATTAACCATCGCTGGGCAATTTCTAAACCTCTAGGAGCAGCATCTAACCCAAATACTTCAAAACCATGTTTAGAAAAATAAATTAAATGTCTTCCCGTACCACATCCAAGATCAAGTATCTTTCTGAATTTTTTTTCGTGGAAAATCTCTACAATTTTTTCCATGTCAGGATGAGGTTCTATGAATACTTTCCCTTTTTCAGTAAAAATAGAATTCCAAATATTCATTATCAATAATTATTTAATTTATTATAAATAGAGAATTGAATAAATAATTTAATCCTTATTTACTTTTACGTTTTTCTAATTCGTCCCAACACTCCCACATGTAATGTCCGTATCTTTGTTTAAATTCTTCAGCAAACTCATTTGTTCTTGGTCGAATGAATTCATATCCGTCTCGGATACATTCATATGTGACGGGAAGTGGTCCTAATACTTCACCATCTACTTGACTTGAGTATGGCTCATCTTCAAGGTTTCTCATTTCGACTCTTACTTTTTTGCTCTGATATTCCTCGATATTTGGATGTGGTAGAAGTGAAGCGTTATACATTCTTCTAAATTGTCTAGCTAATTTAACTTTATCAATATTTACGATACTAATATCAAAAAGTCCATCGTCAATGCTAGCTCTTTGACAAATAAACATACCTCCACCATAAGCTCCAGAAAGTCCTACAGCCGCAAGATTAGCTTCACCTTCAAAGGTATCATTATCCATTTTAACGATAATCTCTTTATTTTCCCATGTCCTTAATAAGTCAAGAATTATCATATTATAGTCTTTTTCTTTATTTTCATTTGATCTTCGAGCAACTTCAGAATCAAATCCTTGACTTCCAATTCCAAGGAAGTATCTTTTGACTTCATCATCAGTTATAGCAAATCCAATATCACATTTACTTGAATATCCCTCAGCTATAATTTCGCATGCTCGTTTAATATCTGCTCTATATCCTACCGCAGCAGGAATATCATTTCCAGAACCCATCGGAATAAATCCACAAAGCGCTCCTGAATTTGATGTTATTGTTCCATGAAGCACTTCATTTGCGGTTCCATCTCCGCCAGCAGCTATAACTCTATAGCCATCTTTGGCAAGATTATTAGCTAATTCAATAGCGTGACCAGGATATTCAGTTGAGTATAGTTTGTATGAAACGTTTAAATCATCCAAATATTTAGTTACTATTCCAATATTTTTTTCTACTTTACCTTTATTAGCAATTGGATTAAAAACAATCGCATGCTCTGCTTCCATAAAAAGACCTAAGATTATTTAGTAATATAATTTTAAATATTGAACTATTTAAATTTTTATTTAAATAAAGGTAGCATATTAAAAAAACAAGTTATGAGAGAAAACATTTACCCTTCTCTCCATTGGCATCCACAACCTGAACAAGTATATTTTTTGCCATAAATACGCGGATAATCACATATAACATAACTTTTATCTATAGTTTCATGAATTTTAAACCAGCTTTCATCACCACAGATCGGGCATACTCTTCGACCTTGTGGTTTAGGAATTTTTAGTATTTCTCCAGAAAATTTAAAAATAGGTTTACTTGCAATTGATTTTATTAAATTCTTTTTTTCTATGAAATTTTTAATAACTGGTTCCATTTGCTCAGAAAGGCTTTTATCTGCTTCAGTTGGTACTTTAATAGACTGATCCTTCTCGTCATCTTTTATAATTTTAATATAACTCTTTGCAATAGAATTTATTTCATTTTTTTTGGGTAATCGATGATATTCTTCCTGAAAATTTTCAATAAAATGTTCTACATACACTTTTTCAATTTTAAAGCCATTATCTTCTATTTCTCTCATGATATCATTGATTATATAATCTTTTAAAACAGGATTCTCCATAAACATACTTTTCAACCTTACCCTAGAAATTAATACCTATGATCGAAACGATCTTCTAATATCTAAAGATTAAGATGTGATTATATAAAATACTATCTCACTTTGATCAATTCAATTTTATTTTTCATATGAAAAAATTATATTGATAAAAATAAAATGATTGATTTTTTCTAAAACTCACAGAGGACATTAATGTTGTGATCATCTTCTTCGGAATTACAACACTTTATAGAAAATCTGAAAAATAATTATCTTTTTAAACAAAATTTAAATTTCCATATTTATTTATTTAGACAAAGGAAATATAAATTATTTGTATTATGAA
>JBHLOI010000124.1:0-4052 GCA_048940645.1 Promethearchaeota archaeon | reverse complement strand
GATTTTGGTCGAAAAGGAGGAGCGGGGCCATTAGGAGGGCGCTATTTTTTATTTGAAAATGGAGTTTTGACAAATGCTGCTCTTTGGGATAATATAAACAAGACAGATTTAGTATTAAAGGAAAATCGTGGGGGATATTTTGAAGTATATAATATAGAAAAGAATGATTCTTTTGGCAAATTAAAACTAGTTCAAAATCCAGAATATTATAATCCTAGATACATAACTTCTGATGGTATTCCAATGAAGAAAATCGCATTAGTTCATGGTATAAGTTGTTTGGCCAGTACAATATATCAACAATGTGTATATTGGGCTTGTGGCGAAGGTTGTAAATTCTGCGGTATTGAATTGAGCTTACATTCAGAAGATACTATTTTAGAAAAAACCCCACAACAAATGCTTGAAGTAATTGAAGTAGCCAAAAAGGAAAAAAGATGCACTCATATGACATTAACTAGTGGTACTGATGAAACTATAGATAAGGGTGCTAATCGATATATTGAGCTTTTAACGGAAATTAAAAAACATTATCCTTATCTTCCTTTACATGTTCAAATCGAACCATTAGAAGTTTTAACTTACATTCATAAACTAAAGGAGGCTGGAGCTGATACAATTGGAATCCACATTGAAGTGCTTGATGATGCCATCAGAAAAGAAATTACACCTGGTAAGTATCATATTCCGTATAAACAATTTAAAAGAAATTGGGAATATGCTCTTGAGATATTCGGCCCAAACCAGGTGGAAACCTATGTTTTGACTGGGTTTGGAGAAGATTATAATAAACTAATATCTGATATAGAAAAGGTAATTTCTTTAGGTATAATCCCATTTATAACACCTGTAAGATCTATTCCGGGAAGAAAAGATTTACATATAACAGATCACGCATTATTAGTTAAAATTTATCAGAAAGCAGCTGATTTAATGAAACAATATGGAGTGAATCCCTTGGAAAATAAGGCAGGTTGTGTGAGATGTGGAGGTTGTTCAGCTATAAATGAAGCCTACAGAGTTGCCTAAACTAATGTCTTTTTTAAAATAAAACTAGATTTGATTCTAAACTTAATAAAAAAAGTTAATAAAATTTATTTTATTATCAAACTTGTAGATTTGTTTTATTAAAGAGATTTAGTGGAAATTTCTATTATAATTAATTAAATAGGAAAAAATATATGACTGAAATTGATGAAAGTAAAACCTTAAAACCAACTAAAGAGGAAAGAAAAGAAAAGTTTCGAAACCTTTCCGACATGGAAATAAAAAGATTATATACACCAGATCATAATCAAGATTTAAATTATGTAATGGATTTAGGAGAACCTGGACAGTACCCTTTTACACGTGGAGTTTATAAAAATATGTACCGTGGACGTCTTTGGACAATGAGACAATTTGCGGGATTTGGGAATGCTGAACAAACCAATCAACGCTATAAATTTTTGCTAGAACACGGTCAAACTGGATTAAGTGTAGCATTTAGTTTACATACTATATATGGAATTGAAGCAGTGGATGAGAAAGCTTTAGGAGAGATAGGAAAGGAAGGAGTCAGTATCGATACTCTTAAAGATATGGAAACCTTGTTTGATGGTATAGATCTTTCAAAAATTAGCACATCTATGACCATAAATGGACCTGCTTCAATTTTGTTGGCTCTATATATTGTGACTGCTGAAAAGCAAGGCCACACTCCCGATCAATTAAGAGGTACTATTCAAAATGATATACTGAAAGAATATATAGCGCAGAAGTCATGGATTTTCCCACCTGAACCTTCTATGAGAATTATTGTAGATACCATTGAATATTGTACCAAACACGTACCTCAATGGTATACTATTTCTATTAGCGGATATCATATTCGTGAAGCTGGATCGACAGCGGTACAAGAGTTAGCATTTACATTAGCAGATGGATTCGCATACGTTGAAGCTGCCATGGAAAGGGGTTTAGATGTGGATGATTTTGCTCCAAGGCTATCTTTCTTTTTCAATTCTCATAATAATCTTTTTGAAGAAGTTGCTAAATATAGAGCTGCTAGAAGAATATGGGCACGACACATGAAAAATAAGTACGGAGCAAAGAAAGCAGAATCTATGAGACTACGATTTCATACACAAACCGCAGGTGTTTCATTAACAGCTCAAGAACCTGAGAATAATATCGTTAGAGTAACTCTTCAGGGTTTAGCTGCTGTTCTTGGTGGTACTCAATCTTTACATACTAACTCTTTCGATGAAGCACTATGTCTTCCGACTGAGAAGGCAGCAAAAATAGCATTAAGAACTCAACAAATTATTGCACATGAATCTGGAGTAGCTGATACAGTTGACCCACTTGCTGGTAGCTATTATGTAGAGTGGTTAACAAATAAAATGGAAGAAGAAGCTGAAACTTATTTCCAGAGAATTGAAGAATTCGGGGGAGTTATTCCAGCAATTAAAGCTAATTTTTTCCAAAAAGAAATCGCAAATGCGTCTTATAAATATCAAAAAGAAATTGAAAGTAAAGAAAGAATTATAGTTGGAGTCAATGATTTTTCACAGAGAGAACCTTGTTCTACACCTTTATTAAAAATTGATGAAGAAGTCGCCAAACATCAAATAGAATCATTAGAGAAAGTTAAACAAGAAAGAAATAACAGAAAGATTAAAGAAAAATTAGAAAAACTTAAAAAAGCAGCTGAGGGTACAGAGAATTTAATGCCTTATATTATCGATGCTGTAAGAGAATATGCATCTATTGGGGAGATAATCAACATTTTGAAAAAAGTATTTGGAACTTATCAAGAGGATTCAATATATTAAGGAGGATATAAGTATATGCCAGAAGGAAGAAAAATTAAAGTGGTAGTTTGTAAACCAGGATTGGATGGACATGATAGAGGAGCGAAAGTCCTTGCTCGAGCTTTAAGAGACGCAGGGATGGAAGTAATATACACTGGGATTCATAACACTCCAGATGATATTGTAAATACGGTTATTCAAGAGGATCCTGATGTAGTTATGCTAAGCATGTTGTCAGGCGCTCATAATGCATTATGTCCCGTTATAATGGAAAAATTAAAAGAAAATGGAATAGATGATGTTCTTGTAGCTGTTGGAGGCATTATTCCTGATGAAGATAAACCTTTTCTTGAGAAACATGGGTTAAAGGGATTTCATGGTCCTGGAACTGAGTTAAAAACCATTGTAGAATTTGTAAAGAACAATCTTAAGAGATAAGTAATTAATGGATTATTTAGATTTAATTGAAAGGCTTTTAAATAACGAACCGAGAGCTGCAGCGCGCTTAATTACCATTGTAGAAAATGATATTATTGCTGCTGAAGAAATAATTAATTCTATATATAAATATACCGGCAATACATATATTCTTGGGATAACTGGAGCACCTGGTAGTGGTAAATCTACTTTCATTTCAACTTTAACTAAAATTCTAGTTGACCAAGGTAAAAAGCTAGGCATTATTTGCGTTGATCCAACTTCACCTCTTACTGGAGGAGCGCTTTTAGGGGACCGTATTAGAATGAAGGAACATTTTACCTTAAATAATCTGTTTATAAGGAGCATGGCAAATAGAGGACAACTAGGAGGATTAGCTAGAGCTACTGAAGATGCGATTAAAATTTTGGATGTGTATGGCTGTGATATTGTTATCGTAGAAACTGTGGGCGTAGGACAGTCAGAAGTTGACATTTTTAAGTCTGCTCAAACCGTCGCCGTTTTATTTCAACCTGAAGTTGGAGATGATATCCAAGCAATAAAGGCAGGGATTATGGAAATTACTGATATTTTTGTAGTAAATAAGATGGATCTTCCAGGGGCGGATCGAAAAGTAACTGAAATCTCCCAGATGTTAGAATTGGAATCAAGTTTTAAATATGACTCAAATGATTTATCTAAAGAATTTACTAAAATCCGAAAATGGACACCTGAAATAGTAAAAGTAAATTCAAAAACAGGAGAAAATTTTGATAAATTTCTAGAAATCGTTGATCACCATAAAAATTTCCTTAAGGAAACAGGAATTATTGAAAGCTA
>JBHLOI010000066.1:0-17336 GCA_048940645.1 Promethearchaeota archaeon | reverse complement strand
AAACAGAAGAACCAAGATTAGACCACAAATATAATTCAGGTTTATATTGTCCGTTTTGTGGAAAATTTATGGAAAAAAAACTAGATAAATGTCCATATTGTAATGAACCTTTAGATTTTAGTTTTTAATAATAAAAATAGGAGAAAATTATGTATATCAATATTATAAAAAAATTTGATTTAAAAGTTGAAGAAATTCATAATCCAGTAGTACTTATAGGCTGGCCTGGAATAGCTTTAGTTGCGAAATTAGCTATAACGTCAATAAAAGACTCTGTT
The DNA here is from genome assembly GCA_048940645.1 of Promethearchaeota archaeon. GTDB lineage: Archaea > Asgardarchaeota > Lokiarchaeia > Sigyniarchaeales > SOKP01 > SOKP01. Next base: position 17,058 of record JBHLOI010000066.1, on the reverse strand, counting down.
AAGGCAAAAGAGTTCTTGAATATAGAATATTTTGATTTTCCGCCCAAATCAAATGTAGAAAAAGGCAAATTAGAAATCCCAACAGCAGAAGTATATTATAAATCTAGACCTGGAAAAAAAGAAAATGACTTATTTATATTAACAGCTAATTACCAACCTCAAACTCCTGAAGGTGTTTTTGAGTTTTCTCAAAAATTTTGTGAAGAAATGGATAAAATAACAGAAGGAAAAATCACCATGTATGTAAGTACTGGTGCAATGGTCTCAGATAAAATTAGAGATGAACCAATGGTTCATGTATGTGGTACTGATCATGACGTGGTGAAATCTTTTTTAAAACAGAAAGATACAAAAATTATGGACGGGGGAGTAATTGCTGGAGCCAATGGGATTTTACCTGCGTGGGCAGGACAAAAAGGATTTGCACCTGGAATTTGTTTATTAGCAGAAACATTACCCTTACCTATGATGTCTTTAGATCCTCGAGCTTCGAAAGCTTTAGTTACAATACTTAAAGATTACTTTAATATTGAAATGGGATTTGAAGAATTAGATAAAAAAATTGAAGAAATGGAGAGTGTGATTGAGTCTTATAAGAAGCAAGCAGAACATTTTATGAAAGGTGCCCGAGAAGATAGAGGATCGGATTCATACTTCCGTTAAAGAAGCATAAACCTTTTCGAATTATTATTTAATACGTACGATTTTTAATAAAAAAATTAAATAATCAATCAAAATTAAATTAATTGATAACTCTTCTTCTAGATCTGACATAATTTTTACAAGAGATAACAATTTAAGTTGTTATCAATTTTAATATCTAACAAAATTAATATTTTAAATCTATTTTATAGGAGTTTCATATGAAATTTTTCAAATTATTTAAACCTTTGAAAATAAATCGCATGACTATATCAAATCGTATAGTTATGCCCGCAATAAATCTCAATTACGCTAATGATGGCTTTATTACGCAAAAATTAATTGATTTTTACGTTGAAAGGGCGAAGGGAGGCGCTGCTATGCTTATTGTAGGTGGTTGTTATATAGATCTTTACGCAAAAGGACACCCAATGATGATTTCTATAGAAAATGATAAATATCTTCCAATGTTAACCGAGCTAACAAATGCTGTGCATAATGCAAGGAGTGATGTTAAAATTTGTTGCCAATTATACCACGGTGGCGCCTATACATACCCACAGATAATTGGAAGAACACCCATTGCTCCTTCTGCAGTATATAGCAAATTTAGTAAGGCAACCCCTCGAGAAATGACTCTTGATGATATTAAAAATGAGCAACAAGCATTTGCAGAAGCAACCCTACGTGCTAAAAAAGCAGGTTTTGATGCTGTTGAGATTTGTGCTAATGCTGGCTATCTAATGGATCAATTTCTTTCACCTTTAAAAAATAAAAGAACAGATGAATACGGTGGAGATCTTGAGAATCGGATTAGATTTCCAATTGAGACAATTGAACTAATGAGATCAAGTGCAGAAGATTTTAATATTGGATATCGAATTTCAGGAGATGATTTTGTACCAGGAAGTAATACTTATAAAGAAAAAGCATTAATCGCTGAAAAATTAGGAAAACATTTAGATTATCTTAATGTTACTGGAGGATGGCACGTTACAAAAACACCTCAAACTACCATGGATGTTCCCGAAGGATGCTATACGTATCTAGCAGAAAATATCAAGAAACATGTATCTATTCCAGTTTTCGCTTCCAATAGAATCAATAACCCGGAATTGGCAGAAAGTATATTAATGGCTGGTAAGGCAGATGCAATTTGTATGGGTAGAACTCTAATAGCTGATCCTTATTTGCCAATGAAAGCAAAAAGAGGCGATTTACGAGATATAATGAACTGTGTTGGTTGTAATCAGGGATGCTTTGATAGTATTTTTAAATTATCATCTGTTACTTGTTTAAGAAATGCTAGAGCAGGAAATGAAGCTCGAACTGAGTTGAAACCTTTAAAAGAGAAGAAAAAGGTTATGGTGATTGGTTCTGGACCTGGAGGTTTGGAAGCTGCACGTGTAGCTGCAATGAGAGGGCATGACGTACATATTTTTGAAAAAGAAGATAAAATTGGTGGACTTATAAATATAATTTGGGTACCACCTGGCAGAAATGAATTTAAAAGAATGATTGAAAATTACACATATTGGATTCAGAAATATGGTATAACTGTACACCTTCAAGAGGAAGTTAATCTCGATAAAATTAAAGAATTTAACCCGGATGTAGTTTTTGTAGCTACTGGTTCAAAACCTATTTTACCGCCAATTCCAGGTATAGATCGAGGAAATGTGTACTGGGCTAATCTTGTATTTAGTGGAGATGCTCCCATAGGTAAAAATAGTGTCATAATTGGTGGTGGTGCAACCGGTATTGAATTAGCAATATATTTAGCTAAATATGGAGCACTAAGTCGTGAAGCCTTTGACTTTCTCACATTTTATAAAGCATTAGAGCCTGATGTTGCTTTAAATATGCTCCATGGGGCAAGAAATAAAGTAACAGTTTTAGAACAATTACCTAAACTTGGTTCAGCTTTAGGAAAAACAACTAAATGGGTTATGCTAGATAAATGTGATGCTTTAGGAGTTAAAATGCTTACTAGTGTAAAGGTTACTGAAATTGGAGAGAATTATGTATCCTATATAGATGCTAATGATACTGAACAGGTTATCAATGATATTGATATGGTATATTATGCAACGGGAGTAAAACCAAATGATAATCTTTACAATGAATTAAAAGAACTTGGCACTTATAGCACTGTGAAAATCGGTGATGTCAAAAAGCCTGAAACCGTTATGGAAGCTGTAAGTAAGGGTTATAAGGTAGGAAACAGTATATAGCTAACTATTATGAATTTACTAAATTTTGTTTTTTTATTTTATAAAATTTATAAAATAGGAAATTAATTCGTTATTGATCATATTGGTAGAAACCAAATCGAATATTCCGTTAAATAATTTAAAAAATAGGATATCCTCCAATTTAAAAGACATTAGTGAGAGGTCAAGAAATTATATCAAAGACGTAATAACCTTGATTCATAAAGAAATTGGAATTAATAAGATTTTGTCCATAATGTTGTTTGGAAGTCAGAGATCTGAGAAGAAACAAGAAAGGTCTCTGATATCTGACTGTGATTTACTTTTTATCTTCAAAAATCGAGTACCAAATGGATATATTAGAGAAATTGAAAAATATTTAATTGCTTTAGAATTAAAACATAAATTTAAATTACCGAATCCTTCTTTGCTTAATAATATCTTAGGGGTTATTCAATATTCAACTGGAATGTTCGTAAGCCATTTTTTAACGAAACAAAAATACTGGGAACAGGCTAATTTCCATAAAATTTTTCATGTAAATAAAGTGTTTTCTGCATTATTTGCTCCTCGAAATATTGTATTAAGTAATGTTATTGATAATTGTACTGTTCTTTATGGAGAAGATTTAAGAAATAATATCAAGCCTCGCATTAACATTTCAATAAAAGAGATGTTTAAAAGTACAGTAATGAATTTATTCATATCATTTTTTGCTCTAATAATATTTCCTTTAAAAAAAATTAATTCAATAAAGTATCAGTTAGAGGCGATAAAATGGACCTTAAGGACTGCGAATTATTATTGTTTTGAAGATACTGAGACTCTTATTTATATAATTAATAGATTTATTTCTCTCGAATCTTATGCATCCCAAATAAAATCAAAACAATTTTTTAATAAATTCCTCCAATTAAGGAAAAAACCTCAAAATATTTTTTATTTTATGCTACGATGTCCTATCAGAATTATTAAAATTCACGTTAAAGCAATCGTTTACAAAAAGCTAGTTAAAAAAAATCTAATGAAGATGCCCACAAAACATAGGAACCAAATCATTCCAAGTCGAAACTTCCCTATACAGTTTTAAATAGAGAAAATAAAAAGTTTTAATAATTTTAGAATTCTATAAATAATTATTAAGGATAAATCAAATGCTTCTTTAAAATGGAAAGCAACAGTATTGACATTAGAGAATTATTTTTAGATATTTTAGAAATAGTTAAGTTTGAACTTCGGTTTTATACCATTAAAGAGAGTCCGATGTTTGAGCGAATTGTGAAAACAAGAGTGTTCCAACAAAAACTCCAAAGACTTAAGGATTTTATCAATGCATATTTCGAAATAATGTACAAAGACGAAGATAGTCCCATTAATCAAGCCGCTCTTCGTGCTCAATTAGATAATATAGCCAGAATTACCAATTATTATAATGATTTATCCGATTTTTACAAAGACCATACAAAAACTCTTATCACTAAAGAAAAGCTCCAGAGTCTAATAGATTACAGCCATATTGAAATTTTATTCCTCATCTTCACTAATATAATAGACTGGGAACACTACAAAAGCAGTTTAATTTTTCCGCATAATAAGAGTAAAGAAAAATTGTTAAAAGAATTTTTAAGTAAAATTGCGAGTTCAGATATAAAAAACATCGATGATTTAGTTGATCTTGAGCAATCAATTGAGAATTTTGTAGCAAGTATTTAGATTTGATTATAACCACTCTTTTTAAAATCTTTAATGCAAATTCAAGAATTTTTGATTTTCAACATTCTCTTGTGAAATTCGGTCAAAAAAATTTTTATACTCGAACAAGTATGTCTAGTAAGGATAGCATATAATAGTTGGAACCATTTTCAGAATCCTACATTCTGAAATCTATCAGATTATAGAACTATAAATAGTTATAATTTCAATGGATTGCATAACCCAAATTATGGAATTTTATCACAATAAAGCAAAAAGTGCTCATGATCCAGTTCAATTTAATAAAGTTTGGTTAAGCAATCTACTGATAAAATTAATGAGAAATTTCAATGGTAAAACTACACCAGAGGATAATTTCCAACTTCGTAGTTGTTTAATTTTATTAATTAATTTATTCTCAAACAATGATAGTCCTGATCACTATAATAAAAAAGGAAAAGGTAGCAATGAACTCTCTTCTAAAGAAAAAGAATTTTTTAAAGAACTCTTAGCGAATGAATTTCTAAATGACTAATTCGATATTGGCTTGAATTTTATTAAAAAACTTTCAATTCAGCTTCTTTCCATTTATCATATTCATTAAAAATAGTATCAATTTTATCCAAAATCTTTTTTAGTACCTTCTTTGTTTCTTTATTTTGACCAAATGTATCAGTAATTACATTATATAAATCAACATTAAATTCTAAAGTGAGGTCAGAGATTTTTTCTAAGTCTTCTTTATTAATTCCATTTTCTTCTAATTGTTTAAAAATATCTTCAAATTCCTGTTTTAATCTATTTGTTGCTATTAAGGATTTAGAACATTTTTTAAAAAATTCTTTTTCTTTTTCATAAACTAATTGATCTTCTTCAGATAAATCTGAAGTACCATTAACCACTTCTAATCTTTCATTCAGGAGATTTATTACTCTTTCATAGGTTTTAATAGCATCTAAAATTTTAACCATACTTTTAATTAAATTATTTTTCCTTAACAATCGTGCTTCTATTATTTTTAAATTAGCATCCTCATAATAAACCTGCAATTCTCCAAATGTGCTTTTTTCTCCTTCAGCAATTTTTAATACTATCTGCTTTAGATCTTCATTATGTAAACTTCTTTCTTTCTGTGATAAATCATCACTTTCTAGTAATTTATAAATCTGATTTGCCATACTTTTTATCGCGGTTGCTTTAATATTTAGCTCACGTGCTTTTTGTTCAATATTGGTGATGCTCCTAAACTCACCTTCTTTTTCACAGTAATTAAAAATTATAATGGCTTCACCAATTAACTTGTTAAATTTTTCAGAATTAGTCAAAATATAATATTTGGCGTCTTGAACTTTTTGAATTGCTCTATCCATTTGAATTTCTAATTCAAAAATATAGTCTAATAAACCAACTTGTTTTCTTTCTGATAGAATCATCGACTTGGTGGTTAAATCCTTCCCAACGCTCCGACTGGCAAATATCCAGAAAATACACGCAGGTATCCAGAAAAATACAGAAATAAACATCATATTATATATTCCACTATTATTAAACATACCATTCAAAAATGAAATTAAGAAATAGGACACAAATAAAGTAAGTCCCTTTCCAATTTGTTCAGAAAGATTTAGGAACGAAATAGATGTTCCTCTATGTTCGGGTAAATTGATATCAATCATAACAGCATTTCTATTCGCTACTGGACCAGCAATTAAAATTGTACCAATAAGCCCAAAAATAAAGTAATAAATATAATTGGGATATTTCGAAAAAATTTCTCCTAATGTTAAGAAAATATAATTAGCAAGTTCAGATGTTGGAATTGGACTAGGATAAGTAATATTTAAAACAGTTATACTAATTGGCTTAATAAGAAGCAGTGTAACTAGATAGAAAGGGAAAGCACTGATCATACAAACCATTGCAAGTCTTGTTCTATTTTTCTTATTCTTTCGATATAATACATCCCCTAAATAAGAAAGAACTAAATTGCCAATAATGTATCCAATACCTAATATACCTGCTAAGATAGTAGCGGTTTGTAATCGAATTTGTAATGGTAAATCATTTAAATAATATAAGGTTAACATTGAAGTTAGAAAATAAATTGTAATTGTTCCAGGAATAATAGAAAAAAAGCTTTGGAGGATGAGATATCGGTTTGTCTTTTTTTTCAAGATTTTAGATAGATCTTTTTTAGAAATAGTATAACTATATTCAAGATTTAGTTCTGTTAGGTCTAATAATTCAGCCTCACTTACCCCGCGTTTTGGTATTTTAACAAAAAAAAGAAAAAATACTATAGCTATACTTATACCAGATAATAAAAAGAATGGGAATCTCCATGTTAAGATTGGACCAATAAATGATGATAAAGCCTGTCCAACTCCATTTGAGACTGAGCTTAAAATGGCTAATGTACCAAACCAACCAGATCGTTCATCAGGCGGAATAGCATCAGAGATGATAGAGTATCCTACAGGTAATACACAACCCAGACCTGCCCCACTTAACATTCTTGAAACTACTAACATGATATAGCTTGTTGAAAAACCAGTTAGGGTCATTCCAAACGTCCAAGAAAATGCACCTGCTAATATAACCTTTGTTCTATCAATTCGATCAGTATAATACCCCCACAATAAAGCAAAAAAAGCGCTTACCACTACGAAAAAAGCATCTGGAATTGCTAATAATGCCTCTGGAATATTAAACTCTACTTGAATAGCCGCATAACTAGGGATCAGCATATTAGCACATGCTATTGATACGAATAACAATAACATTACTAATAAAATTGGAGCTAAATCCTTCAGTTTAATCTTTGTTAATTTAAAGCGTCCAATAAGCCTAACCTTTCTAATTTTTTTATATTTAATAACGTTTGAGAATTAAAAAAGCTTTCAAAGCGATAATTTTTTAAGTTATTCTCTTAACTATAATAAAGTTTGATAAAAAGAAAACAAGTTTAGGCAATTATAAGAAAAGAAATTAATTATATAGACATGCAATAATCCAAAACTGAATCAACATGAATTTCTATTGTATCTAGTAATTTCAATTTACATTCTTTTTGTTTTAATATCAATGGAAGCTCAGTACATCCTAAAATTACTCCATCTACGTTATAATTACTTATAATCTTTAATAATCTTTGTTTACTTTCTGAATTAAGTATGCCAATAACTAATTCATCAAAAATAATTTTATCTATCTCGTCTTGTTCTTTATCTAATGGGGTTATTACCTTCATTCCATGTGCTTTGAATTCTTCTTGATAAAAGGTAGATTGCATCGTAAATTTGATACCTAATAATAGCAATTTCCTCAAATTTTCATTCTTTGCCTTTTCTAGCGTTGCTTTTACTATGCTAAGAAGTGGAACCTTTGCCTGACTCTTCAAATCTTCATAAACTGCGTGAGGAGAATTAGCTGCCATGAATATAAAATCTACTCCTGCATTCTCTAAAGAGCTTACTCCTTCCATTAAATATTCTATATACTTTTCTTTTTCATTTCCAAGCTCATAATCTATTACTTTCTGAAAATTTAGACTAAATATAACAACTTCAGGATAAGAATAATTATGTTCCTTTTCGTAATACTTCTCCAAGAATAATTGGTAATATTTTAAGGTAGATTCATACGACATCCCTCCAAGTAATCCAACCCGGACACTTTTCATCTCATAAACACATTCTAGGATTTTATTCTAATTAATGAAAGTTAGAAAAATAAAACAATAATTTTATTAATTTTCTTTTAAATTTAATATTTTGAAAAAAATGAGAATCTCTCTCTTCCAAAAATCCATAATTATAATTATTGTCTTATTTGCAACCTTATTATCTACATTCATATTCTCATCAGCCTTCCTTGGTTATAATAACTCAATCTAAATATTCTACAGTACTATTCGTGAAATCTCTCATGCATAAAATTCAGTTATGTTGGGAAAAGGCTAAAAGTGTTATTAATTAAAAATGCATTTATTATATAAATAAAATTAATAGAATGTAATTTAGGAGATGTTTAAGTGAAAATATTAGCTATTAATGGTAGTCCTCATAAAAATGGAAACACAGTTAAATTAATTAACCAAATATTCCGAGGAGCTAGAAAAAATAATCATTCTTGTGAAATTATCCATCTAGTAGACCTACATTTAGATTACTGCAATTGGTGCGGAGAATGTTATGAAACAGGTGTTTGCCCAATTGATGATGGATTTCAAGAACATCTTAAAAATATTTTCGGCGCAAACCTACTAATTGTAGCAACCCCTTCTTCCACAAGGTCAGTAACAGGCTATATGAAAAATTGGTTGGATCGTTTCTGCAATAGTCAATTGATATATGAAGTGGATGAAAAAAAGAATGTGAATAAACAATCTCGCGTTCCTAAAGGGAAAAAGGGAATCATTATAGTTCAAGGTTGTACCGATAAATTTCAAGAAACTTTAGAACCTATAAACGTGGTTATGGTTAATTTAGAAATCCCGGTGATTGAACGGCTGATTGTACCTAACGTAGGTTTAACTGAACAGGATACCGTAGATAAAAAACCAGAAGTTATGCATCGAGCCTTTAAAATTGGGCAAAAATTAATTTAGCGAATCCTCTGAGTAAAATTTATGTAATTTTCGTGAAATACCGATTTCACGTTATTAAGTATAGTTCTAAATATCTAATAGATATATATCTTGATGTTATTCTTAAAATTTTAAAATCTAAGATTAAATCTATAATACCTCAAGATATATAGTGGAGCTGGGGGGATTTCCATATCACGGATAAATTCCGTAGAGTATTGAACCCCCGGCCTTTCGCATGCCAAGCGAACGATCTTATGGAAAATTTAAATTTTTTCCACTAATCCACAGCCCCTTAGTGTTAAGAAAAGCTGACAGTAAGATAAACTAATCATTAATCTTAAAAAAAAATTATGGTTTTTGAAGTATTAAAAATATAAATAAATACCTATTTTGTTATTTGATATCTATGAAAAAAATTATAATCAATCTAAAAAAACTACTTATTACAACAGTACTATTAATTACTATATTAACACCGGTTTTCGGAATCAATGCTTTCTTCAGTCCAAATGCAATTTCTGGAGAACATTTAAATATCAAACTTAAATCGTTAAGTGTACCCTCGGAATTACAATCAATTTCAAAATCTTCTAATCAAAAATTAGATCCTGATAGAAATATTTTTGATGAAGATTTAGATAAATACCTGAAGGTCATTACATTTGAACAAATCCTCGAAGAAAATATAAAAATAATATTATTGTTTGATGACATAATTGATAAATCAGAAAGAATTAACGCAATTAATTCAGTATTAGATAATTATGAAATAATCGCTAATTATGATATAATCCCAGGACTTTATTTATCTTGCAATCCTAATGAATTAATTTCAAAAGCAGATCAATTAAAAGCAATTAGTTTCCTTCAAAAGATCTATAAATCAAAACTTTATACGCTAGATTCTATCCCAAATCCAAAATCAAGTGTATTAAATAGTGCAAATTATCCCAATTGGTGGATTCCGGCTATAGATGCAGATAATCTAGCATATGATGGCTCTGGAGTAAGAGTTGCCGTAATAGACTCTGGTATTTATGATCATCCTGATTTAAATCTTATATTAAGTCGAAACTTTGTCTTTGGGGAAAGTCAATTTGAAATAAATGATACGAATGGCCATGGTACACATTGTGCGGGGATAATCGGTAGCGATGGAAGCAGTTCAGGTGGAGAATATACAGGGGTTGCTCCGGGGGTATCATTAATTAGTGCAAGAGCGGGAAATGCTGCGGGATATTTGGAAGAAGGCGATATTATTAATGCAATTGATTGGTCTGTTCTTCCCACTGCTAGTGGAGGTGCTGAAGCAGATATTATTTCTATGAGTTTTGGAGGTGGCAACCCAGATCCAAGCGAACCTTTTACAAAAGCAATAGAGAGCGCTGCTCAAAACTATGCAGTAATCTTGGTATCATCAGCAGGTAATTCTGGCCCAGATTACTTCACTGGGGGAACTCCCGCTTCAGGATCTTATGTAATTTCCGTAGGAGCTACTGATAGTAATAATGAACTTGCTTCTTTTAGTAGTTGGGGTCCTACGTATTCTTATATAGGGTTTCCTGATGTACTAGCACCAGGAGTTGATATTATTTCGACAGAAGCACCAAACTCAGTGATTTCTGATGAACAACGCTATAAACAAGAATACTTTGATTACTCTGGTGATGCAGATTATATCCCTCTAAGTGGAACAAGTATGTCTTGCCCCATGGTAGCTGGAGCATTAGCAATCTTAAAAGATGCTTATCCAACCATTAATCCTGGGACTGCAAGGATTGCTTTATTAGAAGGAGCGAGTAAATTAGCAGATCATAATTTCCTTAAATATGGTGCTGGAATCATTAATGTGTCTAAATCATTAGAAATTCTAAACCAAAATATCCTAGAAAAAGGAGATGTAAATAATATTACGAAAATTTTTCCAGATGAGATACCACTCAAACCATATGATTTATTACATTTCCCAGGTGATCATCAGACATTCAATTTGACTTTACTTGCAGGCATAGGGATTACATATGATATAAATATCCCAACTAATGTTGATGGGCTCTCCATTTCTTTAGATAAATCTCAAGTTTCGTTTACTAATGTTAGCGTTGGTATTATTTCACTTGATATTAAAATAAATAAGGATGCTGCACCTGGGATTAGAACATTTGAACTAAATATAACTTCTGGATCTACGCTATATGATTCCTTAGAGATTTCAATTAATGTAAAACTACCAGAATATAAAATACTAATGGAATCATACCATGGTTTAAATGATTGGTTTCCGGAACTCTCTTTTTATCAAATGAGATTTTATGAAGCAATGGATTACCTTTCAGGATTAAATATTTCAATTGATTATGGTGCAGAATATTGGACGCCTTATTATAATAAAGATACTGATAATTCTATATTAACTGAAGAAAAGTTAGCTCAATATGACTTAGTCGTATTACAGAATCCTATATTGCCTTTTAGTTCACTGGAGATGAGCAACATTAAAAAATATTTTGACACTGGAGGCAATATTCTCTTCCTTGGTACAAGATATCAAGATCTTTGTTCAGAGAATCTAAATGAATTATTTAATCATCTTCAGCTTGATCTTCAAATTAATGAGGAAAATATAGATTATACTACCTGGTTAGGTATTGGATTTCAAACAAGCACAGGAAATGTTAATAATTTAAATTCTTCAATAATTTTTAATGGAGTTGAGAAATTTGCATGGTCTTATGGAAACACATTCACTACTCTGGGAAATACAGACTCAATTGCTTCAATTGGTGATAAAACTGTTGCGGCAGTTTATGATGAGTCATCTCCAGGGAAAGGGAAGTTTGTTGCATTTGGTGATCTACATTGGATAACAAATTCTTTTACAGAATCAAATTATCAACAAGATCACGCTAATTTACTTACGAATTTAATGGAATACTTTTTTGGTCAAGAGGATATCTCTATTAAATTAGCACTAAATTCCGAATGGATTTCAAATCCTCAAATCAATTTTTCTGTATATGCAAAAGATCAAATGACAGATATTCCTATACTTTCTTCTATATTAAATTCCAATTTGACTTTAACTATTGAGAATGATGGATATTTAGAGAACATAGTATTAAATTCACTTTCCAATGGAATAGCTGTAAATTATACTTACAGTTTGCCTAATCCAAGTGATAAACCTTATGTTATTACTGTAAACTTAACTTTAGGTTCGCAAATATACAGTAAAACAACAAAAGTCCTATATTACGATTCTAGCAAAATGCCTCAGATAAATTCATTAACGATGACTAGTTCACTTCATAGAAACGGTGGTTCTTTGGCAATTACGGCTCAGTTAGATCAAGCAAATTATGATGTTACTGCATTTTTGAGTTTATATTCTTATGGGGTGGATTATATTGATCTATCATATTACCTTACTCATCCTCTCTTTAATAATAGAAAAACTTTGAATAAGACGCTTAACTTCAACAATGTACCGCCATCAACCATGTATACTATAAGTTATATTCCTACAATGAACGATCCAGCGGGATTTGCAATAAGTTACATACTACCAAAAAATATAACATCGAATTATTATAATCCTTTTTCAAAACGCTTTAGATCTTCGATTCTAAATGCTCCTCCTGAATTTGATGAATTTAATTCAACATTTTCAGTTGATGATTCTGTAGAAATAACATTTGATCAATCATTAGGTTATATGTATCGAGTAGCTCAAGGGGATACAATTGATTTCAGAGTTGATACTTATGATTCAGTCTTGTATGAAGATCAAGATAGTTCTAATATGCGTGTGTTTGTTAACTTTTTCATAGGTACTATTGCACAATTTGGAGGAGATAGTTATATTCTGCCAATTTTTCCAAATGTATTTCTCCTGACAGAACTTAGTTATCAAAGTGGTTCTGGTATTCACCAAGGAACATTTGAAATTCCTTATAATATACAATATTCAACTATTAGCGGAATAAAATCAATTTCAACAGTAACCAATTTTGATCAATATACTTATGAAGGATATTTAGCAGTATTATGGATCACTGTAATAGATAGTGATGGTGGAACTAATGTATTTATCATTTTGCTTGATATTCGACCGGGGCCAGTGCCTATTGATTTAGTCTTAGCATTAATTATAGCAGTTATAATAATAGTAAGCGTTTTAATAGTCTTGATGATTGTGTTAAGGAAGATGAAGAAATCACGGCAAAAGGTGATTACAGAAGCTCCAGATGAGTATTATCAACCATATAAGCCACAGGAGTACAAGCTTTATCAACCTTCAGCCTTTTGTCCTTACTGTGGGTTCAAATTAGGGACATTCAAAAACTTCTGCCCAAATTGTGGAAAATCACTTCAATTTAAGGATTAAATATCCTCTTTTTTATTTTTAATTTAGCTTTTTAAATGTTTTTAAATAACTAAAACCGTTCCATCTTTTCGTCCTATATAAGCTTTTGAGGCCATTTTTATAAAGAGGCCATTATCCACTACTCCAGGTATGCTTAAAAGTTTTTTTTCCAGGTCCATTGGGTTTTTTATAATACCAAAATCAACATCTATGATAAAATTTCCATTATCAGTTATTAAAGGTCCAGATTTTGCTTTGGCCATTCTAAGTTTAGGTTTTCCCCCTAGTAATTCCATTTTTTTCATAATGGGAGTATATGCCATTGGGATAATTTCAACTGGAACGCCATTTCTCCAATTTTCTCCTAGACTTTCTGATTTTTTTCTAAAGTCTGCTATAATTACCAATTTTTTTGAATTAGAGGCAAGAATTTTCTCTTGAACCAAACAACCTCCTCCTCCCTTTATTAAATTTAGGTTATTATCAATTTCATCAGCCCCATCAATATCTAAATCAATTTCATGGAACTGATCGAGAGAAGCTAGAGTCAATCCATTTTCTAAAATTAATTGATAAGATTGAAAGGAAGAAGGAATACACTTTAAGTTTAAATTATTTTCTTTATTTAATTCTGCGATTTTTCTTACAGCATATACAATTGTAGAACCACTACCAATACCAATAATCATATTGCTTTTAACATTATCTTCTACTGCTTTAATAGCAGCTTTTTTTTTTCCAAGTTCTATTAAATCTTCACTCATCTAAATCATCTCTAACCTTATTATAATAAACTTAAAATTCTTAAGGCTAAATAAGCTGCATTATCACCCATATCAATTCCCACACATGCAACTGGAACGCGAGGAGGCATCTGAACAATTGATAATAACGCATCTAATCCTCCCAACTTAGCACTAACAGGAACTCCAATGACAGGTTTGTCCGTTTTAGATGCTATAACTCCTGGTAATGAAGCAGATAGACCCGCAACTGCAATGTAAACGAGTGCTTTACAAGACTTTAAATAATCATCTAATTTTTCTGGATCTCGATGAGCAGAAATTATTTGCAAATCGTATGTTATACCGTTCTCTTTTAAAATTTTTTCAGCCTTCTCATAAACCTCTTTATCAGATGTACTACCCGCAATTATTGAAATTAGTGTTTTATTATTATTATCTATGCGTGAATTAGTCATATTTTATCTAAAATTTTTAATAATAAAAATAATTCTAAAAAATCCTTAATTCTAGTGTAAAAAATTATCAAAAAGATTAATATAATTGTCAAGGTTTACGTTTTAAATTATCAAAAACTTTAATATCTCTTTATAATTTCTTAATGCAAAATAAAATATTTATCAGAATTAAATTAAAAACTCATTAAAAATTAAGAGGTATAATTTAAAATGGAAACTAAAGAAGTATGGCTTATCGATTACGCCAGAACAGCTTTTTCTCGTTCAAGGCCAGGAGCACCTGAACGTGATGCATTTGGAGACCAAAGGGGCGATGAATTACTTTCTCACTTATTAATGAAATTTTTTAATGAAAAACTAGCAAATAAAGGAATTGAAAAAAAAGATATTAACGAACTATCTGTTGGTACTGCTATGGGAGTACATGAATGCTGGACATATGGAGGTCGACTACCACTCTTTATGTCAGAATTCCCAGTTGAGACTTCTGCCTTTTTTGTTGATAAACAATGTGGGTCCGCTGGTGCAGGACTTCAATTTATAGCTATGGAAATTATGACAGGTTTCACAAAATGTGGATTAGCGACAGGAGTAGAGCATATGACCCGAATTCCGATGCAAAATGATTGGATAAAGCCAAATTTAGGCATGATTAGTAAGAAAGATAAATGGTATCGTCCCCAATATGATATTTTAACTACCATTAATATGCTTCAAACCGCACAAAAGCTTTATGAAGAAGAAAGTCCCTACATAACAAAAGAGGATATGGATAAATTTGGTGTGAGAAGTCACAATTTAACAATTGAAAATCAAGAAGCTGGTTGGTTTAAAGGTGAAATTATACCAATTGAGGGCCATATTGAAGGTAATCCCGACGAAAGAGCGATGATTGATAAAGATCTATCAGCAAGAAAATCTGAATTATCAACGGTTTCACAATTACGTAGAATTTCAAAACCTTTCTATTTAAAAACAAATGCTTATGGCGAAGATTTAGGAGGAAGGCAAGGTTATAAAGATCGAGAGGGAACAGCTGAAGGTGTAATAACTCCTGGAAATTCCTCGCCTCTAAATGCAGGTGCTACTGCTGCACTCCTCATGGAAGCAAAAGAAGCAGAAAAAAGAGGTCTTGAACCTATGGCAAAGATTATATCACTCGGTTGGGCAGGTGTAGATCCAACAGTAATGGGAAGGGGTCCTGTGCCAGCTTCTCAAATGGCGTTAAAACACGCTGGATTAAATGCTGAAGATGTTGATTATTGGGAGATAAATGAAGCTTTTTGTATTGTAACCTTAAATTGTATGAAACAATTGAATATACCCGAAGAAAGGGTAAATGTGATGGGAGGCGCAACAGCAATTGGTCATCCATTAGGTTCCACTATGGTACGTCTTACAGGTACTTTAGCGAGGATACTAAAGGATAAAGGTGGTAAATATGGAATTGCTAACGCTTGTATAGGGGGAGGACAAGGTATAGCAGTATTACTTGAAAACCCTAAGGCCTAATTAACTTAAATAAAAGATAACTCATTTTTTTCAATCTTTTTCTTGTTTTAGATTATTCAGCTTTAAAATATCTAATTTTCTCCTAACCATGTCACGTGCTTGAAGTGCATAAACAAAGTCCTCATTGTAAGTTAATGCTTTTTCGTAATTTTCTAACGCTTTCTCTAAATCTCCATTACTAGCTTCATATAATAACCCAATATTATAATAACAATACATATAATCTGGTTTTATTTCAAGTGCTCGATTATAAGCATTTAAAGCATCTTCGGTTTTATTTAGATTAAAGTATGCAATACCTAAATTATACCATGCTCTATAATTATTTGGATCCATCTCAATTATTTTTTTGAAACATTCAACCGCTTGCTCATAGCCAAGCACCCACTCATCATTAAGATATCCTCCATAATCAAATAAAACTTCAACGAGAACACTTTTAACAATTTCAGAATGGGGATCATTTTCTAAAAGTGATTCTAAAATATATATAGCATTCTTGAATTCCTTTTTTTTCTTAAACTCGATCGCTTTATTTATAAAATCTTTTTGTTGAGACAAAATAATTTCTTAGTTAAGAGTGTTATTTAAATTCTAATAATGAAGAAATATCTATTAATTATATCATTATTAGTTATTCAAAAATAATAATTAAGGTAATTTTCCTATGTACTAAATCATCACTATGAAATTTGCACTGCTTGATCAATACAAACTATATTATAAACGATTTAACACATTTTATTTGGTAAAATTATCGAAATGTTTAAATATAAAACTATTACATTATGACTTACACAAGAAATCAATGAAAATTACTTTAATTAGAAAGGTGAAATGA
>JBHLOI010000015.1:0-66161 GCA_048940645.1 Promethearchaeota archaeon | reverse complement strand
GAATTATATTTAAAGCTTCATAAATTCGACATAAATTGTACGTGATAATACAGCAAAATATACTTCCTAAAGATTTTTATACGAGAATTAATGCACTTTTAATTCTATATGATATTCAAAATTTTTTGATAGTTTAAATTGCGGTATAACATTGATTCCTTGATAAATTTTCTTATAGCCTTCATCTGTATATGCATATGCAATAATTGGGAATTTCCCGATTTTTATTAACTCTAAATCTGGTTTCGAGTTAGTAGAAATTTCAAATTCAAAGAATAGATCATAAGATTCGTCATATGCTTTAAAATGATGTCCTTCATACTCAAAAGATGTTAAAAGCTTATTATTATTATCATTGGCGAATAAAACTTGATTACTTTCCCAAATAAACTTATTAGGATCACCATTAAAGAAAAAGGGTATATCAATCCCTATATTTAATTTATCTAGAATTTTTAAGTTTAATTCTCCTTTTCCTGCTATTTTATCCAAATTTCCCTTTAATATGATTTTTATTTTATTATCTTCTACAATGATCTCCTTCTTTATAGTGTAAGGAAAAGCTTCTTCTGAATCAAGGTCTTTAATATTTCCTACACATTCCAATGCCAAAATCGCAGATTTACCGTCTTTTTCATTTCGAGTTATTTTATATTCACTATCATTAAAAGTTCCGAACTCATCATAATTATCTTGCTCTATTTGCTCTAAAGTAGTATCACCATCAAAAAATCTTACCCTTAGCATACTCCTTTTGAACCTATCGAGCATTAATTCTTCCTTTTCTATTTTATCACTTTCATGATATGCTTCGGGCCATCTTGTTAATGTATTCAATATATTATAAGATTTAGGTTTAAAATCTAATTCAAAAATCGTCCCTCCATCAGAAGGATTAATATATAGATTTAAGATATCAGATTCGATAATAATATCCATTTTGCTATCCTTATTAAAATCAACAGGAAGTATAGAAATGTATTTATTTGGAAGTTTTGTAATCTCTGAATTTAATTGATCGATAATTTTTTCAGCATTAATAAGGTGAGTATATACCGAAAAACGTAAAAATTGTAAGTATACCCCCCCAAATAATCCATGCCAATAACTATCATTGCACTGGGCTTTATAAATCTCGTCCCAAGCTTCATCAATCTCTTGTTGATGTTTTTTCAATTCTACTTGATTTAACCGATTTTCAATTTCAATTAATTTCTCACGCACATAAAGCATTTTTTTATGCATATTATTTGATTCTGGATATTTTACTAAGAAATAACGCCAAAATCCTCCCTTCAGAAAGAGGTATTCATCCTCTTTGTTAGGATTATCTTTTAATTGCTTTCTTATTTTTTTAAACCTCTTTCTAATGGGAGTCAGTAAAACCCATTCTTCCATCTTATCATAACTCGCTGTAGGAAGATAAACTAATCCCTTTGCTGGAACTCTCTCCATATACTCTGAAAGTGTGATAGATTTTATCCATTCGTTATTAATAATTTGTTCAAAAAAAGCAGGAATAAAAGGGTAACCATTATCACCATCTTGATGACCATTTCCATCTACATAACATATTTCGTGAGTTGTTCCCCATACACCCATCTTTTCGGCATCAGAAATCAATAATGCGATTCTGTCTCCTTTCTTATCAGCCATTTTCCTTAAATAATCAACAGATAGATAAGTAGGTTTCCAGGGAGTTAAATAACGTAATTCTTCATTAATAGGAAAGACCCTTAATGTCTTTCCCTCATCCTCAGTAATATATGAATATAGTGTATCAACTTCGGTTATCCCTGTTGATCTAAAGTGATTGTCGTCTACAATAACATACTTTAAACCCACATCACTCAAAAATGATGGATAATTTGGTTCCCAGACTCTTTCTGATAACCATGCGCCTTTAACATCTAGACTAAAATTTCTTTTAATAAAAGTTGACAATTTATTCATTTGAGCTACCTTATCTCTATAAGGAATGATAGCAAATATAGGCTCATAATAACCACCACCAATTATCTCTAATTGGCCTCGTTTAGCCATATGTTTCAATTTTTCAATAAATTTAGGTTTATTGGTGGTTAACCATTCTAATAGATTTCCAGAAAAATGTAGAGTAACCTTAACTTCAGAATACTTGTATAAATTATCCAGTAATGGTTCATAAGCTTTTTTATAAGCATCCTCTATAACCCAAGGAAAATTATCAACAGGTTGATGAAAATGGAATACAACAGGTAAATATATACTTTTATCGTCTGGCATATTTAAATATAATTGAGTAATAAATCCAGATAAATGCTTTACATATAACTCTAAGAATTTGCCCTAATTTAAAGAATTTTTCATTAGAATAATTATTTTATATCTCTATTTTATTAATTTTTTAAATTCTCTTGAAAACACCATGTTACAGGTGCTGCTTTAAGAGAAAATTTTATTTATATTGAAAAATAAAAAACCCTTCACCAATAATAATATCTAACTTCAGTATAATCTATGACTTAAAAATTATTGATGAAGATTATTTATATTGTAAATTTTTATCTTATATTAGATAAAAATTTCTGTAAAAAATTAAACTTGGGAAAATATTCATGAGCTTTAGAATTGAAAGTAAAGAACAATTTGTCGAATTATGGACTAATATTTACAAGACCGAAGGTAAACCTGATTGGTCGCATATCCTCCCATATTATGACGATAAGATATACTTTCATGATTCTATTCAAGAAATTCGAGGTATAAAAGAATTTAAAGCTATGACTGTACGACTAATTGAGCGATCTAAAGATTTAAGAATGAAAATAGTCAATATTCTTTTTGAAGGGAACATTATTTTTTTTGAATGGGAGATGGGGTTAAGTTTTAAGAAAACTCCTAATTCGAAGTTATTTGGGGCAAGTCGCCTGACATTGAATGATAATGGAAAAATCGTTGAACAAAGGGATTATTTTGATCTTTGGGGTGATATTATTGATAATATTCCCTTTTTAGCTAAAGGGTATCGAAAGTTCATGAGGAAAATGTTCGGGTGAATTAATTGAATAAATACTTGAAACAGTACAAGATATCAAATATTAAGGCAAATATTAAAGCTTTATTTAATAATAAAGCAGAGCCATTGGAATGTCAAGATGATTTTAATGGGCATTTAGTGGCTATTACTGGCGCCACATCTGGAATCGGATATGTGATTGCACGAGAATATGCTTCACACGGAGCTAATTTGCTAGTCATTAATCGAAACGAAGAAAAAACATTTAATCTATGTGAAGAAATTAAACGAGATTTTGGTGTAGAATGTGATTTCATGCTTGCGGATTTTGCGCACATTTCCGAGGTGAAGAAAGTTGGCGAAGAACTCGCAAATTCCGATCTGAATATCGATGTGTTCATTCATAACGCAGGTGTCTATTTAACCGAGAAAACGATCTCTGACGATGGTCTTGAGATGGTTTTTCAAGTGGATCATCTCGGTTCCTTTATCTTAAATTACATTTTAAAGGATAAACTTAAAGCCCAGCAAAAATGCAGGATTATATTAGTAAATTCTGAGGGCCACCGTTTTGCTATTCTTGGTTTGAAATTAGATGATCTCAACTGGGAGAAGCGCCGCTATTCGGGACTCAAAAGCTATGGATCGGCAAAAACTGCCCAACTTCTGACAATGATCAAATTTAATGATTGCTTCCAAAATAGTGGTGTGACGATTAATGCAATGCATCCTGGCAATGTAAAAACCAACATGGGAGAAGTTAGTACTGGATTATTCCAGAGGGTTTTCATCGAACCCTCTTACAGACCGCCAGATATATCTGCTAAATCCTTATACTATCTTGGAGTTTCGAAGGATATTGAGGGCGTGAGTGGAAAGTTTTTCAACCTTACTTACGAAGAGGAACCCGCACCTCCTGCCTTGGATCGAGAGGTCGCAGAAAAGCTGTGGAATTTAAGTAGAAAATTAGCTAGGTTAGCATGACGACTATAAGCCATGAAGTTATCATTGTAGGAGCAGGAATGGCAGGATTAACTGCTGCGGCCTATTTATCAAGAGCAGGATATGATGTTCTTTTAATTGAAAAGAACGAAACTTGTGGCGGCCTGCTAACTTCAATCCAAAAAGATGGTTTTGTTTTTGATACTGGTCCGAGGTCCATTGAAAATTCGGGAGCCGTGCGACCCTTGTTAAACGACCTTGGAATTTCACTTGAACTACTTAAAAGTCCGGTTTCGATTGGTATTGAGAATGAAATTTTACACTTTACGTCAAACGAAAGTATATATGAATATCAGTCCCTATTAGAAAAGCTGTATCCCGATAACAAAGAGGAGATTGCCGCAATTTTCTTGTTAATCGAAAAAGTCTTGAAAGACATGGCCATTCTAAACGAGATTGATAATCCGATTTTCAGAGACATGAAACACGATATAGGTTATCTTGTTAAGGAGCTTCTTCCGTATCTTGGCAAGTTCCTTCTTACTATTCGCAGGATAAATCGAAGGAAGGACCCGGTTGAAGATACTCTTAAAAAAATGACTTCAAACCAATCACTTATCGATATTATGATACAACATTTCTTCAAGAGCACGCCTACTTTTTTTGCCCTAGGATATTTTCACACTTTCCTTGATTATTTTTATCCAAAGGGGGGTACAGGTAAAATTCCAGAATGTATCATGCAAAAAATCATTGACTGGGGAGGATCAATTTTATATGGTACAGAAATACACGAGATCATTCCTTCTGAAAACAAGTTAACTGATATCGATGAAAACACGTTTTTCTATGAAAACCTTATTTGGTGCGCAGATTTGAAGTCTTTATATCGATTTCTTAAATTCCGTGATTTAGAGGAAAAAGTTTCTCGCAAGATATCAATACAAAAAGATAAATTGCTATCAACTCGAGGCGGAGATTCAGTCTTTTCTTTATTCCTAGGGATAGACGAACCTCTCGACAGATTTCAATCAATTTCGAACGGTCATTTTTTTTATACTCCATCAAAAAAAGGTTTAGGAGAATCAACTTGGACTACATTAAGAAAAATTATTAGGAAGTTCGAATCAACTCCCAAAGAAGCCATTATGCGTTGGTTAGACGACTATTGCCAACTAAATACATATGAGATTTCCATTCCAGGGCTTAGAGATCCCACCTTAGCTCCAAAAGGAATGACTGGATTAATAGTTAGCATTCTTTTTGAATATGATCTCATGAAAAAGGTCGAAGAGGGAGGATGGTATGAAGAATTCAAAATAGAAGTCGAGAATCGCATGTTAGAGATTTTATCAAAGTCCGTATACCCGATAATCAAGGATAAGATTCTCTTTCGTTTCTCTTTAACACCCGTCAGCATTTCAAACAGAGTAGGAAGCTCTGAAGGAGCAATTACAGGTTGGACGTTTGAAAATCCCATCCCTGTGGTTCAAGATATTCTTAAAATGACTAAATCTGTGAAAACTCCTATTCCAAATATACTCCAAGCTGGTCAATGGGTATATAGTCCTTCTGGAATACCCATTGCGATCCTTACAGGATTGGCAGCTGCCAAGAATTTAATAAAAAATAAGAAATGAGCTTTTTACCCAAATACATAAAGTCTTAGCAGTAGATATAGAATTATAATGCTAAGTACTACGTAACAACTTATAAACATTGCATAAATGGGTTTTTTTATATCATTACCTGACATGGCTTTAAATCCAGTTCCACTAAGGAAAGCCTTTGTTTGAAGATCTAAGTCTTTTTCATTTTTAACCGTATATTTTTCCAGGTCTTGCTTAATAATGAAATGCTGACTGTATGGAAAGATAAGTGCGTTTACTGGCTTAACAGGATCAATAATGTTAGCCAGATAGGAGTTTGCCTTGATTGAAACATGGTCTAAAGGGATGTTTATGGCTTCTCTTATCATATTAGGGTCAAAAAGCAGGCTGAAGGGCTCTGAAAAATCACTTTTTAGCTCTCCGCCATAATCGACAATAAGGTTTCCTTCAATCCATAGAGATTCGTCCAATTCCCTTGAACCATCTTTTTCTAAGTCGACCGACACAACGAATTCTTTATTGTTGGAGGAATTCTTAATATCAACCAGTAATTCCCCTAAGTATGTGGTTGTAAACACGGCGGGATCACAAGTGAACCCACTAAATCCATTCTTTGGGTCATAGCTGTTAGTATTCGTTTCATATTCACAAATAATCCAAGATAACAACCCAGTTTCTTTGTTGCGAGCAATAATATAAAACTCGATTCGCATACCTATAAATCCTGATGTTCGAGCGGTAAATACGCTTGCAATTGCCATGGGAATCTTTGCATCGTTCTTAAAAAATGAGGTTTCTGCTAGTTCATATCCCTCGGGAAGCATCTCTTGCGCTGCTGAAGTATTTGTTATCTTAAAACATAGGAATAAACTATAGGGATCTACTATGAATCCCATGTAAGGAATTTTTTTCTTGCCGCTCTGTGTAAATTTATGTTGTGTTTTTTTAGGAAGAGATTTACTGAAACCGCTCAAAAAACTAATGGCAGTTACATCTTTAGGCTTTACAAGAGATTCTGTCTTTTTTATAAAATTTCTGTATTCTTCTTGGTCCATTTACGTAAACCTTGTTTTTTTGGTTTTCAAATCCTTCATCATAGATTAATTAACAACAAAATAAATAGGGAAATAAAGATTAACATAAATAAAGATATTCCAATTATTAACATTATCTTTATATTTCTTGTTGAAAAAGTTTTTATTCCTTTCATATCTGCAATTTTGTTATAATTCTCGATCATGTCATTAGTATCTTTGATATAGGTGCGACATCCTGGACTGTCGGCAATATAGTGCTGAGCGAAGGGGAAACATAACACCTTGCATAGTTCCGGCTCTGCTAAATCTGGGAAAAGTGTATTAAACTTTAAGTGAATATCCTCAATAGGAATATCTAAAGCTTTTTCAACTTCAGCAGGATCAAATATTACGGCAAAGGGATCGTCATTCTTATCTGAAAATTTTTTAATGTGACCGATAGATGTGTTTCCTATTACCCAAAGGGGTTGATCAAGGCTGCGCATTTTTCCATTGGTAATATTTCCCGTTAAGATCATCTGTCGGTCAGTTGTGTCTTCTTTGAAATCCAGTAGTAAATCTCCCTTTGAGCTAGTTGTATATATAGCATTTTTACAATTTCTATCTGTAACTCCTATTGAAGGGAGATAAATTATTGTATTGCTCAGAATATCGATAAAAATCCAGGATGGATGACCTGTTTCTTTATCTTCAGCAATGAGATATGATTCTAGCCTAGAACCCCAAAAAGTACTTGCTCGAGTATTGAAAATCCCCATTCCCAAATAGTATTCTGGTTCTTCATCAGAAAAAATTCTTGTCTTTTTCAACTCATAGCGTTCCGGCAATAATGATTTTGCTTTTTCGATATTTTTAAGCTTAAAGAATAAAAACAGACAATAAGGTTCAATTACAAAACCCATGTAGGGAGTCTTTTTTGAAGTCTTCTTTAATAGCTTTTTAAAAAGGGAGCGAGGTAATAACCGTTTGAATGTTTGGAAGAAATACAAATGGCTAACTTCCTTTGGATCAATTAAGTTTTCCACATTTCTGATAAATTTTTCATCATCTAAAATTTTCATTTTTTATAAAACCTTCAAAAATAGAAATAATTCCCTATATTAAAACTCGTCCTATATAATTTAAAATACCTGATTTGATAAGCATCATAAAAATCAATCTTATCGTATACCTTCAGTAGAATTGTGTGTGATGGTGATTATATATCTATTTTAAGATTTTTGCGCTCTAAAGTGCTTCAAATCATTTAAAAAAATTGGAATCATGCTTTTTTAAACTATCTGTAAGGACCAAACACAATTTCTTTAGGATTTCCGTATTGATTTTGTCTAGCCTATCATTAGGAGTGTGCATATAATCATATGATTCTACTTCGCCAATCCCGTATCCTTGAAACCCTTTATCTCCTAGAAAGCCTCCATCAGAATGAGTGCCGAAAACTCTATTAGTAACGAAATGATCTATCCTAAGATTTCTGCTATTGTTCAAAAGCAGATTATCAATATCTTTAGCATGAACTCCTTCTTTTCCTCCAGGAAATAGATAGACATGAGAAGCTATGGATTCAAAATTAAATATTATTGATTTATTGGGATCAAAATTTTCCAAATTATTATAAAAGTGTCTAATACCCATTGTTCCACATTCCTCAGCTCCAGTAAAAAGAAACCACATGTTATAATTCGTTAATCTGTTTTTAGGAATACAATAATAATTTAAGAGCTCTAAATTGCAGGCTATACCTGAAGCATTATCAACAGCACCTTGAGAAGTATTATGTGTAGTGTTAATAACTATTATTATTGATGCGAAAATGTTCAATATTAAAGGAAATAGCCCTATAATATAAAATATTATTTCAAATCCCATAAAAATCAATATTTTAAGAGGCAAAATAATAGCTAGAATAATTGAGGAGGTGATCCATAGTTTAATAATTCTTATCCGGATTCTAATCCTGAATCTTTGTCCCTTTGAATCCAAATGGCTCATAAATAATACAATTCTGTCATTATTCTTCAAGTCATCTGATTTAGATTTAAGCTTTACTAAAAGATTTTGCGAATTGAAATGTGCATTTAATCGTATTCTTTCAGGTCTTCTTGTAATTATAAAAGACGCAATTAGAATACTCAATAAGATCAGAATTAAAATCAAAGAGATTGGAAAATAAAAATTCAAGTAAATTATTAAAAGTATTAACGATCCAGACGAAAATGCTATTTTAGGATATATCCTTGAATAAAAAGAACTAAAAGTAAAACGCTGAATTTCAAAATCCAAATTTAAATCTTTAACTTCTTGTTTTAGTTTATTAAAAGCTTTAAGTTCAAATTGTGTTCCAGATAATCGAGGAAAACTAAATCTTTTAAGATTACCTTTAATTCGGGCTTCCTTAATCATTTTAATTCCTTGCTATAATTTTATTTTTTAAATAAAAAAACCTGAAAGTCAGGAGTGAAATACATTTATAATTTCAGTGAAGATCATTCCGGAAGCTGAGCTAAGAGCAATGATTAAAGAGTATCCTGAGAATTTGTCCTAATTTAAAGAATTTTTCATTAGAATAATTATATTATATATCTATTTTGACTTTATCTGATTTAACTGCTTCATATAACTCACGCCAAATTTTTCGTTCTTCCTTTGTCGCAAAATAAATTCCTATTATTATTACTATATAAATGATGCTAATTATGAGTCCGATCATCGCAGAGATAAATTGAGATTCTGGACCGAAATACGTTGTATCATCAAATAATAAAAGTAACCAGTATTCATCAACAATAAAACCTAAACCCGCACCAAATAGAATGTGTTCAATTCTTACGAACCATCTTCCTTCAAAAAAGGTGAGTACTAGTCCGATTGCTAATGCAATGATACCATAATGAAAGTGGTGGAGATGAATAGTATAACCACTAATCTGGAAAATTAAACTCGTCCCTGGCGAGATTGTCGTGAATATTTTCGAACCCCACAATGCAATACTGAAGGCAATTAATCCAAGAAGAGGTGCTTCAAGCCTTAAGACGATCTTATGTTCCAGGCTCTCCTTAATTTCATAGATTACCCGTTCTTTGCCATATTTTTCCTTTTTCATCTTTCTTGATGACATGTCTTAATCCTACCATTAATAAATTTATTTTCTTATTTGTTTTCTATATTTGTAAACTTTATGATTTTTCTAAGGTAAATTCGCATATAAAATTTCTAAATTAATAATTTAGGGTTAGACTAATAAATTCATTAAATATAATTTGTATAGGTTATTTTGAATAAATATTAGATCATAATAGTTGATCCTTATGTCATCGGATTTTGATAAAAATTTAATCCAGCAAGTTATTAATTCCAATGAGTTTAAAGCATGGTTAATTTCAAAAAGATGGTTTGGTGATAAATTATTATTATCCACTTTAGAATTTCAAATAGTTATTAAATATTTTGAATTCATTTCAGATAGAATATTTATTACAGTAATAACTGTAGAAAAAGAGAAGTATACCAAATCCTACTTCTTACCCTTAATATATTATCATAAGATTACAGATATTCTTGATCCTATAGAAAATACTAGGCAAAATATCGTTAAATTGACAGAGAATACCTTTAGCAAAATGCTTATAAGGACAATCCCAGAAGAGGGACAAAATGATGTTTTTCCAGTTAATTTGATTGAAGCAGAATTCTGCTTGTTTTTCTGGAAAAAATTATTTTTTGAAAAAGAGATTTCAGAATTATTACCCTCCATGTCCTTAAATCTTACATTATATACTGACCAATTTCAAGATGATATAAATATGAAGCAAGTTCAGAATCTCATAGAAGCAAGTTTATACCCTGATAGATATGAACTTTCATTAGAGCAGTTAGGAGGAGGAAATACTACAAATTTACTATTTCTTTTAAGTATTAAAAATTTAAATAGACCTGAATCTAGACCTATTTCATATGTTGTAAAATCTTACAAGGAGTACCTCGAAAGTTTTGAACCAAGAATTTTATTTGTTTTGGTTAAAAATAATTTTCCAAATGCTCCAAAAATTTATGGAACTCTCAAATTCCATGAGAAAGAAACGATAGGTATTCTCCAAAATGTACCCAATATTGGAAATGTCGGAGATATTTACTGGAATGAACTTAATAATATGATCAATCACGTCTACAAGGACCTAGATGAGGATTATTCTTATCTTGATGATAGAGAAAAGAGGGTTGAAATAATAAAGGAAAATTGTAAAGAATCTTTAAAAGTTTCAGAGCAAATTGGTGTTCAGATAAAGAACTTACATAAAGCAATGATATTATCTGATCAAATACAATTTGATAAAGAAATAGTTGATAGTGTAGAATATCTGAGAAATTATACTAACAAGTTAAATTCAATGATAACAACAATTGAATTTAAAATGAAGAAAAGAGCTGAGAGTTCTTTCTTTAAATCCCCTAAAATAAGCTCAATATTAATTGATATTAAGGATATCATTGAAAAATTTAGAACAGAATTTCAAGTACCTCAAATAATAATCCAACCAGTTCATCAAGATTTGCATATGCAACAAATACTTTATAACAAAACTAATGGACAGTATCAATTTTATTTCATCGATTTTGAAGGTGATCCCCAATTAACTCCCGAAGAGAAAAAAAATAAATTTCCAATTGAGAAGGATTTAGGTTCATTTTTAAGATCTTTGAGTTATATTAAATTTAACACTTTACTTCATTTGATTGAAGAAAAAATTGTAGATACTAAGAAATTTGAGGTTCCAGAGGAATTTTTGTTTAGCCTTTATTTTAGAAAAACATCTAAAATCACTCAAACACATAAAATTCTTGAAATGATTATGAAATTACTTAATAGTTGGGAAAATCGATTAATGGCAAAATTATTTGATAAAAGTCTTAATCTGCATTTTATTTTAATTAATTATTTTACAATAGAACGAACATTGCATGAATTAGATTATGAATTACTTTTTAGACCAAATAAAATAATTATTCCTATTTTAGGGTTAAAGGAAATTATCGATAAATATTAATAAAGTTTCTATTTTTATGCTTATTATTTATTTTTAAAATATATCATTTTTGAAACTTATATTCACTCTTCTTTTTCTGGAGGCTTAGCAAATTCAAAAGAATAATGTGAAGAAGATCTGCCAATAGGTTGAATTTCACTTTTATATTTTGCTCTTAAACTTTTATTTCCTTTCATCTCCTCCTCAACGTAATTGGGGTTCATTTCTTTTTTATTGAATAATCGCCATAAAAATGCTTCTACAAACTTAGTTGGACCAAAATCTTTCGTAATCAATAAATAGTCTTCTTCATCAATAAAATTTGCAAAAAATCCTAAATTATCACATAATTCTAATTTATAATCAACATTATCTTCTTTACCATTTATGCGAGCAATATCATTAATAAATCGTGCCAACTTATCACCTAATTTTATCTGTTCCCTCTCTTCCATATTTTCAACTAATTTCCTCACGTAACTCTTTTTGATCACGATAAAATCTCGATTATTTAGTGATTTAATTGACCCTTTTTGCTTTATAATATATTTTGAAAGCTCCAAATAATTTCTAATTAAATCAGCTTTAGAAATTCCTAATCTCTCTTTCATTTTGTTCAAATTATTATTTAAAGTTCCATCAATCCTTATTGTGATTACGTCTTGAAACGTATTTGACTCTTTCTTTTGACTCATTTTTTATAATCCCTTTAAAATTTAATTGTTTTTTTTGTAATATTATGTAATCAATGTAACTTAAAAAGTTTTATGACTATTTATGAATTTGTTTTAGCCAATTTAATAGTGTGATCTCGTACCCATTTTTTATCTTCGAAAGTTAAAAATATTAGAAAGCCCAACTTTCAGCTATTCAAACCTTAGCAATAAATCTGAATCAAATTTACAAGATCATATATCTTATATGATTTTGGTTATAAAAAAATTTATATAAAATTTAAAAAAAAATTAAAATAAATTTCTGTTTAAAATATAATATATTAAATAAATAATGCTTTAACTAAAAATAGTGTCTTGAAAGAATAAATTTGTAAAGTTATTGATAGAAAATATGAAAAAATTAGTAAAACAGTTAGTTTCAATATAATAGATCTTTAAATTTAAAATTTTTTGCTTGATCCTTAATTTTAATAATCATTGATTTTTTTAATATCACATGTAATTAATAGTAATCATTACCATCATAAGTAGTTTGATGAATATTAGATCAGACTTAAAAGCATAATTAGATTTACTATTTTTGTACCCAACAATAATTAAAATTGTTATTAGTAAGGGTTGAATAAAGATAGTGGAATTAACAGAAAATTTAGGCTCAAGTCCAGAATTGGAATCTTCATTAAAATTAGAATTAATTGATATTGATAACCGATCTATAACAATTGAATCAGATGACCAAATAGAGTTAATCGTCAAGGCTCTTTCATCAGAAACTCGAAGATCAATTCTTCACCAAATCCAAATAAAACAAGAGGGAATGGACGTTTCCAATATAGCGGCAAACTTAAAAATGACAGAGGCAAATATCTCTGCTCAAATTAAAAAGCTTGAAGAAGCTGGTTTGATTTATTGCGATTATTGTTCAGGCAATCATGGAGTCAGAAAAATTAGTAAATTAAAATTTGATCAAGTAAATATAAAGTTTTAATAAGATAAAATCCAATCAATTAATTCATTTCAAAAACTAAATCAATTTTGATTGGAAAAATAACTTGTTTTTCTTTTTTTTACATAAAATGAGAAATCAGCGTATTCTTAATTTTTTCAAAATGACCTAAGTGTATTTTTAATATATCTCCCAAAGTATCTTTTAAACCAACTTCCTCTATTTTTCCTGTAATTTTGAAATATGGACTTTTCTTTAATTCTTTAATTAAAGCTTTGTTTTTTTCAATGTTATTAAATAGATATTCTGAACACTTTATTTCTTCTATTCCTAAGATTTTTTGAATAATGGTTAGTAACATTGTATCAAAAGTCACTCTTAGAATTATTTCTTTATCGAAATCTGTTTTTATGGGAAATAAATATTCTTTAAGCATGGATATCGATTCTTTAAAACGTTTAATAGAGTCTTTTCCAAGATCCTCAATTTTTTCTCTGAAATTTGGATTATTGGTAGCTGCCAAACAAATTGCAGAAACTGTTTGATATTCCGCAACGAAATGAATGAATCGAGCTTTAGCATTTAGCATGGTATCTTTCGATTCTGTTTCACTTAGAATATCTCCTAAATTATTGAGTGCTTTTTTAAAGTATGTGGAAATGATGTAAAATTTATTAGCTGCGGCTTCAAAGTCTTTATTACTTATTAAGAGTTGAGCTCTTTTTTCCTCTTTTTGATATAGTTCATCAAATCTATTAATTTTCATAACTGCTTTTAAAATTAATCTTTTACCTTGATCCTTTGTTAATTGAGAACGTTCATATGCTTGACCTGCTTTTAATAGCAGAATTGAAGATAAACTATTAAATTCTTCAGGATCTTCTTCAAATAAGTATTCTGAGGCTTTACTCCAACTATCACCCGCAGTTTCCCAATCATTCATACTATATGAAAGGTTTCCTAAATGTATCAATAGTTTTGCTGAAACCTCATATAATTTTAATTCTTCAGTCTTTCTAATTATAGATTTCAATCTATAACTTGCCTGAATATGATTTTTAAATTGGGAAATTATTTGAATAATTCTTGCAAAAAGCTCATCTAATTTAATATAACTACCAAGATCAAGGTAAATCTGAGCAGCTTTCTCGTATAATTTTATAGCATCATCCCCTTTACTTTTATCAGCAAAAAATTCCGCTTGATCTATTAATTTAATAGCTTCTATTTCCTTTTCATCTTTATCTTGATTGTTATACATGATATTCCCATCCTCGAATTATAATAATTGGGTTTGTAACTCTTTATGTAGCATCTCGAATACAATGTGATTATAATAATATCTTAAAAAAATAAAGTTTATTTAAGTTTTGATTAAAAATCAAAATCTATTATTTATCAAAAAGTTTAATATTGTGCGCTTTTAAATTATTTTTAAAAGCAAATGTTTGGTAGGCAGAAGCAAAGCATTCCTTAGCATCTTCAATTGCGCCATAAAAAATGAAGTTGGAAAACCAAGATGCAATAAACATAATACTTGCTCTACGATATCGAGTATGAAATTTTTTATTTAATCTAGGAGAAGAAAATTTAAATAAAAACAAGTTAGGAGCTGTTCCAACAGGTAATTTTAGTGATGTACTGATTAATTGCTGTGTTTCAAGAATATGGCTTAAACTTTCAAGATCAATTACACCTCCATCAATCCATATTCGCTCTACTCCCAAATTTTTTACACCCTCAAGTAGACTAAAATCTCCTGGTTGATTTCTATCAGTGATATATTTAAATCTCTGGGTTGAAGTCATATTATTTGAAGCAAGTATTAATATTACAACGGATTTTATTTTAGATTTTTTAATTAAATCAAGTTCACTTTTATTCTTTAGATTTGATATGGTATTATAAATGATTTCATCAGGTTTAACCCCATTTTCAATTAGATATTCAATACCGGATAATCTAGCCTCTAAAGTACCGCCTAAAACTAATGGAGGTTCGAAATTATCTAAGTAAAATTCGAGGTATTTTATCATGGCATTAGGATTATCTGCAGTAATTTCAATTAGGTTTGGTAATTTATATTTCTCAGCTAATTCTGTTTGAGTATGAATTCTTTTTTTTGCTTTTTCCTTATTAAAAGTTTGGTTATTATTTCTATCGACTATAGATTGTCCTTGATAAAATATTGTCCCAATTAGCACAGGTGGTAAATTAAAATTTCCAAACCCTAATTTAATAGATCTATAAGAATAAAAGTTATTTTCGGGCATAATATAGTCTAATCTATTAAATTTTAATATTATTTTCGATTAAAGGAAATAAAGAGTTCTTAATTAATATAGATGTAATTTCATGCCACAAGTTTTACATTGATGATTATTTAGTGTTTCAAAACAATTTTTATGATAAAGTGTTTTACAATTTTCACATCGAATAATTTTATGATCAGGCTCAAATATTAGATTACATACTGGACATGAATTAAATAAAGCATCCTCTTCAATTTCTCCAAAATCCATTAACTCGGCAGCAGCAATCTCAGGCTTTTTATTTCTCGAGCCTTCACTAATACGCGGTTTCACTAAAGAAGTTAATTTTCTTACTTGTGAAACTTCAATAGGTATTTTTAACAGATAAAAACAATGAGGACATCGAACAGTGGCTGATTTCCTCATTTTACTATCCTTCTGAGAATCTGCCCAAGATGCTAAACAATGAATATGATATGGAGTCTGACAGTTTGGACAATAGCGACCGCTCACAAAAAATGAACTCTTCGTATAAGGATTTGTATCAGAAAAACAAATAGAGCATTTTTTATAATCTGCCAATCCTCTAATTTGTAATAACCGTTGTTCTTGATCTTTAGTTAAATCTTGAACTCTCAATAGATCAGCAGCTATTTTTCTTAAGAAAGCAGGGTTATCTATCAAAGACTTTGAACTTTCTCCATAAGTTTTGATATTAGAATTTGCTAAATTAAGAGCGGCTTGTAATAGAGATTCTGAGTCATTATTGTAAAAGTATTTACCTCCAGTAATATCACTCAATCGTTTTAGAAGATTAAGAGAAGAAACTTCCCCTAAACGGAAACAATCAATCTTAATATTCAATCCATATGCGAGTCGTGCCATTTTGAGGGGATCAACAGAAGTTTTAGTAAGCTTCCCATCAGATATCAACAAGATTCTAGGTATTTTTGCAGCAATTTTTCTTAATTCAGATATAATAACTTTGATGGAAAATCCTAATGCCTCTCCCATTGCTGATTTTCCAGAAAATTCTAATGAATCTAAACAATTGAAAAGAGATTCTTCTGTACTTGTGAAGTCTAAGATCTTTTTTGGTCTATCGGAAAATCTGACCACAGCAAAGGAAGACATTGTATCCTCATTAAATCTTTCGCTAATTAACTTTTTAACTGCTTTAATACTAGCATTAAGGCGAGTAGGGGGATAATCTGTTCGATACATTGATCTTGAAGTATCTATACAAATTACTATGTTTTCTGGAACCCTTTCTGACATTTCTAGCTTATTTACCTAATATAGTTTTTTTTGAACCCTAAATAACACTCCTAATTTTTATATGTTACAAAAAGAATAAATAATTATGTTTTTTCACAAAAATAAAGTTTTATAAGTTAGTTTTTTCATATTTAATAAAACTCTTTCAAATTTAGAAAAAATAAAGATAGTATATAGAAAAGTGAAATGGTTATAATCTTCGATGTATCATGTCAGATAATGATAGTAATAAAAATGTAAAAGTAAAAGATTTCTTCAAGAGTAATATTATTATTAATGAATTAGAAGATATATTAAATTTTAAACCTGATACGCTTATTGGTATTGATAAAGTATCATCTGATACTTTAGGGGATTATAATATTAAAAATATTGGAGATTTGGCAAAAGTTTCATTGGAAAATTTGCCAGATGTAAAGGAAGTACCCAGTTCTATTCTTATAAAATGGGTAAAGATCGCCCAAATAGTTGTTAAGGCTATTAAGGAACAATTAAAGTCCCATAAGAAATTATTGATGATTGGGCTTGATAATGGTGGTAAAACCTCCATTTTAGCAGTTCTTCAAGATAGGTTCTCCATAATTAAATCATTACTACCTACAAGAGGTGTAAAACGAGAAAGATTAGACTTTTTTGGTTATCCAATAATATCTTGGGATCTTGGTGGTCAAGTCCAGTATAGAGAAAAATTGTATTTCAATAGACCAGAATTATTTTTTACTGAGGCGGATTTACTTCTATACGTCATTGATACTCAAGATGCAGACAGATTTCCCGAGTCTGCTAATTATTATCGTCAAGTATTGAAAGCTTTAAAAGATCTAAATGAATTTCCCCCTGCTTTAGTTGTATTAAGTAAAAGTGATCAGGATTTCCGATCATCAGTAGAATGGCAAAATAACGTAAAGGTAATTAAAAATAAATTTAATCAAGTAACAGCTGAGTACGAAAACTTTTCTGTAAGCTATTCAGACACAACTATTTATCAAAAAGAAACAATCATGCAAATGTTTAGTGAAGCACTCAAAAAAGTTTCTGATACTTCAGAAATTATTGAAAACATTCTTGAGGACTTTTCACATACTATTGAAGCAAAATCTGCAAGTTTGATTTCGATGGATGGATTAATTTTTGGTAATTATAACGATTCCGATACTGATGAGGCATTATTAAATAACACAGCATTAATTATGCAAACTCTTTCAAATTTTCATAATTCGATTGGATTGCTCAGAGAAACTTCAATGACACTTAATTTCCCAATGAATGGATTTACTATCCAAGGTGAAAAGTTGTTTAATTATTCTGAATTACAGATTCCAGTATATTTATGGATTCTTTCAGAAAATCCAGAAATGATGTATGAGAAATTAAATTATTTTAGAGAACAAATACTACCTTTAATCAATATGTTCCTTTAAATTATCTTTTATTTGTTTTATAATAACGTGTCTAACTCTTTTTTGGCATTAAGTAAGTAAATATTACAGTCATCTATCATTTCAATTGCTTTATTTAGACTATTTACAACTCCCGTTAAACTCATCTCTTCTGCTTTATCTCGCCATTTTTCAAAGTTTTCCCTGTGGCTCTCGTTATGATTTGCCCAGTGTTCGCACAGTTTTGATAATTTAAGTATTTCTTTATCTGTCATTTTTTAATTATAAATAAATTATAATAAGTAAATTTTACAGTTCAATTGATAATTTAATAAAAATATAAGAAAATAAAAAAGTAGATTTATTTATGGCAAAGTCTCTCCAAAAGAGTAGGGTCTACAATTTCTTTTGGTTGCCAATCTTTACTTCTTAAGAACTCTTGAATCTCATCTTTCATATTAATTGGAATGTCTGCATCAACTCGAATATATTTCTCAAGATCTTCTGGAAAATCTACACCCTTATACTTGCGTTCTAAATCAATCCAGTGTGATAACTTTATCATTCTCCCCTTTGAGTTATCAGCGGGGCGAATTGCTAGTTTAGCAACTAAACAAATTGCTTGTTCAATAGATTCAGCAGTTGTAAGCAAATGTTCTGGACCTGGCCCAATTATATGATTTGGCGTTGTATCACGAGCATTCCATACTTTCCAAGTCTCTACATCATCAGATCTACCTATATACATCCTTCTATATTCTGCAGCATGAGGTCCAATAACAGCTGGGATACCTAATCCATTTGCCATGCTAGCGATGCTTGCGGCTTTTTGACTCATTGCTCCCCAAGCGACACCTACAGCACCAACTCGGTTTAAAATATAGTCAGCGATTTCTTCAAAATTTCCTCTTAAAGGACGTCTTGCAAAAATATTTGCAACCTTACAAGCTGCTCCTGTTATATGTGGATTTGCAACACAACTTCCAACATTTACTAAACCGCCACGATCGAAATCTCCTGGGAAGCGATCGTATAATGTTTTACCTTCTTCATCTTTTACAAGACCAATGTCCATTGCTCCACATCCAGATACTACTACTATATAATTTCTCTTTAAAAATTCTTCAGCCATTAAATAAAGTTCTTGAATATCATGTGCATAATTTGCACAGCCAATTATAGCAACAATTCCCGGAATTTCACCTAAAACAATAGGGGCACCTACATTTCTTATCTCTGTATCCATGATTGGACCACGACCAGCTCTACAGTTGAATTTTTCATTTCTAATCATTTCTCTTCCAGCGTATTGTAATAGAGTCAATGGTGAAACATTCTTCATGCAATCTGATTCACAGCGACCACATCCTAAGCATTCGTCAAAAATACTAGCTAGAACAGAAAAATCTCCTTCCTTAACCAAATTAACGCCCTCTACGAGTGGTAAATCGTTTGGACAATTTCGTTGACAATTTCCACAACCATTACATCGATATGCCATATCAATACATCCTTGCTCATCAGGAATTCCACTCCTAGCATTTCTAATTGGTTTTACTTTAATTGCTGTTTCAGCAGCAACTTGTCCTGCCTTTATTGGGTCTAATATCAAAACGCCAGCCGTTTTTCCGCTGACTAGATCCTCAACTATTTCATTTACAGGATCGTTAGTTCTATCAGTTAAGCCGCTCATATTTTTTTCATTGGTTGCTATAAAAGGAGCTCCAACTAATTGAGCTTGTTCAAAAGATCTCAAATTAACGCACTGCTCATCGACCATTACAACATCAGCTAACCCTGAGCGAATAAAATGAAGTTGCCTAGACATTGAACCTACAATTTTGGCTCCATCGTAATATCGTGTAAGATCGTGTGCAGTACAACAGATAGCTCCAACATCTAAAATATTGTCAAATCCTTTTTCTCTGATGTAATCTACTAATTCAATTCCGGGAGCAACATTATGACCAATCATTAAAATTGTTGCTTTATTAGTATCCATTGTCCCCATACCTAATTCTACAATGGGAACCTCTGGATCTCCCATTGGGAAGCCATATGCTGCAATTTGAACTGCATCAGAAATTTCCATACCAACTGAATCAGCTAAACCGGCTAAGAAACTTTTAGCTTCATAATCTAAGAAATTTGATTCTTGGCCAGTGTGTCCTGCAGCTAATAAATGTGTTATTGTATAATGAACCCATTCCATTGCTGTTTCTAAATCTTCTAAAGTTTCAGGTTTCATACCAACTACTAATCGAGTATGAGGCATCTCAACAGCAATATTATTGCCAAAATTGATAGGAACATTCCCATATTTCTCTTTTAACCAATGCAATAAGTGATCTCCGTGAGCAGAATGACATGCAGCCCCAATACAACATGCAATTTCAACAATTCTTGATTGTTGAGTTTCCATATTGATTCCACATGCACCTGTTCTACCTTTTGAAAGGTTACACTTACCATAAGTACAGAGACAACACATATCACATATAGGCATATAATATGGCTTGTATCGCTCCATTAATTTGAAAAACCAGTTTCTAAGAGTAGGAATATGTGGTTGTGGGTGTGGGCCCATAGGCTCCCATTCTGTTTCGTCTCCATAACTAACTTGTCCTGCAGTTAATTCAAAGCCTTTAATTGTACCTAAAGGGCCTTTATAGGAGTCTATTTTAAGTTTTGTGCCTTTTTTACTCATATTTTATCAATATTTTTTTTGTTTAGTATAATTTTTTAATTATGGTTTGATCAATATTTAATATTATTTTAAAATTGACATTCTATGGAGTAGATAAATTTACAGTAATAAAAATTAATGATTATACCCTAAAACCTAATTCTTATATATGTTTATAATATGTTAGTGTGAGATTTCACACTAAAATAAATTTAAAACCTAAATTTAAAAAAAAATTCTGACAGATTTTAAAATCAACGTTAACTACACAAAATATTCAGCAAAAAAGAAAAAAATGATTAGAGATGAGTTAATATTATGGTTATTGTTGGGGCATTTATCCTTCCTCATGGAGCAATGATTTTGGATCCAAAAAAAAAGGGGATACAAAAGCAAGCAATTAATTTACATTATGAAATGAAAAAAGTAGTAAAATTAATTGATGATTTGCGCCCAGAGCTTATTTTTTTAACAACTCCTCATAGTATTGCTTTGTCAAATGATTATGGGATTTATTTAAACAAAGGTGCAAGTGGGACAGCAGAATGGAATGGTGAATACCAAGAATATTACGTAAATGTAAAACTTAATCAACAACTATCCAATCGACTTTTAGATTACCTATATGAAAAAGAGACCGCAATCCATGGAATTTCAGCCTACTCAACGAATGTTCATGCTCCTTTGCGATGGGGTGAAGCAGTACCTCTCTGGTTTTTGAGGGATCTATCATCGAATCCAGAATTCATAATTTTATCACAAACTCTGAGAAGGCTTGAAAAAGCTAAAGAGATGATACCTGAAACAATTGCTTTAGGAAATAATTTGAGCTTATTCTTCGAATCGATCAAGAAACGAGTAGTAGTAATTATTAGTGCTGATCTTGGTCATACACATAAAGCTGAAGGACCATATGGGTTTGCAGAGGAAGCAGAAACCTTTGATAAGGCGATTCAAGAGTGGGCTGCTAGTTTGGATGGAAAAATTCTTACTAAAAAAGTACTCCCTGTTTTGGAAAAAGTTTTGTGCTGCGGATTCATTGGATTTATTATGCTCCACGGCATGATTGAAGATAAAGATTTTATACCAAATGTATTAATTCGAGAAACTCCCACTTACTATGGTATGATGATAGCATCATATATCAAGAAATAATAAAATTTTGAAAAACTAATTAATTCGAAAATAACTAATTATTTTCAAAAAATTAGTATACTAGAAATATTTTGATGGTTCTAATTTCTTATTAAAAATCTTGAGATTTATACATTTCAATAGCCAGTTTACTAAATAAATCATCTACTCCAGTACCAAATTTAGCACTTGTTTCAATATAAGCGCAGGAAGCAAGATTGACCTTAAAAGTGTTTGATTCTTCTAAAGGTATACCTCTAATTTCAGTTTCTAATAAATCAAGTTTGTTTCCAACCAATATGCTAGGTTGAACTCCAACTGTACTCTCTATTTCCTCCTTCCAAAACTTTAAATTCTCAAATGATTCATAATGTGTTAAATCAAACATATATACAATTCCTCTAGTTCCTTTATAAAAAGCTTGTCTAACCCATTTAAAACGGGCTTGACCAGCAAGGTCCCAGATCTGTAGGGTTAGAATATTATTAGCTTGAGGAATTTTAACATATTTTACAAAAAAGTTAGATCCAATCGTACTTTGAACTTCTGGCCTAAATTCACCTCTAATATATTGGTGTAAGAGTGTAGTTTTTCCAACACCACCTTCCCCAGCGATTATTGTCTTAAAAAAATGCTTTTTATAGTTAATCATTCTCATTAAATAAATCTAGAATTACCTAAATTCTAATATTAATAAGACTTTATATTTTTTCACTTAAATTTCGCTTAATTATAACTAGTTCTTTACTTACGATAATTTTAAAGATAATGGAAGAAATTTAATTTTTTTTGATCACGTGAATTAGAGAGAGGCTAAAAAATCAGAGACTGCTTGATCTGATAATTCTTCATCAACCAGTTTATCATCAATCTCCTCACCAATAAAATCAAATTGATATGAACATTTATCTCCGCCTGTGAGAATACATTCAATTTCTTTTCCATCAACGTCTATTCCTAATATTTCAAATACTCCATTAAATATTCCTAAATACAGAAGACAAAGGTTTTTAGCCATGATATTATCTTTTTCTTCACTTGCTAAGGACTCATATACATTAATTATAATGTGGTCTTTTTTAAATGTGCCTGTTAGGGCTCCATATCCCAAAAGAATTAAAGACTCCAAGATACCTAGTACTACTTCCTTTTTGGTTGCCATAGTTTCAGTGCTCCAGTCTTTTTCATAGAAATATTTTTCCATTAGAGTTTTTCCAAGAGTCTTCCCAACCCATATAAGAATATCATCCGCGTTACTGCCTGCAAATTCAGCAAATTCTAGAATTTCATTAGGACGTAACATTAAAAGACGTATATCTTTCTTTTTTTCACCTAAGAATAAGTGTCCATCTTTATCTTCAATATTAATTTGTAAATCTTTTTTTAATCGTTTATACATGGTTAACCTTTGAGAAATATAATATTTTGATTTCAAGAAAATGTTTAATATAATAGAAAGTTAACCGTCCAAATTTATAAATTTAATGATTATATATGAGATGTTAAGGAAAAAATTGTATTTAATACAGTTTCAATGTTAAAATTGGTTTTAACTGAGGTAAATAAGAAAATCCATTCTCTATCCCTCAATTTATGAAATTCAAAATAGTTTATAATTTCATTTTTTATTCTTGTTAACTGTTTTTCATTACTCTCCTTGGCATGATTAATTAAGTCTATTTTATTACCTAAAATTAAGAGAGGGATTTCTGGTGTAACTTCTTCATTTATAACATTCCAAAATTCTTCTTTAGATTCCTCAAAACGTAGTTGATTAGCAACATCAATCATATAGACTAATATATTTGAATCTTGGATACCCTTTAACCACTTTTCACGAAATGAAATTTGACCGGGAATATCCCAAAAAGCAAGAAAATCCTTTTCTTTTTGGACATATTTAATATCAAATTTCCTTGTAGGAGCAAAGAAATTATCATCAAATTGGCCTGTTTTAATCCTTCTCACTAAAGAAGTCTTTCCCGCTTCATCGATTCCAAATAAAAACACTTTTATAAATGTCCCCACTGGTTGAAAGGAAACCTCTGGGTATTTCGCTAAAATTTCATCACCATATCTGCGTAAATCTATAAATAATGTTATTAACAAATTTTCAATTTCTAACTCATCTTCAAAAGAACAGCATTTTTCATTATTTATTAACTCATAAAATAGATCTTCAAATAACTCTTTATAATCATAAGGGTTATCCTCTTCATCAAAAATTAAACCTATAATCATTTTTGAGTTAATACTAATTGAAAATATATTATTTTCATCAATTTTCTGTGTGATGGGAATACTTATTATAAATTGATCTTGATTTTTTTTATTAATATCATGATTTCGAAGGGATTTTTGACCATTATGACAACCTTCCCTTATAATCCCTTGATCATGTCCAATAATAATCTTTTCAACGAAATCTTTGTTATTATTTCTAACTATATCTTCTGGATAACTATAGATATCTAACTGACTAAGGTCATGAAAGTCTTTGCCTTTTAATAAAAAAATTGTGGATAACAAAAATTTTTCCTAAAAGATTAATTTCCTTAATGTTGTAAATAAAAAGTTATTAAAAAAAGTTTGGAATCTAAGTCAATTAAGCTCCTTCTATATTTTTTAGTTTTATTGACAAATTCAACTATATTTATTAATGAAATTGATAATTTAACTTTTTAATATGTTCTATATAAGTCAATTTTCACCGCTATTTTCCCCCTCTTTATTTAAATCTTCATCTGATGACTCTAGATCTTTTTCAGGCGGTACTTCTTTAGGAGGTTCTTCTTTAGGAGGTTCTTCTTCAGGTTTTTCTAAAGGTTTTTCTCCTACGGGAGTTTCACATATAGGACATTTTGTCCATCCTGGTCTAAGACTATAGCCACAATTAGAGCACTCTATCATTTTTTCATCAGGTGCCCATTCTGGAATATTTAATCCGCCTCCACGCCTTTTCTCTGCTAATTCTTGTAAATCTTCTTCAGTCCATACTTCCATTCCTTCTGGAATTCCTGAACCTCTTTCACTTGAATATTTTGCTAGTTCATCCTCCGTCCATGCAGGAATGTTAGGTTGAGCAGTCATTCTTTTTTGGGCTTCTTGCGCTAATTCCTCTGCAGTCCATGCTTTTAATTGTTGACCTCCTGGAGTACTAATAGCTCCTGGTTGTTGAGATGGGGCTTCTTGTTTTATAGAAGGTACTTGGCAACAAGCAGCGGATAATTTTAAAAAAGCTTCAAAACACCTCGAATATTTGTTTTGATCTTCACCCTCCTCAGCAACAAGAATTAAGGTTGTATTATCTGAGGGAAGAGGTAATGCTAAACTGCAAATAGTTATATCTGACTTAATTCTACTAGATTCTAATCCTGAATTAATTTTTTCCATCGTTTCTAATAACTCTTCATCCTGCATTAAGAAATCGCATATCGGATCTCCATGTCTTTGAAAATTTTCATGGTATTTAGCCAATTGACTTGTTGTTAAAGTAGAATCCATTGAATTAATGATAGCATTTACATACGGGAAAATTTTGGATTTCGGACCCTTTTCAGAATCATCTAATTTATACCCATGTAAATCTAGATTTCCTGTAAAAGGCGCGAATAAAGATTTTTGATCTTTAATTTTCCCATATACAGTTGTTCTTCCAAGAAAACACTTTATTTCTCCATAATAAGCAATGGCATTATCTAAAAAGGTTAGATGATTATTTTCATAAATGATTCGAGGAATAGTCCGAAACACTAAATCAACCCAAGGTAATTCCTTAACAGGTATTATTGCTACACATGTTTTAAGGATCAATTCCTTTAATTTTTTCAAATAATCTTTTAAGAGCTTTTTTATTTCTTTGTATTTTACATTCTCCAGTTCAGCTTCAGCTTTTTTCATTAATTCATCAAATGTATCTTGATTTAGTTTAATAGAACCTCCGAGTGATTTAATATCTCCTACTATATTTTCTTTGAAAATGAATGTTGCATCATCAATTATTTCTTTTTGAAGATCACTAAGTTCCTCAACTAAATAATCATTAATATCGAATTCTAAACTATTGACAAAGATTTCAAACAATTTTTCTTCTGACAAAATTTCTACCTTTATCTTATTGTTTACGTTCTTTTTATAAATATATCAACGAACTGCATATAAAAATTTATTTAATACCTTATAGAACTTAGATAATAATTATTACTCAAAAAAACAAAAATATAGTATGAATAGATTAAAAGATACTACAATAAATGTTTGTTTTATTGAAAAAATTCCTGATAATGTTCAAGAATACTTAAAAAGCAAATTAACAGATGTGAAGAATGTAGTACTTAATTTTTTAAACACTAAAAATCAAACGAACATATCACAAAGTGTTTTAAATGCGGATATTTTGGTTGGATGGCGCCCTACAAAAAGCTTATTAAAGTCTGCTAAGAAAATGCGATTTTTTATAAATCCAGGAGCAGGTATTCGCCATTTGATAGAATTATTCATTGAATTAAATAGAGAGAGAGAAGTATTACTTTTAAATGGCCATGGAAACTCTTATTTTGTAGCACAACATGCTGTTGCACTTCTATTAGCATTGATGAATAAAATAATACTTCATCATGATTATATGAAAAATGGCATTTGGAGAACTGGAGATAAGGAAGGTGCTTCTATTCCCTTAAGATTTCGAAATGTAGGTTTACTGGGGTATGGAGCTATAAATCAAAAAGTTCACAAAATGCTGTCTGGTTTTGATATTCAATTTTCTATTTTAAGAAGAAATTGGGAGAAACAGAAAGAAGAATTAATAACTGATGCAAAAAAGTATATTTCTACCCAACTTAAAGAATTTTTAGAAGAAATTGATACCCTAATAATTGCGCTTCCATCTACTTCGTTAACTGAAGATATGATAAACATTGATGAATTAAAGCTATTAGGGTCTTATGGAATATTAGTTAATGTTTCTCGAGGGGAAATAATTAATGAAGAAAGCCTTTTTATTGCTTTAAAAAATAAAGTTATTTTAGGAGCTGCAATTGATGTTTGGTACAATAACAAACCTATAGCTGATGAAAAAGGAAAGAAATATCCTTTTAATTTTCCCTTTCATGAACTTAAAAATATTATACTTTCTCCCCATCGAGGCTACTCTCCGTTTAATGATTTATTAAGATGGAACGAAGTTATTGAAAATATAAAGAGAGTTGCTCAAGGAAGGCAGAATCTTATAAATGTTGTAAATTTAGATGATGAATACTGACTAAGGTTCTTTTTAAACCCTTATCAATAAAATCAGTATATATAATTTGAAAAATAGTTATTTCCTCTTATGATAATGTAAGGAAGCCTAAAAACTTAATTTCTTCCACGTTATACTAATTTAAATCATAGTTTTTGATGTATAGATAATTTCCAGTTATTCTTAGGAAAAAAATAGAAAATTATTTTTTTTCTCTACTCTTAAAAATTGAATTTCAATTTTTTCTGAAATTTAAAAGAAAAATTCACATTCGTTCATCAATCTTAAAAAATTTTCAAAAATATTTTCAATAATTTTTTTAAGTTCAAGTATAAGGCTCAATCTTCATCATTATGCTTACTATAATATAAAATCTTTAAGGACGTATCCTAATTTTTCAAATAAGGAAAATGATAATTTTAAATACATATTAATAGGTTAAAAAAAAAGGTTTAAATACCATATTGCAATAAAATAATATATATAGAAATTTAAAAAAAATTAGAGGTTAAGGCGACTTTTAAATGAAGATCGTCACAGTTAATGTACCAGAGAGTTATATTGATGCAATCAATAAATTGATTGGAGAGAATGGTCTTTACCCATCTCGATCTG
Organism: Promethearchaeota archaeon; assembly: GCA_048940645.1. Classification (GTDB taxonomy): domain Archaea; phylum Asgardarchaeota; class Lokiarchaeia; order Sigyniarchaeales; family SOKP01; genus SOKP01. The sequence continues at coordinate 38,344 of JBHLOI010000015.1, read as the reverse complement.
AATTAATAAGATGTGCAGTTAGAGACTTCCTTTTGAAAGAACTTAAAGCTGCCAATAATATTATTAATTTCAATGATAGTAATATTGAAGATTTTGATGATGAACATTTTGTTCGCATACCTATTGAGAAATTAGATGAGAATTCTGAACCTGTTCGTGAATTTAAAACATATAAAATCGTTAAGAGGTTAGAATATTAGAAAATCGCTTTTTAGATATAAGTATTGGCCAATTTGAGTGAAAACATAAGTCTTTTATCTTTTTTCCTTTTTTTTTTGTTTTATAAATAGTAAAAATTAGAGAATTACTTATTTTTGTACATTTATGTGAAGTTAGAGTAAAATAAAAATTTTTAATTTTTTTTTAAGTTTTACTAAACATTTTTGTAATTTATATAGATCTTTTTTTGACTAAAAAGATTAATTAGTTAGAATTGAATAAGTCATTTATATTGATATAAATGTAAATTCAATTGTTTGATTGATTTTGAAAAAAATGGTGAAACATATGAATCAAAATGAAAAAAAGATGGTTCCAGCTTTTATGGAATGGGGAATAATAAATAAAGAGAATTTTAAGGGTAAAACAAGTTATGACGTTCCTATTAAAAGATGGGATCCTTTATCGACAACTATGATAACCACTAACGAATTTGGTCTTCATAAGAAACAAAAACGATTTTATGGTCATTATTCTTATCTATCTCCTATTCGAGGTAAAAGGCCTAAGGGATTTAAAACTATAGAAGAGGAAAAGCAATTTGTTGATTGTAAAAAACACATGGTTGCAAAATATAAGGACGTGTTTACATCTGTTATAGAGGGTAAGATTGTTTATGATGATTGGGGTTTTCAGTTAGGAGATGGGTTCACTATTATAATCACTGAAGATGAAAAAAAGCGTGATAATCCATTTACCGATATCCCACACAGAATTGAAAGAATTCCAGATAATATAAAAGCCATAACTTTGGTAAACAGATATCCCTCGATGGCCAGAGTAGTTGATCCTGAAATTGAAAAAAAAATAACAGAATTATTACCATCCCACTTGAAACTTGCTAAAGGGATTAATTTAGTGACTATTTCGAGAAAATTTTACCCATCCTTATGCTTTAATTTAATCCCAGAAGAAATTCTAGCAGGGATATTTTTATCAATGAAAGAAGCGATATTATATTCAATTTTGGAGGCAATTGAGAAAGACTTTTATGATATTCCTGTAAGTCCTTTTTTTAACATAGGAATGAAAGTAGGAGGATCACAACCCCGCTTACACAGTCAAGTCTTTATTGATTTAAATGGTGATGGCCATGGATCAAGATTAGAAGGATATTTACGAGCATTTAAAGAAATGGGTGAATATTGTCATCTTTGTGAAACTTCGCATGGAGATACTGACCGAATTATATCAAAGTCCAAATTTTGGACTTTTTATACTACAGGGAGCCCAGTGAGAAATTACCACATCAGATTTCATCCAAATGAACATATAAGAAGATTTTCTCAATTAAAAATTAATCAGATAAAAGATCTAGCAAAATCCTTAAAGTATCTTTTTCAAGCTTTAGATGATATTGAAATTGACAAAAATCGTAATATTTTATTCAATTGTTGTCCATATGGTTATGATGCTAATTTTCATATGTTTGGAGATATTATTCCACATGAAGTAATTGGTGGTGCAGAGATGGCTGATGATATGAGAGTAGCACGTAAATTGCCTCATATTGCAGCTATGGAGGTTAGAAAGGCGTTGGAAAAATATCTATGAATTCAAATCTTTTTTATTCTTTTGAATTAGAATTTAATAGAATATTTTAATAACTTTTAAATTTCAAATAAAATTAGATTTATATCTATTAGTTCCTATATAAATAATGAGAATTTTTTGAGGAATTCAATTTGAGAGAATGGTCTGCTATAATACTTGCTGGTGGTAAAGGTAAAAGATTGATGCCTTTGACCTCATTAGTACCTAAACCATTAGTGAAAGTTACAAATAAACCAATGGTAGATTATTCGATTGCACATCTTATCTATGCCGATATTAAACACATTATTTTAGCTTTAGCATGGCAAGGAGAATTAATAAAAGAACACATTGAAAAAACATGGACCCCTGATAAGTTAGGCGACGTTGAATTGGAATGCTGGATTCAAGAAAGTAGGGGTACAGCAGATGCTTACAGATTACTGATTGATCAAATAGATTCTGATAAAATAGTAGTAAGTATGGCTGATATAGTGACAAATCTTCCAATGAGAGATTTTATGAAATTTCATTCGGAGAAAGGAGGAATTGCTACGATTTCAATGAAAACAAGTGAAAGCCACACAAGTCAGTACGGTGTAGTATTATTAGATAAAAATAGAAAAATATATTTGTTTTTAGAAAAACCTGCTCCGATGGAATTATATTTAAGTAGTATGGCACAAAGAACAGATTTATTTTTGCATACTAATATTATTAACACTGGAATTTATTGCTTTAAAAAAGATATTGCAAATATACTTCATGAGACTAATGTAATGGACTTTGGAGGCGAGGTTTTTCCGTTCTTACTCGAAAATAATTACGAATTGTATGGGTATGTAAAGAATTATTATTGGCTTGATTGTGGAAATGCTCAGACATATAAGTGGGCAAATTGGGACTTATTACGGAAATACGCTTGGCCAATTACCCCAAATGGAGAGGAATATGATCATGTCTTTGTGATGGGCATAATTAACTCAGGACAGAATGTAACCATAGAAAAACCTACATGCTTCGGAGAATTTGTAGAGCTTTTTAATAGAGTAAAAATTAAGGAATTAACCTCAATAGGTCATCAAGTTAAAATTGGTGAGGATACAATTATAGAAAAAAGTATCATATGGGATAACGTAAATATTGGAGCGGGTTGCAAAATTATTGAATCAATAATTTGTGACAACTGTGAAATAGGAAATAATGTAGTTTTAATTAATACAATTGTTGCTCCAAATTGTAAAATAAGCGATGATGAAGAATTAAGAGATAAAACAATAGAGCTTGGAGAACAAATTTAATTTACACTATTAACTTTTATTTGAAAAGAGCTATTAATAATAATTATTATATATTTGTCTACTTGCAATGAATCTTGGGTATTTTGGTTTAGTCCTTCATGGTCATATACCATGGTGTAAAAAGTCTGGAACTTGGCCAGCAGGTGAAGAATGGCTCATGGAAGCTATGAATGAAACATATATTCCAATTTTAAATATCTTAAGAGAACTAAAAGAAGATGGAATAAAAACAGCCATTACGATAAATGTTACCCCCATTTTAGCAGAGCAACTTACAGATGAATACATGAAGCAAAAATTTACAGAATATATGGAAAATTTAATTTCAAGAGCTAAAAATGATGTAAATAGGTTTGCAAATCACCCTAAGAGAAAAAGTATAGCAGAAATTCATTTAAACAATTTTGAGCACATATTAGAAACATTTTATCATAACTATTACAGGGATATCTTAGGGAGTTTTAAATGGTTACAGGATGAAGGGATGATTGAACTGATAACCTGTGCAGCCACCCATGGGTTTTTACCGTTAATTGAGAGTGATTCGGGTATTTTTTCTCAAATTCAGCTTGCAGTAGACACTCATAAAAAGTATTTCAAACAAGAGCCTAAAGGAATCTGGCTTCCTGAATGTGCATATCGCCCAGAGCAATATTTCCAAGGTAAATTGCGGGAAAGTATTGACTATTGGTTAAATAGTTCAGGAATTGAATATTTCTTTGTAGATTCCCATGGAATTTTAAATGCTCAAATTCTAGAGCAGAAGAATGAGATTGGGTTAAATAATAACTTTGGATATAATTTACAAACGGACGTTTCAGTATTCGCTCGTAATCAAGAAATAAGTAGACAAGTATGGGATTCTAAGATAGGGTATCCTGGAAATGATTATTATAGAGAATTTCATAAGAAAGATCATGAGTCAGGTTTGCATTATTGGAGAATTACGAGGAAAGATTTAGGAAAGGAAGAAAAACAACTCTATGATATCTATAAAGCAAATGAGACTTTGAACTCTCAAGCTCATCATTTTATCTCTTTAATTGAAAAAGAATTACAAGATTTTTCAAAATTATATAATTTTGAGGGAATTGTAGCATTACCAACAGATTTTGAATTATATGGCCATTGGTGGGGTGAAGGCGTGAATTGGTTAAAGAGAGTTTTTGAATTACTCAATTTACATAATAGCATTAATATGATTACCATCTCAGAATACCTTTCCAAATATAAAGATCAATTTTCAATAATAAAAATGAAAGAAAGTAGTTGGGGAGAAGGCGGTGATTTTAGGGTTTGGAAAAATCCTGAACATGGTTGGATCTGGCCATATATTAATGGATCAATCAAAGAGTTTGAAAATGTTCTGGAACAGTGTCTAAACCCCAATGATTGGGAAAAAAGAGTTCTACGACAAATTGCTCGGGAACTTCTATTAATGGAGGGCAGCGATTGGCCGTTTCTTCTTTATACAAAACAAGCGAAAGAGTATGCGAATCAGAGATTCCATCATCATCATCAACGATTTAATAAACTAATGTGGGCAGCAAGGGATTTTAGTGATAAATCTAGATTAGGCTTAAATGAATTAGTAGAAATTGAGTCTATAGACTCGTGTTTTCAGGATATAAACATAGATTATTTCAGAAAAAGATAATTCATAACTTATCTGGATTTTTTATTGAATATTATGTTCTTTCTGTAAAATAAAAACGAAACAAACAATAATAGCCCCAATATAATCGTAATATTAAAACTAAATATCTGTTTATCTTTAGAAGAAGGAACCTCGTAAAATACTGAACAGTTACCATTCTGGAAATAATCATTTGGAGAGCCCAGGAACCAAACAAAAGTAGAACTACGATCCACGATACAATATTGTTTATTGAATAGTATTTTATTATTATAAATCATATTATCATGACAAGGAAATTCTAACAAGATTCCATTTTCTTCATTATCCATTATTGTATTATTATAAATTTCATTATATGCAGTTGCTAGCCAATAATTTCTATCTGTTACCATACTTCCAACTGACACGAGTTTTCCTTCAAGATATATCCCATTACCTTTGTTAAGTGAAATATTATTAAAGATTATTTTATTATACGATGGAACAGCATATAAACCCCAATCGTGAAATGTTATTCCTAATTGGATACCATCCGATTCACAATGTATTATTTTATTGGATGCAATCATGTTTTCTTTTCCATCTATATAGATTCCTGGACCTTTACAATTCTCAATGAAATTATTTGAAACAACATTATCTTTACCCCAACGTCCTTTGGAATCACCTCCAATAAATATAGCAGATTTGTTTCCATTAATAAAACGGTTATTAGAAATGTTGTTATTATCGCAATCGGAACATCTAATACTAGACCAACCAGTATTATAAAAGGAATTGTTGTAAATTGTAGTATAATTGGTTTGAAATTGCCTTAATCCTACAAAGGATGTATTATTAAATATACAATTATTAATTTTAATTTCTTGAGTAAATTCAGAAAATATCCCTTCACTACATTCAGTAAATTCACAGTTAGATATAGCAATGCTTTCATTAACTTGCCTTATACCATCAAGATGAATCCCTAAAAAGCATAATTTGAAGGAACAGTTAACAATTTTGATATTATCACATTTTGTAAGTGTTAATCTCTCTAATTCAAAAGTACAATTTCTTATAATGAGGTTTTTGTCGGTATTTCTTATTTCATATCCATTATCATCATTCTCGATAATATAGGCCAAATCCCATGAACTACCATTATTAACTCCATCATAACAATATGCCTCCAGTTCCTCATTCCCGTCAATTTCTATTTGTGAAGTTGAAATTAGTATATCTTCAATGAATGAATTATTATCTGATGGAAGAAATTTTAAATTATTATAAAGGATAAAAATCAGAGAAATAAATAAACATATTAAGAGTCCTAAATTTTTGCGTTTCATGCCTTGCATTAAATTACATTATATGGCAATTAAAATTTTATGGCTACTTTTTCAACCGTTCAATCGATTAAAAAGAAGAGATGGAATCAAATGATTCCTATTTTCAAGATATATGTAAGTTTTAATTAAAAACTACTTCATACTTGAAGAGAGTAATACTTTCTCGTTCTTCGGTTAGTAATAATAGTTTTATTCATCTTTTTCGCGTAATAGATTATTTGATTAAGTATTACTTGAGCTTTTCCATCACTAAATATTTTATGCTTTCTACTTGCTCGATAAGGTGTTGGGTGGTCTCTCAAGAATTTAATTTTTAAAGTCCTAATTAGGGGTCTTGTTGATGTTAATGTCGAATCAGGAATAGCTCTCGTCCCACTAACTTTTAATTGTATTGTATCAAAATCCGACCAGTTTACTCGAAACGGGTGTCTCTTTGGAAATTGTATAAATTCTATACCAATCATTGAAATAGTAATTGTTGAAGTGGATGTATACAGCTTGTAAAAATAATACAGCATTGGTGCAAATATTGCTATAAGTGGTAAATCAAGGTACAGGAAAAACATTAAAGCAAAATCGGGAATACCACTTGTTGATGAAATGGAAAAAAAAAGACTGCAATTAATTATTATAATTGGACAAATAATTACAGCTAACATACAGTAAAACGTTTTTTTACCTGAATCTGTCATTTCAACAGGTGCAAAATCGGAAATCTCCAGAGGGATTGAGCTTTTTTGCATATATGTATTTGATAATAATTGGTTCTTTAATTCAGCACCACAAAAAGGACAAATTTCTAAATTGGGTTGAATTTCTGAACCACATTTACCACAATAATTCGCCATAATTGTAAACTTGTATCTAATGGTATATAAATTTTTCAAGTAAGAGTTGTTAATTTTTTCTTTTCCTTTTAACTAGCTCTATAAACTCAATTACTACTCCAAAAATCTTTAAAGTATCCATATAAGCGTATTTTAATCTAGGTGGAAACATACCAGTTTGGATTACTTCTATTCCTTGTTTTTTTAGATAATCAACATATTCTTGTAAATTTTCAACAAACACTCCAAAATGATGTAACCCTTCTTTTTGGGTATCTACAAATTCTTTATACACAGAATCACCTTTGATCCATTCAAAAATCTCGATAGAAGTATTAAAACAGCGACTTACTCCCATTTTAATTGAGAATTTAGTTTCTCTCCCCCGATATGTAGCAGGATGATCTAAATCTTCAGAAAATTCAAATTTAGGCATTTTAAATTTCGACTCCATCAATTTAGCATGTTTTTCAGCATTAGGATAAATATAATTTATATGCTGGATCTTTAAATTTCCAAAAACTAAGTTAAATATTCCTTCCATTTTCACTCAACATAAAATATTCATTTATTGAAATATATTTCAATTCTTTAAACATAAATATCTATCTCTTGATTTTTTCAATTGAAATCATAAAATTTTAAATTTAACTTTAGATTAAGAAATTTTGGAGATCAATTATGGAATATAAAGAAATTTTAAATCATTTAGCGCCATGTGGCCTAAGCTGTAAAAAATGTTTCGCAAATACCGAAGGTGAAATAAAGATGCATAGCCAGGAATTACAGCAATTATTAGGGGCTTTTGATGTTTATGCTGAAAGATTTTCTAAGTTCCTGCCAATTTTTAAAAATTATCCTAATTTTAAAGAGCTTTTACATTACTTTACTCAGGGAGATTGCCCTGGTTGTCGGAAAGGTATTTGTAAATATCCTAATTGTGGTGTTATTAATTGCTATAAAGAAAAAGGTGTCGATTTTTGTTTTCAATGCTCTAATTTCCCGTGTGAAAACACTAATTTCGATCAGCATCTTAAAAGAAGATGGTTAAAAATGAATAATAGAATGAAAGAGATTGGAGTTGAAAAATATTTTGAAGAAACTAAAGATTTGCCTCGTTATAAATGATTTTATTCAATTTTTCCTCCAAATTTTTCCTTTGCATCGCTAAACAATGCAACTAATTTTTCCACCAAGGGCATCGCATTTAAAAATTGTTTAACTTGTTTATTTATATTTATATAGCCATATAAATTCTGTAATTCCTCCCTTTTCCTTTCTAATTTATTATTTAATTCATTCAATTTTCTATATAATCTGGATATTGATTTAAAACGGCGATAAAATCTTAGATAATTATAATAAGCAATTGAGGATAGTTTATAAAAACGCTTCCTTATTCCTTTAATTTTTTCTAACTTAATGTATTTTCTTTTAATTAAATAATTTACACATTCAGAAACCATTCCTGCAGAAAAGTTAGTAAGTTTTTTTATTTTTTCTTGAGTTAATCTCTTCCTTGTAAAGAAATATGCCATTATAAGTGAATATTTTGTTTCTTCAATAACAAATAGTGGACAATCTAATATAAACTCAATAATATCACTTTCAATATCGCTAACTGACTTTTTAGTTTGTATATTATTTACTTCCAGTAATTTTGCTATAGTTTCTTCTTTCTCTAGTGTAGTCCCTAGATTATTTTCGAGAAGATTCTTATGAAAAATAAAGAAATCTATCAATTCCTGCACTCTTTCTATTAAAATAACTTTTAGAAATTCTTCCTCTTTTATTTTGGGTATAATTTCTTTTAAAGAAATCAATTTTACCCTAAAAAATGAAATATATTTCTCTATCTCCTCTAATCCATATTCTATCGCAGAAAACATCAATTGATTAAATGGTTCTGACATCGAATATTCAAAAGCATTCTTCTTATTAGCAACCTTTCTTTTTTTTAAAGCCCGATATCTTTCATATATATTCAGAGTTTTAGATATTGAACCCTTTGAAATTCCTTTTTTAGATTCCTTTTTATAAAATATGAGTGATAATTCTCTAATATTGTCTTGGCTAAGCCACTGTCCTTCGCGCAATAAGAAGTAAGCAAGCACATGAGATTCTATGTCAAATCTTCTTTTATTTTTTCCAGATTCTACGATGAAATTTATGATTTCCTGCTCATATTCTCTAATCTTCTTGTCATAGATATGATTATTAATTTTTTTTGTAGGCATTTCTTAATGTTCTTATCATTTTTCTAATATAAAAATCTTTTTACAGAATGTGAAATTTCATGAATGGTGAAAGTATTTAAATATTAAAAATATTTATTATTAATTAGCTTTCATTAATTATGAAAATTCACAATTAATGAAAGACTATTTTTTAAGAGGTGTGAAAAATAACACAGCTTCAAACAATTCAATATAAAGAATTTGAAAGAAAATTAGTCCCTCATGAGAGAAGATTCTTTAGAGTACCTATTAGTAATATATCTATAGTCGCTAGATTAAAAGGCTTTATTTCTAAAGAAGATTTGAGAAAAGGATTAAAAAAAGTAAGACATCAACATCCATTATTAGGAGTCCGAATTTACCTTGATGAAAATTATGATACTTGGTTTACCTCAAAAAATGTTCCTGAAAATCCATTAAAGGTAGTGCAACGTAAATCAGAAAAAGATTGGTATCAAGAACTTTTAAATGAGTATAAAATCCGTTTTAAAGTAGAAAGAGGACCATTAGCTCGCTTTATTTTATTGCAATCATCTGAAATTTCTGAAATAATTATCACTTGTCATCATATAATATGTGATGGAACATCTATGGCAATTCTAGCACGAGACTTGTTATTATATCTTGGAGATCCTGATCGAGAGGTACAAATTATGCCAGATCCTCCCTTAGCAACTCCTGAAATTTTTCCAACTGATACTACACCTGGAAAAATGATAATGGTAGTAATTAATAAAATGAACAAAATGTGGCAGAAAAAGAAAGTCATCTTTGACGATGAGGATGTAGATAATATTTTTAGAGCTTATTGGAATAATTTCACCTTTAAAGTCATCTCAGTGGAATTAACTAAAATAGAAACATCAGATCTCTCTAAAAGATGCCGACAACACAAAGTAACTCTTAATTCTGCTCTTAACACTGCTTTTCTTGCTGCACGCTATGATATTCGAGGACATTTTAAAGGAGGAAGGCGAAATATCTTGATTCCTGTCAACACACGTAAACGATATATAAAACCAGTAGGTGAAAACTTTGGACTCTACGCCGCAGGATTTCAATTTGAACTATCTTATAATCCAAAAAAAGATTTTTGGGAGAATGCTAAGATTTTCAATGAAAACGTAAGAGAAAAGCTCAAGATTAACAAAGTATTTAAGATGGTTGCCCTTATGGGGCTTATTGATAAGTCTCTCTCAGAAACACAGTCATTTAGTTTCCTAGGTAAACTTGTTCCTCCGAATTTTAGCAGATACGAAAAAATCCATTCTTTTAGCATTGATAAAAAAAATATAGCTAATAAAATGACAAGAAAGAAAATAGAAAAAGTGCCAGGTTTAGCAGTTACTAATTTAGGACTATTAGACTATCCCTCTAAATATGGTTCATTAGAATTAGATCGTTTTATCTTTGTTACTTCAGCCTCACCACTTATGGAGCTTGTTATTTCTGCTGTAACTGTCTCAGGGAGGCTCACATTTACAATTAATTATTTAGAAGAAACCACAGATACAATCACGATGGAGAAGATCAAGAATAAGGCTTTGGAATATTTAGGTATAGTATAATAATATAATATTTACTTCTTTTTTCTTTTAATTTATAACTTTCACTAAACTCTTAACTTCTACAAAATTATATTAGTTTCCTAAAATAATTTTCAGAATAAGACCAAATTAATTTAAAATTAAATTCTTATTATGGAGCCTGAAACTATAAATAAAACTTCTAAAAGAAAAAACTTAGCAAAGATTAAGAAGAAAAATATCATTATTATCATTACCCTTTTAGCAATTATCACGCCCATTGTTATCATAATATCATTCTCTGAAAAAACTTATTTACCTGCTTTTCAGCAGGATACATTATCAAGTTTAAGAAAAGTTGACAACCATCCTCTGTATACAATGAATTATTATGGAGATTATGGATTTGAAGACTATTTGGAAACGGGTGAGTTTGGTTCTACCCAGAAAATTTTTAATAATAATTGGGCTTGCACTTGCTTCGCCACTTTGAATAATCAGACTGATATGTTATTTGGTAGAAATTTTGATTGGTCTCATCGTCCAGCACTTATTTTATATACCAATCCTCCTAATGGATATAAGAGTATTTCAATGGTGGATTTAGGCTTTCTTGGGTTTTATAATGATTATCAAATTTCTCAACAACCTATTGAAAATCTCCAAGACCTTCTGAGATCTCCTTATTTCTTATTAGATGGTATGAATGAATTTGGCTTAACAATAGGTTGTATGGCTATCTCTAATGCTGAAAATGTAATTGATCCAGAAAAAGTTACGTTAGGAAGTTTATCGTTTATGCGATTAGTTCTAGACTATGCTATAAATATTGATGAAGCTTTAGATTTATGGGATAATTACAATGTTTATTTTCCTCCGGGGCCTGATTTACATTATTTAATTGCTGATGCAACAGGGAATTCTGCTGTAATTGAATGGATTGGTGGTGAGATGATAATTCTCAGAAATGAACACATGTGGCAAGTTTCTACAAATTTTGTCATTTATGGAAGTACTAACAGTACCAAACAAGGATGTAGCAGATATATTACATGTGAATCAGTTTTAAGTGACAAAGAAGGAAATATTAACCCAATTGAAGCTTTAAATCTTTTGGAGATCGTTTCTCAAAGTAGTACTCAATGGTCTGTAGTTTATAATATGCAAAAGAAAGAGGTAAAACTAGTTATGGGTAGAAATTATGATTACCCCATTCATGAATTTAGCTTGTAATTTTTAGTCAAATGTTTAAAATTCATTGAATTCAAAAATTAAAAAAAATATATGACATTAACTATTAAAGAAGTAATTAAGAGTGTATTCCATACTAAAGAGAATTTTCACAAGTAACTTGAGCTAATTCTGAATGTTTTAAATTACTTTCAATCTCCTATTGGTTTTGTAGTGCTTTGCTCTATCATTAATATTGAAGTACGAGAAGGGGCTCTTGTTCGATGCATTACACCTCTAGGTATAGTAAAACCTTGATTTGATTTTAATTCAACTACTTTATCTTCCAAATCAATTAAAAGTATGCCTTCAATAACGAAGAAGAATTCATCTTCTTTTTCATGCTTATGCCAATGAAATACTCCTTCGAGAATTCCCAATCTAATAACAGAATCATTAACATTACAAAGGGATAAATTCTGCCAATTACTAGTACATTCTTCTATTAATTGGGGAATATCAATAATTTCCAATGGTTGATATTTTATTTCTAAATCTAAATCAATAGAAACTTTATTATTGCCATTCATTTTCATTCTCCAAAACGTTCTTTATAGATAATCTAATATGTTAAATTACTTCTAGTCCTATATAAGAAATAATTCTATAAATAGATTTATTTGATAAACTTAGAGTGAACTTACTACATAAATTGAACTCAGTTATATATTTTAATAAGATAATGAGCTGCTATTTGAATTAGTCGAAAAAATTTATAATAGTGCTTAAAAATCTATTTTATTTTTATTTATTTGCGAATGGTTCTAAATCAATATCTTTAAATAGGCCATCATTAAACTCAAGGGTTCCAAGAAAGTGCCATTCTCCTTCATCAACATGTTGCCCACTCCCATATTTCGAAGCCATATCATATAATCTGTTAAAATTATCATAATGTAGAGCAATGCGATTTTCAGCATAATCACGTGCTGACCAAGTCGTCATTAAAAATTGCCAATCTGAGCTTTCTAAGAGTAGTAATTCTCTAGCTAATTGCTTTAAAATTTTAATTAAATGCAGATCTGAAGAATTCTTATATTTAGTCATGATTACTTCACTTTTAGCTTCACATTCATAAATCTTTTCCCATGTCCACGTTGTCCACTCATTTAACCATACCCAATGGCTTGAACCTTGGCCCCAACTTCCTTCAATGATTTGGACCACCTTATTAGGTGGATTTTCCTCTACAAATATTCTAGTATTTGTTAATTCAACTGCAGGATCATCCTCAACCCATCTTAAAACTCTTGCTAACCACCAATTTCCTTCAAACCACCAGTGTCCAAAGAGTTCGCAGTCATAGGGTGCTACTACAATTCCATTATTACCAAATTTATCCCTATAATCCCGAAGAATATCCTTAATGAGTTGTACATAATGGCCTGCATTTTCATCTAATTTTCTTGGAATATCATCAGGCCAATATAACATTTTGGCTCCTAGGTCAAGTTTTGCGTGTGTAACCTTCCAATATTTGTTTCCTGACGGCCAGTGCTTTTTATGGAAATCAAGATACTCAGCGCAACCTGGATATCCATGTTCACCGCTCCATACTACAATCCCAGTTTTTTCATCTCGCGTAAAAAAAGCTACAGGTGATTTCGTCGAAGGATCTGTAGAAACTAAATACGCTTCATATTGTGATTTTTCGAATGAAGTAGGAATTTCTTCGTACTGATCAGAAAATTGTTTCCATAACTCTTTTAACAGGGGAAATCTTGCTGCGTAGACACCTTGAGATTTTCCTCCTAATAATAGGGCAGTGTCAACAAAAAAGTATTTCAAGCCATTTTTCGCAAGAAAATATTCAACTCCAGGGCGGTTATACTCCTCATTAGTAATAGGATTTCTCCATCGATAACCTGGGCGATATGCACATTCTGGTAACCATGCTCCTGTTGGTTTTCTCCCAAAATGCATTTCGTAATTGTCAACAGCTGTTTTAAATTGAGCGTTTATAGATGTATCCTTCGAAAGTAAGGGAGCATATCCATGTGTTGCACCACAGGTTATTATATCAAGTAATCCATCATCCTGAAGTTTTTTAAATCCTCCAACAACATCTCTATTAAATCTATGAAGAAAATCATCTCTTAAACGTTCATAAAATTCCTCCCACCATTTAGCTAATTTGATCCTGCCATCTTCGTATTTATTTTCTGTGAAATTATCATAATCATGTAAAGCTGCTGCAACTCTTTCATCTAAGTATCCTATAAACCCATCGATAAAAGAAGGATGCCTAAGCATTTCACATAATACTGGTGTAATGCCAATTGTCAGCTTTGGGTGATAACCATCATCCACAAGTTTATATAATTCTTGTAATAAAGGAATATATGTTTCTGCTGCGGCTTCATTTACCCAACTCATACCATGGGGCCATATTCCATGGTTAAGAACCCATGGAAGGTGAGAATGTAGGACTAATACAAAAGAACCTAATTTTTCAGTCATGATTAACTACTTTCGAATAATAATTAAAATCTAACAGTTTAGAACAAAAGATTGATAACTTTTCTAATCTTTTATCGCAAATAATTCTTTTCAATTTTTTAAAACAGTTAAAGTTATAAATTCAAATTTAGCTATATTACTTATAATTTCCAATTGCATTTTTTTAAATAATTCAAATTCTAAATGATTTACATGGTTCAAAACCTAGAAACATTGAATAAAGGTGGTCGAATAGTCGGACGTGCTAATTATATCTTTACTCCAGAGGTTTCAAGCTCAATTGGTTCCATTCATGGAAGTATATTCAAAGAAAACGAAACTATTGTAATTGGGAGAGATTATCATAACGATAGCCGGATGTTAAAAAGAGCTTACACTTCCGGTCTTATGAGTACTGGTGTTAATATATTAAACTTATCTGATTGTACTTATCCTCTATTGCAATTTACAATAAGGAGATTTGGAGCCAGTGGAGGCACATATTTCTCTGGAGGACATTTGTATAGTGAAGATGTAGGTGTTAGATTTGTTGATGCGGGAGGAATAGAGTTTGCTCCTGCTGAAATTGAAAAAATAATACAGTCGTATAATATTTACCCTGAAAAAGTTAGACGTGTTGAACCTAGTAAGATTGGGCTAATAAACGCTATCCCTCAAACACAGGATGTGTATATAAAGTCTTTAGAACAATTTGTAGATAAAAAAAGAATTACTCAAGCAAATCTTAGAGTTGTAATGGATTGCTCATACGGACCAACTGGAAAAAATACTCCTATTTTAGTAAATGATATAGGTGTGGAAGTTATTGCTTTGAATACGCACTACCGACAGAGATCACAAACTCCTGTCCCTAGTGTAAACACCATTAGAAATACAGCAAATATTGTAAAAGCTTCAAATAGTCATTTGGGGGTTTTATTTGATGTTGATGGCTCAAGAATATTGATTTTAGATGAGAATGGTTTGGAAATAAGCTATGAGGATTTATTAATGCTATTTGTTTCTTATGATGAGCGGATTCAAAAATCAAAATCTAGTACAATAATTACGACACCTTCGATTTCTCCAGTTGTAAAAGATTTTATCCAAGAATCTGGATTTCCGATAAAATTGGTTAAAAACTATCCTGGCGAGATTTCAAGGCAAATAAGGGAAGAACGAGCATGCTTTGCAGCTGCTGATACCTTTAAATTTTACTTCCCCCAATACAGCCCATTCAGTGATGGAAATTTCATCCTATTGAAGATTCTTGAAATAATGACAGCACAAAAAGACCTTATTAGTTCATTAACTAGAGGCTTTCCTAAAGGCATAAAAGTAAATAAGACTTTACCTGCTTCTGCAAAAGTGATTGAAAATATCCATAATAAATTAATTGAATTTGCCGAGGAACATGGTTTTGCTTACCAAGATATAATAAATGAATTAAAAATAATTGGAGATGGCGTTTATACTAATATTAAAGTAGCTTTAAACAGAAATGCTGTTCTTCTTTCAGCAGAATCAGAGAATATAAAAAATTCTAAAAAAATGGTTGAAGAATTATCAAAAATTATTTCAGAATTAGAATTATTATACGAACAATAAAAACCAACCTATTAAAGATTTAAAATATAGGATTTTATATTAATAATAATAGAATTATTTTTTATATAAAAGGGAATATTCAACATGGCATTTACACCTACTGCTGAGGCTATAGTATTTTTAGTAACATTTTTTGTAATATTTGGAGTTTTTTTAGTATTTGATATATTTAAGCGAAATGAGAAATACGGTTATTTAGCTTATGTTATGGCTCTTCTGCCTACAAATGTTCTCTGGGGTTTTGGGTTTGATGTTCTTGGAGTATATTTAGTATTATTTATTCTATGGGATATCTGTTTAGCACGTGATTTATATGGAGTTGCTTCTGAAAAGAAAGAAATTAACGAGATTATCCTCTATTTTGTGTTAGCCATTATTGTCCAAATTATTCTCGCAGGTATTTTACCAGCTTCAATTACATCAATGCAAGATAATACTAGACTTTATTGGTTCGCTTTTATGCCTGATATATACACGGATACTTTTGCAATTGAAGCATGGGTTGATTTAGGTATTTTAATGGGTTTTAGAATGGCAGCAACTATAAGTGTTGGTTTAATAATCATTCCACTTTTAATAGATTTGAAGGGAGAAGAAGTTCCTATACCCGTTTTTATTATAATTATAGCTTTATTTATTATGCCATTTCTGTATTTAAGCTATATATGGCTACCGGATGCAATGGCGGTTTTAACGTTCTTATTTTCAGTTATCTTGTTTATCGTTTTATTATTAATAACTAGAAGTGGTAAGGAAGTTCAACTAAAAACAACTCAACAAAAGAAAAAATAACTCTTAATTTTTTATTCTTTAATTAATATTTTATTATTATTTTTATATATTATTCATAATAAATTAACGAAATTGCAATTAATTTGTAAAAATTATTAGAGGAAGTTTCAATCATGGCTAAAAAAGAAGTTCAGCAAAATAACGAATCTCAGGATGATGCTAGTCAACCTAAAGTAAAGTACGATCTAACTGATTTACCTGGAGTTGGAGATGCTACGTTAAAGAAGCTTAAAGAAGCGGGAATTATATCTATTAGAACTTTAGCAGTATATCCCCTTTCAAAACTAGTTGAAGAAGCAGGAATTGGAGAAAAAACTGCCCAAAAAATTATTAAATCTGCTCAAGAAATTGAAAAAATGGGATTTAAATCTGCCGATATTATTTGGGAAAAAAGGAAGATTTTAAAAAAGCTGACAACAGGTAGTCCAAATTTAGATGATCTATTAGGCGGAGGTATAGAAACTGGATCCGTTACGGAGGTTTATGGTGA
This sequence comes from Promethearchaeota archaeon, assembly GCA_048940645.1. Lineage (GTDB taxonomy): Archaea > Asgardarchaeota > Lokiarchaeia > Sigyniarchaeales > SOKP01 > SOKP01. The sequence goes on along the minus strand of JBHLOI010000015.1, from coordinate 21,172 downwards.
ATATCGGACGGGAAAAACGCAGATCGCGCATCAATTGTGTGTTAATGTCCAATTAGCTTATGAAGATGGAGGGCTTGAGGGAGGAGCTTTATATATTGACTCTGAGGGGACATTTAGACCAGAAAGAATTATACAAATGGCATCTTCAAGGGACCTAGATTATAATAAAGTTCTACGTAATATAACCTATGGAAGGGCTTATAACAGTGATCATCAAGTATTACTTGTCAAAGAATCTCCAAAAATTATAGAAGAAAAAAACATTAAGCTACTTATTGTTGATTCAATAATAGGACACTTTCGGAGTGAATATGTTGGTAGAGGCACTCTAGCTAACCGACAACAAATTCTAAACACTCATATTCATGATCTTTTAAGATTAACAGAAACCTTTGATGAGTTAGCTATATTATTTACAAATCAAGTTTCTGCAAAACCTGATGTGTTTTATGGGGATCCACTTCGGGCAACTGGAGGGAATATAATAGCTCATGGAGCAACAATTAGAATACGCTTAAGGAAAGGAAAGGGAGAACAAAGAGTTGCTAAAGTTGTTGATGCCCCACATTTACCTGAAGAAGATGCTGTATTTTCTATTACTGAAGATGGTATCCAAGATTGAATCTAATTAAAAGTCATCTTTCAAAATAAGCAACGTTAAAATAGCAGTGTTTTAAAAAAATAGACTTTTAGAATAAAGAACAGAAATATATTGAAAAAAATTAATAATTAAGATTTACTTCTACCTCAATTCCTTCTCTAACAGCTTGAGTAACGATGCAATATTGTTCAAACATTTTCTTACATTGATCGGCTCTTTTTTTCATGGTAGGATCATCAATTTTTGCGTTAATATCTACGTCTATTTTTTTTACTCTCCAAAATCCTTTTTCGTTCCGTGCGATGGTTACTTCTGCTTCTGCTTTTAAATCATCTAAGTTAAATTCCCTTTTTTTAAGACAGAAAATAAAGCTTGCGCTTAGGCATCCCAAAACTGCCAATGCCAACAGTCTAGATGGGTTAGGGCCTAGCATGTCCACTTCTTCTTTATGAGTTTCATCAATATAGCAATCCTTTACTTTCATTTCTCCAAGTTCACATTTGAATATCATTTTCTCTTCTAAAGAGAGTCCAACTTTTGCTTTCATGACATCAGACATATTCATCACTTTATCTTACTTTTGACTATAATCTTAATTTCAGTGGAGTATTCTTAAAGTTTTTCCATTTAGGTTATTAGTTTGGATTATATAATTCTTTTTGCAAGAAATTACAGGGTAGAATTATTTTGATTCAAATTTTTTTAAATAAAAATGACGTTGTAAATGAAAGTATAAAAATGGAAAATAAATCAGAGTAATCAAAATATATTGAAATGCGAAAAGAGTAATAAAAAGTAGCATAAATACAAATAATAAAATTTCAATGCTCAAACAAATTTTATTATTGTAATATTTTGCATCAAAAAAGGACTCAGGTTTCTTATAATTCTCTAAATACTTAGAGATATTATTAAATTCTTCTTTTGTAATTAGGAATTTAAAACCAATTTGTTTTTTTGAAAAATAAAAAAAGTTTGTACCCCAATCTAAAGTATCTATTATTATATGGATAAAATATGCTACTCCACCGAAAATTAATGCTAACCAATTAAAAATAATACCTAATAAAATTATAAGAATGCTAGGGATAATTGAATGAGAAATCAACATTCTATGATTATGATTTTTAGCATACTTAGAAAAAAATACATCAAAATCACTAATGAAAGAGAAAATTACTATTAATAAGAATTCAAATAAATTAAAGCTAAAAAAGTAGTGAAATATTGAAGTGAAAATCACCCCTGTGGCAAAATGAGAATTAATATGTATTGAAAATCACCTTAATTGATATAATTTTTTTGTTTTACTCTTTTTAATACTTTTGTTTTGCATTTAAATCCATCAGGCCCTTTTCTTTCGACTAAAAATGAGGCTGCAGCAGATGCTAAATAAGCAGCATTTTTTATAGCCATCCATGACATATCAGAATTAAGAAATTCATATAAAAAAATTGCTAAATATACATCTCCAGCCCCAGTTTCATCGATAACTTTTTTAGCTTTAAATGCTGGAATTCTTAATATTTCTTGCCCTTTTCTTATAATCATTGAACCAGCTTCACCAAGAGTCATAATATAAATTCCATTATTATCAAAAATGTTAAAATGATTCATAACCGCATCTAAGTCTTCATAACCAGATAATAATTTCATCTCAATTTCCGAACCTTTTAATATTAACCGATCTCCAATTAAATTAATAATCTTTTTCATATTTTTAATTAAATTTTCCTCCCAGATATATGAGACTATCCCATTACTATTAATATTTCTGATAAAGCCTTGTAAATCTATACCGATATAAACATCTGGGAATGTGTTTAAAATTTCAGAAACATAATTATATGAGATTTCATTACATAAAGGAACTAAAACGATTATATCAGGTTGGTTGTTTATATATTCATCAGGAAAGTCATCAAATCTAAGATTAGGACTTTTTGTTTTAAGAGTTAATGTTCTAGAATGATTAATGTAGTCCAATACGAAATTTGTATTATTGCTATCAAACCATTTTATTCCTCTTAAATCTATATTAAACTTTTCGAGTGATTTCAACAAGGACATATCAAAATTTAATCTACCTAAATTAGATACAATACTAATATTCTCATTTTGACAATATTTTCTTAGCGCTAAAGAACCAAAAGAAACACTTCCACCTAAAGTTGGCTTTCTTAATTTTTTAAACCTAATTATTGAATCAATGGCCAAATGTCCAATAAAAAGGAATGATAAATCCTTGTTTTTTTGACTACTCATCTTTTCTAATTTTAATTACTTATTATTGAAAAAATTTTGGAAAAGAATTCATGATTTCATTTTAAAAAGAGGAGAATAAAATTTTATTTAAAAAAGATCTCTGAGGATTTATTTATTTTGTAGTTCTGCTATTTTCTGGTCCTTTTCCCTAAGTGAAGCTTTTAATTTATTTATTTGTTTTTGTAGATCTTCTACTAATTGAGCCATAGGTCCAGAATCCGTGTCACCCTGTGCTAATTGAGATAATTTTAATTGAGTAATCAAATCTTCTTTTTCATTTAATTTAATTTCAAGTTCTTTAATCTTCGATTCAAAATCTAAATTACTTTCTGTTGAAGCTGCTATAGTCTCTTTTTTTAAGGATTTTTGCAAATCTTCCAAATCTTTTTTCAAAGCCTCATTTTCAGTCCTCAAAGAAGCAATATCTTCCACGTCAAATTTAAATCCTTTATTTTCTAAAGCTTGCTTTAGCTGAGATTTATCACTAGTTAATTTCTCTATTACTCTTTTATATTTGTTTAAATCTGCTTGCAAATCTTGACATAGCTGTTCAAGTGGTAACGAAGGAGTTTCAGGTGGTTGTGGTTTTATTACTTCAATATCTTCTACTGGTACAACATAATCAATAGGAAGATTTTTAATTTTCTCCACTAATTGCTGATGTAAAACTTCATTTTCATCAGTTAATTCTGAGATTTTTAGTTCTAATTCTGAAATCTGAAACGTTTTTTTTGATATGTCGGATTTTAAATCATCAATTAAGGATTGATTAATAATAGAGTCTGAACTGACCCCAGTTCCCTCTACATGAGAAAGTTGGGTTTCTTTATTTTTAATTTCCTCGTCTTTTTCGAGTAATAATTTAACCATACTCTTTACTTTATTGCTTAATTCTAAGTTTTCTTGTTCTAGTTCTTTCAAACGGAAATTAACTTCTGACAAAGCTTCTTCTTTTTCCAACTTAAATTTTTCTTTTTCTTCAACAGATTTTCTGATTATTTCTTCAGATCTACTGATTAAATCAATGTTTTGAGTTATCTTTTTCCTAAGTTCCTCATTTTCTTGTTGTAAAGCACTCATTTTGTTTAAAGTATCTCTAATAACAGATGGACTTTTTTCTTCGGATGTCATTTTTTTCTTCCAGAGACTAATAAAATCATCTACTTTTTCGTTTTCTTCCGGCATATTTCTAATAAATTAAATTAATAATTACTTAATATCATTATTCTTTTATTAACACTCCCGAAAAATATCCAACAGTATGAGGTCCAAATGTACCTCGTCGATCATAACTCGTAAAATACGTTATTAAATTTGCTTTAGAGGCATTTAATTTTTTACAAATTAAAACTAATGAAGTTAATGTCTGAGGACCACATACAGATGTATTTAAAGCAGCCTTAAATGTGTTTTCTGGATTTATTTTTAAAAATTCTTCAATAACTGCCCTATCCATCTTCTTCATAGATTCCAAGCCTTTTTCTGTTCTAACAGGCTCATGAGACATATCTGTGGATGCAATAATAACGATATCTTTATTTAAAGATTCTATCGCTTTAGCAATATCTTCTGCTGCTTTATCTAAAGTAGTATAACTCTGGAACTGTTTAAATTTTAGAATCCCATATTTTATTGGAACGATATTAACTTCTTGATTTTTTGCACAATATTTTATGAAAGGTAATTGGATTTCAATATTATGCTCTCTAACGGAGAATGCGGAATCATCTGAGATTATTTCATCGCTAATATCGATGATTTTTCTCGCTAATGCCTCATCAATTTGTAGATTCCCTAGGGGTGTTTCCCATTCACCCTCTTCCATTAAACCAATTTTATTATAACCAACATGATCCGTTCCTAGTAAAATTATTGTATCTGGTACTTTTTCTTTAAATATGTTAAAAAAAGTGAAAGCAGCACAATTTCCTGAGTAGTAATACCCCGCATGAGGAGTTACACCTCCAATAATGGTACGTATTTTTTGATCTTGTGTTTTAGGCAACATTCCAGGTCCAAATTCGCTATTTGTAAAAAGATCTTCAAGTTCTTTTTCTAAATCTGACTTATTAGCCGGATACCAACTTCCAGCATAATATGCTTGTCTAATCATATCTTTTATAGCTTTTTTTAATTTTATTATAATATTATGAAATACATTCATATAAAATTATTTCATAGTTATAATAATCTAAAGTCTATTATGGCTTGTTCTTTTGAATAAATCAATTATTAATTTTAACTTTTCTAATATTTGAAATAAAAGGAGATTTCCTCAATCTAATTGTTGACATATTAATTTAAAAGAATTATTAAATTATATTTAATAATCTTAAATTGATGAGTGATGAAAAGAATACTCAAATTTCGTTGGACTCTATAGGGGAAAATGATATCCCTGATCAGATTCCAACAAAATTTGTTAATAACCGTATAATTGTTTTTAATCCATTATATGCATCATATTTATATGTAAAGCAAAAGTTTTACGGTTCTCCTCTTGGAATTAGTAAACCTCGTTTAGAATATTTTTCAAAACCTTCAGAATTATCTATTGAAGAAGCATATTATTTACTATTAAATAGAAAAATTACGATTTTTGACCCTATAAATAATAAAGATTTGACAGCAAAAGAATTTTTTAAAATCGCAAAAAAAATACATAATAAATTTGAAGAAAAATTCATTATTTATCAAGATTTGCGTGAAAAAGGATATGTACCACGCCCAGGGTTGAAATTTGGGGCGGATTTTGTAGTATATCGAAAAGGCCCTGGTCTTGAACATTCTCCTTTTATAGTTCATGTTTTACCTCATGATACTAAATTAACTGCTATTGATATGGTTAGAGCAGGAAGGTTGGCAACTTCAGTGAGAAAGAAGTTTGTTATCGCAAATCCATTAACAAAATCGTATTATTTTTTTGAATGGTTTAAACCTTAATCTAGAATAGGTTTCCCGCAGTTTGGACACGTTTTTACAAAATTTGGGACAATTATTTTACAGGTATTACATTTTCGGATGATAGGCTTTCTATATATAAAGTCCAAATTTACATCTTTAGTATCTATAGGTTGCATTTGAGTATCTTGACGTGTGCTTTTAAGTTGTTCTTTATAAATCTGATAATCTGATTTCTCGATGCTTTTTTTTTTTCGTTGAAACAATCGATTATACATAGCTTTAGATATTCCCGTGATAAGGGGACCAATAATAATCAAGATTAAGAAAATTAGAATTAATATAACAATTCCATATAGAATCCCTAAATCAATTAAAAATATATAGAGATAATAGAGAAATATTGAATATACTATAATAAAAATAAGGCGAATAATGATTGATCTTTTACTTAGTAGTTTCTTTTCATTATTTTTATTTTCCATTCAATATTTCTCCTAATCTTGTTAACTTTTGAAATATTTGCTTTCAATATAACTTATTGCTTTATCTACTTCTTCTTTTGCCTTTTTAGTTTCGAATTCTTTTTCTATTTCTTCAGAAATTAAATCCTTTTCAAAATCAACTCTAAAGGTAATTGCTGAATAATTATTATCTAAATAAAAAGGAAAAAATTCCGTTCCTGTACCTTTATAAAATTTAAAGAAAAATTCATAGAAGTGAAGTCGAATTGTGTTGATAAAAACTAATATACCTTCTAATAAAATTACAATAACATTTCCCAGAATTAATCCTAAGAAATTGAATACCTCAAATAAGACTCCCTCACCCTGAACTAACCCTGATAGTGCTTTTATAGATATCATCAAAGCAATATGCGCAAGGGCTAATGCTAATAAACGAATATAGGATGCTACATTACTTAATATGGATAATGCAGTTTCAAATGTTTCTACTGTACCCTCTCCCATCAATGCACCATAAGATTCTCGTTTTAAGTAGGATATCCCCAATATTTTTCCAAAAGGTTTTAATATTATTAATAGAATACCAGGAACTATAACCAACAAAATAGGATAAGGTTCAGATAACCACACTGTAAGATTTATACCATAATTAAAAATCAAATATGTACCGCCAGTCAATAAACAAATTTTCATGAAAGAATTAGTGAGCGCTAAATATTTTTTTGATTGTCTAGCATAATTAATGAGCTCAAGGAACCATCCTAGATTTATATGAACTACTCCAATGAATAGAGCGAACTTAAAAACGCTTTGAATGTGTTCAATTGGATTATAAAGGTTTACAGGACCTAATAATGGAATAGGAATAAGAATTGGTTGCAATGGAATCCCAAAGAAGTCTTCATTTCCAAAAAATACACCATAGAATAACCCACCTAGAGTAGCTCCTATTCCGCAATAGAAAACAATCCAGCTGAATTTACCTATATTTTTCTTTCTATAAATAATGCCTCCAAAAATACCTGCAATAATTAAACAAAATCCATGACCAATATCTCCAAACATTAATCCAAAAATAAAGGGAAATGTAAACGCTAAAAATGGTGTGGGATCGATTTCAGAATAGGATGGAATACCATACATTTTTATAATCAATTCAAAAGGTCTGATAAACCAAGGATTTTTCATAATTGTAGGAGTATTAGCTCTTAAATCATCCTGTTTTGCATCTTCTTTTGGTTCATTTACCGCTAAACTATACTCCATTTGTTTTATTTCCACTATAGATTTATTTTTTTCGGATTTAGGTTCTATTCGTTCTATTTCTTTTATTTCATGAAATCTAGGAATATCAACAATACTTATAACAATCTTATTTCTAAAAGCTTTCAATAAGAGTTGTTCTACTTCTTTCTTTTTCCATGAAGGTAAAAATAATTTTAAGATTAGGCGATCTGGAGAAACTTTCTCAAATTGTTGTTCTGCCCAGTGATACTCTTCGATATTTTGCACAACTTCATTTATTGCAGCAAATTTGTGTAAATTTAAATCTCTTAGTTGGGTTCTTTCTTTCTGATATTTCGATAAAGTGCTATTAATTAAATCAATTTCATTATTTATTCGTGTAAAATTGATTGCATCTTGAGTTAAATACTTTTTTAAAATTGGTACCTCTTCTGCGTGAATAAGATTTATTCTTTCCCTTAAGTTTTCTTCTAGATCTTTCGGATAAATTATGTAAAAAGTATTACGATCTTCCAATTTGTATGCGTTTGGGAATAACTCATCAGTTTGGTGGACATTTGGAAACGCATCAAATGCAAATAGAGTTTTGAAATTTTCAATGTTCTTTTTAAAAGTTGTAAATACTTTAAAATTTAAGTTTTCGAATTCTGATAAACTATCTCTTGTTAAATTAAATTGCTCCAAAAAGGTATAACTAGATTTTATTATTTGCATATTTTCTAATTCAATTTTTGCTTTGGTGACATATCTTTCCAATTCATTAATTCGATTTGTATAAAAATTAATTTCTTCTAATGATTTATTAACCAATTCGGGTATATCTTTTACTACAAATTCAAATTTTTCATCAGATTCAATTTTCTTTAATTCTTGGAAGTCATTCTCATTAATATTAAGTTTATTAAATAATGAATCTAAACCTTGCCTTAGATTTTTAATTACACCAAAGAAGGGATCTTTTTCTTCCATTTTTTTACCTGAAGGAACTTTTTCTTTTGTTTTTATATGAACATTATTTATTGATGAAAGGATATTTAAAAGTCGGTCCTTATAATATTTATTGATCCCTATTTTCAATAAACTCATTTGAGTTTTCTTTGTCATTGAATACTTCCTCCAGATTGTATATTCTCCTTTTTTTTTATTAAATCTTTAGTTTTTTTTAACCTAACAAAATTTTCTCTATCCAATTCTTCTAAGATTCCCTTAATTTTTCTAATATCTAATATAAAATTAGGAATAATCATATTTTTTAGTCCATTGATCCTTCTGCTTACTTTTTTAAAATTTAAAGCCAGTAAGAAGAATAAATCTTCAAATTCCGCAAAACGAATCATATTTTCAAAAAATTCTTCTAATAAAGGCATCAATTCATCAATAAAGTGGCTGGTATTTTCAAATGAATAAGCAGGAAGTCTTCCTGTTCGATTTAAATCATAATCTATGTTATGGAAAGTGATCCCAATATTTTTAGTATATTTGATATTAACTGTTGGACGATATTGGATTTTACTTAAATTACTAATTAAAACCAAATCTCTCTTACCCATTTCTTTATAAGCTTCATTCAAATAAATTAAAGCTTTTCTAAATAGTTTCAAAAATTCGTATAATTTCTTTTGGTAAACTTTCCAATTAGTTTTAATTAAATCGATTAATTGTTCACGTTTAAATTCTAAAAACCTTTCTCCTTTTCTAGCAAAAATTAACTTTTTCTGCAAATTGATTAAATTTGTTTTTGTAGGTTTTATTTCTCTGAAACTTAATATCAACACCTATGGAATATAATAATTTTCAATAAATTTTTGATGAATTCTAAATAATTGATTTCTTGACAAATTTGAAAGAACTTCCCATGCGAGAGAAAATGTGTCGTTAAAATTACGATTTTCTGAAGTTCCTTGATTTAAAAATTTCTTTTCAAAATCGTTGCCAAAATCCAATAATTCTTTTTGGTCATAGTTCAAACCATCCTCTCCCACAACAGAGAGTAAGTCTCTAGCCTCAAGAGCATCAGAATAAGATGCTAATAGTTGAGAACTAAGATCAGCATGATCTTCTCTAGTAGTGTCTTTTCCAATCGCGTCTTTCATTAATCTTGAAATTGATGCTAATACTTCAAATGGAGGATAAATATTTTTATTATGTAAATCGCGATTTAAAACTAACTGTCCTTCGGTTATATATCCAGTTGTATCGGGAATGGGGTGTGAAATATCATCATTAGGCATAGTTAAAATAGGAATTTGAGTAATTGATCCTTTTTTTCCTTTCAATTTACCAGTTCTTTCATAAACCGAAGCTAAATCAGAATATAGATATCCTGGATATCCCTTTCTACTAGGGATCTCTTCTTTTGCAGAACTTAATTCTCTTAATGCTTCAGCATAGTTGGTCATATCGATCAATACTACGAGTACATGCATTTCTTTTTCAAATGCAAAATATTCTGCTGTTGTTAAAGCTACTCGAGGGATAATTAATCTTTCCATAATTGGATCAGATGCAAAATTTATAAAAGAAATAATATTTTGAATATTTCCACTCTCTCTAAAAGCTTTTAAAAAATTTATCGCCTCATCTTCTATTATACCAATACCACAAAAAATAATTAAAAATGGTTCTTCAGTTAATACTCTAGCTTGGGTTACTATTTGTGCTGCCAATTTATTGTGTGGTAATCCTTGCGCACTAAAAATGGGTAATTTTTGGCCTCTAATCAAAGTAAAAAGTCCATCTATAACAGAGATCCCCGTCTGGATAACTTCTGAAGGATATTCTCTTGAATAGGGATTAATTGGTGCTCCATAAATATCTAATTCTAGATCACTAATCATGTCTGAGGATAAAATCTTTTTCGTATAAATGTTAAACGGTCTTCCCAAAGAATTAAATGTTCTTCCGAACATGTCATTTTCTGATATTCTCACTTTAAAAGTATCCTCAGTAAAGAAAATTTTTGAATTTTCACTGGATAAACCTTTAGTTGCTTCAAAAACCTCAATAACTATTAGTTCATCGTTCATTTTTACGACTTGACCCGATCTAGTTTTACCGTCTTCAGATTCAATTTTGACAATCTCCCCATATTGTACATCATGTTCATTTTTCAAAAAAATTAATGGTCCGACTATTTCTTGTATATTTCTATAAATGACACTCATAACTTTTTACGTCCAGTATACATTAATTTTATAGATTGAATCTCTTTAAGCAAGTTATTTTTTATTTTTTCTATTTTATCAAATTGATCATTAGGGATTGTGTGGCTAATTCTTCTAATATCATTCAAAACTTCGAAAGATTTAATATCTTCGAGCAAATATCCTTGAGCTAGAAGCTCTTGTCCTTGATGATATAAAAGTAGAATTAGTTTTGTGTGTCCTAACAATTTACTAACATTGGTAAAGTTATCAATATTATCAAAAGCATTTTGAATAAGAAAACTTTCTCGTATTAATTTTCCAATAAAAATTACGAATTGTTGATCATCAGGTAAATTTTCTTCTCCAATTAATTGGACTATATTTTTTAGTTCATTTTCCCTTGATAAAATTTCATTAATTTCAGCTCTACATTGATGCCAGTCAATATCAATTTCAGGCCAATTAATATCCCGTTCATACCACCATTGAGCTACGTATTCTAAATAATTTGAATAAGAACTTAACCAATTTATAGCAGGATAATGTTTTGAATAGGCAAGACTAGCATCTAATGCCCAAAATGCTTGAACAAATCTTTTAGTGGTAGCTGTTACTGGTTCACTAAAATCACCTGCAGGAGGAGAAACCGAGCCAATTATTGTTAATGAGCCCAACCTTTTTTTTCTTGAATCATGATTTCCTAATATCTCTACTTTTCCAGCCCTTTCATAAAAGCTAGAAAGTTTAGAAGGTAAATATGCAGGATACCCTTCCTCTGCGGGCATTTCTTCCAATAATCCTGAAATTTCTCTTAAAGATTCTGCCCATCTAGAAGTACTATCAGCCAAAACTGCTACATCGTAACCCATATCTCTATAATATTCGGCTATAGTAACTCCTGAGAAAATACTTGCCTCACGAGCTGAAACAGGCATATTTGAAGTGTTAGCTATAAGTACTATTCTTTCTATTAGAGGACGTCCACTTTTAGGATCAATTATTTTTGAAAATTCTTTTAACACATCAGCAATTTCATTCCCTCGTTCTCCACATCCTACAAAAATAATTATATCAGCATCACACCATTTTGCTAAAGATTGCTGAATAACTGTTTTACCTGTACCAAAGCCTCCTGGTACAGCAACCGTTCCTCCTTTTGCTATAGGAAAGAGTAAATCAATTATCCTTATTCCCGTAATTAAAGGTTCTTCCGATGTAATTCTCTCTTTATAAGGTCTACTACTCGTTATCGGCCACTTTTGTAACATGGTTAAAGTGTATTCTTTTCCACTATTTTCCAATCGATAGATTTCCTCCTCTATAGTATAATCTCCCTCATCAATAATAAACGATAACACTCCTGAATAGTTTATTGGAACTAATATTCTATGTTCTATTAAAGGTGTTTCTTGAATTGTACCAATTATATCTCCTGGTTCAACTCTCTCTCCTTCTTTCTTATGAGGGATAAAATGCCATTTAATAGTTCTAGAAAGAGAGGGTATTTCAATGCCACGTTGTAAAAAAGCACTATTTAATTTTTTATCAAGTAAATTTAAAGGTCTCTGAATCCCATCAAATACACTTGTAAGGAGTCCTGGTGCTAATTCCATTGATAAAGGCTCTTGAAGACTAATAACCTCTTGATTTAGTTTTAAATTATTAGTACTTTCATAGCATTGTATTACCACATAATTATTATAAATCTGAATTATTTCTCCTAAAATATTTTGTTCTGAGACTTTAATTAAATCATGTAATTTGACCTGCTTTTCTATACCCTTTACTATGATTAAAGACCCATTAACTGCTATAATATATCCAACTTGAGAGGATTCATTAGATTTGATCATACTCTTTTAAATACTCCTTTATTTCTTGTTTTTTATTTTTAATATATCTTTCAAAATTGATTTGTAATTTTTCCATTTCAGTCTCAGCAAAAATTTGTGAAAGGTGCTTTTCGATAATAATAGCGTTCTTCAATAATAAATTATCAATAGAATAGTTATAACTTATTTTACCATCTTCCAAGATCACTTTAAAACCACCAATCAAATCTTCTTTGGAAGAAATAACTTTTATTTTATTTTTGAAAAGATTTTCAATTTTAGAGATGTCTCTATTGATCGCGCTAAAATCTTTTTGATTTAATTGAATAATTACTTTTGGAGGTTTATCGATAACTTCTAATGAGCTTTTTATTCTCTCATTTAAAAAATTTAAATAATTAGAGTAATTTCTTGCAATAATTTCTTCTAATTGGTTTTTTAATTCACGTTTTAAATCATTTAAAAAGTTATTTTTTAGATTTATAATAGATTCTTTGGCTTGAATCAAGTTAGAAGTTAATGACTCATTTAAAAAGGTATCGTAAGTTTCTCTAAATTGGTTTTTTATTCGTAAAGAATTTTCATTAACTTTTTTTAAATAATTTTTTTTAATTTCTGCTTTTTGATAAAGCAACTGTTGGTTAAATTCTTTAATCCTTTCTTCTGCCCTATCTATCAAGTAGAGTCCTAATCGACCAAATTGTTCTTTGGTATTTTTTTCTTCCGAAATCTTACCCCAACACCCTATTTTATGAGTTTTCCTATAGACTTAAAAATTTCTTTAAGAAAAACAGTCCTATCTTCAAGTTTTGATTTGAAAATATCGGGAAGATAAAAAATAAACGGCTTTTCTTTACTTAATTTATGTTCTAGTAGATTTTGAATATCATTATCTAATAAATCCATTGCTATAATTATCATTCCTATAGATGTATCTTTTTTTAAACTATTAAATTCGTTTGAAAATTCTTCTGGTTTATTAAGTACTGTTCCCTCTATTCCCAATAAACCCATCATCAGTATAGTTTCTTCTTCTCCAATCGCATAAATCTTTTGTTCAGTCATTAAAATCCATACCTAAGCTTTTAATAATATCATTTATTATTTTTTTCTTATTTTGATTATAATCGTGTTCAAAATTTTTAAGAATGCTTTTCAAATTCTCTTCAAATTGTGAAACTTCCTTTTTAACATCTTTATTAAGAGATTTTAGTGCAATATTAACTAAATTTTGTTTTTTTTGTAAGGATTCATCTATTAATTTTTCATTTTCAATTTTTAATTCTTCAATTTCTTTTAAATTTTGATTTTTTGATTTTTCTATTAGTTCTTTATATATATTTTCTACTTCTTTTGCCCATTCAAAAATTTTCATCCTTAAGCTTTAACCCCTCATACTTATTATGAATTATTCTAATTACATTTGGCATTATATTAAATTTAATTTCTTTCTCTTTTTTAATTATCAATTCTAAAATCTTATATATTGTTGCATAATCAAAATCATCAATTATTAATTGAAATTTTTTAAAATAATAATTTTGGTAAAGCCCTTCAAAAGACCATCTTAAATGTTTTTTATTTAAAATAATTGGTATAAATAATTCCTTTAAATCTTTTGAGGATCTTAAAAAATTTTCTAAATTTGAAGTAAAATCATCAATATTTTTGGTGTTTAATAACGTTTTAAGTTTATTCTGATTCAAAAATACATACTCGTTAACTAAAAGTTGAGAAGTTAAATTTTTATCAAATTTATTAATAATTGCACGTGAAATCATCCTTAAATTATAAACTTCAATGGAGTAATCTATAAACAATGATATCATAGCACTTTCTTTTTTATTATATATTTGTTTAGTTAAAATCAGATTTTCATAATATATCTTATCTAAAAACGTCTCTAAAACAAAAATTTCATTCGTATTTTTAAAATAAAGTATACCTTCTCGAATTGCTTTATTATATCTCGTTTTTTTCATATATAATTGAATTTCCTCTAAACTGGAGATTTCTAATAAATCATTGATAAAATTTGAATGTTCTAAATATTCCTCTACTAAAAAATTAATTCTCTTAGATTTTTCTAATTTAGACATCCCGATAATAGACCCAAGAATGATCTGTTTAATATTGGAAATTTCAAATTTTAAAAGTAAAGCTCTTAAAAAGAGTTTCATATTCTCTGGAGAGAAATGCAAAATTTTTCCAATTAACTTTATATAAATATGAAATAGAGCTTGCTCAATTTCTATTATAGTATATTCTGAAACATTAATTTCTGGATAATAAGGGCGAATAAAATCAAAAAGATCTCGAATATTATCAAATTCTCTTAATCTTAATAAATATTCTTCTTTTAAAATCAGTTTTTTTAAATAATCTATTTTTATGTAAGTATAAACATAAGATGGGATTATTGTGCTCGTAGATAACACCAAAGGATGAAATTTTGATAATGTTAATTTATAAAATAATGAAATTTTTATATTAAGCTGGTGGAGTTGGTATTTTTGTCCATAAGAGGATTCCAACGATTAAGCCATAAACAGCTAAAGCTTCCGCTAATGCTACTACTAAGAATGCTTTAAAGAATGATTCTTCTCGTTCTGCAAGAGATGAAATTGCTGCAGTACCTACAGTTTTTATTGCCAATGCACTACCTAATACAGAAGCTCCAACAGATACTGCTGCTGAGATTGCCAAGATAGCTGAAGTAACTGAATTATAATATTCATATGAACCTTGAGCGGCTACAAATGTTACTAATCCATTTACAGAAAAAAATACAGTAAGTACTAAAATTATTTGAAATAATCCAAGTAGTAGATAAAATTTTTTTTTACCATTCATATAATTCACTGTTATTTTTAATTTAAAAACTAATATTATAAAAAAATAAATTAGAGCGTAAAAATTTTTCTAAAATTTGTGCCTAAAAAGCAATTAATATAATAAAAATTAATAAGAAGAAGTCTCTCTTATCAACTTTATGGTATAAGGAGAATTTATTGGTAAAGTAAAACGCGAATAAGATCCGCAATATCATGTATACGATCAGCTAATTGTTCTAGTAATACAATACTATCTCTTATTCTTAATAATAGTCTAACGTCTAATTCTTCATTTGAAGTGGAATAAAGATAGTCAAGGAATTGCCTGTAAATTGTATCAATATCATTCTCGAACTCATGAATTTTAACGGTGTTTTCGTAAACTTTATCTGTATTATCTCTTAGATTTTTTAAGGTTTGTTTTAGTACATCTGCTATTTCCATAATTTGATTTATTAATTTTTCATATCTTGTTTTAATATTCTTGAACTTCTTAGCTGCTAAATCAATTTTATCGAGCATATCAACAAATTCAAGAGGATAATTAATTACATTATCCAATCTTAATATCAAATCAACGTAATCTCCAAAGCCTTGAGTTCCTGCTTCTGCGAAATTTTGTATTAATTTAATTTTGTATTCATCTGCCTCTTCTTCAGCTAATTGCATTTTGCTCTTTTTTTTCTGCAAACTTTCTTTATTCTTTTCATAATCTTTTGCCCAAGCACTATAATATACTCCCATATCGCTTATGACATCATACATTATCCTTGAATGTTCCACAAGTAAGCTTATAATTTCTTCTTTTAACTTCCTATTTGATGACATTTTAAATTTCACTATATTTTTAACATTCTAAGAATATTATATGATTTGATAAATAAAAATCATCATCTTTTAGGAGAAAATTAATTTATATAGAATAAAAACTTAGATTTTATTATTATCATCATAAATAAGTAGTTTTTTGGAGTCTCCTTATTTTGATAAATACTCTTGCTAAACGTAAAATTTTTACATCTAGAATACATGATATTTAATAGGTGTATTTTTAATAAAATGGGAATTAAATCGACTTTAAAAAAATGGCAAAAGTATTCCCAAATGTCTGATTTGGGAATTATCTCTCGTCGAAAGTTTTTTAACAATTGTTTCGATGGAGCATTAACATGTGCTGGAATTGTTAGTGGTTTGTTTATCATATTCCTTTCTCCAAATGGTAGTAATATTACCCCAGGTAATGTAATTATTACTGGTTTTGCGACTGCTTTAGCTATAGGGATAAGTGGGCTATGGGGAGCTTTTCTTTCTGAGAAAGCTGAAAGAAAGAAAAAATTGATGGATTTAAAAAGAGAAATGGTAATTCTTCAGGAAGAGGAGGTGGAAATAGATTATGATAAGATTGATATCGAAAAATTAGAGTTAGCTAAAAAATTACTAGAACAAAAGGAAATCCAAAAAGCTATG
Source organism: Promethearchaeota archaeon (assembly GCA_048940645.1). GTDB lineage: Archaea > Asgardarchaeota > Lokiarchaeia > Sigyniarchaeales > SOKP01 > SOKP01. Next base: position 4,414 of record JBHLOI010000015.1, on the reverse strand, counting down.
GTAATACCGATTAATTCAGAAAATACAAATAATAAGAGACAGATACTAATTCCTATTGAACAATTTCAGAAAAAAGATAAAAAGAATAACACTCTAATTGAGCAAGCAGAAAAATTTGCCACTATTGTTGCATCACTAGTAGATGGAGGCGCTCCAGTTATGGGGTCCTCCCTTCCATTAATTCCATTTTTTTTTGGTACAGTTTTATCTTTATTTCATTTCATCTTTTCTTACATAATTTTAACAGGTTTATTGGTTTATTTAGGAATTTTTCTTGGTAATATCTCTGGTGGGGGTCGTATTAAATATGCTTTGCATTTAGTGACTGCAGGCATTGTAACACTTTTAGTATCTTTATTGTTAGGAATTTAAATTAAATTATTGGTATTTACAGCCAATTTAAATCAAATACTCAAAAAAATGTTTAAAAAATATAAACTTTTTTCCAAGATCACAAAACTTGGGGGAATTGCTCGACGCTATTTTGTAAATAATTTCTATGATGGGCTACTAACCGTTCTTGGAATTCTTTTAGGTTTTTTTATATTAATTTTGGAAGAATCACACCCTTTTATTGAGAGTGAGATTGTTCTTATAACTGGTTTTGCAACATCCATTTCAATGTTAATATCAGGTATATCAGGTTCCTACATGTCTGAGAAGGCTGAGCAGAGAAAATTAAGATTAGAATTAGAAAAAGCTATGGTAGTAGTGAGTGAAGTAGCAGAAGAAGAAAACAATATAACCAAGAAAGAATTAGAAAAAGCTATGTTGAAGAGTATAAAACTGGATGGTCTTGTTCAAAATCAAACAGAAAATGAAGCAGAACCCAAGAAAAAAACTTTGCAAGAAAAAGCCGAGACTTTTGCTACAATTAGTGTTGCATTAGTGAACGGTTTAGCCCCATTTTTAGGTGGAATTATACCTTTAATCCCTTTCTTTTTGGTTTCACAAGCAAGATTTGAAACATTCATGATCTCTTTTTTAATAATATTTATATCTATTGTACTCTTGGGAGTTTTCTTAGGTGCAATTTCTCGTGAATCAATTATTAAAAGTATCCTCCAACTATTAATTGCTTTCACATTAACTATTGTTATCTCAATCATTATCTTAAGATTTACTTAATTACAACGATTAAATGATAAATTTAATATTTCTTGCTGAATTTTTATAGCAAAAGTTAAGTAGGAAAATTAAAGTTGAAAGCGTTTATTGGAATTGATATTGGTTCCTTAGCAACTAAAATTGTTTTAGTCAATGAAGGAAAATTGACTGATCACAGAACTGAAAGATCCACTTATAATTTTAAGAAAGTAGGACATAATCTTTTTGAAGATATATTAACGAAAAATAATCTAAAAAGATCTGAAGTTTATGTAATGAGTACGGGATATGGTCGAAATACGATTGACATTGCCGATGATCGTGTAACAGAAATTACAGCTCATGCAAAAGGGGCTCAATATTTCTTTCCAGATGCCCATTCAGTAATAGATATTGGAGGCCAAGATAGTAAGGCAATTCTCATTTCAAAGAAGACTGGAAATGTTATTGATTTTCAAATGAATGATAAATGCGCTGCCGGAACCGGTAGGTTTTTAGAAGTTATGGCACATGCGTTAGAAGTTCCCATTAATGAGTTTGGCGATTTAGCTTTAGGATCAAATAAACCAGCATCTATTAGTTCTACATGTACGGTATTTGCTGAAAGTGAAGTGATTAGTCTTTTTGCAAGAGGCGCATCAAAAGAGGATATAGCTGCTGGGATTCATAAATCCATTTCAAGAAGAGTAGCTGGCATGGCAAAACGTATTGGAGTAGCACCTAAATTAGTATTTTGTGGAGGAGTTGCGAAGAATAATGCTGTTAAAAAATATTTAATAACGGAACTAGGATTTGAGATTGTTAGTCCCGAATATCCACAATTAACGGGGGCAATTGGCGCAGCACTTATAGCTCAAGAGAATAATAATTAAATTTTTTGAAGTATTTTCTCTTTTTTAGCTAATAATGATTTAAATTTTTCATGAGAATATTATGCAAGATTTAGAATTACTTTCGGATTTTTCTCTATTTCTTAAAGAAAAAAAAGAGGAAGGTAAAAAAGTAATTGGTTTTATTTCTCATGATAATATTCCAGAAGAATTATTCGATGCGGGAGGATTTATTCCACTTAAGCTAATTTTTGGTGGGAATGATGATCTAATGACTGCTAGTCATGATTTTTTGCCCCCCTCAACTTGTGCTTTTGCACAGTCGTGTATAGGATTATTTTCGTTAAAACCTAAGTTCTTCAAGTTTTTGGAATTAATAGATTATTTTTTAGTGTCAAACCATTGTGTTTCGGATATATGTGCGTCAGAAATAATTTCTAAATATTTTAACATTCCCCGTTTAAATTTCTATATCTCATATGTTAAAAGTAATAATAGTTTGACCTATTTGAAACTCGAATTAGAGGATCTCAAACAAAATCTTGAAACAATTATAGGAAATAAGATCAAAGATGAAGATTTGGTCAATAGCATCAAAAAATATAATAATTTTAAGAAAAAACTCCTAGAATTCAACAATTTATATATTAAAGGGTCTGAAAAATTAAAAATAATCCAAAAAGCAATGTTATTCGGTCCTGAATTTTATCCAACATTGGAAAATATAATTCAAAAATATAAAGAAAATTCAAATGATTTCGAAAATACTTCCAAAGATGTTATATTAACTGGCTGTTCAATATTTATCAATGATTATTTAATAGATCTAATAGAGGAAGGAGGAGGAAACATAGTTTTCTTCGATACTTGGGTTGGTGATAACTATTTCTCCCAAATAATCAGTGATGAATTGATTGAAGCGGAAAAAAATCCTCTTAATTTGTTTGTACATCGATATAATGAAAATATTTATGGAGACCACTCAGTTCCTAATTTTTTAGAAAATAAAATAGCTCAAATTTTAAACATGTATAAACAATATAAACAAAAAACTGGAAAAAAATTGGCAGTAATTAATCATATAATTAAATTCTGTGATCACATTTCGATTATGTCTTCTTTTTTTAAAAACAAATTACAAGATCAGGGTATTCCTGTTTTAAATTTAGAGAGAGATTATTCAAAAGCGAATAAGGGTCAGCTCTCTACACGTATTGAGGCTTTTTTGGAGATGATATGATAATGAGTTTGATGGCTGACGAATTAGTTAGGTTTTCTTCTGTCTTAAGAATTGCATATAATTTTTTGGGAGGAAGGGATTATTTAAAAAGGAAAAAATTTAGAGAGAAGAAAAAATTAATTTCTGTGGCTTTACCTTTCTCAGATCTAGCTTTCATAGCTGGAGCTGTACCAGTTTTTCCAATTAGAATGCAGATTTTTGAAATAAATAAATATCTAAGGTATTTAGGCTCTGCTTCAAATATTTTTGGATGGAATCGAGTTTCTGACTTTTTAGGCTTTGTTAAAAATCTTGGAATTGGAGAATTAAGCAAACTAATTGATGATATTATTGATGAAGTTATTGATACTATCAATAAAAAATATAATGAGATGTATGATTTAGGAGTTGAAAGTGGAATTCCTAGTGATTTTTGTTATGGAATTAAAAGTTTGTATGGAATGCATACCAGTAAAATTAAGAATGTAGAAGCTACATTAAATTTTACGATCCGCTGTAGTGCTTGGAATAAATATTTAGAGTCTCTAAAAACTATTGAAAATACTTCTCAACAAATCTGGATTGATATACCCCCGAGAAATATAGGAAATGCCTTAGAGCTCTTAACAGAGAATCTCTCAAATGCTACAGAAAAACTTGAATCAATTACTGGTAAAGCGGTTTCAGATAATGATATAAGAAACCATTTCCAAATAGGAAATCAGGTAAAAAAATCATATAAAACGATATTATACGAAATTAGTACTTCAGATTTTTATCCTTGTAACCCTGCCACTTTTAGTGAAATTTTAGCTTTATTAAATATAACCTTTCAAGATTACAATTCTGATGCTAAAAGATATGCTGAAAATTTATCATTTTTAGTAAATGAAATGCGAGAAAGGATTAGGAAAGGTATAGGTATGGATGTATCAAAAAAGCCAAAAATTCTAGTCACTCCTATGTTTGGTGGATGGCCCCCCGAATCTCATGAGATTATTTATGAATTAGGAGGAAGGGCTATATATGCTGATTGGGACACTTTATGTCTTTTAGACGAAATTAATATATCGAGTGCTTCAAATCCCCTTGAGGAATATGCTCGATATTTGTTAAACGCAACTGAGCAAGGAATTGGATGCGATAACAATGCTTTAACGGATTCGTATATGAGAACCGCAAAAAAAATAGATGCTGATGGCCTTGTTTTCATTCAATTATTTGGCTGTCATTCAGTTTCAAATTGTTATGCAATGCT
>JBHLOI010000014.1:0-66377 GCA_048940645.1 Promethearchaeota archaeon | reverse complement strand
CTCCTAATCCAACTCTCAAAATTTGGAGAATCAACAAAAAGATCATTAGTAAACATAGTTCCATGGCTAATAAAGCAATGTTTTCCAATAGAAACTCCATCACATATAAAGCAGTGACTTTGTATTCTTGTTCCTTCACCAATAATAACATTTTTTTGAATCTCAACAAATGGTCCAATAAAGCAATTATTTCCTATTATACATCCATATAGATTAACCGGTTCAATAATTTTTACATTTTCCCCTATTTGACAATCGTTTATTGGCAATTTTAATCGTTTATTATCTTTTATTTCTTTAATTGTTTATGTATTAAATTAAAATTACATTTTGAATTTTACCGCAAATAAAAAGTAAAATTATAGATTTATTATAAAGTAGTTATCTAAACATAGTCCTGAATTTATACTTAAATAATTCAATGAAATTCTTTAAAATCGACCGGATTATATATGAAAGATGTCTGGCAATCCCTTTTTCAATATGATTGACCGGAATTTCATAAAATTTCAGCCTTATCATTTTTATTAGATAAACTAACTCAACTTCTATAAAAGGGCCTTTTGCTGTAGTATATTTAACCAACTTTTTACCTATTTTAGTCCTAAATGCCTTTAAGCAATCCACATCATTATAGTGTGTATTAAAGAGGATATTTACAAGTATAGTATGGACCTTAGAGACTAAAACTCGAATTGGAGAACGCTCAACTTTACTTCTTTGATGAAATCGGACACCAAGAATAATTGGATATTTTTCAATAAGTCGATAGGCACGTCCAATAAAATTTAAACTAAAAGCAAGATCTACTGGATAAATAGTGACCATATCATGATTTGCTTGGAGTATTCCGAAGCGATAAGCTTCTCCATATGATGGCGTTTGTAAAGAGAATGATTTTACATTAGTATATTCAATTTCTAATTCTTTTGCTATATCAGCAGTTCTATCAGTACTCCCATTCTCAATAATTAATATTTCAAAATAATTACCAACTAATTTTGTTAAATATTTATAGATAATTTTAATACTATCACGAAGATTGTTTTCCTCATTGTATGCAGGGATAACAACACTTATAGTCTGTTTTTTTGACATTTACATCCAATTTTATTTGTAAGACTCTATTAAAATTTATAGTTTGTCTAATTATTCCTTAATATCTTCAATTTGTTTTAAGCTGAAATTAAAACGGAAAATAGAATATCCTCCAAAAAATAAAATATAAACTTGTTTAAATAAGTGTTCAATTATAAAAATTGCTAAAATATTTTCATAACCTCCAGGAAATAAAGGATAAAAAAAGAGTATAAAAATCGAGCCGATATTTTCCGATATTACCCAACCTCCAGGAAATATAGGAAATATTTGGCTAAAAAAGGATAAATTTATTGCCAAAATTAATATCAATACATTTAATTGGTATCCCAATGCATAGAAGAAAATAACAATGATAAAACTATCAATGATGTAGACTGGAATACCTAATAGAATGACATATACCAAGATTCCTTTGTTTTTTCTTAATTCTTTAATCCCTCTTTTAAAATTTATAATAAATCTTTCGACATAATGCGCAATCTTTGGAGAAATTTTTGTTATGATCTTTATTATGGTTTCAGTTTTATATAATGATAAAAAGATGAGTATTAAAATCCCAATTATTAATGCTGCGCCAATAATTAAATAAAATTCTATACTTAATCCTAAAAACTCTCTAGAACTAGTTTCTCCAATATTACTTAAATATAAATAAATTAAAGCAAAACAACTAATAATAAACAACAAAATCATATCTAGAATTCTTTCAACGGCAATACCAGCTGTTGATTCACCTAATCCTATGTTTTCTTGATCTTTTATTATAAATATCTTTGCTACATCACCCACTTTACCTGGAATTAAACCATTTATAAAAAAAGAAGCACCAATGGAAAAATATGATGTAGAATAACTAATTTCTTTGCTAATTCCCTTAAATATTAATTTTAATTTATATGCTCTTAAAATAAAAGCTATAGTATATGTAATAATAAAGGCTAATAAACCAATTGGTCCAATAATAATTATTTTTTGTATAAATCTAGCAAAGTCTACGAAGAAAATCATAATAATAATTAAAATAAAAGTTGCAATTCCTATAAGAAGCCGTTTTCTTCTTTTTAACCAATTGGAAATTCCTTTGCTTTTATTTTCATTCATGAATTGTAAGGAAAAAATTATCTTTTTATCTTAAATTTTTTCAATTTTTTTAAATAATATCGTGATTCTTTTATTATATTGAGATATTGGAAAACTTATAAGTAAAATTAAATATTATGAAGAAAGTAGAATTATTGGCTCCTGCCAAAAACTTTAAAGCGATAAAAGCAGCTTCAGAATATGCAGATTCTATTTATTTTGGTGTTGAAAGCTTCAACATGAGAATGAGAACTGAAAATATTGCTATAGATGATTTGCCTAAGATTGTAAATTACTGTCATAATAACAACCTGAAAACTTACTTAACAACAAATATTTTAGTTTATGATAACGAAATTAATGAACTTAGGAATATCATTGAAAAAGGGAAAAAGTCAGGTATTGATGCCGTAATAGTTCATGATTTAGCAGCAATTCAGATTGCTAAAGATTTTGGAATCCCTTTTCATATTTCCACTCAATGTAATGTATCTAATTCTATATCAGCAAGATTTTATGAAAATTTAGGTGCTGAACGTATAATTTTAGCCAGAGAATTGTCGCTAGAAAAAATAAAAGAAATTAAAAGAAACTTAACCAAGACAGAAGTAGAAGTGTTTATTCATGGAGCTATGTGTACTTCTGTAAGTGGAAGGTGTTATTTTTCTCAAGATATATGTGGAACCGAAGAAAAATCTGCGAATAGAGGCAATTGTATTCAACCATGCAGGAGGAGATGGTGGGTTCGAGAAGAATCTGGAGTTGAATATATCTATGATGGTGTAAGATTTATGAACTCAAGAGATTTGTGCACAATTGCTTATATTCCAGACTTAATTGAAGCAAATGTAGACGCATTTAAAATAGAAGGGCGTATGAGACACCCTCATTATGTTGAAATTGTCAGTAAAGTCTATAGAGAAGCAATCGACGCATATTATAATGGAACGTTTACAGAAAAGAAAGTAGGGCGTTGGGTAACTGAATTGAAAAGAGTATATAATAGAGGATTTACATCGGGTTTTTATTTTAAAAGAATGACAGAAGTTGATCATCAGCATAACTATCCGTATAACCTTTCGCATTATAGATATATTAAAGTTGGTCGTATTGTTGGTTTTGATCAACAAACAGGATTTGCCCGGATTTCAATAAGCAATGGATATATTTCTCAAGGAGATGACTTAATTATCATGGGGAAAGAAACAGATACCTATATTCATCAAAAAGCACAATACATTAAATTTGAGAATAAAAAGGTTAGTAAATCTCCAAGAGGTACTAAGAATAAAAAAATCTTGATAGAATTAAAGATTAAAACACCCGTTATCGGGAATGGAAAAGATCAAGTTTATATTTTTACCGATAAAACCTATAAGCGAAAGATGTATTCTTTATAATTATTGATAATTTTACAAGTTTAAATATTATAAATTTAGAATGTATTTAATTTAAAAAAGGCACATAATATGGAAAGTAAAAGAAAAAAAATAGTGGAATCCGTACCCAACTACAGCGAAGGGAAAGATAGCAGTAAAATTGAGAAGATTGCGAATGAAATTAAGAACACATCAGATACTAGAATTGTAGATGTCCAATATGACACGAATTATAATAGAGCCGTCATAACTTTTGTTGGAACTCCAGAGGCAGTATTAAAGGCCAATATCGCTGCTGCAAAAAGAGCCGTTGAATTAATTGATATGAATAATCATAAGGGACAACATCCTAGAATTGGCGCTGTAGATGTAGTGCCATTTGTACCAGCTCAAAATGTTTCTATTGAAGAATGTATAGATTTATCCGTGAGATTTGCAGAAGTTATGGCGAAAGAAGGTATTCCGGTATATTTATATGAAGAATCTGCCCGTAAACTAGATAGAATGAATATAGATAATATAAGAGTTGGACAGTATGAAGGCCTTAAAGAAGCAATTAAAAGAGATCCTGAACGTAAACCTGATTATGGACCTGAGGAATTACATCCAACAGCAGGAGCTTTAATTACTGGTGCTAGACAACCACTAATTAGTTTTAATATAAATCTTGGGACTAAAGATCTTAATATTGCTAAAAAGGTAGCAAAAGCAATTCACCTACGTTCTGGCGGATTAATCAATATTAAAGCTATGGGAACGTTTATAGAGGGGAGAGATTATGTACAAGTCGGAATTAGTAACATTAACTATAAAAAAACACCACTTTATAGACAGATGGAGCTTGTAAGAATAGAAGCAAATAGATTTGGTGTAAACATTATTGGTACCGAATTGATAGGAGTTTTACCTTTAGGTGCTGTCCTTAATTCTTTAGAATATTACTTACAGCTATCAAATCCTGATAAACTTGAAGAAAAACACTTACTTGAACATTATTTTGATTTTTAAGAGAGAAAAGTTAAAAAATATTTTTAAAAACTATTTTTCCATTTTTAATAACTTTATCTATTAAATTAACACCGAATTGATAAGGTAGAAAGTTATAATTTGGTACATCAAATATTAAAATATCTGCTTTTTTACCTATTTCGATACTGCCTATGTGATCTTGCTTCTGGAGTGCACAGGCTCCATTAATGGTAGCTGCAGTTAAAGCTTCAGCGGGGGTCATTTTCATTTTATAACATGCTAGAGCAATAATTATCTGCATCGACTCCGTCCAACAGTTTGGATTCAAATCTGTTGCTATAGCTATTGGGATTCCAAAATCTATCATCTTTCTAGCTGGAGCATAGTCTTTTAACATTAGTGAGAATGGTGTTCCGGGTAAAAGTGTAGCAATTACACCCATTTTGGCCATTGCTTTTAAACCCTCATCATTCGATTTCAATAAATGTCCAGTCTGTACAGCATTTATTTCAGCTGCTAATAATGCTCCATTCGTATCTACAATCTCATCAATATGAATTTGAGGCTTTAATCCAAATTGTTTAGCAATATTTAATACTTTTTTCGTTTCTTCAATAGAAAAGACTCCCTCCTCACAAAAAACATCACAAAATTCAGCTAATTCTTCACTCGCAATTCTAGGAATCATTTCCGAGATTATCAAGTCAATATATTCTTCTTTCTTATTATTATATTCAGGAGGAATCGCATGAGCTCCTAAAAACGTTGAAATCAGGTCAATTGGATGTTCATTATTTAAAATTTTTGCTGCTCGCAATGATTTAATTTCATTTTCAACATCAAGTCCGTACCCCGATTTTGTCTCAGCCGTTGTTGTGCCATATTTCATCATACGATTAAGTATCTTTTTTCCATTTTCCACTAATTTTTCTAAAGTTGCTTTTCTTGTTGCCTTTACAGTTTTTAGAATTCCTCCTCCTGCTTTTAAAATTTCAAGATAAGATATCCCATTTAATTTCATTCCCAGCTCATTTTCTCTTGAACCATCAAAAATTATATGTGTATGTGGATCGACAAATCCAGGAGTTACCAGCTTGTTACTGGCATCAATAACAATCACATCTTGGTTAATTACGTAAAAAGATAATAACTCCTCGGTAGTGCCTACAAATTCAATTCTATTATCAATAACAGCAACAGCTCCATCCTCAATAATTGCAAGATTTTGCATTTCATCACCTGTTCTTGGAACTCCATAGTTCGAATCTAAAGTTACCAGTTGATTTGCATGAATAATTATCAAATCTGGAGATTTTTCTTCTCCAATTATTGATGTTAAAGACTCTTTCTTTTTTTTGATTTTTTTTAAAGAAACTGTAGAAGTAACTGACATTTTTAAAATATCTAATCCTGTTTAATTAAATTTAATAATTCCTTACTTCTTATAATTTCTAAGCTTTTCTTAATATAGTCAGAAAGAATAACATCCTGATTAACATGCGGAATCCCCTGACGAATGTAAGAATGACAAGATTCTAAAATTTTGCTTGATCTCAATGGTCTTCTAAAATCAAATGCTTGTGAAGCGCATAAGAGTTCAATTGCTAACACCTTTTCAAGATTTTCTATAATTTTTAAAGTTTTTCTCGCACTAATAGATCCCATACTTACATGATCTTCTTGACCCATTGAAGTAGGAATACTGTCTGCACTCGCTGGAAAACACATTGATTTATTTTCACTTACTAATGCTGCGGATGTATATTGAGCAATCATAAATCCTGAATTTAAGCCAGATTCTTTAATTAAATACTCAGGAATTCCCCACTTTCCTTCTAAAAGGAGATATATTCGGCGATCAGAGATATTTCCAAGTTCAGAGGCAGCTAAACCTACATAATCTAACGGCAAAGCTAAGGGTTGACCATGAAAATTTCCTCCACTAATGGTATCTTCTTCATTAAATATTATAGGATTATCTGTCACTGAATTTAATTCACAATTCAGCTTTTCAATTAAGTGGAATAATGCATCTCTAGAAGCTCCATGAACTTGTGGTATGCACCGAATAGAATAAGGATCTTGAACCCTCCCGCAATCCTTATGAGACTCAATAAACTGAGACGCTTTTAAAAACTGTCTAAAATTTTTGGCGACAATTTTGGCTCCTTGATGAGGTCTAAGATTTATTAGTCTTTCATCGAATGGTTGGGGTGAGCCTAAATAAGCTTCAAGTGTGAGGGCCCCAATTACATCTGCATGCTCAAGACAGTTAGACAATCTTTCAATTATTCTAATCGCATAAGCAGAAATAAATTGTGTACCATTAATCAAAGCTACCCCTTCTTTTGCATTAAGTATTAACGGTTTTAAATTATTTATATTTAAAATTTCTATAGATGGTATATAATCAATTCCATTCTTTGATAAGTAGCCCAGTCCTATTAAAGGTAAAAATAGATGAGCCAAAGGAGCAAGATCTCCAGAAGCGCCAACAGAACCTTGCTCAGGTACTAAAGGAATATAATCATTTTCAATATGCCAAATTATACGTTTAATTAATTCTAAAGAACATCCAGAATAGCCTTTACATAATGCATGAACTTTTAGAATCAGCATTAATTTAGCAATTTCTTGATCAATGGAAGCTCCTAATCCTACACTGTGGCTTTTTAGGAGATTTTCCTGTAATTTACCGGTTTCTTCTTTAGAAATTCTAGTTGTACATAACGAACCAAATCCAGTATTGATACTATAAACTAATTTCTCTCCTTTAGCAATTGTTTGTACAGCTTTGAAACTTCTATTAACTTTTGTTTCTGTATGTTCAGTAAGTACGGCTTTTAATTCTCCTCTTGCTATTTTTAAAGCTAATTCAGCAGTTAATTGATCTTGACCATATTTGAATAATTCTACCATTTTAACCATTTTTTTAAAACATTTAATTTATTTTGGACTTTTGAAATAATTATTTATCACATCCTTTATTAAGTCATTATCAGCTAAAAAAGGAATTGTAATATATCCGTCTTTATGCTCCATATTCCAAATTTTGGCTACTTCAAGAGCATTTTTATTTGTAGCCCATGCCCTTCGAGCAACACCACATGAGACATCCCAGTCAATAGCACTTTTAATAATTTCATTTACTCGTTGCGAACCATCCATTACTAATCCAAATCCACCATTTATAGCTTTCCCTGTACCAACCCCGCCCCCATTAGAAAGAACGCACATTGTCATTCCTCTTGCTATATTTCCAGCCCAACAATGATGAGCCATTTCTGCCATTATATTACTACCATCTTTAATATTAGAAGTTTCTCTAAATGGTGAATCTGTACCTCCAGTATCATGATGATCTCTTCCTAACATAATAGGTCCTATTTCTCCATTTCTTATCATCTCATTGAATTTTAGTGCTATTTTTACGCGAGTCTCTCTATCTGCATATAATATACGAGCTTGAGATCCAACGACTAAGTTATTATCTTCAGCATTTTTTATCCAATACCAATTATCACGATCTTGAGCTCTTCTATTGGGGTCTATACATGAAAGAGCTGCCTCATCAGTTTTAATTAGATCAGAATGCTTTAAACTTAAACAAACCCAACGAAAGGGACCATACCCAAAATCAAAACAAATTGGTCCCATTATATCTTGAACATAAGAAGGAAAAATAAAACCATTCTTAGGATCACCCCCAATTGCTATATCAGTTGCTCCTGCGTCATAAACTGCTTTGAGAAATGAATTTCCATAATCCCAAAACTTTGTCCCCCTCTGAGACATTTCCTTAATCAATTCATAATGCTTTTTAAGAGATTCATTTACTTTGCTTATAAATATCTCTCGATCTGTCTTTAAAAGTTCTCTACCTTCTTCAAAACTTATTCCCATGGGGGTATAGCCCCCTTCATAAGCTGCATGACAAGAGGTCTGATCAGAAGCAAGTTCAACAACAATATTATTATTTACAACATATTCCCATACATCTATTATATTTCCATGATAAGCAATAGATATTGCTTCACCTTTTCTCTTGTAATCATCAACCCAATTAAAAATTTCCTCGAGATTATCTGATGTTTTGCTCACCCATCCTTGTTCATAACGCGTTTGAATTCTAGAATAATCTACTTCTGCTATTACTCCAATTCCCCCTGCTATTTCAACTGCTTTCGCTTGAGCACCGCTCATACCACCTAATCCTGAACTGAGATACAAAATTCCTTTAAGTCCTTCTTTTGGAGAAATTTTTAAATATAATCTACCAGCATTTAGTAGAGTTATATAAGTTCCGTGCACAATCCCTTGAGGCCCTATATACATCCATCCTCCTGCAGTCATTTGACCATAATTAGCAACACCCAAAGCTGTTAATCGTTGAAAATCTTGTGATGTATCAAACATCCCTATCATTAAACCGTTTGTCATAATCACTCTAGGGGCTTCTCGTTTGCTAGGAAAGAGCCCTAAAGGATGCCCTGACATCACAACAAGAGTCTGATTTTCATTCATAAGTTCAAGATATTTCTTTATCAACTGATATTGCATCCAATTCTGACATACTTGCCCACTTTCGCCATAAGTAACCAATTCATAAGGGTATAATGCTACTTCAAAATCTAGATTATTATCAATCATTAATTGTATAGCTCTGGCTTCCAGAATACCTTGATAGTCCGTAATAGGTTTAGCTTTTATTTCACCAGTGGGTCTATATCGATATCCATAAATTCTTCCTTTAGCTACTAGTTCATTTAAAAATTCTGGAGCAATAATCTTTTGTAGCTTTTCAGGAATATATCTTAAAGCATTTTTCAATGCTAGTTCTGTTTCTTTTTTAGATAAATTATATCCACGATTTGGAGCTCTCCGAATACCTTCTTTAAAAATTGGATCAGGTGGTAACACATCGGGCAATTTTACTTTGATAGCTTTTAAGATATCCATATTGATATCTAACTCCCTCTAATATTTAAATTTTAAATAAAACAGAATTAGAAAAAATCTAATAGAAAAGTTTTAACAAAAAGAAAAAAGAGAGGTATTATAAGTTATCTAAACCTAAACTTTTTAATTTTTCCTTACTCGGATAGCCTGTTTGGGGATCGAATGTTCGATATTTATAATAAGCATTTTTTAATTTTTGAAAATCTGGTGTCTTTCCTGCCGAACCTCCTTCATTAACTGGGTCTAATACTATTTTTGGTAACTTGTCATCTTCGGGAGTTATGCCCATTTTCAGATTAAATAGTCTTTTCATCATATAGATTCTTTCACCTAGTAATTTGAATTTTTCTATATCATAATCTAAACCTGTGGCTGTATTTAACATTTCAATAATCATAGAAGGAGGCGGGTTGGCAAAACTACACATTACTAAGGAATTATATATTGCTCGATAATCTTGAACTCTAGCACTTAGTATGGTCATATCTTCACCATCTGAATACCAATCAACATTTAGATTAATCCCAAATTCTTCTAATGGAAGTCCTAATAATACATAATATGGATCGCAACTTGTATGACAAGGTCCTCTAGTAGTTCCTATACCATAAGCGATAGCATTACCATAACATCGCCTTAAATCATGATAAGGAATCTCCATTCCATATGCCGTAGCGATTTCATCTTGAGAAATATTGAATTTTTTCCCAACAACATCTGAACCCTCAGCCAAAAGATCTCCTATTTCTTTTCGAAGTCCAATTTTCTTTATCATTTCAAAAGCTGGTTTTATATCTCCCCATTTGGGTTCTAGACCATCGATATCCGAAGGGATTATTTTTCCATTATTAAATAAATAATAGATAAATGCTATTGTACTACCTCCACTAATAGTATCAATTCCGAGATCATTGCATAAGTAATTAGCTTGTTGTATTGATTCAAGATTGTTATTAAGAATCAAGGAACCAAAACTTGCTACAGTTTCATACTCTGCAGCCTCAATTTCCTGATCAGTTTTATATTCTCCTTCTTTTATCATTGCTTTTTTAGCACATCCTATAGGACAAGAAAAACAGGGATAACTTCTTGAGAACACTTTTTCTGAGGCCGTAGCTCCAGAAATATCAAAAGCTCCGTCCCAAGTTCCTAAAGTCCAATATTTTATGGGTAATTCTCCCTCAGAGTTCCATTTATCAACTCCTCCAGATGTACCCAGAATTCCAAACATCTGTGTAGCAAAAGATGACATCACTTCTTCTGTCGTTTTTTTAACTGCTTCTTTAAATTCATCTGGTTTTGCAGGTTCATAACTTCTCTTTGGAGCTCTAATGCTAATTGCTTTCAGCTTTTTTGAACCCATTACAGCACCCATTCCAGTTCTTCCTGCAGCTTTTTCTTCAGAAGCTATAGTTGCATACTTTATTAAATTTTCACCAGCAGGACCGATGCAAGCAACTCTCGTTAGATTTGATCCTGAACGACTCTTCAAGAGTTCTGATGTTTCAAATGTACCCTTGCCCCATAAATCAGTAGCATCTCTAATTTCAGTTTTCCCATTAATAATATCTAAATATACAGGAGATTCTGATGCACCCTCAATTATAATTCCATCAAACCCTGCTTTTCTTAACTCTGGTCCAAAAAAGCCACCACAAATTGCTTCTCCCCAAATGCCAGTATAAGGTGATTTAGAGCATATTGCAAATCTTCCACTAGTAGGTGCGTTTGATCCACATAAAGGTCCAGTCATAATCATTAAAATATTTTCAGGTGATAATGGATCTGTCTCTTTATCTATTTTATCATATAAATATCTTACACAATAACCTGCAGCTCCTAAAAAATTTTTAGCTATTACTTCATCAAGCGGTTCTTCAGAAATTTCCTTATTACTCAGATTAATCCTTATTAATTTTCCAATAAATCCTTTCATATCATTTCCTTTTAATTATTTTGATTATATAGTTATTAATACCTTGTGAGTTTTAACCTTTTAAGTTTTACCAACAACAATAATGTTTTCTAAATCCACATATTTTATTCTTTTTGAAATTAATGAAGTTAATATTAATTTTAGATGAATGGATAGAAAAAAAAATAATAAAAATTAAAATCTATTTAATGACTTTTACGTCTTGGTCTTCTAATCTATCTAGTAAATAAGGAAATTTTATTAAATTATTTCTTTCTATATTTAAGTACTTGAGAGAAGTCAAGGATTCAACAGTTATAGGTAATTCGGTAATATTATTTGTTCTTAAAAATAAGTATTTAAGAGATTTAAGCTTTCCTAAAGAAACGGGAAGTTTCGTCAGTTTATTGTTTCCTAAATATAAATATTTTAATGATTCAAGTTCTCCTATAGACTCTGGAATATCTTCTATTTCATTATAATATAAATATAGTCTTTTAAGTGATTTTAATGAACCAATTGAATCCGTAATTCCTTTTAAATTATTCTTCCCTATATCAAGAGTTTCTAGATTTTTTAATAATCCAATTGTTCCTGGAATCAACTTTAAACGATTAAATCCTAAAATAAGATTTTTTAACAACACTAAAGAACCTATAGAATTTGGTAATTGTTCTAATTTATTATTAGAAAGATCTAATTCTTTTAATGAGGAAAGTGATCCAATAGCTCCTGGTAATTCTTTTAATTGGTTTCTACTTAAATCTAAAATCTCTAACATTTTTAAATTTCCAAATAGCTCTGGAAGTTCATTCAACTTATTATCAAATAAATCTAATTCTTTTAATAAAGAAAGATTACTGATGGTTTCTGGTAGACTATCAATTTCATTTTGATCTAAATTTAAAATTTCTAATGCTGTTAAATTTCCAATTGATTCTGGAAGTTTTGTTAGATTATTACGATCTAATCTTAATACTTTAAGAGAACTTAAATTGTTAAAGTCGGGTAGAATTGTTAATTTATTATTAGTAAGTTCTAGTCTCAACAAGGAATTAAGAAATCCAATTGATTTAGGAATATCAGTTAAATAATTTGAAGCCAAACTTAAGTTTTCTAACGAGGTTAATGAACCAATGGATTCAGGCAAATTGGACAATTTATTAGATGAAAGTCCTAAATATTTAAGATTAATCATTTTACCAATTGAACTTGGAAGAGAGATTAAGTTATTTCCCTTTAAAAATAAGGAAGTTAAAGACACTAAATCCCCAATAGAATCTGGAAGATAATCTAGTTTATTAGATCTTAAATTTAATCTTTTTAAGGATTTCAAGGAACTGATAGATTCTGGAAGAGTGGTTAAATTATTATTACCAAGATATAATATTTCTAGCGATGTTAAATTTCCAATCGCTTTAGGGAGTTCATAAATTTTATTTCTGCTTAAATCTAAAGTTTTTAAGCTAGATAATGCACATAATGATTCTGGTATAGTTGTTAAAATATTACCGCTTAAATCTAATAGCTCAAGAGATGCTAATGAACTTATAGTTTTTGGTACAGAAGTTAACTTATTTGATTCAATAAATAATTGTTTTAAATTATTTAACGAAAATATAGCTTTTGGCATTTTAATTAGATTATTTTCGCTTAAGTCTAAGCTATCTAATGAATAAACAAACGATAAATCTTCAGGTATAACTTTTAATCTATTTCCTCTTAATAGAAGCTGCTTTAAATGAGATAAGACGTTAATTTTTTCATGAATAATCTTTAATCCACAAGAAAAAAGACCTAATCCAGAAATGTGGCCATCTTGTAAAGTATAGCCCACTGTATAACTATGTAAGTCTGACACTCTAGGAATTGGAAATCCTATAGATAATTCTAAGCGTTTTAAGTATTTTTGCTCTGTTTCTAAAATAGCCATGCGATAATCCTTAATAATGATTTAATTAGTTGATTATTTAACTTTCTCAGCACCTAAAAAAATAATATAAAAATGTTATATTTATGTTTAACATTTTGTAAAATTGTTTTTTCGTAAAAAAATTATTTTTTAAAAAGAAGAAAATTTAGAAAAGTTTAATCTTAAAAGTCAATATCTTTACCATCATAAGCATAGCGGTATAATTTCCTAAATTCCTCATCAGAAATTGATCTTGGCGTTAGCGTAGAACTTGCATCTTGATAACATAAATCTATAAGAGTATCAATGTTTTTCTCAAATTCTTCCTTTGAAACTCCACATTCTTTAAGTGAAAGAGGAAAGTTAACTTCTTTTGCCAAATCTTCAATTCTTTTTATTACCTCTAGCGAGGCATTTCTATCATCTTCATCCCATTTAGCCCATCCTAATTGTTTTGCTAATTTGGAATAGATTTTAACGACTTCATCGCTATTAGGATCATTCATAATAAATTGGGTAACATATTTAAGTACAATTCCTACAGAACGGCCATGTGGTATATGAAATAAAGAACCAAAACTATGTCCTAAAGTATGCCCGATATGAACTTGCCCATTCCCAAACGCTAAACCTGCTATAGTTGCAGCTTGATGCATATAGTCTCTTGCTTCTTGATTTTTCCCGTCTTTAAAAGCAATTGGTAGATATTTAAAAATTAGTTCAATTGCTTTTAAAGCTAGTGCGTTGCTAAATTCATTCCTCCATAGAGATCCTAAACCCTCAATTGAATGTGCTAATGCATCAAATGCGGTATCAACGGTTAATTTGGGGGGCATACCAGTCGGAAAGATAGGATCTACAATCGCATATGTTGGAATTAATCCTCTATGAATATACAGATACTTCTTCCAAATTTCATCTTCATAGCGTGAAATTACAGTCACAAATGTAGTTTCTGCTCCTGTCCCAGAGGTTGTTGGTATGGCAACCATCTTAGCCTTTTTTCCCATATCATAGAGATCAGCTCTAAAAACATAAATATCGTCAAGATTAAGTTCTGGATATTCATATAAACACCAAATTGTTTTTGCGGTGTCCATTACAGAACCACCACCAAGTGCGATAATAATATCGGGCTTATATTCCTTACAGAGTTTATTTGCTTTTAAAACACCCTCTTCTCTTGGATCAGGAAGAACTTCATTAAAAACTGTAAAGTCTTTACCAAATTTTTCTAGTTTATCTGTCAATATTTTCAAATATCCTAGTTCCTCTAGAAGTTTGTCTGTTATAATAAAACATTTGCTACCAGAGATATTTTCAAAAAAATCTATTGAATCTGGTCCATAAATAATATTTGGAGAAAAAAAGAACCACATATTTTCATTCACTTTTGTATATTTAATTAATTGTTTGCTAATTTGGATATTAATTATACTTATATCTTTATTAAATTAAATAAATTATTAATTGCAATCTTAGTTACAAAAAATTTCTATTACTAGGGTGTGTTAAAATGGAAGATTTTGAAAAGGAAAATCTGTTTATTACATTTAAAGGGGTTATAGAAAGTATAATTGATGATAAGCGAAAAAACCCTAAAAATTTAAAAAATCTTAAAAAATTTAAAGCAAAAATCAATTTAGGACTTCACATTCACGAAGATTATATCTTTTGGACAAATCTTATTGCAAATGATGGTAATTATGCTTTGAGTAAGGGAGAATTAGATGACTATGATTTAGAAATTATAGCAGATCCTGAAGATTTAATGTATTTCTCTAGTGGAGAATACTCGACTCTTCATATGATGTTTAAGAAGAATAAATTTAGTTTTAAAAAATTAAGATATAAAAAAGGAAATACAGGGAAAGGATATCTAAGGATATTATTGAAACTGCCAAAAATTTTAGTTTTAGATAAAATAAAACAACCACAATAATACTTCTTATCCTTTTTCCTCAATTTTATTGAGTAAATCTAATCAATATTTATAATTTATCTTGTTTTTTTCAAAAGTATAATAAGATTTAGTTTCATTAATTTTATCTGAGTTTTTATCTAATTGAAATAAGGATATCTCTATAGTCTTGGTTTTATTGCTAATAAACATAATAACAAATGATGGAATTCCACTTGCGACAAAAGACCATGCCCCAGTGATACTCCCTGGATTTATAAGTAATATTCCACTTTTTGTAAGAAATATTTCTTCTTTATGAGTATGCCCAGAAATCATTATATTATATTCTTTTTCTATAGCAAGTAATTCAAGTTGGTTATGATCACCGCGAGGAGAAACTTGGTGACCATGAGTTAAACCAATAGTTAAGTTATTGTTTTCTTCAATAAATAAATTAAGCTCTTGGTAATTTGGAGCCTCTTTATTTCCATAATAGTAATCCATGTTCCCGACAACTCTAAAAACCTCTCTTTTCGTAATCATATTTAAAGATTCCATAAATTCAGGGTAATTTATTTCATCCCCTGTAAAAAAAGTATATTCAAATAATTCTGATTTTGATAATTCTTCTAATTTAATCTGAATTTGCTCAGAAATTTTTGACGCTCTTTTTGGAACGTGGCTATCTCCAATTATAAGAAATTTTACCATAACTGCTTCTTAAAAGTTTATTTCTTCTTCCTATTTTTATCTTTTTCATCGGCTTCTTTAACATATAGATATAATTCTCTCGCTTTTTTATCTTTTTCAAAATGTTCTCTTATAGGTTGTAGTAATTGATTTAAATATTCTATTACTGCTGGCTTTAAATCAGGAGGATTTAGATTTCCTTTTCCATAATCATTTTCCAACTCTTTAAATGAATTATATTCTATGATGCCCCCATATTTCTGAGGTCTATTTACTTTAAATTTATCTCTTAATTCAAAAATAATATATTTACAATATTCCAATATCGGATTTTCAGTTATTTGCTTTGGAGGACAATAGGCTTTATTTATCTTGCGTTTAATATCATCAGGAGAGTCTAGCATAAATATTGCAGTATCCGGATCAGATTTAGACATTTTAAGTTTTATTACTCTATCAACACCTGTTAAATTTGTATCTGGAGGTTTATTTAAACCCATTATCATATGGTGGTGAACTGCAACTGGTTTAGGTCTATTCAATTTGTTAGCAACCTCTCTCGCGAGCATATTCACTTTTCTTTGGTCTAATCCCAATTGACATATATCTGCCGGGAGATAAAAAATATCAGCTGTTTGCATTAAGGGATATAATATTTGTGATGCTGTAAGTTTTTCAGATTCACTTCTTCCCATTATTTGCGTACATCTTTTAACTCGATTTAATGAACTATTGATTGCAATTTTTAAAACTAATTCCCAATAAGCTGGATCTTTTACAATATCAGAAGCATAAATAAATTCTACTTTACCCAAATCCATTCCACATACTTTCCATACTTCAATGAAAAAATTACCAACCTCTTTAATAACCTCCAGATCTCCATTAAATTTAAGATTAGCAGCAGCATGCCAATCAGCAACGAGAAATTTAAATTTTACTCCTGCTTTAGTTATCTTATTTACATTTATTGCTCTTAATAAACCTTGAGCTATGTGAATATTACCACTAGGCTCAAAACCATCATAAGCATAAATCTCTTGGTTATGGTCGTTTTTCCATTTAACCATTTCCTTTAATTCATCTAGATTTATTATTTCTTCTCCGACTTCCTGCAATAATGCAATTTTTTCATCTAAAGTTAATGTCATCTTACTAGTGAATAAGTTGTTTTTAAAATACTAAATATATTTTATGATAAAATCTTTATGGATTAAAAAGAATTTTAAAAAATGAATTTTATATTTGTAATTACATTTCTTTCTTTTGTTCAATAGCTGCTTGTGCAGCTGCCAATCTTGCTACTGGAATTCTAAAAGGAGAACAAGAAACATAATTAATACCAAGAGAATTAGCAAATTTGATAGAACGTGGCTCTCCACCATGTTCCCCACAAATTCCACATTTTAAATCAGACCTAGTTTGCTTTCCAAGCTCTATAGCCATTTTCATAAGCTTCCCAACACCATCTTGGTCCAACACTTCAAATGGGTTCGTATCCAAGATTTCTTTATTTAAATAGATTGGTAAAAATTTACCTTCAGCATCATCTCTACTGAATCCATATGTCATTTGGGTTAAATCATTGGTTCCAAATGAGAAAAATTCGGCTTCAATGGCAATCTCATCTGCTGTTAAAGCAGCTCTGGGAATTTCAATCATAGTACCAAATTTATAATCTAAATCTACTCCATACTCTTTTATTGTCTCTTCCGCGATTTCTAGTAATTGGGATTTAACTAGCTGTAATTCAGAAATCATACCTATTAATGGAATCATTACTTCAGGGATTACATCAACACCATTAAGTTTTAATTCACAAGCTGCTTGGAAGATCGCCTTAACTTGCATCTCATTGATTTCTGGCCATACAATTCCTAAACGACACCCACGAAGCCCCATCATGGGGTTTTCTTCGGAGAGTGACCTGATTAGGCTAATTACCTTACTCTTTTTCTTGATCTCATTATCTAAGGGGCTATTATTCAGTAAAGATTTTGATAATTCATTAGTCATTTTTAACTCTTGATATTCGAGCTGAACTGTATTCAAGTCAGGTAGAAATTCATGCAGTGGAGGATCAAGTAATCTAATTGTGACAGGTTTTCCTTCCATAATTTTGAAAATTTCATAAAAGTCTCCTTTTTGCATTGGTAATATTTTGTTTAAAGCATCTTGGCGTTCCTCTTGAGTTCGTGCTATTATCATTTTTTGGACTACAGGTAATCTATCTTGTGCCATAAACATGTGTTCTGTTCTTGTTAGCCCAATTCCTTCAGCTCCAAACTCTAAAGCTTTTCTGGCATCTGTTGGAGTATCAGCATTCGCTCTTACCCCTAATGTTCTTATTTCATCTGCCATTTTTAGAAGTTCCGAAAATTCCCCTTTTATTTCTGGTTCTATTAATGGAACTTTTCCTTCAATTACACGTCCAGTCGTACCATCAATAGTAATATATTCACCTTCTTGAATCACAGTTTCAGCTACACTAAATTCAGCCTTTTCTTCGTTAATTTCAATATCTTGCGCACCTACTACTGCGGGTTTACCCATTCCTCTTGCAACCACCGCAGCATGAGATGTCTTACCTCCAAATTGGGTGAGTACTCCGCTTGAAGCATATAATCCATGGACGTCATCTGGTTTTGTTTGTGGTCGAACTAGAATTATTTCTTCTTCACCAGCATTTGCCATCGCCTCTGCTTTATCTGGATCGAATATAGCTTTCCCTGAAACAGCTCCGGGAGATGCATTAATTCCGTTCGCTAAAACATGTAGAACAGCATGTTCATCGATACTCTTAAATAACAACTTTGAAATTTTATTAGGATCAAGGCTCATTATTGCCTCTTCCTTTGATATTAAACCTTCTTTAACCATATCAACAGCTATTTTTACTGCTGCTGATGGTGTCCGCTTGCCATTTCTTGTTTGAAGGATATAGAGTTTTCCTTTTTCAATAGTAAATTCAATATCTTGCATGTCTTTGTAATGATTTTCGAGTTTTTCCATCGTCTTTCTTAATTCATCATAAATTTTAGGAAACTCTTCTTTCATTTCTTCCAATTTTTTTGGTGTTCTTATGCCTGCAACTACATCTTCACCCTGCGCATTTGATAAATATTCTCCAAATTTCTTATTTTCACCAGTAGATGGATCCCTCGTGAATGCTACTCCCGTCGCCGAATCCCATCCCTTATTTCCAAAAACCATTGTTTGGATATTCACTGCAGTCCCAAAATCAGGGATATCGTTGATTTTCCTATATGTAATCGCTCTTTTATTATTCCATGATTTAAAGACAGCTTCAATTGCGAGAAATAATTGTTTATAAGGATCTTGTGGAAAAGGTGATCCTTTTTCTTTTTCATACAACGCTTTATAATCCGCAATTACTTTCTGTAAATCTGATACTGTTAAATCAGTATCTTGTGCATTTCTGGAAATTTCACGCTTATATTTATTAAGGATCCTTTCAAATTTCTCATCTCCAATTCCCATTACTACATCTCCAAACATCTGAATAAAACGCCTCCATGAATCGTAAGCAAATCGAGGATTTTCAGTCTGTTCTGCCATGCCTTTGACGGATACGTCATTTAAGCCAAGATTTAAAACAGTGTCCATCATTCCAGGCATAGATTGAGGTGCCCCGGAGCGGACAGAAACCAGCAAGGGATTTCGCTCATCACCAAACTTTTTACCTGTCTTTTTCTCTAATTCTTTGAGATGCCTAATTACTATAGGTTCAATTTCAGCCATTATTTGTTCTGGGTTTTGAAAATATTTCAAACATGCTTCAGTAGTAATCGTAAATCCTGATGGAATATTTAGACCTAAATTAGTCATTTCCCCAAGATTTGCTCCTTTTCCGCCTAAAAGATTCTTTAATTCTTTTTTTCCCTCAGTAAAATTATAAATATACTTGTTTGTCTCAGTGGCTGTCATTTTATTTTACCAATTCTCTATTAATATTAAATTAATGAAATCAAATAGAAAATTTTATTGTTTTAAATAAATAAGAATTTAAAATTCTTAAGTTTATAAATATACTTTCTGAAATAAAATTTTGCTTTATTGAATATATATATAGCTATATGTAATTATAGCTGTTTTAATAATTCATATAATTCCCAAATTCCATCAATAATAAAATCAGGTTTAGAATCTTTACTTTTTTTTATCATTTCCATTGTAATTTCTCCAGATAATACGCAACATGTGGTAACACCTGCCTCAATTCCCATTTTAATATCAGTATATAATCTATCTCCAAACATTATTGCATCTTTAGGAGAGATTTCTAATTCTTGAAGCTTAAATAAGAGCATCTGTTTATTTGGTTTTCCAAAGACTTCAGGCATTCTTCCAGTGGCTTTATATAATAAAGCAGCAATTCCACCCGCATCAGGAATATAGCCTTCCTCTGTAGGGCATCTATCATCTAAATGAGTTGCAATATATGGAATTTGATTTTGAAGAAAATATGAAGCATTAACTAAACGCTCATAAGTTAATTCTTGATCAAAAGCAAGCACAATTATTTCTGGATCTTCTTCTGTTAAAATAAAACCTTCTTCCAAAAATTCCTTCTTAAGTGATTGTGTCCCTAATAAGAAAATCCTCTCATAATCATTTTTTTTAAGAAAATCTATGGTTGGGTGTTGAGATAAGATGATATTATCCCGGGTTATGTTTAGATTTAAATTAAGTAGCTTCCGAATATAATCAGAAGTAGATTTACTAGAATTATTTGAAAGAAAGTAGAAGTGTTTATTTTTACGTTCTAATATATTAATTAATTCAATCACTCCATCAAAAAGTGTATCGCCTAAATAAATTGTTCCATCCAAATCAAAAAAAAATACCTTCTTTTTAAGGATTTCGGATAAATGTTGTTTTTGATCATTCATAAGCGGTTTTTTGATGTTTTAAGCAGATTTAATTAAATACTATTTTTAAATTCAAAATTAAATAGAAAAATGATTTTAAAATAAAAAATTTAATTAGAAATCATAAACATCATAAGTTCAAGCAATTATGTTAGATGTTTCATCTTTTTTTTCATTTTGTATGAGCCATGCTTTATATTTGAAAGAGAATCTACCTTTTATTAAGGGTTTATATCCTGTTTCTTCCTCAAATAAAACTCTTTTTATTGCTGAATCCATCTCCTTATATGTGTAATAATTTATTCTTTTTTGTATTAAGAAATAAATTATGAATAATCCAAGGAATATCCCAGGGATAATTATCCTTTGGACGATTTCTGGAGTATAAATAATAGTTATTAATCCAAGGATTAAGATTAAAGGGATAATACAATAACAACAATAAAAACAGTAAGGAATTCCCGAAGAACTAACTTTTGGTTTAAGTTGTATATCTAATTTTTTATTTGCAGCATCCTTGATTAACCATCTTTTATAGGCTTTTGTTAAATTATTTTTCTTTAACGGTTCTAAACCCATCTTGTCTTTAAAGTTCTCACGCCTTAATTTTGTATCTAGTGCAATGCATGTTCTTTTGATTCTTCGCAAAATTAATAAAAATAAGAATAATAACAACAAACCTGAAAAAGATACATAAATATACCACTCAAGAGGAGGAATAATATCTAATAAAAATAACCCTAAGATAATAATTAAGATTAGAAAAATATTTGATATGATTTTTTCAGCTTTACCTCTTAAATATAAAGAAAAAAATTCTTTCATCATTTTTATGAGTTTAGAATTTTACTATTCTAATAAGTTAATCCATATTTAGAGTAAAAATAATATTAGAAAAAAAAAGGAAATTATTATTTTTTTTTTTTAATACCTGATCAATCATTCTTCAGTTTTGGAGTACCGCACCATGGACAAAAATTTGAAGTTTCAGAAAGTTTACTACCGCAAAAAGAACATGTCTTAGCTTCAACCGGCGTTGTAATTTCAGATGACCCAATACTTCTTCCTTCTATTTTGCCTCCACATTTGGGACAAAAATTCGCATCAGTTTTAATATCGAAATTACATCGAGGACATTTTTTTGTCTCACCTTTAACTTCTTCCTTTACAGCCTTGGAGGGTTCTGTTTTTTGTTCCTTTTTTGCTTTTAAACTCACAGCTTTTTGTCCTTTTCTTGCGGCAAAAGCTGCGATTATCACAATGATAACAACAACCAGAATAATAATTAATATCCATTGAATACTTTGCCATCTTTCAACATAAGTAACCCCTGTCTCATAGGTAACATCAAAAGTAATAGTTGTTGACTCTTCTAATGAAAATAATGGATCAAAATATACAAAGAAATACCAATTACCTGATCGGTCGGAAGGAACAGGGAAAGTGCCTGAAGCAGAAAATACATTTTCGTGAGATAAGTCTGCTGCTGAGAGATCAATAACATTAACTGCTGTATAGTTAATTTCAATATCTACAGAAGCACTAGAAGGATTGTCATTATACCATACAAGATAATAGTCTTGTGCACTGAATATATTTGAAAAAGTTCCGATTTCTCCCAATGTATTATCGCTTTGGTTATAGAAAGAGGCGGATGGATCATTATCATTCCATTTAACAAGGTTTGATACATCAGTAATAAAAAAGTCGATTGGATTGCCTGAAGTTACAGTAAAATTGTAAAATATTGAAGATCCTGGTTTTAAAAATATAAAATAATACTCATACCAATTACTTGGTAATGATATTAAGAATGTATCATTTCCATATATAGGAGGTTTAAAAGGTAAATTCTCAAAAGGTTGATCCCATATTGCAAAACTTATGGGGCTTATTGATGATTGAACTGAATATGTGATATCATTACCTCCCTCTATATACTCATATTCATACCAATATTCATTAAAACCAATAACTTCGGTAGAACGATAAGCAACAGTACCAGATGAATCCGCATTAGAAAAAGGAAACCAAAAACCTATTTGAAACAGAGGTAATATTATTAAACCAAGTATAATAAGAAAGAAAATTCCTCCTCCAATATATACTGGGCTATAATACCATGGTCTATACCAATGTCCTGCCCACCATGGGGAATACCACCATCTCCAATACCAAGGTCTGTATCCATACCAATATCTACGATGTGGATAATAATATGTATGTCTATATGGTCCACGAGGAGATCGTGAAACTATTCTTGACGCTCCAGTTCTACCAAATGGAGCACCACCTGGTCTAATTCCGCCCATTCGAAATCCTGCTGGACCTCCTCGAAAACCACCTCCTCGAAATCCCCCCCCTCGAAAACCACCTCCTCGAAAACCTCCACCACGAGGCATGCCTATGATTTCACCTCTCTTAACTCAGAATCTATGGATTTTTTTTGCCGAAAAATGTAATCACGATTGATTGCAATTATGATTAATATCATTGAAACGATAGACATAGTCAATCCAACTGGATCTAAGGCAAATGAAACTGGACTACTTGCTGTTGCAAAACCAATAGCGAATAATATCCATTCAAGCACTATAAAAACGATTACTAGGGATGGTATTAAGATTCGGACAATATTTCCCGTCTTTATATTTCTTGTATCGGCAAAACTCGTATAAATTATGGCAAACAATCCTAAAAATCCAATAATCAGGAGTAATATACTAAATACAACTATTACTATCCAGATCACTCCACTCCTAGCGGCTATATTAATAATTGATACAAAAAAATCATAGCCGTGTGCTTCAAACAGATAAAAAACCATTGATCCTCCACGAACATCAGCTAAACCCAATAACGACATTACATCTGCTTGATCCGCAATGAAAAATCCAAAAACTCCCGCTAATGGCAAAATTATTCCTAAAATTAAAGCTATAACAGCTGAAACACTAGCAAACCAAAATTCGGCAACTCTTGTATTTGCCACTGGTATCAATCCAATTTCATCTACTATTTGATCAGGAATATAACTCCAACAATCTTGGATTGAGCATACACCAATTAATTTATTATTTTCTACGACCGGTACAACATTGACTTGTAAATCACGCATCCTAGTAAATGCTTCTTTTACAGGAGTATCCAATGAGACAGGAGATATTTTATACATTGCTGAAGTAACATTAGTACTTTTTGGGTCTAATCCTTCTGCAATAGTATTTTGGACAATATCGAAATCTCCTATTACCCCAATTACTTGCTCTGTTCCTTCTTCAACAACAACTAAATCTGGAATGCCTAATTGTTTCATCTTTTTCGCAGCATCTTCAACTGTTGCTTTTGCAGCAATTATGTCATATTCGTCATCTATTACTAAATCCTTCACAAAATATTCCTTAGTGGATAAGCCCATTCTTTTTCACAAATTTTTTGGATAAATTAGTTATTAATTACAAAAAAAGATTGAACTATTAAATGTTACTATAGTCCAATTATTATCACCAACTTATATAATTTATTCCTGCAAATTTCACTAAATATAATCAAATTATATTTTCATAATGTTTAGTTAATAATTTCAAATGACTAAAACCCTAAAAACACTCAATTTATAAATTGTATAAACTAATATCTGAATAGAAATAAAAAAAAGAGGAGATTTTAATAAAACTCTGTACCCTCAACCATAGTGGTAGCAACGACCATTTCTTGAGCTGCTTTAGTAGCGCGCATTACTTTCGCCATGTTTCCTACTAATTTAAACTTCCCTGCCATTAACCCTTGGATAGGATCGAGTTCTTTCTTTAAGACTTTTACCCAGTTATCATAAGGACCTGAAAAAACAAACTCAGCACCCACTTTTTCACCTTCTTTTAAAGGTCTAGGTGGTGAGTTAGGAGGGAGAATATCAAATTCCTCACCAGTTGCTAAAGTTTTTGCTCCCGTACAATCACCCTTGTATAATCCAATAAACATTTTAATTTCATGATCTAAATTTCCACTCGGCTCAACAATAAAAATAAAATCCCCTTCCCACCAAGATGCTGCAGCTTTATAATTAGGATTACTGTTTAGTGCTTTTACATAAGCCTCAGCCCATTCTTCTGAAAAAACTTTCATAATTTTCACTATTTATTTAAATTTTTATATATGTTCTGTTGATATTATTTTTATAAATACTTTTTTTTATTAATTATTTTTTCAAATTTAATTCAAATTAAATAGATCTAGAGGAATATTCACACAAATTTGTCAAATGTCTTTAAGAAAAAAAAGTTTGTAAAAAAGTTTTATTAGACACTAATTCCGATTGTATTCCCAATACCAGCTACAATTATTAGTCCAATTATTATCACTGGTTTATATAACACTAGAAATTTAATGAGAACTAGTTTTACTAATTATAAAAAAAAGAGGGTCTTAATAAAACTCGGCTCCTTCAACCATAGTGGTCGCTACAACCATTTCTTGTGCTGCTTTTGTGGCTCGCATGACTTTAGCCATATTTCCAACTAGTTTAAACTTTCCTGCCATTAACCCTTGGATAGGATCGAGTTTTTTCTTTAACACCTTTACCCAATTATCATATGGACCTGAAAAAACAAACTCAGCTCCCACCTTTTCACCTTCCTTTAAAGGTCTAGATGGTGAATTAGGGGGAAGAATATCATATTCCTCACCAGGTGCTAAAACTTTTGTTCCTGTACAATCACCCTTATAAAACCCGATAAAAAATTTAATTTCATGATCTAAATTTCCAACAGGTTCAACAATAAAAATAAAATCCCCTTCCCACCATGATGCTGCTGCTTTAAAATTAGGATTAGCATTTATGGCTTTCATATATGCTTGAGTCCATTCTTCTGAAAATACTTTCATGATTTTCACTCTTTGTCTAAATTATAATTATTGTTAATATTATTTTTTATTAAGATTGTTTATTATAAATTACTTTTTCAACCTTAAAATTGAGAAACTCTCTAGAAATTTGTGATATAAATTTAGTTATTAAAAAAAAGATTTATTAAACGCCAATCCCGATTGTATTTCCAATACCAGCTACTATTATTTTTGATCCTTTTTCTGTACGTTTACGTATCCCCATTTTAATCTTTTCTACAATATTTGGTACACTTTGGGTAATACTTCTACGCATAGTAGTGATAGCATCTTCTAAAGACTCTCTACATATCAATGCATCAATTGGAATTTCTTTTTTTGTCGAAGATTCTTCAATATAAAATTTCTCTACACCAATTCCACCAATAGCTGCTCCAACTCCTACAGCAATGGAACCACGCTTATCACTTGAAAGTTTCAGGCCTGCATCAATCATTATAATTCTAGAGATATCATCTCCATGTTCTTCAATTAACTTCTTAATCGCAGTACCTGGTTTTCCAACAGTTCCACCTGGACCCTTTGCACGAACAACATAAACAATTCTATCTTCAAAGTTTACTTCTTGGAGTATAGTATCTTTTGCAATTTCACGAGCATCAACTTCACCATTATCAGAAACGTTTCTTACAAAATTTCCAGCAACCAAAGGACCAAGGGAGTCTCCAATAGGGCTACCTTCTGAAAATGCTTTAGTAGCGTGATAATATGATTTTGCCATTGAAGTAATTAAGCTCATTTGCATCGAGATTTGCATTAGTAAAATATAGGATTTTGATTTCTTACCTAAAATTAAGTAATGTTTTACAAGTCTATATATAAAATCTACAGCCATTACTGCTTCAAGTAAATTTTCCAAATTTTGAGCATCTGCAGAACCTTTTATTACACTTGGAGCCATTAAAGCTACTTCTTCTCTGAATCTATCATCTCTAACATCAATTACATGATCCAACTTTGGAATAATGCCAAAAGGATCAATTGAAACAGGAGTAATTGCAATAAAAGTTAAAAAATCTTCGAGTTTAATCATTAGATCTTTATCAGTCTCTTTCTTATCAGCATACTTTTTAAAATTCGATAATAAAATTTGTTTACATTCATCATCCCATTCCTTAAGTTTTGTTAATCCAGATTCAATTTCTTTCTGTGATCTCCATGCTTGAATTTTAGTTCCGTAAAACATCGAAATGAATATTAATACGAACCACAAAACTTGGATTATTAAACTAAGTGGATCTACTTGAGTTTGGCTAAATTGCATTAAATTTAAGATCATAATTATCCTTTCTTTATTTCAAGTATTAACATTTTAGAATTTTAATCTAGTAAATTTTCATAATAACAAAATTTATTTAGTCTTATATTCTTTTCTATTATAAAGAATATAATTAGAAGAACACAGACAGCTTAAGAGATACACATGATCGACGATGAGGATGATGATGAGGAGATTTTAAAGAAGAAGGTCTCATTAAAAAGTGTGCTAAAAAACTTACTCTTAGTTCTGCTAATCATAGTTGGAGCACTTTTTATTTATTTAGCCAGTGGTACCGATCAAGTCACTAACTGGTTTATAGGTTTTTCATTTATATGCTTAGGTTCCACATTAATTCAAATTAAAAAACGTCAATCTGAACCAATTATGCAAACTCTGTCCATTTTAAAATGTAATGTGTGTGGGATCACGAAAGTAAGAAATTACCAACACGGAGATTATGTTTTTAGAGAAGTAGAAACATGTAATGATTGCGGGGATCGAATGCTAATAGATCAAATCTATAGTGTAAAATTAAAAAAACCAGCAGTAGCTAAAAAAGAAGAAGACCTAAAAAGTAAAGCTAAGTAATAAATTAGTTAATTGTATAATTAGTGTGGTGTTTCCTTATTTTTAATAAATTAGGAATGGGTGGATCTTTCGACCATCTTCATGAAGGCCACAAATACTTAATTAAGATTGCTTTGTCTCTCTCAAGAAAAGTGATTATTGGTTTAACGACTCAAAGTTTATTAAAAAATAAAAAATTTCCTTCTAAAATAGAAAATTATAAAACAAGAGAAGAAAATTTAAAGGAATTTATCAAGACATTCACTGATATTAGTAGAGTAGAAATTATACCTTTAGAAGATCCATATGGACCTCCTATTCATGAACCTGATTACGAAAGCATTATCGTAAGTCAAGAAACTTATAATACTGCACTCAAGATTAATGAAATAAGAGAAAGCAAAGGATTTAGTCCTTTAATTTTAATTGTAATACCAATTATTAAAGACTACAAAAATCAAAAAATTAGTTCTACAGCGATTCGTGAACAGTTAATGTAAAAAGTTTTTTTAAGGAACCTTGATATTTAGAATTATATTAATTAATTGCTTGAGTTGCGATTCAATTGCTTAACGCTATTAACAAATTATACTCGGAATATCATCTCAATCAAGCTTCATTTTTCTTTCAATTCTTTATTTTGCCAAGGGTGTAAAAATTAATTTTTTAAGTTTTTTTCCCTTGGCTGCGGATATTGTCTATTTTAATTGATAAAAATGAACAAATTTCTTCCTTAGTAACTATAGATTTATTCTAATTTAAGATAGGATAATTTTAAGTAAAATTTCGCGCGTAAAGTTTAAATAAGTTAAAAATTTAGAAATTATATAATAAAATGGAAAAAATTTTGGATTTAATCACATGGCAATCAGGCTTAAAAAACAAGTAATAAAGATATTAAAGATTTTAAAAGAAAAAAAAGAAAAAGTTATTGCAGAAAATTTAGCTCTGGAACTAAATATTGATTATATAGTGCTTATGTCTGCTGTAAATGATTTAATTGAATATAATTTAGGCGGATTTAAAGAGAAAGAGATTAATAGAATCTCATTAAATGAAGAGGGGCAAGGATATCTAGAAAAAGGATTACCTGAAAGACAATTATTACAACTTTTATTAAAAAATGAGATTAAAGAAATATCTATTGAAGATTTTTTAAAGAGATCTAAATTAGATAAAAATATCTTCTACATTGGCCTTTCAAATATGAAAAGAAATCGTTGGATTGCTCAGAGTAAGGCAACAGGGGATAATAAAGTTTATCTTATAACGGAAGACTACTCTGAAACCAAATTGGAAAAACTCTTAAATAAGTTTAAAGAAAATAAGTTTTTAGATTATTCTATATTTTCGAAAGAGGATTTAGAACATATTGAAATTCTAAATAAAAGAAAATTGATTATTAAAACGAAAAAGATTGAAAGAATAATATTTCTAACAGAAAAAGGTAAGAAGTTACAACTTTCAAAAATCAAAGAATTAAAACAAGTTAGTAAGATTACATCTAAAATGCTTATAAATGGCTCTTGGAATACTTATGACTTAAAAGCTTTTGATATAACTAAGCCAGGCCCTCTCTTAAAGGCTGGTAAGTTTCATCCCGTTATTGCCTTAATAAATGAAATAAGAGAAATCTTCTTATCAATGGGTTTTACTGAAATACGTGGTCCTATTGTAGAGAGTGCCTTTTTTAATTTTGATGCTTTATTTCAACCTCAAGATCATCCAGCGAGAGAAATGCAGGATACTTTTTATCTGAATAATCCTAAAGTGGCAAGATTACCAGAAAAAGATAGAGTACTTGCGGTAAAAGAAACCCATGAAAATGGGGGAGATTCTAACTCGATTGGATGGGGGTATGAATGGGATGAGGATATTGCAAAAAGAACAGTTTTAAGAACCCATACGACAGCAACAACTATTAGACGTTTAGCTCAATTCTATAAAAATAATGAAAATGTACCTGTAAAAGTTTTTTGTATAGACCGCGTATTTAGGAATGAAAGAGTTGATAAATCACATCTAGCAGAATTTATGCAGGTAGAAGGTATAGTTATTGATGATCACGTAAATCTAGGTGATCTTATCGGACTTTTATCAGAATTCTATAGAAAAATGGGATTTAAAAAGATTATTACTCGACCAGGCTTTTTTCCTTATACAGAACCTAGTATGGAAGTTTCAGTTTATTATGATAAGTTAGGTGAATGGCTAGAAATGGGGGGAAGTGGAATTTTTCGCCCAGAAGTGACCTACCCTTTCGGAATTAAAGAACCCACAAGAGTACTCGCATGGGGGCAGGGTCTTGAGCGGATAGCAATGTTATATTATGGACGAGAAGATATAAGAGATTTGTATATCAATCCAATAAAATGGTTAAGACAACAGGCTTATTAAAATCGAGGTGAAAAGAATTCCAACATTAGAATTAAAAATTGAAAGATTAGAAAGACTGGTGGGAAAAAAGTTAAATATTCAAGATTTGGAATATGATTTACAATGGATTAGCCTTGATTTGGAGGGTGTTAATGAGGAAGAGCAAAAAATTAAAGTGGAATATAACCCAAATAGACCTGATTTCTCAAGTCCAGAAGGTATTGCACGAACATTAAAAGGTTATTATGAAATTGAATTAGGGTTGCCCCAATATGAGGTTACTCCTGGAGAAATAGTTTTAAACGTAGATCCTTCAGTTAAAAAAGTCAGACCGTTTATTGTATGTGCCGTGATCCGTAATATTGATTTAGATGAGGACGAGGTCGCTACTTTAATGAATATTCAAGAACACTTGCATTGGGCTGTTGGTAGAGATAGGAAGAAAGTCGCAATAGGAGTCCACGATTTTGATAAAGTGATTCCTCCTTATCGTTATACCGCAGTTAAACCAGATTCTGTTAGCTTTACTCCCTTGCATGGAGATGGATATCCCATGAATTTAGAGGAAATTTTACTTTTACACGAAAAAGGAATTGAATATGCTCATATCTTAGAAGAAAAAGAAGTTTATCCTATTATTTTTGATAAAAATAATGAAGTACTTTCCTTTCCTCCAATCATTAATGGGGAGCTAACAACAGTTACAGAGCAAACACAAAATCTTTTCTTAGATTTAACAGGAACTGATTTTAATGCGGTAAACTTAGCCTTAAATATCTTAGTAACAACATTAGCAGACATGGACGCATTAATCGAAAGTGTTAAAGTAAATTATGAAGGTGAAAAAGAAATAGTTACTCCCAATCTAAAACCTAATAAGTGGGAAGTAAATATTGATTATATTAATGACTATATTGGATTGAATTTATCAGCTATAGAAATGGTTAAATGTTTTCAAAAAGTTAGAATGGAAGCCAAAAGTTCCAGGAAGAAAGGGCACCTAGACATATGGGTACCAGCTTATCGCGGAGATATAATGCACGTTGTTGATTTTACGGAAGAATGTGGAATTGGATATGGATATTTTAATATTCCTAAAACAATTAAAGAAGGTTGTATTGGAGAGTATCATCCTCTTCAAACCTTCTCAAATAAAGTACGTACTTTTATGATCGGAGCAGGATATTTAGAAGTTTTAAACTTTATATTATCTAATTCTGAGAAACATTATAATTATATGAAACAAGAATTTAAAGAGGAAAAATCACTTCAAATTGCAAATCCAGTTTCTAAGGAATACAATACTACACGTACGAGAATTCTTCCAAAATTAATGGAAACACTTCTTTATAATCGTTCTGAGGAAAAGCCAATTAGAATTTTCGAGGTAGGGGATGTGATATTATTAGCACCTAAAGAAGAAACAGGTGCTAAGAGAGAAGTACATCTCTCAGCAGTTACTTATCATGATGATGCTGATTTTACAGAGATACGATCAACATTGGACTTTATAATGACATCACTTGGTCATTACTCAAATTACCAAGTAAAGCCAGGAAAGAATCCAACTTACATTTCTGGCAGATATGGAGAAATCCATTTGAATGGGTCTATTATTGGAGAAATTGGAGAAATTCATCCAGAAGTATTAGTAAATTTTAAATTGGAGTTCCCTGTAGCCGCAATGGAATTGAATTTGGAATTATTAACTGAAAATGTTTTATAGCATATGCAATAAAGAATAAAATTCATTAGAATATTAGAAACATTTTTTGAAGGTTTTAATATTGAGCAATAATGAAGAACTTAAGAAAGAATTGGAATTATATAGAAAAGAAATTGATGAAATTGATGATAATATTGTTGATTTATTAAACAAAAGAGGAAATCTCGCTATTAAATTAGGAGAAATTAAAAAAAAGTTAAAACTAGACCTTACTCAGCTACACAGGGAAAGAGAGGTTATAGGGAGGATTAAAAATAAATCATCTGTTTTTAAAAAGTCAAATATGGAATTAATTTGGAATGAAATTATTGGTGCTAGTAAAGCTATTCAAGGAAAAATCATTAATGTTGGATATCTAGGACCTATGGGGACTTTCACCCATCAAGCGGCACTTGAATTATTTCCTAAATCAGGTTCAAAATTTATTCCATATAACAGCTCATTAGATATATTTAATGATATTGAAAAGGATGTGATTGTTTTTGGAGTAGTTCCTATAGAAAATAGTTTACAAGGGACTGTTCTAGAAACTATTGATATATTAATCGAAAAAGAACTTCTTATCTATAGCGAGATTGAATTAAGAATTATTCAAAATTTGATTGGCTTAAAGGAGTCAAAAGTTATTGATATTAAACATATATTCTCACATCCTCAAGCATTCGCCCAAACACGTTTATGGATGAAAGAAAATTTACCTAATGCAAATTTGATCAATGTAAGCTCAACTGCAGAAGCCGTTAGAAGAGTTCGTAAATTAAATGACAAATCTTATGGGGCTATAGGGACGGTATTTGCGAGTAAAGTTTATGATTTAGAGATTCTAAAATCTAAAATTGAAGATGAGCCGATAAATTATACACGATTTTTAGTATTATCTAAAAAAGAATATCCATTAAAAACCGAAAAGACGAAAACTTCAGTAGTATTTGCTACTAAACATGTACCTGGTGCTTTATACAACGTTCTAAAAATATTTTCTGATGCAAAAATAAATTTATCTAAGATCGAATCCAGACCTAGCAGAAAAATCCGCTGGGAATATATTTTCTTTATGGATTTTGAAGGAGATAGAGATGCTCCATATGTTAAGGAAGCACTTCAATTAATGAAAACAAATGTTATTTGGCATAAAATCCTTGGATCTTACCCTATGAAATAAAAATCTCTTTACTTTGAAGTAATTTGATTTCTAAAAGTATTTTAATTATTTCTTTTTTAATTAAATATATCACGTTTAACAATTCTAAAGAGTTTAATTTGGTTCGGTTAATATGCTTGGTAAAGTAAGGAATGATGGAAGAATCTTTAATGAGATTCGAAAAACCAATATAGAACGTAATTATCTTAAATATCCAGAAGGTTCTGTCTTAATTACTCAGGGTAGTACTAAAATAATTATAACAGCATCTATTTTAGATTATGTTCCTAAATTTTTAGCTGATACAGGTACTGGATGGATAACTGCTGAGTATAATATGTTACCTAGAGCTACTCAATCACGAAATAATCGAGAAAGGAATAGATTAAGGATAAAAGGTCGAACCCATGAGATACAACGCTTAATAGGGAGATCAATGCGTGCTGCGTTTAATTATGAAAAAATAGGAGAAAGAACTATCCAAATAGATTGTGATGTTATTCAAGCAGATGGAGGTACAAGATGTGCTGCTATTACTGGAGCGTTTGTGGCAGTTTTTGATGCTATAAATTATTTATATAATGAGAAATTAATATATGACTTCCCAGATTACAAAGTTACTGCGGCCATATCCTTAGGTATTAAGGATGATAAAGTTATTTTGGATTTGAATTATAATGAAGATTCAAAAGTAGATGTTGATTTTAATCTCGTGGTAAATGAAGATTTAGAATTTATAGAGATTCAGGGTACAGCTGAAGGCAAAACGTTTAATAAAGACAAATTAAACGAAATTTTAGAGCTTGGTCAAAAGGGAATATTAGAATTAATTCAAATACAAAAACAGGTTTTAAATTTATAAATCCATCTTTTTTCTTCTTAATTTTTATAAAATTATCGTAATTTAGACTTTAATTTACTAATTGCAGAGCTAATTCTATATCTTTCATCCGTTTCTTGTGATCTAATTAGATGATATTGCTTTATTAATCTGAATTCATTGGCTTTTTGCTTATTTATATTAACTAAATTGGTATTTTCATTAGGATCTTTGTGTAAATCAAATAAATATTCTTGATTTAGTTCCTCATCAAAAATGTATTTCCATTCTGCTTTTTGAATAGATATTAGAAGAAAGCCTTCTCTATGATTTCTTTTCATCATTCTATTCTTTTGGTAGCAAGCAGAAATAATAAAATCATCCCCTTTTCGGGGAACACCCCTCATTAAAGGAATCAAGCTTTTCCCTTGAAAGCATTCTGGAATTTCTATCCCAAAATAATCTAATATTGTGGGTGCAATATCTATTAATTGTACTTTCTCTTTAATATATTTTAAATTGGTACTTACTCCTTTTTCAACAATAAAAAGAGGGACTCTTAATAATTCTTGATAAACACTTCCTTGGTGCCCAAGAAGTCCGTGCTCATAAAGAGATTCTCCATGATCTGAGGTAATTATAATCAAGGTATTCTTCTTATAATGATAATTTATATATTCAAATAAATTTCTTAAATTTTCATCACAGAAATTAATTTCTCCATCATAAAGAACTATTAATTTGTCTAATATCTCCCTTGAGATTTTATATTTTTGGTGGTGTACAAGAATTTCCTTGGATAAATACTCCCTTTCATTAGAATCTATATCAAATTTTCTAAGATTTAATACATTTTTCGAAGGAGGGTTATATGGACCATGAGTTTCCATAAAATGAGCCCATATGAAAAGTGGTCCTTTATGGTTGTTCAAAAAAGAGACTATTTTATTAATTATATATGTGGCATTATAAGACATTGGTGTAAATGGCAACAACACGTCTGTAATAAAGGGGAATTTAGTTCTAACCCAATCTATAAATCGATTGAAACCTTTAAATCTATATATTAACTTTCTTGAGAAGTTTTTGTAATTGAAAATCTTCTTTATAACATAAATCAATTGATAACGTATTCCTTTCTTAATTGGACGATCTTTTTCAATTTTATATCTTTCTCCATCCAAAAATATATCAAATCCGCGGTTGTAATTGAAAAAAGCCCCTAAATTTGGATTGCTATGAATCCCGTAGTTGAAAACCCCTTTTTTTTTTAAAAGTTGAGGAAAAGTAACCTTTTCATTAGGTAAGGGGCTATATCCACCATTTAAAAGAGGTAAGATCGATGTAAAAATAGCAGAAAATGAAGATGGAGTCGCAGGACCATTTGTGTATGCATTATTAAAAGTAGATCCTTGTTTTATGAATTTATCTAGGTATGGCGCTGTATTTAAGGAATATCCATATTGTTTTAAATGATCTGCTCTTAATGCATCAATAGTTATTAGAAAAACAGTTTTTTCAGTTTCATTTTCAAACATTTAAGTATATAATTAAATAAATAAAAAAAATTTTTTTTTCTTATTTTTGGTAAATGCTAAGATGAGTTTAAAAAGTAGAAATAATAGTTTTTAAAATTTACATTGAAATCTGAAAAAATTTTTAGAAAATTTTTTTTTTAATTAAATTTTTAATATTTTAACTCTAAGATGATAAGAAAGTTTTATATTAAAAATAAAGTTATGAGCGTTTTATTTGAAATATTTAACTTTAATTGAGTTATTTAGTAATACTTAAAGGCAGTTATAAAAATGGTAAATATCTTTATATTTTCTCCAGTATCTCTCGAATATGGAAGAGGTGGAGAAATATATTCCATGGATCTGGCAGCAGGATTACAGAAATACTATAACACTACATTATTTCATACAAACCTCTACTATGCAGATAAATTTTTAACTAAACGTGAGACAATTGAAAAACTAAAAGAAAGGGGTTTTAAGTTTAAAAAAATTGAAAGAATGAATTTTGCTACATTTAATATAGCTAATAGACAATTTAGTTTTCCACATCCATTAGAAGTTATACGTTTACATAAAAAAATCAAAAAGAATGATGTAGTATATTTATCTGTTAGTAATGTTAAAAATAATTTGATATTTATGCTTTTATATCTTTTAAACCCTAAAACAAAGTTTATACTTGGATATCATAGGCCATTACACAGTGAAAAATTATTTTCTCTATATAATCTAAAATATCGGCTTTCAATTCTCCTTCTCTCCCTTTTTAAAAGAAGATTTTATCATCAAACAATTTCACAACACGCAAAAATATTTTTAGAAAATTTTTATACTCCCAAGAAGGTTTTTCATATAGTTGAAGGATTAGAAATCGAGAATTTCTTTAATGAAGATTTTGAGAAAAAAAGAAATCCAAATTTAATAATAATGTATGCAGGTGCTCTTAATGACGAACATAAAGGAATCGGAGTATTATTAAAGGCTATAGAAGGATTTATTAAGAAATACAATGAATTAAGATTAAAGTTTGAAATATATGGATTTGGACCTTTAGAAGAAGAAACAAAAGACTTAATACGAAGGTTTCCTCAATATATAAAATTATTTGGATATATAGATTATAAAGATTTAGTTGAAGCCTTTAAGAATTGTGATGTTTTTATATCCTCGTCACGAAGAGAACCTTTCGGAAGAGTAATTATTGAAGCATTAGCAGGAAAATCGATTATAATCTCTACTAAAACATTTGGGGCAATTGATATCTTAAAAGGAAAAGATTTTGCATTTTTTCTTGAAGAATTGTCAGAAGATGAAATTATAGAAAAAATCCTTAAAGTATATAAATTATGGTTGGAAAATCCAGAAAAATTTAAACGATTACAAAATTCAGCAAGTAAATATGTATTCCAAACATATACAATTTCAAAAGAAATTGAAATGTTTAAAGATTTTATCGAAAATATTGTAAAAAATAAAATATAGGAAAAGGATAATCTTTTAAACACTAAAATAAGATTAATTTTAGTTGGGTGGTATCTCATAAAGAATTTAATTCTAGGAATAGACGGAGGCTGTTTCGAAGGTATTGAATCTTTATTACAAAAAAATTCATTACCAAATTTTAAAAAGTTAATTAAAGATGGTGTATCTGCAAAACTAAAAGTCACTATTCCTCCTGTAACCATCCCTTCCTGGCCATGTTTATTCTCAGGATTAACCCCAGAGCAATTAGGGTATTATTTTTTTGACCACCCTAAAAAGGGACTTTTTAGTTCTAAACAATGGCAAGATCAATCAATATTTTCAATACCTAAAATTAGACAATTTGTTTTAAATGTACCTGGCACATATCCTGCTTGGAAAATAAATGGTGAGATGATTACAGGAATGATGTCACCTAAACTTAGTTGCTTTCCTTCAGAATTAAACTCATTTATTAGAGATGATTGGATAATTGATGGTGAAACGGTTTCAGAGATTTTTAGAGCATTTGAGATTAAAAAAAGGTTATTTCTTAGAAAGTTAAGGGAAGATTTCGATTTAATGAGTTATGTGATTAGAATGCCAGATGTATTATCTCATCATACTCATCTTAGTACAGATATGGTAAACAGTTATATTTCTCTTGGATATAAGAAAATCGACGATTTTTTAGGTGAAATTTTAGCAAATAACAGTTTTGATAATTTATTCATCTTTAGTGATCATGGATTAAAATTCTATGGTCATGAGTTCAATTTGAGAAGATGGTTAGAAAAGAACAAGATACTATATATTAATAAAGCTAAAGGGAGGAAATTTTTTACCCTAATCACAAAAATATATGATAATTTTCGTCCTTTTATAAAGATCGACTATAGAAAATATCATTTCCTGAAAACAACAATATTAAAGAACATAATCGATGATTCAATTTCAATTCAAGATAAGGTTAATGATACATCTGTTGTAAATTTTTTATCTAATGTTGGGGGTTTGTTTTTAAAAGGAATAGATAAAAATAAAAATAAAATGATTATTGAATCATTAAAAATGGATAGAAGGGTAAAAGAGGTTGAATCTATGGATATTGAAGGATTTCCAGATTTATTCATCATTTTAAAAGAAAAGTATATTTTCAATCATCAATCTTCTCTTTTTGTTACCAGGAGGAGAAATTCCATCAACCATTCACAATTTGGATTTTTCATAGCATATGGGAAAAATATAAGATCTAATCAGCTAAAAAGAGTTAATTATATTGATATTGCTCCTACTATTATAAAGCTATTTGGTATAGATAAAATGGATTTTATGAAAGGTAACCCTCTGAATATTTATAAAAAGAATTATAATAATTTTGATTAAATTATGGATTAAAAATATATTTTGAATTATAATATTTTTTAGGCGATTTTT
Source organism: Promethearchaeota archaeon (assembly GCA_048940645.1). Lineage (GTDB taxonomy): Archaea > Asgardarchaeota > Lokiarchaeia > Sigyniarchaeales > SOKP01 > SOKP01. The sequence continues at coordinate 28,363 of JBHLOI010000014.1, read as the reverse complement.
TAATCTACAGCTGGAAATTTTTATTTTTAATTATTTTTGGGAATCCGTAGCGTATACAATCTACACAAACGTCAACTAGCTTACCATTCATCCAATTTACCAGAACATCCTCGCCTTTTTTATTATTAAGAATTTCGAATAAATCATTGTTTTTCAAATTACCAATTACTAAATCATCATATTCGTTCTTCTTAATTCTGCATCCACATAATCTAATATCTCCATTTGGCAATACGCTAATGCTCCAAAGAGCAGAACAAGGATACTTTTTAAGTTTAGGACTCCGTCTTAATTTCATAATTCCTAATAAATCCTTTTCTGTAATATTTCCACACCAATTATCATAACAGGTTTTGAATAGAATATGGAAATATTTTTTGTCAAAAAAATATTTAAACTTCGTGTACTTCATAGTATTCCATATTTCTCTAAATGGTCTTTTCGCTCTGAAACCGATTGTTATTTTTATATTTGATTTTGTTTCTTTTTTATATTCTAATAAATGGATTACTCCTTTTAATTTTTCTAAAGCTAATTTAATCGGAATCCCAAAAACCTCTGCTTCAAATTTAGGGAGAATATCTCCTGTACTAATAAATATATCATCAATTCCAAATTCAATAATTTTTTTATAATTCTCATTAGTGTTCAAGAGAATACCATTTGTGAATATAGCTACATGGAAATCTTGCTTTTTAGCATATTTAATAAACTCAAAAAAATCTTTATTTATTAAATCTTCTCCAATTGTAGGGGATAACATCAAGGATTTACCACCTAACTTCTTATAATCATCTATAGCCTTCTTAAACAACTCAAAAGACAAAAATTGTTTTTCATAGCTCAGATGTCGGTAAGCACAAAACACACAATTTGCATTACATAAATCTGAGGGAACAACTATAAGAGTATCTGGAATTTTTAATTTAGGTTTTAACCTTCTTTTTAAAATGTAATAATTAAAGATTGTGCTAAAATCCGCTTTTAAGGGAAATAAATATCTGTTATAAAAAAAAACTAGAAATAAAAAATGTTTTAAGAAAATTGGTTTTAATTTGAATTCAATAAAGTTATAAAAAAATTTTCTGTATATGTGCGACAGCATATTATATTACTGATTATCTGATGTAAAGTTTATGAATTTATATTATTATTCAATATTTTTTCGACTTTTAAGTTTCTTTTTTCTATATAAAATAATTTCAAAAAGAAATGAATTTGAGTATAAGAAATAATTTTCAGATAAAAATTAAATTGAAGGGTAAACTAATCTTTCAATCAATTGTTCTTTTATAAAATAAGACTCAGTTATAAGTAAAAAATTAAAATATTTAAGATTTTGAAATTTTGAAATAACTTTAGATAACAAAAATTTGAATTAGAAAGGAACATATCAAATTATCGTGGAAAGCGGAACAGATTAAAAGCTTAATCAATAAAGATCTAATAGAATTAAATGATATAGTTGAGGATAAAGCTTTTAAGAGAAAAATCGTTTACTTTTGTAAATACTTTTGATTTTGGTGGTTGTAAATAAGAAATATTATTATTGGTATGGATGGTGGTTGTTTTGAAAGCATCAAACCATTATTAGAGAAAGATTTATTACCAAATTTTAAAAAAATTATTGAAAATGGCTTCTCTGCGCCGATTAATTCAACAATCCCACATACTACCATACCATCTTGGCCATGTTTATTTTCAGGACTAAGTGTTGAAAATTTAGGGTATTATATATTTATACATCCAACAAAAGGCATATTTAATTCACAAGTATGGAAAGATAAATCAATACTTTCGATGGAAGATTTAAAAATTTTCTCTTTAAATGTTCCAGGTACTTATCCTGCTTGGAGGATAAACGGGGAAATGATAAGTGGCATCTTATCACCAACAATATCTTGCTATCCTAAGGAATTAGAATTTATCTTAAAAAAGAATTGGATTGTTGAAGGAAAAAACTTAAAAGAAATATTTAAAGCGTTTGATATAAAGAAGAACTTATTTTTGCGCAAAATGAAAGAAGATTTTGATTTGATGATATATGTAATTAGAGTACCCGATTCTGTTTCTCATCGTGTTGTTGGAAATAGAAAAAAAATATTACATTTTATGAATTTAGGATATCAAAAGATTGATAATTTTCTTGGAGAAATTTTTGAAGAGAATAATTTTGATAATATCCTCATTTTTAGTGATCATGGTCTCAAATTTTATAAAAAAGTATTACATTTTCCTAGATGGCTTGAAAAAAAGAAGCTTCTATATCTAAATAATGATAAAGGAAAAAAATTAAATAATATTTTATTAAAATTTTATGATCTAATTAGACCATTCATTAATGTTCAAATTTCAAAAAAAATATATGATAAATTATCAAATCCTAAGAAGAGGGCACTTGAAAAGAAAAAAGATCGATATTTAGATTTTTTTGATGCAGAAAACCCTCAAACATTTATTCAAAAATTGACTTCAAATATGGGGGCTTTATTTCTCTTTGGAGAGGATAAAATTAAAAAAGAAGAAATTAAAGAAACTCTAAAAAAAGACAAATATATTGAGAATTTTTATGAATATAACTTACCTGGATACCCAGATTTTCTGATTGCGCTTAAGGATACATATATCTTTACGAAAGAGTCATCTCTATTCTTAAAGAGAAGAACTGAGGCTTTTAGTCATCAAAATCACGGTTTCTTTATGGCTTACGGAAAAGATATTATACCAGGGAAAAGAAGGATTATTTCTCATCAAAATATCGCACCAACAATCCTTAAGATATATAAAAAAGAAATTCCTAAACATATGAGGGCAAAATCATTAAACATCATCAAAAATTAATATTTAATTAAAATAATTATACATAAATAGAATATAGAAATTATGAAGGGATAGGAAACCTATGATAAACAAACTTATTAAGAAAGTGCTAAATAAGTTCGGGTATACTGTAATTAAAACGAATCTTTATAATAGTCACTTTAAAAAAAAAATTGCTTACGATATGGATGTTAATTTTAAAGAAATTTATGAAAAAACTGAGCAATTTACAATGACTTCCGTGGAAAGAATGTATGCAATGTATAAAGCAACAGAATATGTTGTAAATAATAAAATTCCAGGTGATATTGTTGAATGTGGAGTATGGAAGGGCGGGAGTATGATGATTAGTGCTCTCACTCTATTAAAAATGAATGAAGCAGAAAAAATCTTATATCTGTATGATACATATGAAGGTATGAGCATGCCCACTGAAAAAGACTTAAGAGCATTCGATAATAAAGACGCGATTAGTATATGGAAAAAGACTCAAAAAGGAGATGCTAGAAAATGGCTTGAAATTTCTTTAGAAGAGGTTAAGAAAAATTTGTATTCAACTAATTTTCCAACAGAAAATATTCGATTTATTAAGGGAAAAGTTGAACATACCATACCTAATACTATTCCTGAAAAAATTTCACTTTTACGTTTAGATACAGACTTATTTGAATCAACATATCACGAGATAACCCATCTTTATCCAAAGTTGTCATTAAATGGAATTATTATAATTGATGATTATGGTTATTGGAAGGGTCAAAAGGAAGCAATAGATAAATACTTTAAAGAAAATAATATAAAAATATTATTAAATCGTATAGATGATAAAGGTAGAATTGGAATAAAAACTAAAAGCTAATTATCAACGAGTATTTTCCAGAAGAAAGTTAAAATTTTTTTTCTCTATTTAAATAGTAGATTTAATCTATGTTTTTTCTTTTCTTTAATTTCTTATCTTGAAAAATAAGCAACTCGAAAAAGATATAAATGTTCATAAGTGCTTCTATGTAAATATAGAGAAGGATTTTGAAGTAAAAAAACACACCTAATTTTCCAAAATATTCTTTATCCGTTGTTTTTTTGAAGAATATAACTTCTCGAATTTTTTTTAAATAGAAATATATCAATATTGAAGCTCCAATTAAAACTAGATATATATTAATAAAAATAAGAAAGGGAAAAGCAATTATATACAGAGAAAAGAATATTAAAATCAGAAATTTTACTATTACTTTTATTTTATTCTTCTTTAAATTGAAGAAAAATCCATTTTCTACCCATCTAATATTTTGGCGTATAAATTTTGAGATTTTATTAGGATAGTTGTAACTTTCAGCAATGGGTTCAGATAACTGATAGATTTTATAGTTCTTATTTATAATATCATTAGCCATTGCTTTTCCATCTCCATATAATCTTTTCTCGGTAAATTCACCAATATTTAGAATCACGTTATAATTTAAGCAAGCACATTGAGTTAATTCAATGCGACCATAATTAGTAAATTTTGATCTAAATCTAGGATTTCTGTTGATAAATAGATAAATAATTAAATCACTGCCTAAGATAGATTTTATTGGTTTAAGTTCTGCGACAACAACATCTATTTTCTCATTTATAATTTTATATAACATTGTTAACAGGGTAGAAAAGCCTAAGGATACATCAGCATCGAGAATACAGACAATTCCTCTTTCAACTAATTTTAATGCATCGTTTATAGCCTTGATTTTACCACCTCCAGCTTTTTGTTCAATAATAAGAAAATTTTCAAACTTATTGAAAGAATTAGCTATTTTCATAGTTTCCTCATTTCCACCCGCATTGATGATTATTTTTAACTTGGGATAGTTAAGTTCTGCAAGTTTTTGCATACATAATTTAAAAATTTCTCCTTCTTTCCAAGCGGGGATTATAACATTAACTAAAGGAGTGTCGATTAAATCTTCGATTGAATTAACCTTAGGATTAATGTTTTTTCTAAAAGCATTAATATATTGTTTATCTCTAATGAAAAAAAGAATTATATGATATAAAATGATGAATATAAATAAAAATATGATAAACCATTTTGAAAAAATAAAATTTAGAATCTGACCAATTAAATCCATATTATTTAAAAAAACTTTTTCTGTTTTTTAAGCTTTTCATAGTGTTCTATATCTCTATACTTAAAAACTTTAGCAGGATGCCCCCCCGCAATACCGCATTTAGGGATGTCTGAAGTGACTACACTACCTGCTTGAATTATTGCGCCTTCTCCTATAGTTACCCCAGAAAGTATTATTACACGAGAACCTATCCAAACGTTATCTTCAATTATTACGTCCTCATAAATGAAAGTTGAATCATAGGGTATCATTTTCCCCTTATCAAAATTATGATATCTTGTAATTATTAAGATCTCTTCGCCGGTGTGTAAATTATCTCCGATTACTACTTTTCCATCACCTCGGATTACCATTCCATTAATATGGCAATTTTCACCTAAATATGTTTTACTATTAAGTCGTGTATTAGAACGGGGCCTAATAATTGGCTTACCCTTATAACCTGCAATTATCTTTAGGTTTATTTTAGTTTCCCAGGAGGGTATAAAATATTTAAATAGGATTGTTTTTATTGTTTTAAGGAAGTTAGACCTCATATTTTTTATCACTTGCTTAATTTATTTTATTCTTTTTCCCAATTAAAATCTCTACCTAGATATTCATATAATTGTTGATTGTATGGTTTAAAATAGTCAACTAACAACTTTCTAGTATCGGTATTCATCTTTTGATCTCTAGTTTCAGAGTGATATTGCTTAAATTCTATCATTTCCCATTTAGGCAAATTTAAAAATTTAAAAATTTGATTTACTATTTTCTGGGGAAAATTAAATAAATCTTCGCTTTTTATTATTAATATTTGTTTTTTAGGTAAATATCTTAGCCAATTCGTTATCTGATCCAAATAGAGGCTTCTATTTAAATACGCATAAGCAGGAAATTTATGACTCATATATTGCTCATCTTTACAAATCTTTTCGAACTCTCCTTTTATTCTAATATCTTCCTTTTTTATAGCTTCATCAAATGTTAACCATTCCACTCCTACTTTAACTGCGTGATGATAATGAGAAAATGATCTATTAACTGGATTTCTTAATAATGCTATTATTTTTATATGTGGAAGCATAGAAACAATCCTTTTGGGAGCATGAGGATATAAAATATAATAGGGTGATGCCTCACCAGTTATAAAACTATGGCTAGTAAACTTATTAATAAAATATTTTAATATTATAGACGGAAAAAAAGATTTATACCATAACTTACCCTTTTTATAATTATTATCAAAAAATTGAGGCTCCTTATCGAATGCAGGAAATATAGATGGATGTTTTGTTAAATATTTGTAGAGAGATGTCGTTCCTGCTTTACATGCTCCGATGATAATAAAGTCAGGTTGGGTTCTTATTGGTGCTGTAAATATCCTAAAAATGTGAATAGCTTTTGTTATTAATCTCTTTACAAAGTATTTCAAATAAAAACCAAAGTTTTTGATAATTCTCATTAATATTATCAATATTTTCACCTTTAAAAATATTTCTTGTTTCTTAACAAGAGAGAATCCAAATATCTATAAGCTAATTAACTTTTCGAAAGGGATTGAAAACAGATAGGGGAAATTATAAAATTTGAGTAAGAATAATAACCACATATAGTTTTACAACAATTTTCTAATCATCTCTAATTTCCTTTAAAAATAAATTTATTATTTTTTCAGTTGGGTTTTGTTTTTCATCATAAAATGAGTATCCCTTCGAAAGGTTATTAAGATCTTTTGAATATTTATTGTAAAAATCTTTATTTTCAATTAATTTCTGTAAAGTTTCTCTTAATTCTTTTTGATTTTTAACTCTAATTAGAACTTTTTCTTCTGTAAATACATATCTACTTGTAAAAATAAAATTTATGTTTATAAAATCTAACAAAATGACGGGGGTTCCTATTATCATTGATTCAACTACTGTATTAGAAACTCTTGATAACAATAAATTACTTGATTTGATAAGTTGTAGAATGTCATAATCCTTTACTATTAATGGATTTACTTCTAATTTTCTTAAAATCTTCTTATGGATTTTTCCATCTTCCCGGGGATGCAATTTTATGATTAAATTATCAATTAAATTTAATTCTTTTAATGAATTGACTACAGAAGAGATAATTTTTTCATTTGACTTTTCATCTATTGGATTAGTTGTTAATAATACTGTAAACTTTTTTGAATTAAAGTTATATTTTCTAGCATTAAACATATCTTTAACTTCTATTAACTTCTCAATTTTTCCTTTATGAAACTGCTCATAACGAGGTCTACCTGTTACTACAATCTTATCACTCGGTTCACCTTTATGAATGAGATGTTTTTTTTCAGCTCCTCCAGGCACCGTAATATAGCTTACTTGTGACATAGTAGCTAATTCTTCCATTATTAGGATTCCTGAATGAGGTATATATACAACAGGAATATTTTTTAATTTAAAATATCCTATTTCTAATCTCCCTCTAATTGAACTATCATTAGAAATAACAACCAAAATAGGGGGGTTGTTCCCTATAAAATTTGTAAGATTATTTAACATATTGAATATATTTATTAGTCGAAAGAAAAGATCATAATCATAGTAAAGTTTCAAAATACCATATAAATTAAAGGATTCGAATTTTAAACCATTTAGAATGCTTTCCTTGTTTTTAATAATAATTTTTCTTATCTTTAACAAAAATTTCAATAGTTTTGGAATTGTATTGAAATGGAGGTATTTTTCACAGGAATATTGACGAGGTATGAAATCTTCGTTTTTATATTTCATTAAACCATCATATACAGGTTTAATGCTGTAAAACTGATTTTTAGTATCTGTAAAAAATAAAATAGGCTTCTTTTTTAAGTTATTTGAGGGATAATCAAGAGTAATTCTCTTAAATAAGCCTCTTTTTAAAAATAAGCCAAATGTAATGATAAGGTACGTTGTAATATTGATAATTTTCAAAATACTTTGAATCCTGATTAAGAAATTATCACTATATACCTTAATGTTATGGTTAAAATTTAAAGAGTGAAATAGAGAGAGTGAATCAGACTCAAAATTGAATAGTATAATTGTATCAAAAAGATTGGTTTTAATTTTTCTTTTTAATAACTCATACTGCCCAAAATATTCATTAAATAATGTGATTAACTCAAATTCTAACGCATTAGCAATAGAAATTCCTTTGTAACTAAGATTTTTTAAAGTTTGTATATTATTAAAGAATTTGCTTAAATTCTGTTTAGTAGCATTTATAATTTTATCTCTAAGGTTGACATATTTATCTCGATCTAAATTTAATCTAAAATTTGAAAGAGAAATAAACTCTATGTTTTTATTAAGATTTAATTTCTCATAATCAACATTTAAAACTTTAATTTGAATATCATTAGGATGTTTTTTTATTAGAAAATTTATAATCTGCTTTAATTTGAGATTTGTGTAAAAGTTAAGAAACTTTTTTAGCAATCGTGGAAGATATTTAAAACTTCTTTTAAAGCAATTATTTATAATTAAAACTTTCATTGTGATTATTTGGCAGAAATTTTTTATTGTTTTTTCAAATTCTTATAATGATTAAAATCTCTACGCTCTACAAACTTTCTTTTAATTTTAAATTTATTCATTCTGGTTTAGGAATATTTTAAAAGGTGAAAAATATCCAACATTGCTTCAATATTTTTTTTTAATTAATCGATCTTTTAAAACTTTAATTATGTTATTAAATTTAATTGAATTATATTTCAAACCCAATTAATATTAAATTTTGATTAAAAATGCATTATGAATTATTAACTAAAGAAATTATCCCTGGAAAAAAGACTAAAATATTCGAAAACGATGACTTTAAAGTATATTGGGAAGGATTTTTATTCATTAGAGAATTAGCACCAGGACAAGAATCAATTGAAAATTTTGTAAATGGACTAAAAAAGGAGCTAATTAGAGATAGATGCCAAATATTATCAGGTATTTTTACTTGCATAATCCATAATAAAAAAGAAGATATTATTTATTCTTTCTCAGATAATAGTGGAATTCAAAATTTATTTAAATCTCCGAAATTTATGTCTACATCATTTTTAGATACTATAAAATTAAATCAATTAAGTAAGTCAGATATAATACCCGAAAAAGTCGTAGATTTTATTATAAGTCAATCAAGTATGGGATGGAAAACTATATTTCGAGGAATTGAGAAAATCCAATTTGATATAATTATAGTAGATAATGGAACTGAAATAAAATATCAAAACAAAAACCTTTATGATGTTTTTAAAATAAAACATTGTCCTGAGTCAATTATAGAAAGAATGGGTAAAATTGTAAAAACCCTTAAACAAGTTAAGGGTAAGATATGTGTAGATCTATCGGGGGGATATGACGGCCGGATGATATCGACCATACTCAAATACCACGGATTAAATTTTGAATCAGGTATAGCCGGAGTTCCAAATTATCCTGACGTATACCTTTCTAAAGAAATAGCTAAAAGAATAGACGTAAAACACCACATATTATATCATGCTGTAAATTCAAATACACTTGAAAAAGAATTAGAAGATTGTTTTATAGATTTCGATGGCTGTATGGATATAATCGCTTGGAATAGGCCTTATCAATTACAGAAGTTTAGGGTTAAAAATAATTACGTATTAAATATTACAGGTCATTCGGGAGAGCTTTATAAACCATTTCCTATATGGAAATATAATGATCCAGACTCCCGTATCGCCATTAAAAATTTAATTAATGCAGAAGCATTAAGTATGCGATATGGGCTTGGTTTTAAGGTAATTCCCCATAATATTTTTTCAAAAGATTACAAAAAATTAAGTCTATCATATAAGGAGAGAATAACTAATACACTACTTAATCTATATGGTAATGATAAATCAGGAAAAGTTTTAGCAAAAATTTACTATTATTTCATGGAATGTGGTAGAATCGCTACAGGACATTTAATAGATCGTTATAGCCCATTATTAGATAAATATATCGTTCCATGTGGAATAACACTTAAAGGTGGAAAAAAGAAAACTATAGGAGGAGCTATCAAGTTAATTCTTATTCGACCATGGGATAATAGATACTTATTTGAAAGCAAAATAACTACTTCATTAAACAAAAAAGCAGCAAAAGTAAGAATCGCTGACGCCCTAGATTATTCGGCCTCATCAACAGCATTTCAGCAAGTAAAAGGACTTATAAATCATTATATCATTAGTCATTTCAGGGAGAAGAAAGAAAGAATTCTAAATTTGAACCCCAATTACTATCCTACTGCGAGAACTCTAAATAAAACTGACGAAATGATAGAACTTTTAAAAATGGAAGGGATTCTTGAGAAATCTGTTAGTCCAGAAAACATGCCTGATATGAATCTCGGAGGGGCTTTTACTATTGGTAAATTAATTGAGTTTTGTGAAAATTAAGAAAATGGCTAATCAATAAAATAACTTTATTGAAAACAAAAGTGGAGATTTATTTTTGACAGAAATAAATACGATCTTATTCTTTGGCTTAGGTTCAATTGGTAAAAGGCATTTAAGGCTTCTTCAAAAAAATTATAATTATAAATTATATGCATATAGAACACAAAGAGACAAACCTCACGAGTATGTAAAAAATATCTATGACTTCGAAGAAGCACTTCGAATTAAGCCAGATATAGTTTTTATTACAAATCCAACACATCTACATATCACCACCGCACTTTATTGTTTGAAAGCAGGTATAAAAAATTTTTTTATCGAAAAACCCTTATCTCATAGTTTTGAGAATCTAAACACCTTTAGTGAGGAAGTTAAAAGAGCTGGAGCTTTAGTTTACATAGGTTATGTAATGCGACATCATCCCATGATAAAGTATTTAAAAGCCTTAATTGAAGAAAGAAAAAAAGAAATTTATTATACTGAAACTCAATGCAGTTCATTTTTGCCAAATTGGCGTGCTGGAGTTGATTATCGAAAAAGCTATAGTTCTAAAAAAAATCAGGGAGGAGGAGTAATTTTAGACTTATCTCATGAATTTGATTATAATCAATATTTATTTGGTAGAATTAATTCCATAACTGGAGTTTATGGCAAAATTAGCAATCTTGAAATTGATGCTGAGGATTTTTGTGATGTTTTTCTTAAATTTGAATATGATATTTTTGGGGCAATCCATCTAGATTATTTTAGCCCTTCTGATAAAAGATTAATAAGGATCTTAACATTTGAAGAAGAAATAATCGCTGACTTAATAAAAAAAGAAATTGTAATAAATGATTATCAAAACATTAAAAAAAAAGATTTCTCTTTTGAAATAGATGATATTTTTGAAGAACAACTAAGATATTTCTTAGATGGAGTAAAAAATGAATCAAAAGAAATTGCGAATCTTGAAGAGACAAAAGAATTACTTGAAAAATTACTTGAATTTAAAAATAAAAGTGACATGATTACTAGATAATAACTCAAATATGTTAACAATTTAATATTTATTATCCAAATCTTTAAAATTCAAATTGTTGAATTATGAAAATTTTAGGGACAATATGCGCTCGTGGGGGTTCAAAGGGAATAAAAAATAAAAATATTCGAAGTTTTTTGGGAGAACCATTAATTGCACACTCAATTAAAACTTTAAAAGCTTGGGGAAAAACAAATCGATTAGTATGTTCAACAGATAGTCAAGAAATCCAAAAAATTGCTAAAAACTACGGTGCTGAAATACCATTTACGAGACCAAGAGAATTAGCTTCGGATAATGCTGGAAAACTTGATGTATTAAAGCATATGGTTAAATTTTGTGAAGATGAAGAAGAATTAAAATATGATTATATTGTGGATTTAGATCCAACTTCACCCTTAAGATTAGTTAAAGATATTGATAATGCCTTTAAAAAATTAATTGATACAAAAGCGGATCTCATTCTAAGTGTCTATAAAGCTCATAAAAATCCTTATTTTAATATGATCGAACTTGATGATAAGGGTTATGCTCAAATATGTAAGAAATCGGAAGTAAATTTAATATCAAGGCAACAAGCTCCTCAAGTTTATGCTGTAAATGCTTCAATTTATATTTATAGGAGAGATTATCTAGTTAATATAAGTAACCTTCTTGAAGGGAAGGTTGGGATCTATGTAATGCCTGATTTTTCAATAGATATAGATAGACTTATTGATTTTGATTTTATAGAATTTGTTGTTAAAAGGGGTGTTTTTAAATTTGACTACTAAAATCTGGCCTGATTTATTTAAATTAGATAATATGATTGTTGTAGTTGCTGGAACTGGGCTAATTGGTTCAATTATTATCAAAGCACTAGCCCAAGCAGGAGCTACAGTAATAATGGCAGATATTGATAAGAAAAAAGGAAATCAGCTAGCAGAGGATTATAGGAATAAAAATCTAGATGTAATTTTTAAAAAATTAGATATAACAAGTGAAAAGTCTATTGACAAACTACTAGATTTTTGTGCAGAAGAATTTAATAAACTCGATGCCTGGGTTAATGTTTCTTATCCTAAAACTAGTGACTGGGGAACAAAAGAACAATTGACTAATTATCCATCATTTATTCAAAATTTAAATATGCACTTAGGTGGATATTATATCACTTCAATAAAAGCCGCAGAAAAGATGAAAGATATAGGTGGTGGTTGTATAGTAAATTTTGGCTCGATTTATGGAATTACTGCACCTGATTTTTCAATCTATGAAGGTACAGAGATGACAAATGCTATTCCATATGCAGCCATAAAAGGGGGAATCAATATGCTAACAAAATATATCGCAACATATTATGGAAAAGATAACATCCGCGCAAATGTGATAGCTCCTGGCGGTGTTTTTGACAATCAACAAGAACCTTTCCTGAGTAACTATAATAAAAAAGTACCACTCAATAGAATGGCCAAACCCGAAGAAATTGCAGGTCCAGTGTTGTTCCTTGTTTCAAAAGCAGCATCTTATATAACTGGTCATATACTAATGGTTGATGGCGGCTGGACAATCTGGTAATGGAAAAAAAACTTTTTTTCAATACTACCTATTTAATATGTCAAAATTTTTGATGTAAACCTTTTATCAATTTTGAGATCTTCAAGTATCTTTACAATTTTTTCAGAAGCTTTTCCATTTCCATAAGGATTTACTGTTTTTTGGCATATTAATTTAAATTCTTCTGATAGGCCTCTCTTAATTTCGAATTTTATGTTCTCTGCATTGATAGTAGTTATATTAATAGTATTAATTCCTGTTTCTCTACCTTTATTACGTGGTCCTATATTTAAAAAAGGTAATTTAAACGTAGGAACCTCTACAATTCCACTACTTGAGTTTCCTATAAACAAATCAATGTTTTTTAGTATACTTAAATAATCAAATCGAGGGATGTTTTTAAAGATTTTAAAATTTTTTACTTTTCTTTTACTTTCAATCACTTGAATAATTTTATCGCTTCCTAGATCGTTGTTAGGGTAAAATATTATCGTTTGAAGGTCCATTTGGCTTAAAGCAGTTAAAATCTCCTCCATTTGATTACCTGCGTTTTCTGCTTCAGGGATATATGGATGATATATACATAACGCAGTAGTTTTATCAATATCAAGCCCAAGCTTTTTGAATATTATTTCCTTTTCCAACAATTGCATTTCATATATTTGATCGAGTGAAACCCCACCAACATTGTGAATTCTCCACTCTTCTTCTCCCATCTTTTTTAATCTTTCTGCACTTGATTTACAAGCAGGAAAATGAAGATGTGCAAACTTAGATATTGAATGCCTTATTCTTTCATCAACTTGACTAGATTCAGCACTATCACCTCCTTGGAGATGAGCAACTGGAATGTTTAAACTAGCTGCTGCGATTACAGCACTGAAAATTTCAAACCTATCTCCAGGGATTAATAATAAATCTGGTTTATCGTTATGAAATGAATTTGTAAAACCTTGTATTGCTAGACCTATAGCATTACCAAGAGTTTCTGAACTAGTTATATCCTCCTTTGGATACATTGGAATTATTTTATGTATTGGTACATTATCTTTTTTAATTAATTCAATTGTATTTCCGTACTTTTCTAATAAATGCATTCCTGTAACATAAAAAAGTAATTCCAAATCTTTAGATTCTTGAATTTTTTTAAGTAATAAATAAATATTTCCATATTCTGCTCTAGAACCAGTAACTACCGCAATTTTTTTCATACGAAGATTTTTCCCAAAAAGAGTTTAAATTTTTTTCAGATAATTTAATAGATGTGGAAAGTATTATTTAAAAATAACTTAAGTACTTACTAATATATTAAAGAATTTAAAGTTAAGATGCAGATCATAAAAAACAAAATAGAATGGAACAGGATTCTTAGATCAAATTTTCAAGAATTAATGGATATTTATTTTAGATATGAATATTTTGATCTGTATTCTAAAACTTATGATGTTTTGCCAGAAGGTCTTTATTGGGAAGATAAAAATGTAAAGATTTTTTGGAGCCATCTTATAAGAAAAATTAAAAATATTGATCTTTTTAAGGATTATAATTATTATGATTTAACTACTCCTTATGGTTATGGAGGACCCTTAATTTATCCAACAGTAGATGATTGTGATGAATTAGAAGATTCTCTGGAAATATTTTTCAATGAATATCTTGAATATGCAGGAGAGCAGAAATATGTATGTGAGTTCATTCGTTTTTATCCAATTCTAAAAAATTGGGTCAATTTTGAGAAATTATTTAATACAATCTATTTGAATGATGTTGTTGTTCTTGATTTGACTCAAGATTATGAAGAGATTTGGGGTAATATGGCAAAAAATACTAGATATTATACTAAAAAAGCCCTTACCGAATTTGAAAAAATAGTTATAGCGGATAACCCCACTACCGAAGAGATTAATGAATTTGTATCCCTATACTATGAAACCATGGATAAAAACAACGCAACAAAAAAATATTATTTTCCACATGAGTTTATTAAGAACCATTACAATTTTGGAAATTTACTTATCTATTGTAAGAATAAAGATAATATTGTGGGCTCTAGCGCAATGTTTTTAAAAGGAAATCAGATATTGCATTATCATCTAAGTGCTACAAACTATAGTTTCAAAAATCCTCCTTCTCGGGCAGTTTTATGGGGCGCAATTGAATGGGCTAAAGAACACGGATTAAATTATCTTTACTTTGGTGGAGGTAGAGCAAAAAATGATAGTTTATTTAATTTCAAAAAAGGTTTTTCTAAAACTTATTTGCCATTTTATATAGGTAAGATAATGTTTGATTCTAAAATATATAAAGAACTAACTTCTTTGAATTCATTAACGAAAGAAAATAGAGATTTCTTTCCCTTATACCGAGTTGGCTATGATGAGACAATCGTTTAAAAAATATTGAATTACTAAATAATGGTGAATTCTTTTTTCAATATACTCATAAGAATTAAATTTTTATAAGAACCGTTTTTGTAGACCGCAGAACGTAAAACTCCTTCTTTTTTAAAACCACATTTATCATATATTTTAATTGCGCGTGGATTATCTTCTAAAACTTTCAAATAAATACGATTTAAATTAAGATTATTGAAAGCATGATTTAACATGAGGCTTGTAGCTTCAGTACCGTATCCTTTATCATAGTTTCTATTATCACCAATCATTATATGAAATTCTGCCGATTTACTAATATGATCAATGTCTAAAAGACTAACGAGACCTATCAGTTTTTCATCAGAATCTAAAAAAATAGAACATCTTACTTGTTTATCGCGATTTTTTAAATATGTCTCAAACCAAGCTTCTTCAATTTCGATATTAATATAACGAAATGGGCCTCCTAAAAAATCAATAATTTCTGGATCATTTCTCCATTTATTTATCATTGGAATGTCTTTTCTGGAAAGTTCTTTTAAATAAACCATTATATTACCTCTTTTATTTTTTCTATAATTAATTTCATATCTGAAAGATTATATCTTTGATCTATTGGTATTGGAATTAGATTTTCTGTTAAATAATATTCAAAACTACTTTTTTCTACTCTATCAATTACTTCTTGCCAGTAAGTTGAGATATATATTTTATTGTCTATTAAAAATTGTTTTAATTTTCGGTTATTAATTAAGAAAGGATATTTCATTGGACCATTTAAATTTTCAAGATTAATAGGTAATTCATTGAGATCCTTTAAATTTTTGTGAAGAAAAATAAAATTTCTTTCCCTAGTTAACTTTACTTTCTTATAATTAATTGAGGATAAAATATTTTGAGTTAAATTTGACATTCTTTTAATAGGATCGTGTGAGAGAAATTCTTCTACTTTTAAATAATCTTCATAACCTGCATCTGCTCCCAATTCCCATCTTTTTAATATATGAGAATAATTTTTATAAGAGATAGCTTGTTCTAATTCTTCTTCTAAAAATTTTTCTATATATAAATAACCTCCATCGACAACTCCAAAAAATTTTCTGGTTGAATAAAAGGTTGGATATTTATAAGGTTTGCAATAAAATGCTTGGGAATTGTCTATTATAAGATTCTTAATAGTAGCTGCTAAAAATTTTACAATTGAATCATTAATTCCAAAATAATTAACAGATAAGACAAAATCATTTTGATTAAAATTGGTTGGTATTTCTGGTTCAAACTTTTTATTTATATGATAAAATTCAAGCTCAATTTTTAATTTGTGTATCGGTTCTAGTACACTATCGCAAATATAATAGGGTATAAAAATCTTAGCTGGTTCCAAAACTTTTAAAATATAATATAAGGCATTTCTTCCACTGTTAAGTCTTAATGCTTCTGGATGATATTCTTTTCTCTTCTCCAGTTCCAATTCAAAATATCCACCAATTTCTCTCATTTAATTAGCATTTTTTTATTTTTATTAATTTAAATCTATTTTATTTATAGGTTGATCTTTCTTTATATTTTTTAATGCAATTTTTCCTAGTAAATCAGAAATTTCTTCTGGTTCAATGGTTCCTTTTGATCTTTTAACTGTTAACATTTCTTCAGTGATTTTACTCCCTTTTGGAATGTTTATCTTAGCAACAACAGTTTTTCTTATTATCTTTCTCAATTCTAATTCTTCCTTGCTCGGTTCTTTATTACTCTTTCCAAGGATTAATTCAACTGTTCTAATTTTTTTTACTAAATCCTTCAATTCAACTGGATCCAATGAACAGATATGATCTGGCCCTATCGCATGTTTGTCATAAGTGAAATGCTTTTCAATCAACTTAGCCCCGAGGCCTACAGCTAATTGAGGAACCAATGTTCCAAGAGTATGGTCTGAATAACCCACTATGTGATTGAAAGAATTTTTAAGGGTGATCATTGCTCTCAAATTAACATCATTATATTCTGTAGGATATTGGGACGTACAATGTAATAATATCAATTTATCATTGCCATTATCATAAATAATACTTATTGCTTTCTCAATTTCATGCAAATTAGCCATTCCTGTAGATAAAATTATCGGTTTACCTTTTTTGGCAACTTTTTTCAATAGAAAGTTATTTGTCAAATCTCCAGAACTAATTTTATATGCAGGTATTTCAATTTCTTCCAAAAAATCTACGCTTTTTTCATCAGCAGGGGTTGAAAGAAAAGTTACTTTTAGTTTATCGGCATACTTTTTTAGTTCTCTAAATTCATCATAAGTTAACTCAAATCTTTTTATCATTTCGAACTGTGATTCTTTTTTCCCTATATTTTCTTTTTGATACTTTGCCATTTCTACGGATTTTGTAACAATTTCTTCAGTTATCCATGTTTGAAATTTAATCGCATCTACATTTGCATCTTTTGCGATTTCAATAAGTTTTTTAGCTTTTCCAATATCTCCATCATGGTTAACTCCTGCTTCTGCTATAATAAAACACGGAAAACCATTCCCAATTAACTTATCTCCTATTTTAATCCGCAATTTTAAGCACAAAATTCAAAAATTTTCTTCTATTCTCTTAACTTTGAATTTACGAAAATAGATTTTATTAAACTCATATAAATTTAATATAATAAATAACATTCTTAATGTTAAAATATTGCTTAAATTTTACTCTAAATATATAATTTAAAAAAACAATCAAAGATTTATATTCATAAATAATATTGATATAGTGAATTCTTGTTGGATTATTCAACTTTTTTTAAAGACAAAACAATTTTAGTAGCTGGGGGTACTGGAACCATTGGTTCTGAAATTGTAGCTCAACTATTAGATATGAATCCAAAAACTATTAGAATCTTATCAAATTCAGAAAATGAGTTATGGAAAACAAGATTAAGGTTTAAGGATTCAATATTAAAATTGAGATTTCTATTAGGTGATATTAGAGACTACGAAAGAACTTTAAGAGCTGCTAATAATGTAGATTATATTTTCAATGCAGCTGCTGTAAAGCATGTTCCCATTAGCGAATACAATCCAATGGAAGCAATAAATGTAAATATTCATGGTTTAGAAAACATTATTGAAGCTGCTTTTAATTGTAATGTAAAAAAGGTTATTCACATATCTACAGATAAGGCAGTAAACCCTACAACTGTTATGGGAGCAACAAAAATGCTAGGAGAGCGCTTATGTATCTCAAGAGAAATAGCAAAAGGCACTCATAAAACTCAAATATCAATAGTTCGTTTTGGAAATGTTTTAGGATCAAGAGGATCAGTTATTCCTTTAATTAAGGAACAAATTAAAACAGGAAATTATGTTACATTAACCGATGAAAAAATGAAGAGATTTTTTCTTTCGATATCCCAAGCTGTTGGATTGGTTTTAAAAGCTGCTGTTATGGCTAAAGGCGGCGAGATTTTTGTGCTCAAGATGCCTAGTTTCTTCATAAAGGACCTTATAGAAATTTTGATTGAAGAATATGCACCAAAAATTGGTAAAGACCCAAAATCTATTAAAATAAATATAATTGGTCCTCGAATGGGAGAAAAACTTAATGAGGTTTTAATCTCTCCTATAGAGTTTTCATCATGTTATGAACTTAACGGAATGTATTGTATCTATCCATTAGCGCATTTTAACTACGATAACTCACATTATAAAGTGGAAAAAAATGGAATTAAAGCGATTCTTGATAAAGATTTTCATTACAATACTGAACATGCTACTGCTTTAAGCAAGGATGAAATAAAAGATATTTTAAGAGAATTAAAGTTAATTTAAGGCTATTAAACAAGTGAAATATGAATGGATAAGAATTATCCACTTTTTGATATTTATTGGGATAAAAAGGATATAGAGAATGTTGTATCCGTTATAAAGAGAGGTTCTTATTGGGCAATAGGACCTGAAATTAAAGATTTTGAAGATAAATTAAGTGATTATTTTAATTCGCAATATAGTATAACATTTAATTCAGGTACATCTGCCTTGCATGCAGTATTATTAGCATATGGGATAACATCTGGAGAAGCTATAGTACCGTCTATGTCGTTTATAGCCACCGCAAATTGTGTAATATTAGCAGGTGCTAAACCTATTTTTGCTGAAATTGAAGATGAAACATTAGGATTAGACCCTGAAGATGTAAAGGAAAAAATAACAGATCAAACAAAAGTAATAATCCCAATGCATTATGGAGGAAAAGTCTGCAAACATATTGAGGCATTAAGAGAAATTGCTGATGATTACAAGTTAGTTTTGATTGAAGATAATGCAGAAAGTTTTGGAGCAAAAATTAAAAATAGATTTACTGGTACTATAGGTAACGCAGGGGTTCTAAGTTTCTGTCAAAATAAGATAATTACAACTGGAGAAGGAGGAGGTGTTATAACTGATGATAAAGATATATTTGAAAAACTTTTATTAATAAGAAGTCATGGTAGAGTTGAACAAAAAGGTGTAAATTATTTTTCAAATATTAACGAAATGGATTATATTGAAATAGGATATAATTTTAGATTAGCATCCATAGGAGCTGCTTTAGGGATTTCCCAGTTAGAAAAAATTGAAAAAATTATTAGATTAAGAAGAGAAAAGGGTAAATTTTATGATAGAATCTTAACAGAAATACCTCAGATTAAAATAAATCCAGAATTAGAAGGAACTAGAACGGTATATCAACTATATACTATTTTCTTAAAAAATCCAGAGGATAGATCTAATTTACAAGAATTTCTTCTAAATAATGGAATTTATACAAAAATATATTTTCCACCAATCCATTTAAAAACATATTATAAAAATAAATTTGGTTATAAAGAAGGAGATTTTCCAAATACAGAAAAAATATCAAAAAAAATTTTATCTTTACCATTTTCGTTGAGATTTAAAGATAGTGATCAAAATTATATAGCAACAAAAATTAAACAGTTCTTTGAGATGAATCACTAGTTTTATAATTTATTTTAATTTCTAATCGCACAGAATTACAAAAAATGAATGATATTGAAGGAGAGGCTCCAAGAAGGTCTTTAATTAAAAGTCGCAGAGCCTTTGTTAAGAATTCCCTATTTTCTATTTTACATATATATAGTGGGTTCTTTTTATCCCTTGTGACATCTTTTATTTTGGCACGTATGATTACACAACAGGAATGGGGTTATTTAATTCTTGCGCTATCTTATACTTCACTTTTTTCGCTTATTTTGATTTTTTTCCCACCAAGTTTTGGAATTACAATAAACTATTACATTGCATCATATCATTCATTAGAGCAGAATACAAAATTAAAGTCATTTATTCGAAATGCTCTTGGGTTAAGGATTTTATTTGTATCTTTATTTTTTGGAATAGCAATAGCTTTATTCATTTTTTCTATAGAACTTTTTCAAATTAACCTTGGAATTTATACTAATCTTTTTTTAATTTTATCTCCATTAATTATAATAAAGAGCTTAAATTTGGATATATATGACATTTACCGGGCATTAAATCTTTTTAACTTAGTTTTTTACTTATTAGTTTTAAATTACGTTATACAAATAATTGGATTTGTAATTTTATTCTTTTTCCAACATCTTATTATATTAGAGCTTTTAGCAGTGATTATTTTATTATCATCAGTAATTCCATTTCTCATAAATGTAACATACCTTACTATTAAAATAAAATTTAAAATTAAAAAAACTGAAGAACCACCTGAAAACTTTCGTGCTACATTAATTAATTTATATAAATATGGAACACCCTTCAGTGTTAAAAATTTTGGTGATAGTGTTTTAAGGGAGCTTCAAACTCAATCAATAGGCATATTTGAATCGCCTGAAGTTGTAACGGGATATAATATCGGGGCGAATTATACTAATGTTGGTTCCCAATCGCTTAATTCATTATCTAACCCTTTAGCTGTATCTTTTACGAGATTATATGCAAAAGAGGAAACGGAAGAAATAATAAAAATTTATCAAACAATATTTAATTATATTTTGTTTGGAGTCTTATTTATTACCGGTTTACTTTATTTTATAATTGATTTTTTTCTTTTTCTGATTTATGGTGAAATTTACATTGATTATTCAATAATATTGAAAATTATGATATTGCCCATAATTTTTAATATCCAAAATATATTCTTTTTAGGATTGATTAGGGCAATGAATAAAGGCATTATATATATTCCAATTTATTTAATTTGGGTACCATTAAGATTAATTTGTTTCATAGTCGTAATAATGTATTACGGTATAATCTGGGCATTATTTACTTTATTAATTATAAATATCTTGTATTTTATCGTCCTTTTTATATTAATTAATAAAATCTTTAAGATCAAGGCAAATATCAAAAAAACTCTTTTTCAATATTTTGCATTTTTTATATCTTTTGGCTTGACATTATTATTAGAGTTTTTCTTTTTAAACGATTTTAATAATTATTTATTAAATCTCCTCCATCTTGATTTTTTCAGATATTTTAATTTATTTTCTATAATTATTTTTTGTTTTTCATATATATGTTTAAATATAATCTTTAAAATTATTAGAAAGCAAGATTTAAATAATATTGAGGCTTTATTGGTTAGAGAAAATTATCTGACAAAAGCAATTAGAAAAGTTTTAAATATAATCAAAAAATTAGTTCGGGATTAAATAGTTTTTAATTTTTGAATTATAGCATTTGGTTCTTTTGCATTTAGAATTGCGCTTGCGCTTGTTAAAATATCTGCGTTTATTAGACTTCTAGCAGTTTCAGGATTAATTCCTCCATCAACATCTATTAGAAAATTATAATTAGTCTTGTAATTTGCTAATTCTTCAATCTTATTAATAGTTTTTGGAATAAACTTCTGTCCAGACCAACCTGGATTAACTCCTAAGACTAAAATGATGTCTAATAAAGATAAATATT
The DNA here is from genome assembly GCA_048940645.1 of Promethearchaeota archaeon. Lineage (GTDB taxonomy): Archaea > Asgardarchaeota > Lokiarchaeia > Sigyniarchaeales > SOKP01 > SOKP01. The sequence goes on along the minus strand of JBHLOI010000014.1, from coordinate 6,147 downwards.
CTAAAATGTCTGAAATGTTAGTACTGGGATTTAATACTAACCCTACTTTTTTATTATATTTTTTTACTGCTTCAATGACACTGATAATATCTGTTTCTATTTCAAAGTGAAATAAAAACGCATAAACATAATTAATAATCACATTAACGTAATTTAACGGATCGATCACCATAAGATGAGCTAATATTGGTATTTCAAAATTTTCCTTAACAATTTTAAAAATATCTAAATTTAAATTCAAAGAATCTACAAATTTACCGTCCATAACATCAATGTGAATGAAATCTATTTCTTTTAAATTTTTTAAAATATCTGGGTTAAAATTATCTTTAGCATGTATAGATACTGCGATTTTCTTCATGTTTCTTTTAAATATAATCTATAAATTTGTTTTTAACATTAATTTTACTTCTTCAATTATTTTTTCTGAATTTAAGCAGAAAAAATCTAATAAGTCTTCTCTATTTCCTGAAGAACCAAATGAGTTTTCTATTCCTATGCATTTAATTTTTATTGGATATACATCTGTTATTATCCTTGCTACAATAGCGCCTAATCCACAATAAACATTATGTTCTTCAATTACTATTATAGCTTTCATATTTTTTACTTCTTTTCTTAAAGCTTCTTTGTCAATTGGTTTTATGCTGGGAAGATTAATAATTTTCGTTGAGATATTTAACTCTTTTTCAATTTTTGATATCGATTCCAAAGCTAAAAAATTACCATATCCAGCTGCTATCAAGCAGATATCATTGCCTTCTCTCAATATATCAGGTCTTCCAAGCCTAAATTTGTAATCTTGATTATGAATCTTTGGAAAAGATCCTCTTGGCAGTCTTATATAAAAAGGCCCATGGGATTTTAAAGCATAATCCAAAATTTCAATCAGCTCAATGTTATCTGCAGGCACTAAAACATTCAAATGAGGTAAAACAGACATTATACTCAAGTCCTCTAAAGCATGATGAGTACCCCCATCTTCACCTACAATACCCGCATGGGTGGTTACAAATTTAATATTTAAATTGTCATGAGAAGCTAACCGTATAAACTCCCAAGCTCTTCCTGTAGTAAATATAGAGAACCCACTAACTACTGGAACTTTACCAGAAATAGCAAATCCTAAAGCTACACCAACCATGTTTTGTTCTGCAATTCCCATATTAAAAAATCTCTGAGGAAATTCATTACCAAATTTGTTGGTTCTTGTTGAACTGGATACATCAGCATCTAATACTACTAGATCTGTATTTAATTTACCCGCTTTCACTAAATAATCTCCAAAAGTGTCCCGAAGTAATTTTTCTTCCACTTAAATTACCTCAAACTAAATTTTTTTTAATATTTTCAAGCTCAATAATTGCATTCTCATATTCTTCCTTATTGGGTGCCCTTCCATGAAATTTTCTTGTGTGCTCCATGAATGAGACCTCTGAGCCCTTGATGAGGTAAAAAATTATTACTTTAGGTTTTCTTAAAATTTTTTTAGATTTTTCAAATCCTTGAATTATATCATTGAGATTTGAACCATCAACTTCTATTACTTCCCAGCCAAAAGCCTTCCATTTTTCGGCTAGGGGTTCTAATGCCATAATTTCTTCAGTTGATCCATCGATCTGAATACCATTACGGTCTACAATCGCAATTAAATTATCCAATTTATAATGACTTGCTGCCATAGCTGCTTCCCATATTGCACCTTCATTTAATTCTCCGTCACCAATCAGCACATAAATGAAATTCTGCCTTTTATCTATTTTAGATGCTAAAGCACATCCGACGCCTATTGATAAACCCATCCCTAATGAACCAGTGGAAATCTCTATTCCTAATTTAGGATTTTTTACAGGATGACCTTGTAAATCTGATCCAAATTTCCTAAGTGTAAGTAATGCTTGTCTGTCGATTAGTCCAATTTTAGATAATACGGCATATAAAGCAGGGGCAGCATGACCTTTACTTAAGATAAATATGTCTCTCTCTTCCCATAAAGGATTATCCTTTTTAAATTTCATAATTTTAGTATACAGCAGAAAGATTATATTTACACAGGATAATGAGCCTCCTGGGTGTCCTGATTGTGCTTGATATAGCATTTTTAAGATATCTTTTTTAAGATCAATGATCTCTCCTAAAATCTGTTTTTCATCTTTTTTCGAGATTTTCACTAAATCATACACAATTTTTTATAATTAGTCTACAAAATTTGTTGAAATATAATTCTTGAGAGTTTCTGAATTAAAAAATTCTACCGGTGGAAAAGTTGCTGAAAGTGCTGCTGCGGCCATAGCAATTTTTGCCCCATCTAAGACAGGAATATTAGATGCATAAGTTAGGCCTAAAACTGCTATAATAGAACTACCAACTGCCACATGGCTTCTAACAGGTTGGTTTAAAATCGGTTTTATTTTTTCAACCTTTTCTTGGTCTTTATAAAAAAGAAAAGAATCAGTTTCCAAATAGTTTAGAAGTAAATTCTTACATTTGGATGAATTGATAATACGCTTCCCAGCAATAATAATACTCGTTTCAGTCCAACAATCTATTGAAAAATTGGTTAATGCTTTTTGTAAATTAATCTTCATTAAGTCAATATCTTCATAGAGGTAGTAATTTGATACATTCGGACGCGCTAATATAGGAGTCTCTTTATATACTTCTTTTAACGTACTCAATAATCTCGAAATAAAATCATCGTGAAAAAGGCCACCAGCACCATAATCCAAAATTATAATTGAATCAATATCTTCATAACCCGTTTGAATTATGCCAAAAAAATCGTTAATGGCGCTGGGTGAAATCTCTGTTGTATAATCTGTTTCTAGTCTTAATAAATGTTGGTTCATCGCTTTTATTCGAGTAATCTGTGGCGTGTTAGTATCATTATCAATAATAATATTCGAGGAATCAAAGTTCAAAGCTTCGATTTTTTTGACAAAGAAATCACCTTCATAATCATCGCCTACAATTGTACATAGCTCAGGATTTCCACCTAATGACTTTATAAATTGTAACACTAACCCAATAGCTCCCAAATAAGTCTCATGACGTTCAATTTTTACATTAGGGATCGGAGCATCGGGAGAAATTCTATCAGCTTGTCCAAAAATGTATGTATCTATTAATGCTTCTCCTATTACTAAGACTTTTTTATTCTTCCAATTAGGTATCAATTCAATTAAATCCATTTTTAAATCTTGATTATTTTTTTAATTGAGCTTGTAACTTTTCCCAATCTTTAAGAAAGGCATCTAAACCTTGGTCGGTTCTAGGATGTTTGAACATTTTTTCAAGCACATTAAAAGGAATTGTTGCGATGTGAGCCCCCATCTTTGCAGCTTCAATTACATGCCTGGAATTTCTTACAGAAGCTACAATTATTTCGGATTTAAAATTATAAGCTTTAATAATCTCCATGGTTTCCCATAACATATCAATCTCGTCTTGTCCATCATCCATTAATCTTCCAATAAAGGGACTTATATAGGAAGCGCCTGCTTTAGCCGCAATTAAGACTTGATTCTGGGAAAAAACTAATGTTACATTTGTTTTGATTCCTTCTGATTCAAGAATTTTAACAGCTTTAATGCCATCCCTTGTCATTGGAATTTTAATAACGATATTAGGAGCGATTTTAGCTAATTCTCTTGCCTCTTTAACCATTTCTTCTGTTTTTAATCCAACAACTTCTGCACTTATGGGTCCATCTACTATTTTACAAATTTTTTTTAATTGTTCTATAGGCTCAGCACCCTCCTTTGATAATAATGTAGGATTGGTGGTTACACCATCGATTATTCCCAAATCCTGCATTTCTTTAATTTGGTCTAAATTAGCGGTATCTATAAAGAATTTCATATTATCTTCACATCATTATTTTTTAATAATCTATAATTTTGAATCTAATTTTAAATTTTTAGCAAATTCCAATAAATTAGGAAAAATAAAATCAGGTATGATATCATTGATCTTCTTTTTTTCTTCAATCCCATAACCAGTTAAAACTAATACTGTTTGGCATTCAGCTGCTAAACCTGTCTCAATATCATTTAACGTATCTCCAACCATAAAAGAATCTCTTAAGTTAATATTATATTTATCTTTTGCTTGTAATATCATCCCAGGGTTGGGTTTTCTGCAATTACACACTCCTGTAAAGTCAGGATGATGAGGACAATAAAATATATCATCGAGTTCCGTATTATTTTGTTTTAAAATTTGAGCCATCTTATTATGAATCTCCTTAAGAGTATCTTCTGTAAAAAATCCCCTTGCTATTCCCGCTTGATTAGTTATGACAATTAAGAAATAACCTAAATCCTTAAGAATTCTTAAAGCTTCAGCAGATCCTTCAATTAACTGAAAATCGTCAAGGTTAGAGAGGTAACTGACTTCTTCATTTATAACTCCATCTCTGTCTAGAAATATTGCTTTATTATTGGTTATCATACTTTTTCTAATTACTTATTAACTAAATAGTTCTTTTTCAACTAAATAACATATAATATGTCCTACAGTGATGTGCCCCTCTTGAATTCTCGGTGTATCTGTAGAAGGCATCTTTAGGCAATAATCTACAATCTTTTCTATCTGATTTTCTTTTTGTCCCGTAAAACCTACAGTAATTGCTCCCTTCTCTTTAGCCTTAACTAATCCTTTTATCACATTAGGAGAATTTCCAGAAGTACTAATTCCTATAGCAATATCTCCCGCCTCAACAAAAGAAGAAACTTGTCTCTCAAATACAAAATCATAGCCATAGTCATTTGCAGTAGCTGTAACTACAGATGTGTTTGTGTGAAATGCTAAAGCAGGAAGGGATTCACGATCTTTATAAAATTTTCCTACAAATTCTGCAGCAATGTGTTGTGCATCTGCAGCACTTCCCCCATTTCCAAATAATACCACTTTTTTCTTATTTCTATATGCCTTTACAATTTCTTTAGAAATATTTGCTATTAGAGGGGTTAACTCTTTAATATCTTCCTTAATTTTGATAGTCTCATTCAATATAGAAATTATTTCATTTTCCATAAATATCACTTTTATCTATACATCTAAATATTATATTTCCAAACTTCTAATCCTTTGGGATTAAAATGAAAATTTACTATAACTCCTCCAATTTTTTTTAATTCATTAATAACATCAAATTTTTTGTCAGGATCTGAAAAGAGAAGAAGATGTCCACCTCCTCCTGCTCCAAGTAATTTACCACCAATTACGCCAAATTTTCTTGAGGTTAAATAGAAATTTTTTATGTTTTCATTTGTGATTTTCGAACTAAGACTTTTCTTAGCTAACCATCCTTTATGAATAAGTTCCCCAAACTGATCTAATTTACTCATATCTTTAGATTCAACTATTGTTCTCATTTCATATGCAACATCTTTTAGATCCTGCATAGTTTCTATAAAAGATTTCTTTTCAATTTTATAACCTTTTAATACTTCATCTTGGATGTCTGAAGAAAAATGAGAACCACCTACATAACATAAAATTGTTCTATATTGTATCTCGTTAATCATCTCTGCTGTTGTATTTATTGGAAACATCTTTACTTTATCTGTGAATTCAATAAAATTAAAACCCCCATATGCAGCAGCAAACTGATCTTGATATCCTCCTTTCTGCTTTAGCTCAATTCTTTCAATATCATAAGCTTTTTGAGCAATCTCATGTTTTGTCAAGTTCAATTTATAGAATTCATTAAATGCTCCTATAAGTGCAACACACAAAGTAGAAGATCCACCCATACCCGAACCAGCAGGCAAATCTGAAGATACTATAATATCAAACCCGTCAGGGATTTCTAATATATTCACTGTACCTTTAAATAATTCATAACCCTCAGAATAATTAGCGTCTCCAACTTTAAATGTGTAATCTTCATTATAATCTGTGGAAATCACTTTAATCTTGTTATCGGTTCGAGGTTTAATTGTAATATATACATGGCGGTCGATTGTTGTGCTAATTACACAACCTCCATGTTCTGTGCAATAAGGTGCCATATCAGTACCTCCTCCTCCAAAACTCACTCTGAAAGGGGCTTTCGAACGTATATTCATATAAGGCACTAATTATCTTTTTTCAAATCTTAATTTTTACTTGGACAAGTAATAATAAATAATATAATATTAA